>JAIOJF010000035.1 GCA_019911965.1 Paracoccaceae bacterium | reverse complement strand
GATCGCGGTGTTGGAAAACTCATGTGCCTCAAGCGCGCGGCGGATGATGCCGATGCGGCCATCCATCATGTCGGACGGCCCGAGGATATCCGCCCCGGCCTCGGCCTGCACCAGCGCCTGGCGCTCCAGCGCCTCAAGGGTTTCGTCATTCTGCACATAGCCATTCACGACCAGCCCGTCATGGCCGTCGGAATTGTAGGGATCCAGCGCCACATCCAGCATCACCGACATCTCCGGCACCGCCGCCTTGATCGCGCGCGTGGCGCGGTTGACCAGGTTTTCTGGGTTCCAGGCTTCCTCGCAGGTCGGGGTTTTCAGGGCATTGTCGGTATAGGGAAACAGCGCCATCACCGGAATGCCCAATTCGGCCGCCTGTTCGGCGGCGCGAACCGCGTTGTCGATGCTCAACCGCTCCACCCCGGGCATCGAGGCGATGGGCTCGCGCACGCTTTCACCATCGCGCACGAAGATCGGCCAGATCAGATCGGCCACGCTCAAGGTATTCTCGGCAACCAGCGACCGGATGCCGGGATTTCGCCGCAGACGGCGCGAACGGGCAAGCGGAAACGGGGCGACAATCGGTTGCATGATCTGGTCCTTGTTCTGGCGTCGAAGGTTCTTTACACAGGCGGTCCGGTTTTTCTATAGAATTTCCTGCCCCAGCGGCTAGTCTGCGGCGAATTGCCGATAACGATGGCCCAGAACAAAGGGATCAACCTTGGATTGGTATGCAGGTGTCATCGAAGTCATCGACATGCGGTCGTTCACCTCGGTCTGGTACTGGATCGCGCTGGCGGCTGTCTGGTCGACCACGTCGCACTGGACGCTTGGCGTTCCGTTTGATGCGGTAACCCGCGCACGGCGCGCCGGTGGCGGCGAAGCACAGGACGAATTGGAAACGCTGGTGCGGGTGAATTGCACCCGGCTGGTGCATATCATGGATGTCTCCGGCCCCTTGGCGGTGGCGGCGGCGTTTTTCCTGCTGACGGTGCTGGGTGCGCTTGGCTTCTGGTATGCCATCGAACTGGCGCAGGCGGTGTTCCTGATCGTGGCACCCTTGTCGCTGGTCGGCCTGTTGTCGGTGCATAATGCGCGCGTGATCCAGACCCGCGGCATCGAGGGGCAGGCGCTGCGCACCCATCTGGCGCGGATGCGGTTCTTCAACCAGGTGATCGGCCTTGTTTCGATCTTCATCACCGCCTTCTGGGGCATGTGGCACAACATGAACGCGACCGTGCTGTGAGGGATGGCTTGCAGCCGCCGCCTCGGGTGCTATAGCACGACGCCTTATGGCAGACCTTAAATCCCAGACCCGGATCATCGTCGGCGGCGCACCGGAAGGGCATGACGCCGCCCTGCTGGCGCGTCTGGTCCGCGACCGCGCCGCCCCGGTGATCCACATCGCCCGCGACGACAAGCGGATGGACGAGATCGCCCGCGCGCTGGCTTTTTTCGCGCCCGATCTGGCGATCTTCACCTTTCCCGCCTGGGATTGCCTGCCTTACGACCGGGTCAGCCCGAACCACGATGTCTCGGCGGCGCGGATGGCGACTTTGGCGGCTTTGGCGAACGGTTTCGACCGGCCTTTCCTTTTGTTGACCACGATCAACGCCGCCACCCAGAAAGTCCCGGCGCGCAGCCTGCTGAGTACTGCCAGTTTCACCGCCACAATCGGCAAGCAGATCGACGAGGCCGCCTTGCGCACATTCCTCGTACGCATGGGCTTCAATCAGGCCCCGACGGTCACCGAATCCGGCGATTACGCGATCCGGGGCGGTATCATCGACATCTTCCCCCCCGGCGAAAGCGGGCCGGTGCGGCTGGACCTGTTCGGCGATGTGCTGGATGGCGTCAGGCGGTTCGATCCCGCCAGCCAGCGCACAGTGGAAAAGCTGAAGCGGATCGAACTGGCCCCGGTTTCCGAGGTGATCCTGGACGACGACGCGATCATCCGGTTTCGCCAGAATTACCGCCAGGAATTCGGCGCAGCCGGCAGCGACGATCCCTTGTACGAGGCGGTCAGCGCCGGGCGCAAGCATCAGGGGATCGAACATTGGGCGCCGTTCTTTCACGAGCGGATGGAAACCCTGTTCGATTATCTGCCCGGCGCGACGCTCTGCCTGGATGATGCCTCAACCCCGGTGCGGCTGGAACGCTGGGCCGGGATCGTCGATCAGTATCAGGCGCGCATTGAGGCGCTGAAGGCCCGGGCACGGCTGGATTCCGTTTACAAGCCCTGTCCACCGGGGTTGCTCTATCTCGATGACGCCGCGTTCGAGGCGGCGATTGCCGGGCGTGAGCTGCGTCAGTTCGTGACCCTGCCGCAGGGTCTGGGGCCGGGCGTGATCGACGCGGGCGGCCGCATCGGGCGCAATTTCTCGCCCGAGCGCCAGCAGGAAAATGTCAACCTGTTCAGCGCCTTCGCCGATCATGTTGCAGCAAGGCGCAAGGACGGGCAGGTGATCGTTGCCTGTTATTCCGAAGGTGCCCGCGAGCGGCTGAAGCATCTGCTGGCCGATGAGGGGCAGATTGCCGGCGATATCGCCCATTTCGGCGATATGCCCGAGGGCAAGGGCGGGTTGTTTGCCGCGATCTGGCCGCTGGAACACGGCTTCGAGGCGCCGGGCCTGACGGTGATTGCCGAACAGGACGTGCTGGGGGACCGGCTGATCCGGGGGGCGAAACGGCGCAAGCGGGCCGAGAATTTCCTGACCGAGGCAACCGCCCTCAGCCCCGGTGATCTGATCGTGCATGTCGATCACGGCATCGGGCGCTATACCGGCCTTGAGACCATCACCGCGATGGGCGCGCCGCATGAATGTATCGCACTGGAATATGCCGGTGGCGATCGCCTGTACCTGCCGGTGGAAAACATCGAACTGCTCAGCCGCTATGGCCATGAAGAGGGCCTGCTGGACCGGCTGGGCGGTGGTGCCTGGCAGGCCAAGAAGGCCAAGCTGAAGGAACGCATCCGCGAGATGGCGGACCGGCTAATCCGCATCGCCGCCGAACGCGTGCTGCGCCGTGCCGCCGTGCTGGAGGTGCCGGAACACGATCTGGATCGCTTCAGCGCGCGCTTTCCCTATACCGAGACGGACGACCAGTTGGGTGCCATCGACGATGTGCTGGAGGATTTCCGCAAGGGCCAGCCGATGGACCGCCTGATCTGCGGCGATGTCGGCTTCGGCAAGACCGAAGTGGCGCTCAGGGCGGCCTTCGTGGCGGCGATGAGCGGTCAGCAGGTGGCGGTAATCGCGCCGACAACCTTACTGGCACGCCAGCATTTCAAATCCTTCGAGGAACGCTTTCGGGGCCTGCCGATCACCGTGCGCCCGCTGTCGCGTTTTGTGTCCTCACGTCACGCGGCGGAAACCCGCGAGGGGCTGCAGAAAGGCTCGGTCGATATCGTGGTTGGCACCCATGCGGTGCTGGCCAAGGGCATGAAGTTCTTTAACCTCGGCCTGTTGATCATTGACGAAGAACAGAAATTCGGAGTTGTCCACAAGGAGCGCCTGAAGCAGTTGCGCTCGGATATCCATGTCCTGACCCTGACCGCCACGCCGATCCCGCGCACATTGCAGATGTCGCTGTCGGGCATCCGCGATTTGTCGATCATCGGCACGCCGCCGGTCGACCGCCTGGCGATCCGCACCTATGTGGCCGAGTTTGACAGCGTGACCATCCGTGAAGCCCTGCTGCGCGAGCATTATCGCGGGGGTCAGTCGTTCTATGTGGTGCCGCGGATCAGCGATCTGGCGGATATCGAAAGTTTCTTGCGCAATCACGTCCCCGAAGTCAGCTTCATCACCGCGCATGGCCAGATGGCGGCGGGTGAGCTGGACACACGCATGAACGCCTTTTACGATGGCAAATACGACGTGCTGCTGGCCACCACCATTGTGGAAAGCGGGTTGGATATCCCCACCGCCAACACCATGGTCATCCACCGCGCCGACATGTTCGGGCTGGCGCAGCTTTATCAGATCCGGGGGCGGGTCGGACGCTCGAAAACCCGCGCCTATGCGTATCTGACCACCAAGCCGCGCCTGAAACTGACGCGGACGGCGGAGAAGCGGCTGCGCGTGCTCGGCTCGCTCGATTCGCTGGGGGCGGGGTTCACGCTGGCCAGTCAGGACCTGGATATCAGGGGGGCGGGCAATATTCTGGGCGACGAGCAATCCGGCCAGGTGCGCGAGGTTGGCTATGAATTGTACCAATCCATGCTGGAAGAGGCGATTGCCCGCATGAAGGCGGGCGGGCTGGAAGGCCTGTCGGAAGCCGACGAGGCCTGGGCACCGCAGATCAATCTTGGCGTGCCGGTGCTGATCCCGGAAGATTACGTGCCCGATCTGGACGTGCGGCTGGGCCTTTACCGCCGCCTGTCGGCCTTGCACGAGAGGGTGGAGCTGGAAGGCTTCGCCGCCGAGCTGATCGACCGCTTCGGCAAATTGCCGAAAGAGGTGAACACGCTATTGAACATCGTGCGCATCAAGTCGGCCTGCAAGCTGGCCGGTATCGCAAAGCTGGATGGTGGCCCGAAAGGTGCCGTGATCCAGTTCCACAACGACAAGTTCGCCAATCCCGCCGGTCTTGTGCAGTTCATGCAGGACCAGCAGGGCCGCGCCAAGGTGAAGGACAACAAGATCATCATCCGGCGCGACTGGTCGAAAACCGGCGACAAGATGAAAGGTGCCTATGCCATCGCCCGCGACCTAGCCCAGTATGCGACAAAAAAGCCGCCGACTGCCTGATTGATACTTAAGCATTTGCGAATATATTCACGCGAACGGTTTTCACATGAAAAGGTTAGCGGTGCGATGCAGCAGATCATTCTTGTCCTGTCGGCGGTCATTCTGGGGCTGGCCTTTGGCCACCTGACCGGCGGTTTTGCGTTTTCCTCGGCCGTCTGCCTGGTGGCGGGCGTGTTCCTAGTAACACCATCGCTGTTCAAGTTCCGCCTGGCGGATTTGTCGCTGATATCCGCGCAAATGCCGGCGATCGGGCGGAACCTCTGGATCAATTACCTCCTGCTGGTGGTGGCGGCGCTGGTGATCGGCTGGCTCAGCCGCGATATCGGCATTGCCGGGGCCTTGCTGTTGCTGGCGCTTCTGCCGGGCGGCGGCATGGTGATGATGTGGATCAAGACCTCGGGCGCGAATGTGCGGCTGGGCTTCATCATCTTCATGCTCAATCTCGGGCTTTTGCTGCCGGTGACGCTGATCTTCGGGGCATATTACGGCCTCGCCGAAGGCTGGTTCCCAGCCCCGGTGCTGCCAGAGGCCAGCGTCGCCTCGGGGCGTCAGATCATGCCGTTCGCGCCCTTCATGATCCTGATCGTCATTCCTTTCCTGATCAGCCGCGCGGTGCTGGCCTTTCTGCCGTCGGTGGTTGGCTTCAGCGAACGCCATCAGCCGCTGATTTCCAAGGCGACGATGTTCGGCATCGTGTTCTACCTGTTCTCGCTGACCACCTCGCAGATGCTGTTCGCGGTTGCGCCTGCTGACCTTCTGGTGGCACTGATCGCGACCGCCGCGTTCTATCTGGTGGCGGTTCTGGCGGCGGAATGGCTGACGCCTGCCACGCCCGAGGGCCGCGCCGTCTACTGGCATGTGGCGACGCGCTATATCACGCTGGCGCTTATCCTGGCGGTGTTTTCGCTCGATACCTATGGGGCGACATTCATCCTGCCGGTGATGATCGCCTATTTCATCCAGATCGGCGCGGCGGGATGGCTGCGCACGCGGATGCTGGCGGCTCAGGCCTGACGGCGTTTCGGATCGCTCAGCATCAGCGCGAAGGCGGCGGCGTTGCACAGGCTCATGCCGATCAGCATCGGCATGAGCGTACCATCAAAGGCGAGGCCAATCGGCACCGCGATCACAAAGCCGAGCAGCGTCGATAGCGCCCCCATGATGGCGGCGGCCATGCCGGCGATATGGCCCATCGGCTCCATCGCCAGCGAATTGAGGTTGCCGAAGGTCAGGCCGGGAATAAAGAAACTGATCGCCGACCAGACCAAAAACACCCGGAACAATGCGCCGGTCGACAACCCTCCGAATGCCGCAACCGCGATGAACAACACGGTCACCACCACCATCAGGCCGAAGGCGGATGAAGCCAGCAGCCGCATGCCGAACCGCGTCACCAGCGAGGCGTTGAGGAAACCGGACGTGCCCGAGACCAGCGCGATAACGGCGAAGTAATAGGGGAAATCGTCGCCCACGCCGAATACCCCGACATAGATCTGCTGGGCCGAACTCAGATAGGCGAAAATGCTGCCAAAGCCGCAGGCCAGAACGGCAGTATAGGTCATGACGATGCGCGAGGCGGCGACCTCGCGCATTGCGGCGACATAGGTGATCCGGCGCAGCGGGCGGCGATGGCCGGGGGCAAGCGTTTCCGGCTGACGCAGGCCCAGCCACAACGCGCCGACAAAGGCAAAGACGATGAAGGCCAGGAAGATCGACCGCCAGCCCCAGGCCTGCATGATGGTCTGGCCCACCAGCGGCGCAACTGCCGGCACCAGCACGAACAGCACCATCGACAGGCTCATCACCTGCGCCATGACCCGCCCGGAATAAAGATCGCGCACCAGCGCCAGCGTCACCGTGCGCGGTGCCGACACGCCGAGGCCCTGAACGAAGCGCATCACCAGCAGCATTTCCAGCGACTGGCTGTACCAGGCCCCGATACAGGCGGCGACGAACAATACGAGGCCGCCCAGGATCACCGGCTTGCGCCCGACCGAATCCGACAAGGGCCCAGACAGCAATTGCCCGAAGCCGGTGCCCAGGAAGAAGGTTGTGATCACAAGCTGCGCGCGGTTCATGTCGCCAAGGTCCAGATCGCGGGCAATCTCGGGGAAGGCGGGCAGCATGGAATCAATGGCAAAGGCGATCATCGAGAACATCAGCGCCACCAGCACGATGAACTCGATGAAGGGCAGGGCGGGACGGCTCATGCCCGGGCGGCGCCGGCTTGTGCGGCGATGTCGTCGATCACCTTTTCCCACAGGTCGGTCGGCTGTGCGCCCTGCACCACGTAATGGTTGTCGATGATGAAACAGGGCACACCGCGCACACCCTTGGCGGCGGCATTTCGCGCGCGTTTGCGGATATCTTCAACGTCTGCATCCTGCGCCAGAAGTTTTGTGATCACAGCCCGGTCCATGCCACAGGACGCGGCGATATCGGTCAGAACGCCATGATCGGAAATATCCAGCCCGTCGCGGAAATAGGCGTGGAACAGGGCGCTGACCACCGCCACCTGCACGCCTTCCAGCCCGGCCCAATGGATCAGGCGATGCGCGTCCAGGGTCGAAGGTGTGCGCTGGATCAGATCGAACCGCACCTCCAGGCCGGCATCCTCGGCCGCCTTGGCGATGGATGAATAAACCTCGGTAGCGCCTTGTTTTCCGCCGAATTTCAGCTCCAGATATTCACGGCGATCCATGCCTTCGGCGGGCATGTCGGGGTTCAGCATGTACGGGTGCCACTCGATGACCAGGCCATGATCCGGCTTCGCCTGCAATGCGCGGTCCAGCTTGGTCTTGCCGATATAGCACCAGGGGCAGATCACGTCCGAGATGATGTCGAGTTTGGTCATGGTGTTTCCTTCAGGGCATGGCGCAACTCGCCACGCTTCAGCTTGTTGTTGGCCCCTTTCGGCAATTCGTCCAGCCGCACGAACAGGCGCGGGCATTTGTAACGCGCCAGCCGCTCGGCGCAGAACGCCGCTAGCGAGGCTTCGGACAAGTCTAGGTCGGATTGGTAGAAGGCGGCAATGACGAATACGCCGGGCTTGATTTCCACCGCCACGGCGGCGCTTTCACTGATGTCCGGGTGCTGGTTCAGCGCGGTTTCAACCTCGATCGGCGACACCCGGTATCCACCTGCATTCATCATGTCGTCATCGCGCCCGAGATAGGTGATCGAGCCATCCGCCGCCATCGTGACGGTATCGCCCGACAGGAACCATTCCCCGGCGAATTTCTGCGCGGTTTCATCTGGCGCATTACGATAGCCCAGCATCAGGCCGGGATCACGGCTGG
This sequence comes from Paracoccaceae bacterium, assembly GCA_019911965.1. GTDB lineage: Bacteria > Pseudomonadota > Alphaproteobacteria > Rhodobacterales > Rhodobacteraceae > UBA5972. Next base: position 23,275 of record JAIOJF010000035.1, on the reverse strand, counting down.
AAATCGCAAGGATACCGGGCTGACCGCAGGGCACCGGGTGGTGGTTGTCGGGGTCAAGCACCGCCACCCGACGGCCCTGCTGCGGACGCCCCGAAATGCCCGGGGCGGCAGCATGGCCCGGGGCGGTCGAGATGAAGGTGGAGACCTCGCTCATCCCCAGTGCCTCGAATATCTTCGTGCCGGTGGCATCCGACCAGCCGGTCTGCAACGCCGTCGGCAGCTTTTCCCCGGCGGACAGGCCATGCCGCAGATCGGGCAGATCGAGATCGGCCCCCGACATCAATAACTGCCGGTAAACCCCGGGCGCAGCAGCAAAAATCGTGGCCTTATGTCGGTGCAGCAAGGCCGCCAGCGTGGCGCGGTCAACGCCTGGATCGGGGATCAGCGCGGTGGCACCAATGGCCCAGGGGTCCATCAGGCCGGTGCCCAGAGTATAGGTCCAGTTGAATGCCCCGGCATGCAGCAGACGGTCATCAGGCCGCAGCCCATACCAGCCGTCCCACATCATGCGCCTGGCCCAGACGGCGCGATGCGCGTGCATCACCGCGCGGGGCTTGCCCGAGGTGCCGGAGGTGTAGATGATATAGGCCAGCCGGTTCGGATCGCCCATCACCGGCGCGATGGCCGGATGCTGCGCCAATGCGGCCAGTTCACCGGGCAGAAGCGCCGGGCAGGGCAGATTTCCCAGCACCTCCACGCCATCGCCAAAGACGATCAGCGCCGGATCCAGATCGGCGATCAGCGCCCGGGTCTCGGGTTCGGTCAGTTGCGACGAGGTCGGCACCGGCACGTAGCCCGCCGCGATGGCACCCAGAAACAGGATCGGGAAATCGACGGTGTTGCCGATCCTGAGCATGATCCGTGCGCCAATCGGCAGGCCAAGCGCATGCAACCCGCCGCCCGTGCCAAACACCGCCCGCGCCAAGGTGCGGTAGGTCCAGCTTGTGCTGTGGTCGGCCGCCAGAACCTCCAGCGCCACTTTGTCGGGATCGCGGTCGGCGGCGGCCAGAACATAGCCGGCCATGTTGAACGGCACCGGGCAGGGCGGTGGCGGGCCATCATCGAAGAGCGAGATCATGCGCATAGGCTTGGGTAAATTCTGGCGGCGTCAGTTGCAAGGCCGCGCGTGAAGGTCTATTTGCGGCCATGAGCCCCGATCCGGAACCCGTTCATGGCCGATGACAGCAACCAGCCCAGCCTGATCCGCATGGCCCGCGCCGATGGCCGCGACGTGCCGATTGCGCCACTGATGCTGGGCCAGCGGGTGCGCGAATTGCGCAAGGCCCGCAACTGGACGCTGGCCGAGGCGGCAAAACAGGCCGGGCTGGCACGTTCCACCCTGTCGAAGATCGAAAACGAGCAGATGTCGCCGACCTTCGATGCGGTGAAGAAACTGGCCGAGGGGCTGGGCATCTCGGTGCCGCAATTGTTCACCGCACCGGCGGGCGAGCAGGTGACCGGGCGCCTGTCCCTGACCCGCGCGGGCGAGGGCAAGCCGCATCTGACCACAACTTACGAGCATGAATTGCTGGCCCCCAATCTCAGCCGCAAGCAGATGCTGCCCTATCGCGCCCGAATCAGGGCCCGCGATTTCGCCGAGTTCGACGGCTGGGTGCGCCATGACGGCGAGGAATTCCTTTATGTCCTGTCCGGAATCGTGCGGTTTTTCACCGAATTCTATGAACCGGTGGAGATGCGGCGCGGCGACAGCGCCTATTACGACGCCGCGATGGGCCATAACGTGATCTCGGTCAGCCAGGAAGACGCGGTGATTCTCTGGGTTACGTCGCTGGTCTGAACCGGGTGCGGCGCCGGCCCACCGGATGGCCCAGCCAGCCAATCCACACAATGCGCAACACAATGCCGGATGGCCCAAAAAAAACGCCCTCACAAGGAGGGCGTTAAGTTATTGAGGCAGGTTTCATACAGGCAAGAAACCTATCGAGCAGTGAGACACTTATACGAAATGTCCGCCCATGCGCCAAGTTAAAATTTGAAAATTTTGTGGCGGCTCAGTAGGCTAGGCGCACCACCTCACATATCGGGACGGATTTGTTGCCGCCATGACACGATTTGACAGCCGGTTGTTTCGCCGGATCGCCCTGGTTTTTGCACTTGTTGCTCTGGCCGGTGGCGCAGCAGCCCAGCCCAGACACGCCATAGCTATGTATGGGGACCCGGCGCTACCACCGGATTTTGTGTCGTTGCCCTATGCCAATCCGGACGCGCCCAAAGGCGGGCGAATCGTTTTCGGCGAACGCGGCGGCTTTGACGCCTTCAACCCCTACATCCTGAAGGGCCGCGCCCCCTGGGGGGTGCGCGCGCATGTCTATGAGACCCTATTGGGGCGAAATTGGGGCGAACCTTTCACATTATACGGATTGCTGGCCGAATCGGTCGAGGTGGGCGCGAACCGCGAATGGGTGGAATTCACGCTCCGTCCCGAGGCGAGGTTCAGCGATGGCTCGCCGGTAACGGTGGAGGATGTGCTGTGGTCGTTCGACATCCTCGCAACAGAAGGCGTGCCGCGCTACGCCAATGCCTGGGACAAGGTGGCGCGTGCCGAACAGACCGGGCCGCGAAGTGTGCGTTTCACCTTCAGCGAGGTGGACCGCGAATTGCCGCTGATCCTTGGGCTGCGCCCTGTCTTGCGAAAGGCCGATTGGGAAGGGCGCGATTTCGCGGAAAGCAGCCTCGATCTGCCGATTGGCAGCGGGCCTTATGTAGTGGCCGAGTTCGAGGCCAACCGTTTCGTCAGTTTCCGGCGCAATCCCGATTACTGGGGCCGCGATCTGCCGTTCAACCGCGGCCAGCACAATCTGGACGAGTTGCGCTATGAGTATTTCAACGATTCCTCGGTGATCTTTCAGGCCTTCACAGCCGGTATCCTGTCGGTCTACCGAGAGTCCAATCCGCAGAAATGGCTGGAGCAATACGATTTCCCCGCCGTGACCTCCGGCGCGGTGGTGAAATCGGTGATCCCGCATGGCCGCCCCTCGGGCATGAGCGGTTTCGTGTTCAATACGCGCCGCGCGATCTTTGCCGATTGGCGGGTGCGCGATGCGTTGATCCTGGCGTTCAATTTTGAATTCATCAATCAGGTGATCAACAAGGGGGTGGAGCCGCGCGCCACCAGCTATTTCTCCAATTCCGAACTCGGGATGCGCCCCGGGCCGGCCACTGGCCGGGTGCTGGAATTCCTGGCGCCCTTCGCGGCCGAGCTGCTGCCCGGTGCGCTGGAGGGTTACAGCCTGCCGCAATCAAAAGGTGACGAGCGCAATCGCGGTAATCTGAGGCGCGCCATCAAGCAATTGCAGGCGGCGGGATGGAGCGTGGATGCTGACGGCGTGTTGCGCAATCAGGCGGGCGAGGCGTTCGCCTTCGAGATCATGCTGCGCTCGAACGAAAACGAAGGTGTGGCGAACCTTTTCGCCGATGCGTTGAAGCGGCTGGGGATTTCGGTGACGCTGACGCTGGTGGATACCGCGCAGCATCTGGAACGCCGCAATCTTTATGAATTCGACATGATGTTTTACCAGTGGAGCCTGTCGCTGTCGCCCGGCAACGAGCAATCGCTGTACTGGGGATCGGCGGGGGTGGCGGCCAGCGGCAGCCGCAACCTGGCGGGCATCAATTCGGGCGCGGCGGATGCGATGATCGCGCATATCCTGACCTCGGAGAGCCGCGAGGATTTCGTCGCGGCAACCCGGGCGCTGGACCGGGTTCTGACCTCGGGGCGCTATGTCATCCCGTTCTGGTACAGCGATGTCAGCCGCCTGGCACATCGCCGCGAGCTGAAATATCCCGAGATTCTACCGGTTTATGGCGACTGGATCGGATTTCTGCCCGAGGTCTGGTGGTGGCAGGACTAGATCCTATTCCCACTCGATCGTGCCGGGTGGCTTTGAGGTCACGTCATAGGTCACGCGGTTGATACCGGGCACCTCGTTGATGATGCGGGTCGCGGTTTCGCCCAGGAATTCGTGGCTGAACGGATAATAATCCGCCGTCATGCCATCCACCGAAGTCACCGCCCGCAGCGCACAGGCGTAATCATAGGTCCGCCCGTCGCCCATCACGCCGACGGTTTTCACCGGCAGGATAGCGACAAAGGCTTGCCAGATTTCATCATACAATCCGTGGCGGCGGATCTGGTCGATATAGACGGCATCGGCCTGGCGCAGGATCGCCAGCTTTTCGCGCGTGATCTCGCCGGGGCAGCGGATGGCAAGGCCGGGGCCGGGGAAGGGGTGGCGGCCAACGAAGCTGGCGGGCAGGCCAAGCTCGCGCCCCAGTGCACGCACCTCGTCCTTGAACAATTCGCGCAAGGGTTCGACCAGTTTCAAGCCCATCTTTTCCGGCAATCCGCCGACATTGTGGTGCGATTTGATCGTCACCGACGGCCCGCCCGAGAACGACACCGATTCGATCACATCCGGATAAAGCGTGCCTTGCGCCAGAAACTCCGCACCGCCGACCGCATGGGCGTGTTTCTGGAATACGTCGATGAACAGACCACCAATGATCTTGCGCTTGGTCTCAGGGTCGGACTGGCCGTCCAGCCGCCCGAGAAACAACTCCGATTCGTCGGCATGGATCAGCGGGATGTTGTAATTGTCGCGGAACATGCCGACAACCTCGGCCGCTTCGCCCTGGCGCATCAGGCCGGTATCGACGAACACGCAAGTGAGCTGATCGCCGATCGCCTCGTGGATCAGCACCGCCGCGACCGAGGAATCGACACCGCCCGACAACCCGCAGATCACCTTGGACGTGCCGACCTGATCGCGGATTCGGCGGATCGCCTCGTCCTTGTAGGCGCCCATCGTCCAGTCACCGCCAAACCCGGCCAGCGCCACGAAATTTTCGTAAAGTTGCGCACCTTTCGGGGTGTGGTGAACCTCAGGGTGGAACTGCACCGCGTAGAAATTGCGGTCCGTGTCGGCGGTGATGGCGAAGGGCGCGTTCGGGCTGGTGCCATAAACTTCAAATCCCGGGGCCAGCCGGGAGACATGATCGCCGTGGCTCATCCAGACCTGCTCGCGCCCGTCCGCGAACCAGCCTTCCAGCAAGGGCAGATCGCCGCCTTTGGCCGTGACATAGGCGCGGCCGAATTCCGCCGTGCCGTGCCCGCGTTCGACCTTGCCGCCCAGCACATGCATCATCACCTGCTGGCCGTAGCAGATGCCAAGGACCGGCACGCCCAGCGTGAACACCCCGGCAGGCGGCATCGGCGCACCGTCGGCAAAGACCGAGGCAGGCCCGCCGGACAGGATCACCGCCTTGGGGGCGAATGCGGCCAGAAAGGCATCGGTGACCTTCTGGAACGGGTGGATTTCGCAATAGACGTTCAACTCGCGCAGCCGTCGCGCGATCAGTTGCGTCACCTGGCTGCCGAAATCAATGATCAGCAGGCGGTCATGGGAATTGGTGCTCATGGCCGGTCTCTAGGCGGCGGGGTGGATTCGCGCAAGGCCCGTCAATGTCGCTTTGTGCCCTGAAAGGGCGCAATTTCGCCGCGAGGCCCCGCATTGCCGGGGTATGAACGCGATTAACTCAGATTTTGCGCGGCAGGATTGCCCGCGACGCCCCGAAAGGACATGTGCCATGACCGATGCTGCTGTTTCCTCCCGCCGTTCGCGTGGCGGTGGCGGTGCCGCCCGCCGGGCCGAACGCACCGCGCCGCGGATCGAGGCGGCGCGCTTCATCACCCGCAACGTGCCGAATTTCGAGGTGCTGAACGAGGAAGCGCTGGAGATCATCGAAGCCAATGCCGAAACCGTGCTGGAGGAGATCGGCGTCAATTTCGTGGACAATCCCGCCGCCCTTGCCCGCTGGCGCGAGGCCGGGGCGACGGTTGATGGCGAGCGCGTGCATATCCCGCGCGGACTGGCCCGCAAACTTTGCGCCACCGCCCCCGCCACCTTCACCCAGCATGCCCGCAATGCCGAACGCAACGTCGAGATCGGCGGCAAGAACCTGGTGCTGGCCCCGGTCTATGGCCCGCCTTTCGTGCGCGATATCTCCGGTGGGCGGCGCTATGCCAAGATCGAGGATTTCCGCAATTTCGTGAAGCTGGGCTACATGTCGAAATGGCTGCACCATTCCGGCGGCACGGTCTGCGAGCCGACGGATATCGCGGTCAACAAGCGGCATCTTGATATGCTGTACGCGCATATGACGCTGAGCGACAAGCCGTTCATGGGATCCGTCACCGAACCGTCGCGGGCGGCTGATTCGGTGAAGATGGCCGGCATCCTGTTTGGCGAGGACTTCGTGCAGGACAACACGGTGATGACCTCGCTGATCAACATCAACTCGCCGCTGACATTCGATTCGGTGATGATGGGCGCGCTTGAGGTCTATGCCGCCGCCAATCAGGCCTGCATCATCTCGCCGTTCATCGTGGGCGGCGCGATGGCACCGGTGACGGTGGCGGGCACCCTGACGCAGGTGCTGGCCGAGGTGCTGGCGGGCGTCGCCTATTCGCAACTGGTGCGCCCCGGTGCGCCGGTGATTTTCGGGGCGTTTGTCACCTCGATCGACATGAATTCCGGCGCGCCGACCTTCGGTACCCCCGAGGCCAGCCTGATCACCTATGGTGCCGGGCAACTGGCGCGGCGACTTGGGTTGCCCTATCGCAGCGCGGGGTCGTTCTGTGGCTCGAAATTACCCGATGCACAGGCGGCCTATGAAACCGCCAACTCGTTGAATATGGGTCTTTTGTCGGGCGTCAACTTCATGCTGCATGCCTGCGGCTGGCTGGAGGGCGGGCTGGTATCGTCCTACGAGAAATTCGTGATGGACGCCGATCAGCTTGGCGTGCTGCACGGGCTGGCCAAGGGGGTTTCGGTGGATGAAAACGCGCAAGCGATGGACGCCATCCGCGAGGTCGGGCCCGGCGGTCATTACCTTGGCTGTGCCCATACCCAGGCCAATTTCAAGGATGCGTTCTGGCGCTCGAACCTGCTGGATTACAAGCCGTTCGAGACCTGGGACGAGGAAGGCGCCCGCGATACCATGACACTGGCCGCCGAAAAGGTGCGCCGCACGCTTGGCGAATATGTGCAGCCGCCGATTGATCCCGGTATCGACGAGGCGCTGCGAGACTTCATAAAGATGCGCAAGGACAGCGAACCGGATTCATTTTTGTGATCACACGGATTTGAGGGGTCGGGGCAGCAATTGCGCCTCGGCCAGCAGCGCTGTCAGCACCTCGACATGCCGGGTGACGTTGTAGGCGGCGATTTCCGTTCTGCGCGTGGTTTCCAGTTCCTCCTCCATCGCCAGCAGGCGCGGCAGGCCGGTTTCGGGCTGCGGCAGGCTCTGGGTTTTCAGCACGCGTTTCAGATCACGCTCGCGGCGGAACTCGGTCGCGCCGATCCGCGCCGCCCGGATCAGAACTTTCGGCCGGCGCAGGCGGTTGATGATGTGCAGCAATGAAGACATTGGATTCTCCCGTTCAGGTTGTGCGACGAGACTGACACAGCCGGATCGCCCGTTGCGGGAAGCGCGAAACAGCGAACGCTGCTCGCTTGATTGTTTACGAAACGGAAACAATAAGGCGAAATCAAGGCAATTTTAATAAATAGGTAAACAATCGCCTCTAGGTTGCATCGTGGTAAACGGGGCAAGACGGGACTGGGCGATGCGGCACGAAACATTTCCGATGGCAGGCAAGGCCGGTACGCCGGGATTGCCGGACTGGGTTCCGGAACCGGCACGCGCCTATGTCGAACACACCAGGCTGGGGCGGTCGATGCGTGCGCTGGCGCGCGACCTCGATGGCCATGCCTCGACGGTTTCAAGACATATCCGCCGGCTGGAAACCCGCCGCGACGATCCGCTGGTCGATGCCGCGCTGGCGCGTCTCGAACAGCATCTGTCCCCATCCGAACAACCGAACGAAGGGTATTGCACCATGTTTCATACGCCGATCACGCAACGGCTGGCCGCCGATCCCGAAGTCGAAAAGGAAGCCCGCCGAATCCTCAGGCGTCTATGCGAAAGCGGCGCTTTCCTGATTGTCGGCTCGGGGCTGGAACGGGGTGCGGTGATGCGCGAAACCGATGCAGACGCGCCGGTCAGAACCGCGATTGTCGATCGCCCGGTGGTCGAGGCCTTCGCGCTGAAGGACTGGATCGAATGCTACCGCAAGGGCCAGATCTCGCGCTATCGCATCACCGAGGCCGGCCGCGCCGCGCTGAAACGCCTGCTGGCCGATGAAACGCAAGCCCGTCAGTCAACCGGCTTTGCCGAAGCACAATCGCCGTTTCTGGAACAGCACAAGGAATGGGACACGCGCGAGGTTGCCGATGGCCAGGGAAAGCGGCGCGCCTTGCGCTACAATCTGGCCGAAAGCCCGCTTGGTGCGCTGGCCCGGCGCAAGGGCAGCGACGGCAAGCCGTTCCTGTCGCGCGACATGCTGCTGGCCGGTGAACGCCTGCGCGAGGATTTCGAGATGGCGCAGATGGGCGCACGCGTCACGCAAAACTGGGATCGCTTCCTGACCACCGGGCGCAGCGGCGGGTTCAGCGATGGCGGCATGGCCGAAGGCCCGAGGGCGGCGCGTGAACGGGTGGCGCAGGCGTTGAAGGATCTGGGGCCGGGCCTTGGCGATATCGCGCTGCGCTGCTGCTGCTTTCTGGAAGGGCTGGAAACGGCTGAAAAACGCATGGGCTGGTCGGCGCGGTCGGGCAAGATCGTGCTCAGGATCGCGCTGCAACGCCTGAAGGTGCATTACGAGAACGGCCCGACCGGCCTGTCACCGAAAATCGGCTGATCAGGCCAGGCAAACACGGTCAGCGGCTGGTTTCGGTCAGCCGCCGACGAACATAAGCCTCGACGGTGGAAATCATCGGGTCCATATGCGGCTCTTCAAAGAAATGGCCGGCACCCTCGATCACCTGATGCGTGATGGTGATGCCCTTTTGTTCGTGCAGTTTTTCCACCAGACCTTCGATATCCGCCGGCGGCACCACGCGGTCGGCGGTGCCGTTGATGATCAGCCCGGACGACGGGCAGGGGGCGAGGAAGCTGAAATCGTAGCGATCGGCGTTCGGGGCCACCGAAATGAAGCCCGAGATTTCCGGCCGGCGCATCAGCAATTGCATCCCGATCCATGATCCGAACGAAAAACCCGCCACCCAGCAATGCTTGGCATTGGGGTTGAGGGCCTGCAGGTAATCCAGCGCCGCGGCGGCATCGCTCAACTCGCCGATGCCCTGGTCGAACTCGCCCTGGCTGCGCCCGACGCCGCGGAAATTGAACCGCAGCACCGTGAAGCCCATGTTGTAAAAGGCGTAATGCAGGTTGTAGACAACCTTGTTGTTCATCGTGCCGCCGAATTGCGGATGCGGATGCAGCACGATGGCAATCGGCGCGTCCTTGGCTTTTTGCGGGTGATAGCGCCCTTCAAGGCGTCCGTCAGGGCCGGGGAAGATCACTTCGGGCATGGTGGCGCAGGGCTCCGGATTTGCGGGGTTACGAGGTTTCCATCCTATACTTGACGAAATCGCTCGGATAACCTAGAACAATTCTAAATTCGAGGGCATCGCGCCCTGTCATCCGCAATTGGAGTTAAGCGTTCACTACCGGCGCGTCAACTCCGGGGGACCTTTAAAAGCCATGAAACTCAGCACCAAAGGGCGATATGCGTTGATTGCGCTGGCGGATCTGGCGGAAAACGCCAAGCTGGAGCTGGTATCGCTGGGCGAAATTTCGCGCCGTCAGGATATCTCGCTGGCGTATCTGGAACAATTGTTCGTCAAGCTGCGCCGCGCCGGGATCGTGGAAAGCGTGCGCGGGCCGGGCGGTGGCTACAGGCTAGCGCGTTCGGCGGATGCGATCCGGGTATCGGAAATCATGGCGGCGGTGGACGAATCGATGGACGCATTGTCCAAGGGGGCCGGGGCCAGCGGCGCGATTTCCGGCAGCCGGGCGCAATCGGTGTCGAACCGGTTCTGGGAAAGCCTTTCGGCGCATGTCTATGTATTTCTGCACCAGACCCGCCTGTCGGATATCGTGGCCAACAAGTTGTTGCCCTGTCCGGCGGTGCCCGATCTGTTCCGCATTCAGATGGTGGACGAGGGATGAGCCGCGCCTATCTCGACTGGAACGCCACGGCACCGCTTCGACCCGAGGCGCGGGCGGCGATGCTGGCGGCGATGGACGTGTCCGGCAACCCCTCCAGCGTGCACGGCGAGGGGCGGGCGGCGCGCGCCATTGTCGAGCGTGCCCGGGCGCAGGTGGCACAGGCTTTTGGCGCAAGCGCGGGTGATATCGTCTTTACCTCGGGCGCAACCGAAGCTGCGGCGCTGGCGATGCGCGGGCGCAATCTAGCGGTGGCGGAGATCGAACATGATTGCGTTCTGGCCTGGGGCGATCCTGTTTTATCCTGCGATGGCAACGGCCTGGTCGGCGTTCCTGATCCGGCCAACAGCGCCCTGCAATTGGCCAACAGCGAAACCGGCATCCTGCAAACCCTGCCCGATGGGCTGGCGGTTTCGGATTTCGTGCAAGGCTTCGGCAAGGTGGCACTGGCTTTCGACTGGACCGGTGTCGATATGGGCATCCTGTCGGCACACAAGATCGGCGGGCCGAAGGGCGTGGGCGCGCTGGTGCTGCGCCCGGGGATAGACCTGGCCGCCGATATTCGCGGCGGCGGGCAGGAGGCCGGGCGCCGTGGCGGCACCGAGAACGTGATCGGCATTGCCGGGTTTGGCGCCGCTGCCGAAGCCGCGATGCGCGATCTGAACGATGGTCTCTGGCAGAAGGTCGCCGAGACGCGCGATGCGCTGGAGGACAGGCTGGCGGATGAGGCCCCCGGGGTCGTCAGCTTCGGGCGGGATGTCGCCCGTCTGCCAAATACCGCGTGCTTCGCGGTGCCGGGCTGGAAGGCGGAAACACAGGTGATGCAGATGGATCTGGCCGGTTTCGCGATTTCCGCCGGTTCGGCCTGTTCCAGCGGCAAGCTGCGCGCCAGCCGGGTGCTGCGCGCGATGGGGGCGGATGCGGCGATTGCCGCCAGCGCCATCCGGGTCTCGCTGGGTCCGACCACCAGCCGCGACGATATCATGCGTTTTGCCGATGCCTGGCTGGCGCAATACCAGAAATTCCGCGCCCGCGCGGCATGAAGCCACAGGCATGCCCGTCAGGGATGCAACCCAGACTGACCGGCCCCATATTGAGCGCTAGGAACAAGGATAAGAACGCATGAGCACGATCACCGACAAGCCACAGGTCAAGGACGGCGTCGATCAGGATACCGTCGATGCGGTGCAATCCGTTGGCGACAAGTACAAATACGGGTTTGAAACCGATATCGAGATGGATTTCGCGCCGAAAGGTGTGAACGAGGATATCGTGCGGCTGATCTCGGCCAAGAACGAAGAACCGGAATGGATGACCGACTGGCGGCTGGACGCGTTCCGCCGCTGGCAGGCGATGGTCGAGCCGGAATGGGCGATGGTGCATTACCCGGAAATCGACTTTCAGGACCTTTACTATTATGCCCGCCCGAAAAGCATGGCGGTGAAGCCGAAATCGCTGGACGATGTGGATCCGAAGCTGCTGGCTACTTACGAAAAACTGGGCATCCCGCTGAAGGAACAGATGATCCTGGCCGGTGTCGAAGGGGCCGAGGGTGCCCCGGTGGATGGCCGCCGCGTGGCGGTGGACGCGGTGTTCGACAGCGTTTCCGTGGGCACCACCTTCAGGGATGAGCTGGCCAAGGCGGGCGTGATCTTCTGTTCGATTTCCGAGGCGATCCGCGAATATCCCGACCTGGTGAAGAAATATCTCGGCTCGGTCGTGCCGCAATCGGACAATTTCTATGCAACGCTGAATTCCGCGGTGTTTTCCGATGGCTCGTTCGTCTACATCCCGCCGAACACCAAATGCCCGATGGAGCTCAGCACCTATTTCCGCATCAATGCGGAAAACACCGGCCAGTTCGAGCGCACGCTGATCATCGCCGACAAGGGGTCTTATGTGTCCTATCTGGAAGGCTGCACCGCGCCCAAGCGCGACACCAACCAGTTGCACGCCGCGGTGGTCGAACTGGTGATCCTGGAAGACGCCGAGATCAAGTATTCCACGGTGCAGAACTGGTTCCCGGGCGACGAGAACGGCATGGGCGGCATCTACAATTTCGTCACCAAGCGCGCCGATTGCCGGGGCGATCGCGCCAAGGTGATGTGGACGCAGGTGGAGACCGGATCGGCGGTGACGTGGAAATACCCGTCCTGCATCCTGCGCGGCGACGATTCGTCGGGCGAGTTCTATTCCATCGCCATCGCCAACAATTACCAGCAGGCCGATACCGGCACCAAGATGGTGCATCTGGGCAAGAACACCAAGTCCCGGATCGTGTCCAAGGGCATTTCGGCGGGCAGGGCGCAGAACACCTATCGCGGGCTCGTGTCGATGCACCCGAAGGCGAAGAACTCGCGCAATTACACGCAATGCGACTCGTTGCTGATCGGCGACAAATGCGGGGCGCACACCGTGCCCTATATCGAGGTGCGCAACAATTCCAGCCGGGTCGAACACGAGGCGACCACCTCGAAGGTGGATGACGACCAGTTGTTCTACTGCCGCCAGCGCGGCATCGACGAAGAGGCCGCCCTGGCGCTGATCGTCAACGGTTTCGCCAAGGAGGTTCTGCAGGCGCTGCCGATGGAATTTGCCATGGAAGCGCAGGCGCTGGTGGCAATCTCGCTGGAAGGCTCTGTCGGGTAATCGGATTCGCGGCCTGGCCGCACCAACATGTACTGGAAGAAAAAATGCTGAATATCAACAACCTGCACGTCGAACTTGAAGACGAGGACAAGGCCATCCTGAAGGGCCTTTCGCTGACCGTACCCGCCGGGGAAGTGCATGCGATCATGGGGCCGAACGGCTCGGGCAAATCGACCATGTCCTATGTGCTGTCGGGCAAGGGCGGCTACGAGGTCACCGGCGGCACCGCCACGCTGGATGGCGTGAACCTGCTGGACATGGAGCCTGACGAGCGCGCCGCTGCCGGGCTGTTCCTGGCATTTCAATACCCGGTGGAAATCCCCGGCGTCGGCAACATGACGTTCCTCAGGACCGCCGTGAACTGCCAGCGCAAGGCGCGCGGCGAGGAGGAGTTGAGTGCCGCTGATTTCCTGAAGATTATCCGCGAAAAAGCCAAATCCCTGAAGATCGACGCCGAGATGCTGAAGCGCCCGGTCAATGTCGGCTTTTCCGGCGGCGAAAAAAAGCGCAACGAAATCCTGCAGATGGCGATGCTGGAGCCGAAAATGTGCATTCTCGACGAGACCGACAGCGGCCTCGATGTCGATGCGATGAAGCTGGTCTCCGACGGCGTCAACGCGCTCAGGGACGGCAAGCGCTCGTTCCTTGTGATCACACATTACCAGCGGCTGCTGGATCATATCAAGCCGGACGTGGTGCATATCATGGCCGATGGCCGGATCGTCAAATCCGGCGGCCCGGACCTGGCGCTGGAGGTCGAACATAACGGCTATGCCGATATTCTGGCCGAGGTCGCGGCATGAAACTGGCACAGGCAAAAACCGACGCCGCAGAGGCGCGGGTGAACCGGTCAGATCTGCCCACAGGCGGCAAATGGGCGAACGAGGCACGCCTCGCGGCCCTGACCCGGCTGCATGGCGCGGGCCTGCCGGGGCGGCGCGATGAATACTGGCGTTTCACCCGGCCGGATGATCTGAACCGTGCCGATGCGCCTGCGGCTGATCTCTTGAAAACCGGCGAAAGCCCGGTTTTCGGCGATCTCGATCGCCTGAAGCTGGTCTTTGTCGATGGTGTGCTGGACCGCGATCAATCCGACGCGATGGCCATGCAGCATGTCGAGATTGAAACCCTGGCCGATGCCGCCGCCGCCGATATCCACTGGGCGCGCGATATCTACGGCGTGCTGGAAACCGCCGGTCAGGCCCCGGTGGAGCGCCCGCTGGCGGCTTTGAACACCGCGCTGGCGGAAAACGGCCTGGTGATCCGCGTCACCGGCAAGGCCCCGCGCCCGATCAACCTGCAATATCTGCGCCGCGACCAGTGCGCCGATGCGGTGGTGCATCATGTCATCAAGGTGGAAAGCGGGGCTGAGCTGACGCTTTTGGAAAACGGCCCGGGTGCCGCGCGCCTGTCGAAGGTGGCCGAGGTCGATATCGCCGATGGCGGCATCTTCCATCATGTCCGCACGCAAGGCCGAGACCATCAGCGCCGGGCCCATACCCACATCTTCGCGCGACTTGGAAAAGAAAGCGAATTCAAAAGCTTCACACTCACGGTCAATGGCGCGCTGACGCGCAACGAATATGTGATCACATTGCACGGCGACGATGCCCGCGCCCATGTCGCCGGTGCCTGTACCGGCGATGGCGCGACCGGGGCCTTTCATCAGGACGACACGGTGTTCATCGCCCATGACGCGGTCAATTGCGAAAGCCGCCAGGTTTACAAGAAGGTGCTGCGCAACGGCGCGACCGGCGTGTTTCAGGGCAAGATCCTGGTGCAGCCCGGCGCGCAGAAAACCGATGGCTACCAGATCAGTCAGGGCCTGCTGCTGGATGACGACAGCCAGTTTCTGGCCAAGCCGGAACTGGAAATCTATGCCGATGACGTGGCCTGTTCGCACGGCTCGACCGTGGGTGCCATTGATGAAGGCGCGATGTTCTACCTGATGTCGCGTGGCGTGCCGAAAAGCCGCGCCCAGGAATTACTGGTGCTGGCCTTCCTTGCCGAAGCGCTGGAGGAGATCGACAGCGAGACCATCCGCGACGATATCCGCGACCGGTTGGCCGCATGGGTCGAACGGCACAGCGGGTGAGGGCGCTGCTGGCCGGTATCGCTGAAACCTGGATCGCGCCGGGCAGGGCGGTCCGAAGGCTGGCTGCAACCAATCCCGGCGAGGAAAAACTGCTGGCCTGGCTGATGATCGCCAGCCTGGTGTCGTTCCTGGTGCGCAGCCCGCAAACCCTGCAATCCGGCCTTGAAAGCGACACGCTGGCCGGCCTGTTCGGCGCGCAAATCGTCGCTTCCATGTTGTTCGGACCACTCGCCTTTTACGCCTTGGCAGCCCTCAGCCATCTGGCAATGCGGGTATCAGGCGGCACGGGCAGCGGCAGGAATGCCCGCCTGGCGCTGTTCTGGTCGGCCTTTGCGCTGCAACCTTTGGTGATTGCCGTGGCGATTCTGGGCTGGCTGCTGCCAGGCCTGCACGGGGTGCTATTGCTGGCGCTTGGCCTGTTCTTCCTGTCGATCTGGCTGCGGGCCTTGCTGGCCGTCGAACGCGGCAAAGCAGTCAACTTGTCTTGAATTATTCGCCAATTGGCCAAATTTTCCCCGCAATTGCGCGGCACGTATCGCATGTGGGGGCGGCAACCAGCAAGGTGATGCCGTGCAGTCCGTAGACTACGATCAGATATCCGCACGTCCTGCAGGCCAGCAGCGGCATCAGGGCAGGCTGGCATTGTGGATCGCGCGCGATACGATGACGCATCGGGTGCTGCGTGCCTGGTTCGACATGGGCAAGTCGACCCGCCAGTTGATCCATGAAAAACCAAGCGAGGCGCGGCTGTTATACCTGTTGCTGTGGTCGGATCTTGCATTCTTCCTGTCCTGGACGCTGAAAGCGGTGGTGGTGCCGGGACAAACCGGTGTCAGCCTGATCTCGGTCGAGATTGGCATGCTGTTCCTGGCGGCGATCATACTGCGCACCGCAGCGATGTATGTCTTTGCGATGGTGGTTGGCGCGGCGGCGCGGGCGATGGGCGGGCGCGGGACATGGCGCAATACCCGTATCGCGGTGTTCTGGGGGGCCTTTGTCTGCGCCCCGATCGGTGTCATCGCGGCGCTGATGTCGGTGTTGTTCAGCCACCTCGCCCTGTACTTTCCGATATTCGAGGCCGAGTGGATCGCGCTGCCGCCCTATTACTTTGGCATGATCCTGTTCGTCTGGTTCATTTCGGTCGGCGTCGCCAAGGCGCACCGTTTCAAAAGCGTGGCTCCGATCTTCCTGGCAATGTCGGTGGTTTCGCTTGTGGCCCTGTTGGCGGCCATGTACTTTCATGCCCGAGGAATGATCTGAAGGCCTGAATTCGATGCATTGGTTGTTGGCGCTTGCGCGGCTGACCGTGACGGACCCGCAGAGCGCCGCAGCCTATCTGCTGTCGCGCCTGCCGGACCGCAGGATCCTGTTGCAGATTGCGGTGCTGGTCTCCCTGCTGGGGGTGCTGGCCGAGGCGGTATTGGTGGCGGTGGTATCGCAGGGCGAGGGCACCGCGGTACTGGCCGGCAGCCCGATCCTGCTGGCGGTGATCCTGTTCATGATGCTGATGCTGTCATCGCTGCTGGTCTATATCGTCGGCGGCATGTTCGGCGGCACCGGCAGTTTCGATTCCGCGCTTTTGCTGTCGGTCTGGCTGCAATTCCTGATGGTCCTGGTACAGGTGGTGACAATCCCGTTCGCCGCCATTGTCGGCGGCATCCCGGAATTGATGACTTTCGGCATCTACCTGTTCCTGACCTGGGCGCTGATCAACTTTATCGCCGTGCTGCATGGCTTCACGTCCTTGTGGAAGGTCTTTGCCGGGTTCATCGCCACCTCGCTCGCTGCCAGCCTTGTGATCCTGCTTGTGCTGGGCATGATCGGACTAAGCCTTGAAGGGGGAGTACCCAATGTATGATGTCGAGAAAATCCGAGCGGATTTCCCCATTCTTGCGCGAAAGATACACGGCAAACCATTGGTTTACCTCGATAACGGCGCATCGGCGCAAAAGCCGCAAGCGGTGATAGATGCCGTCACCCGTGGCTATGCCGAGGAATATTCCAACGTCCATCGCGGCCTGCATTTCCTGTCCAATCTGGCAACCGACAAGTACGAGGCGGTGCGCGGCACCATCCGCGCCTTCCTGAATGCCGCGCATGAGGACGAGATACTGTTCAACACCGGTGCCACGTCGGGCATCAACATGATCTCCTATGCCTGGGCCGCGCCGCGCCTTCAGGCGGGTGACGAGATTGTCCTGAGCGTGATGGAGCACCACGCCAATATCGTGCCCTGGCATTTCCTGCGCGAACGCCAGGGTGTGGTGCTGAAATGGGTGGAACCGGACCAGAACGGCGATCTGGACGCTGACGCGGTGATCGCGGCGATCGGGCCGAAAACGAAACTGGTGGCGATCACCCAGATGTCGAACGTGCTGGGCACGGTTGTCGATGTGAAGACGATCTGCCACGCGGCGCGCGAACGCGGCGTGCCGGTGCTGGTGGATGGCTCGCAGGCGGCGGTTCATGCGCCGGTAGATGTGCAGGCTATCGGCTGCGATTTCTACGCCATTACCGGGCACAAGCTTTACGGTCCGTCGGCATCGGGTGCGATCTATGTCAGCCGCGCAAGGCAAGCCGAGATGCGCCCGTTCTTCGGTGGCGGCGACATGATCCGCGACGTCGCACGCGACGCGGTGACCTATAACGATCCGCCGCATAAATTCGAGGCCGGCACCCCCGGCATCGTGCAGATGATCGGCCTTGGCGTGGCGCTGGATTACCTGACGGCGCTTGGCATGGACAATATCGCAGCACATGAAAAGGCGCTGCGGGATTACGCGCAATCCAGGCTGTCGGGGCTGAACTGGCTGAATATACAGGGCAATTCCGCCACCAAGGGGGCGATATTTTCGTTCACCATGCAGGGCGGGGCGCATCCGCATGACATTTCCACCGTGATCGACCGGCGCGGCATCGCGGTCCGGGCCGGGCATCATTGCGCCCAGCCGCTGATGCAGCACCTGGGCGTCAGCGCCACCTGCCGGGCCTCGTTCGGGCTTTACAACACGATGGCCGAGGTCGATGCGCTGGCCGATGCGCTGGAGATGTGCCACGACATGTTTGGCTGATCCGGGCCTGTGGCGCACCGGGCAATTCCCGATTGCACGGGCCAATTCGATCCACTATAGCAACCGGGCACGCACCCGTAGCTCAGCTGGATAGAGCGCTGCCCTCCGAAGGCTCGTGTCAAGACAGTTCGTGCA
The DNA here is from genome assembly GCA_019911965.1 of Paracoccaceae bacterium. Classification (GTDB taxonomy): domain Bacteria; phylum Pseudomonadota; class Alphaproteobacteria; order Rhodobacterales; family Rhodobacteraceae; genus UBA5972. The sequence continues at coordinate 5,233 of JAIOJF010000035.1, read as the reverse complement.
AGGAAGGAGTTGAAAACTAGGTAGAATATCAAGGACTTGTAAGACTATCGCCTGTCCGTCCAAACCGCAAAAAAGTCCGCGTAAGCGCCGCGTAAGCAGTTACGGGGATAGCGTGGAGGCGAAACGGTTGGATTGGCGTAGCGTCGCGAACCACCAATTTGCGGTCCCGTCTTGCAGGCAGAATCGAATCGGCAAGTGCCGCGTCCGTTGACCTCTTTTGGTTGGCCGGGCTAGGCGAAAATCTAGATGCACCCGTAGCTCAGCTGGATAGAGCGCCACCCTCCGAAGGTGGAGGCCACAGGTTCGAATCCTGTCGGGTGCGCCAACCTGCCAAGGTTGGGGCCGAGGGCTCGATTCCCTTCGCCCGCTCCCAATTCCCCAAGAAAATTAAGTGCTTGAGAATGGCCCTTCGGGACTGTTCTTGCTTAGAGCGCCCCCAGCCCGTCGTTGTCTAGGCGAAATCTATGCAGCCGGACGAAAGTCACCGGATGCCGTAGCGCGCTGACGTCGGTCCACTGACAAGGGAACCAACCGCCGGATGTCGACCGCCTAGATATGCGAATGCTTCTCATTAGCGTTTCTAGGCTCATCGGATTATACTCCTGTCAGCGGCTCTGATGATCCGAGCCGGTTGCACGGTCTGGGCGGCCACAATTTCGGCGTGTCAACGGCATACGGTTGAAAAGGTCACGCGCCGGCCGAACATAAAGTCTCCGGTGACGCCAGGCTGGGCGGGGCCGGAGGCGCCAGGAGGAGTTCCGATCACTGGCAGCGGGTATCGAACTGAGACATTTACGCTATGCGGTCGCCGCTGCTCATTTCCGGAGCTTCCGGCGTGCGGCTGAGGAACTTGGTGTCAAGCAGTCGACGCTGAGCCGCTGCATTCGCCAGATGGAAGACCGACTGGGCGTCCAAGTGTTCGAACGAACCAGCGGCGGTGTGCGCCTGACGACGGCCGGCGCCGAAGTACTGCGCACCTCACGCCACCTTGTCGAAACCGTCGATCATATGACGGCGACCGCCAAGGACATCGGTCGAGGCGAGGCCGGCCAGCTCACCATCGGGTTCTACACGTCGCTCTCGGCCGGAAACCTGCGTGCCAGCCTGATGGAGTATGCAGCCCGTTTCCCGAAGGTGGACATACGAACGGTCGAGGGTGCGCGAAGATGCCTGTTCGCCAGCATGGAGCGCGGCACGCTCGACGTGGCCATCGTCACCGGAGAGCCGAGCGCGCGCAATGTGAAGGCCATGCCATTGTGGAGCGAGCGCGTCATGGTCGCGCTGCCCGAAGGCCACCGGCTGGCGAGCAACAACATCGTCTACTGGACGGATCTCAAGGACGAGACCTTCCTGTTCAGTCAGCGCGATCCGGGACCGGAGATCCAGGACATCCTTCTGGCGAAGCTCGCCGCGCCCGGCGAGCGGCCAAATGTCATCAGCCATGACATCAGCCGTGAGAACATCAAAAGCCTGGTCGGTGCGGGATTCGGCGTCAGCCTGATGTGCGAGGCATGCATTGGCGCCAGCTATGCGGGCGTGGTCTATCGCGAGGCGCGCGACGGCAACGGCCCGAGCCGGATCAGCTATGCCGCCTACTGGCAAGGCAACAACGACAATCCGGCGCTGGCGCATTTCCTCAAGCTGCTCGAGGAGCGCTATCCCTTGCTGTCCAATGGCGACTGAGGGTTTCGCCGCGCCTTCGCAAATGCGCGATCGGTCGCCATGAAGCGTTCCACCATCGGGGCGATCAGCTTGGCGGGCTCGCCGACAGCCTGGCCCGTCTCCCGGCCCAGGACCTCGGCATAGGCGACGAGGTCGCGATGCACCGCGGCAGGAAGCTCGATGGTGAGTTTGACCGGCCGGTCGTCGGCGATGGGACCGAGTTTCAGTTTCGCCATGGATCATCCGCCATAGGGCTCGAGGACAAGGTCGCGCGTAACGATCACGCGGACGGGAAAGCCGGGCCGGATGGTCAGCGTCGGCGCAATATTGAGTTGGCGCCGAACGATCTGCTGGCCGGCATCGTTGATCGTGTCCTGCGCACCGCCGCGAATGGCGCTGATCAGACGATCGTTGTCGTCGGCGGCTAGTTCCGCCCCGACGCCGAGCAGGGTCGAGAGCGCGGCCGCCTTGGCGATGTCCCACCAATGATAGTCAACGCCGTCCTCGAGGCCAGCATACCCTTCCGAATCCGCCCCCGGTTGCCGCTCGAGCACGATGGAGCGGCCGTTCGGCAGGATGAGGCGGTTCCAAACGAGGAGCACGCGCCTTTGGCCGAAACCGACGCCATTGTCATACTCGCCGATCAGTCGGGTGCCCTGAGGCACGAGCAGTAGCCGGCCGGTCGGGCTGTCATAGACGTTCTCCGTCACCTGCGCGGTGATCTGGCCCGGCAGGTCGGAGCGGATGCCGGTGATCAAGGCCGCCGGGATGACGGCGCCCGCCTGGAGCACATAAGGAGAAGCAGGCGCGGCGATGCGGTCGGGCGAGACGGTGCGGCGATCGACGGCCGCATTGAGGAAGGCGAGTTGCCGCTCCTGCGCCGAGGGTGTCGCGGGTTGTGGCGCCAGGCCAAGGCTGGTGAGGTCCGGCAGGACCAGCTGATTGGACGTTGTGGGATCGGGATTGGCGGCTGAAGGCGGGCGGTTCTCGGTCGCGGCAAACAGCCGGCTCGTGCGAGCGGTCTCGATCTCCTGGAGCCGGCGCTGCTCTTCGGCGCTGATGCCCGGGTCCGGAACCGCCATTCCGGGCATCGGGACGGCTTGGCCGCGGTTCTGTGCATCGAGGATCGGGCGGCCGAGATCGCCGGGAAGCGGTTGCCCCAGGATCGGACCGGTATAGTCGCGCGGCAGCCCGGCGAGGCCATCGGCCGTCGTGCGGTTCTCAGTCGAGTAGAGTTCCTGCGCCTGCTTGCCGCCGTCGCGGGTCTGGAGCGCGTAGATCAACGCGCCGCCGATTCCGGCGCAGGCGATGAGGCCGATTCCGGCCAGCACCTTTGGCGACAGCCGCGTGACGCGCGGCGGCTCGGCGCGCAGACGCATGGCGGGCGGCCCCGCGGGCTCGCCGGTCAGCGGCCGAGCCTCGTCAGTCTCCGACCCTTCCTCTTTCCGGGGATCGTTGTCACTCACGACGCGGGCCTCCCATCGGTGCGCACGATGCGGACGCGCTTCTGGGAATTGCCGGCGCCGAAGCGCAGTTCGGCGGCGGCGAACAGCCGGTCGACGATCATGTAATTGCCGCGCACGCGGTAATTCACCAATTCCGAGCTATTGCCCTCCGGCCCGACGACGAACAGCGGCGGCATCTCGCCCTGGCCGATCCCGCGCGGGAACTCGATGAAGACCTGCCGGCCGTCGTCATAGGCACGCAACGGTCGCCACGGCGCCCGGTCGCCTTCGACCGCATAGCGGAAATTGATGTTGGCGAGATCGACGCCGGTCGCGACGGGCTGGGCAGCCTGAGCCTCGGCATTCTGCCGGCGGAGCGCAATGAGCTGGTCCTGCGGATATTGCCAGGAGACGGAGGCCATATAGGTCCGCTCGGTCGACCGCAGTTCCATATGGTAGGTGCGCCGATCGGTGTTGATGACGAGATTGGTGGTGAGGTCGGCGCGTGTCGGCTTTACTAGGATGTGGATCTGTTTCGTCGCGCCCGATCCGCTCTCGGTATCGCCGATGATCCAGCGCACGGTGTCGCCGGCGGCGACGGGACCGGAGCCGACGAGCTGCTCGCCGGGTTGGAGCGCGATATCGGTGATCTGGCCGACGGCGGTATAGACCTGATAGAGGGCTCCTCCCGTGAAGGGATAGACCTGCATCGCATTGATGAAGCCGTCGCGCACCGGCTGCACGCGCGCGGCCGCATTGGCCTGATTGACCCGCGCGGCGGGATCGGCGGGCTCGGGCGCGCGCTGCGCCTCATTCACCGGCTTCATCTGCCCTGGCAAGGGCAAGGGCTTCGGCAGTTCCACCACCTGCACCGGCGCGGGCGGATCGGCGCGCAGCGTTGCCGGCGCTGCCTCATCATAGGAAATCTCGGGTGGCCTGTGCGTCGTCGCGCAACCGGCGAGCGCGGTCGTGCAAAGCAGCAGAAGCGGCAGCGCGGATTTGCGCAAGGGCAGAAATGCGATTGTGGGGAAAGCCGTGTTTCCGGCTTTGTGGAAATGCGGCTTCATTGCCCAAGCTCCCGTGACCAGTTGATGGCGTTGACGTAGATGCCGAGCGGGTTGGCCCGGAGTTTCTCGGTGTCGCGCGGCGGCTGCACGACGACGGTGAGGATGGCGGTCCAGCGCGAGGTCTCGGCGAGCGAGCCGTCCTGATAACGGCGCTCCGTCCAGGCGACGCGGAAAGACTCGGGCGATGCCCGGATGACGCTCGAGACATCGACAGCGATCTGCTGCTTGCCGACCTTGGTGAAGGGATCGTTCGAGCGGGCGTAGTCGTTGAGCGCCATCGCGCCCCTGTCCGTCGTGAAGTCGTAGGCGCGCAGCCAGTTCTGCCGCACGATGATCGCGTCGGCGGGAATCGAGCGGACCTGCTCGATGAAGCGGGCAAGATGCCAGGCGATCTGGGGGTCGGTCGGACGATAGTCGGCGACCGCCGGGGCCACCGCCTGCGCCTGGCCGAGATTGTCGACCTGCACGACCCAGGGGACGATGGTGCCGCGCCCCAATTGCCAGACGAGGGCCGCAGCGAATCCGGCCGAGAGGATCAGGCTGCCAAAGGCCATCAGCCGCCAGTTCCTCGCCTGGACGCGCGCCGAACCTATGCGCTCGTCCCAGACCTGCGCGGCCTTTTGGTAAGGCGTTTCCGGCTCGGGCGTCCGGCCGTAATGGGTGGATGGTCGTTTGAACATCAGCGATCACCTTCGGAAAGATTGATGGAAGAGCCCGAGCCATGGCTGTCGCCTGCACGGACGGCATGCGCGGCGGCGGACACGCCGTGACTCATTGTCTGGGAGCGCTTCATCCGCCTGGCCCAATCCGGCGGGCCGTCAGCCCGTGCGGACGCCTCGGCCGCGCCGCCGCCAATCGTGCCCATGGTCGAGGTCCCGCCCGTGAATTCGAGGGCCGACTTGCCGCCCTCGGCGAAGCTGGATTTCATGGCTTGGGAGGTGCGAGTGGCCGCGCGGCGAAGGGGCGATATGGCCGCGCCGCCGGCTGCGTGGGCAACCGCGCCAAGGCCGGAAGCCACACTCGCGGCGCCCGTCTGACCAGCGGCGCCGAGGCTGTAGG
>JAIOJF010000034.1 GCA_019911965.1 Paracoccaceae bacterium | reverse complement strand
TTTGGCACGGGGGCACCCCCGGGCCGCGCCCGACCCTCCCCGCGGGAGCGCGCTCTGCTAAGGTTCCAAGTGGCTGTAATGCAATGATTTTGGCAATGGCCTTGCCAAGCACGATCGCCATGATCGCCCTCCCAGTGTCGGTCGCGGCCCTTCTCTGATAGCTGTACCTGTGCTGGATTTGGGTAATTTCCTCAAGGATTGAGCAGCGGAAAACCACACCGCTTGCCACCCGGCCAATCCCCCGCCTATGCTGACCGGACGGAAAGGCACAGCATGAACCGGCGTGACATGGCGAAAGGGGCAGCGGCTATGCTGGCGGCAGGTGCGGCGCTGCCGCTGGATTCCGCGCCTGCATTCCGTGTCCCGCCCGAGGATCACCCGCACGAGGCCACGCTGATGATGTGGCCGACCGCCGCGCAGGTCTACGGCGATGCGGCCTTCCTGCGCCAGACGCAGAACACGATCATCCGCATCGCCAATACCATTGCCGTGTTCGAGGATGTGATCCTGCTGGCGGCGTCGGACTGGCATGTCCGGCTCCGCGTCAGGCTGACGGGCCGCGTCACCCTGTGGGATATCCCGACCGAGGATTTATGGGCCCGCGATGCCGGGCCTTTGATCACCACCGATGGGTGGCGCCGCGCCGTCAGCCATATCGCCTTCAACGGCTGGGGCAGGCGGCAGGTCCATCGCCATGACGCCAAGGTTGCCGCGCTTGTGGCGGAGCGGCTGGGTTTTGCGCTGCGGCCGACCGGGCTGACGGGCGAGGCGGGCGGCGTCGAACAGGATGGCGCGGGGCTGCTGCTGGCGCATGAAAGTTCCTGGGTGAATGCCAATCGCAATCCGGGCCTCACGCGCGATCAGGTTGGTGCGCGGCTGTTGCAGGCCTATGGGGCCAGCCGGATCATCTGGTCACGCGGTGTCTATGGCATGGACATCACGGATTACCATATCGACAGCCTCGCGCGGTTCACCCGCCCCGGCCATCTGCTGATCAACCAGCCGCGTCAGCCGGATATGGCCGATCCGTTCCACCGCGCCGCTTTCGAGACCGAAGCGGCATGCCGACGTGCCGGGCTGGCGGTGGAGGTGATCTTCGAGCCGGATCGCCGAAGGGTGGCGTCGGAGGATTTCGTGGCCTCCTACATGAATTACTATACCTGCAACGGCGCGGTCATCGCCGCCGCCTTCGGTGATGCGGACACCGACAAGGCCGCCGCGAAGGCGCTGGCGCGGCATTTTCCCGGGCGGCAGGTGGTCACGCTCAACGTCGATGCGCTGGGCGAGCTTGGCGGCGGCATCCATTGCGCAACGCAGCAGGTGCCGTTGGCCTAGGGCATGTTGCGTCATTTCGAATTCACCCGATGCCCCGAACGCATGTGCTTGCGCTAGCGCTGCCTCGGGTCACCGGGTGAATGTGCGTCCGATCTGACGCAATACGCCCTAGAACGCGACATAAACCGCCAGCCAGACGATCAGGATCGCCTGCGCCGCGAGTGTCAGCACCACGCCAACGGGTCGCGCCGCAAAGGGCACGCCGCGGAACCAGAACTGCGCGGCATGCAGCAGCCGCCCGAAGGTCAGGCCCGCCGCCGCGCTCCACAGCAGCGCGGCAGATGCGCCCTGCAATTCCGCCAGCGCCAGCAGGATCAGCGCGATCGGGATCTGTTCCACCGCATTGGCATGGCCGCGAATGCGTTTGGCGAACCGCGCATCGCCGGCATCGCCATAGGAAATACGGGTCCGGTTGCGGATCAGGCCGATGGCCGATGTCATCGTCACCAACAAGGCGGCATTCAGGATCGCAGTCAGGCTTGTGATCGGCAGGTACAGGGTGAAATCCATCGGCATCGCTCCGCCGCAAGGGAAAGGGCCGGGGAAGTTTCCTCCCCCGGCCCCGAATGGTCAAGCCCTGGCTGCGATTACTCGCGGTTGCCCATGAATTGCAGCAGGAACATGAACAGGTTGATGAAGTCGAGATAGAGGTTCAGCGCCCCCATGATCGCCGACTTGGCCAGCCATTCCTGATCCATTGCCTGCGCGTGCTGGATATAGGAAGTCTTGATCTTCTGCGTGTCATAGGCGGTCAGCCCGGCGAAGATCAGCACACCAAGGATCGAGATCGCGAACATGATAGCGGGCGAGCCGAGGAAGATGTTGACGATCGAGGCGACGATCAGGCCAATCACGCCCATGATCAGGAACGATCCCCAGCCCGAAATATCCTTCTTCGTGGTGTAGCCCCACAGCGACAATCCCGCAAAGGAGATCGAGGTGACAAGGAAGGTCTGCGCGATCGAAATGCCGGTAAAGGCGGCGAAGATCCACGAGATCGACAGGCCCATCGCGGCGGCGAAGACATAGAAGAACAATTGCGCGCCAGCCGCGGAGATGCGGTTGATCATGCCGCCGAACAGGAACACCATGCCCAGGGGCAGGAACATTGCGATCCAGCCAAGGATATTCGGCTGCAACGTCATCGGATCGCGGAAGATCGACAGCAGCGCATCGCTCGATCCCACGGCCCAGGCCACGCCGGCGGTTACCAGCAGGCCCACGGACATGGTCCCGTAGACCTTGTTCATATGGGCGCGCAGCCCTGCGTCGATCTCGGCGGTGCGGACACCCGCGGAAGTCCGGCGGATTGTCTCGAATTCGGCCATTTGGCTCTCCTTGCGGTGTGTTGGTTCACGTTTCAGCAGGCAATGCCGTCATGGCGCTGCCCTTGCAAGGGAATATTGGGTAAAAGCCGCCGCATTTCAAGGTGCGGCGGGCTGTGTTCGCGCCGATTTTACCAGTTGCGGCGCTGCCAATGCGCGGGCACGTCCCAGATCGGGCGCGACGCTTCGCGCAGGGCGGCGGCGCGGCTGAGGCCAAGATCGCGCAGACGGGCATCGTCCAGCGTGGCCAGCACGGCGCGCTGGCGGCGGGCCTGAAGCGCGGTGGCGATCATGCGCGCGGCAGCGGCGAGGCTGAAACCCGGGCGACGGATGGCGTTGGTTGCGGTGGCGGTCATGATTTCGTCCTTTCGCTTGGGCATCCGGCTTGGCGGCTGCATCAATGTTGTTGTGTGTATGGCTGATTCTGATACATATTAAAAATGAATGTTTTTTAGGTAATGTATCAAGGAACGTGATATACCACGCAATCTTGACATGACCGCCCTCAGGGCCTTCGTCGCGGTCGCCGAGGCGGGCGGCGTTACCCGCGCGGCGGGGCATCTGAACCTGACGCAATCGGCGGTGTCGATGCAACTGAAACGGCTGGAGGATAATCTCGGCCGCCGCCTGTTCAACCGCATCGGCCGGCAACTGGTGCTGACGGCGGATGGCGAGCAGATGCTGGGCTATGGCCGCCGGTTGCTGGCCTTGAATGACGAGGTCTATGCCCGCCTGACCGATCAGGCCTTCGAGGGCGAGATCGTGTTCGGTGTGCCGGCGGATATCGTCTATCCGCATATCCCAGGCATCCTGCAACGTTTCGCGGCGGAGTATCCGCGTGTGCGGGTACAACTGATTTCGTCCTTTACCAATCAGTTGAAGCGGATGTTCGGGCGCGGCGAATGCGATCTGATTCTGACGACCGAGGAAGGGATCGCCGCCGGGGCGGAAACGCTGGCACGCGGGCGCATGGTCTGGATCGGCGCACCCGGCGGCAAATGCTGGCAGGCGCGCCCCTTGCGGCTGGCCTTCGAGACCGGCTCGCTGTTTCGTGCCGAGGTGGAAGCGGCGCTGGATCAGGCCGGCATCCGCTGGGAAATCGCGGTTGAATCGGAATCCAGCCGCACCGTGGAAGCCACCGTCAGCGCCGACCTGGCGGTGCAGGCGCTGATCGCCGGCACCCAGACCGGCCATATGGAGGTGATCGACCATGCCGGCCAATTGCCGCCGCTTGGCGACATGCTGATCAACCTCTACCTTGCACCGGTCGCGCAATCGCCGCTGGCCCATCCGCTTGCGGCGCTGGTCCGCCAGGCCTACCGGGTGGGTTGAGACCGGTATTTCCGGATTTCTTTTCGGTCTGAAACTCTGGGGGTCGAGGGGGCAAAGCCCCCCGCCGCCGTTCAGCCGGGCTTGCCCGGCGGAACCTTTTTCAGATCGTCACCACCACCTTGCCGGTCGATTTGCGCGCCCGCAACAGATCCAGCGCCTCGTTGGCGCGCGCCAGCGGCAATTCGTGGCTGACATGGGGTTTCAGGCGGCCCTCCTGATACCAGCGGAACAATTGCGCGAAACTGTCGGTGATGACCGAGGGTCGGAACTTCATGTAGCCGCCCCAGTAAAAGCCGATCACCGTCAGGTTCTTGACCAGAAGGATATTGGCCGGGATCTGCGGCACCCCGCCCGAGGCAAAGCCCAGCGGGATCAGCCGAGCCTCGGGGTTGCAGGCGCGCATCGCGGCGTTGAACTGCTCGCCGCCGACCGGATCATAGACCACATCCGCCCCGCCGAAGCCCTTGACGGCGGCGCGGATATCGTCGGTGTCGCTGTCGATCAGGTGGTCGGCCCCGGCGGCCCTGGCCACCTCCAACTTGGCCTTGCCGCGGGCGCAGGCGATCACCTCGGCGCCCATCAGCTTGCCCAGCTCCACCGCCGTCAGGCCAACCCCGCCCGACGCCCCCAGCACCAGCAGGCGTTCACCGGGCTGCAGGCGGGCCTTGTAATCCAGCGCCACATGGCTGGTGCCATAGGCCACCAGGAAGGCGGCGGCGTCGGCCTCGGTCATCGCATCGGGGATCGGCACGGCGGATGATGCCGGAAAGACGCCGTATTCCGCCAGCCCGCCCGAGCCGGCAAACACCGCCACACGCTGGCCTACCGTCAGATTGCTGACACCATCCCCCAGCGCATCGACGGTGCCGCAGACCTCCATGCCAAGGGTAAACGGCAGCGGCGGTTTTTCCTGATAAGTGCCCTCGACCAGCAGGATATCACCGAAATTCATCCCCACCGCGTGATTGCGCAGGCGCACCTCGCCGGGGCCGGGCACCGGCATGGTGACCTCGCACATTTCCAGCGGCTGGCCGTATTCGGTGACTTGCATGGCGCGCATGGAATGGTCCTTTCGAGCTTGTTTTCCGATCTTTCCGTCTGGCAGTTTCAGCGCCCCATGACAAGGGTGGCGCGGCGGCGTTACGTTTTGGCTCTGGCCAATCGCGGTTGCCTCCTGTATGGGCCGCGCAAACCTGCCCGCACAATTCCCGCACGCATTAAAGGATCCGGCCCGATGCAACTCAGGAACATCGCGATCATCGCGCATGTCGATCACGGCAAGACAACGCTTGTCGATGAAATGCTGAAGCAATCCGGCATCTACCGCGAGAACGAGGCAACCGTCGAACGCGCGATGGACAGCAACGATCTGGAACGCGAGCGCGGCATCACCATTCTGGCCAAGGCGACCTCGGTGGAATGGAAGGGCGTGCGGATCAATATCGTCGACACCCCCGGCCACGCCGATTTCGGCGGCGAGGTGGAGCGTATCCTGTCGATGGTCGATGGCGTGGTGCTGCTGGTCGATGCCGCCGAAGGCCCGATGCCGCAGACCAAGTTCGTTACCTCCAAGGCGCTGGCCAAGGGGCTGCGCCCGATCGTGGTGCTGAACAAGGTGGACAAGCCGGATGCAGAACCGGACCGCGCGCTGGATGAATGCTTCGATCTGTTCGCCAATCTCGGGGCGGATGACCAGCAGCTTGATTTCCCGCATCTCTATGCTTCCGGGCGGTCAGGCTGGGCCGATACCGATCTGGACGGGCCGCGCAAGGATTTGTCGGCGCTGTTCGATCTGATCGTCGAACATGTGCATGCCCCCAGACAGGTGGTGGCGATGGATCAGCCGTTCCGCATGCTGGCCACCACGCTTGGGGGTGATCCTTATCTCGGTCGTATCCTGACCGGGCGGGTGGAAAGCGGCACGCTGAAGGCCGGCACCACGATCAAGGCGTTGTCACGCAAGGGCGAGTTGATCGAACAATTCCGCGCCACCAAGATACTGGCCTTTCGCGGGTTGACCCAGCAGGCGATCGAACAGGCCGAAGCGGGCGATATCGTGTCGATTGCCGGCATGTCAAAGGCGACCGTTGCCGATACCCTGTGCGCCACCGACGTGGCCGAGGCGATCCCGGCCCAGCCGATTGATCCGCCGACCATCTCGGTCACCTTCGGGATCAACGATTCACCGCTCGCGGGCCGCGACGGCGACAAGGTGCAAAGCCGGGTGATCCGTGCGCGCCTGATGAAGGAGGCGGAATCCAACGTCGCCATCCGCATTTCGGACACGCCGGGCGGCGATGCGTTCGAGGTTGCCGGGCGCGGCGAATTGCAGATGGGCGTGTTGATCGAGAACATGCGCCGCGAGGGATTTGAATTGTCGATCTCGCGCCCGCAGGTGCTGTATCGCGAGGTTGACGGCCAGCGGCTGGAGCCGGTCGAGGAAGTGACGATCGACGTCGATGACGAATATTCCGGCGTGGTGATCGAGAAATTGTCGAACCGCAAGGGCGATCTGGCGGAAATGCGCCCCGGCGGCGTGGGCAAGACGCGCATCATCGCGCATGTGCCGTCGCGCGGGCTGATCGGCTATCACGGCGAATTCCTGACCGATACGCGCGGCACCGGCGTGCTGAACCGGGTGTTTCACGATTGGGCACCTTACAAGGGCGCCATTCAGGGCCGCCGCCAGGGCGTGCTGATCTCGATGGAAAACGGTACCTCGGTGGCCTATGCGCTGTGGAACCTGGAAGAGCGCGGCAAGATGTTCATCGGCGCGCAGGAACCTGTCTATACCGGCATGATCATCGGCGAACACAGCCGCGACAACGATCTTGAGGTCAATCCGCTGAAGGGCAAGAAGCTGACCAACGTGCGCGCCAGCGGCACCGATGAAGCGGTCCGCCTGACCACGCCTGTGCGCATGACGCTGGAACAGGCGATTGCCTATATCGACGACGACGAGTTGGTCGAAGTCACCCCAAAGGCGATCCGGTTGCGCAAACGCTACCTTGATCCGCATGAGCGTAAGCGGCAAAGTCGCAAAACGGGAGAGTGATCGCGGATTCCTTTGCATTTTGCAATGCAATTTGGTAATCATCCGTAGATTGTTTGCCGTCGGGGCCGCCTAAACCCTTTCTTGTGCGAGCGGGCGAACCGGGACGAATATTTTCTTGTTTGAATTGTAAGACTTGCGCCATGCGGTCACAAAAATTTCCCAATTCGTTAATTTTTACCCAGGGTTGGCACGGTTCGTGCTTATATACTGTTGAGGGAACCAAAGGAGTAAATCAATGAAACACCCTGTAGATGTACATGTCGGCAAGCGTATCCGCCATCGCCGCTGGATGGTCGGAATGACCCAGCAGCAACTCGGTGAGGCCGTAGGCATCAAGTTCCAGCAGATCCAGAAATACGAGACCGGCATGAACCGGGTTTCGGCATCCCGGCTCTGGGATATTGCGCATGCGATGGAAGTGCCGATCAGTTTCTTTTTCGAGGGGCTGGACGGCGACAGCACCGGGACGGCAGCGGCCAGCACGCCAGGCGATCTGCTGGCGGACAAGGAAGCCCAGGAACTGGTGCGTTCGTATTATGCCATCCCGGAAAACCAGCGTCGGCGATTGTTCGATCTGGCCCGCGTCCTGAGCGACGTGGCTTAAGGCATCCGGCACGCCCGGTCATTGACTGAACGGGGCGAATGTGAAATCCCCGCGCCAGGATATTGCTCCAGGCAGCGGGGATTTTTCATGCAACTCGACGATCCTGAATTGCAGGCAGACCTGATCGCCACCGCCCACGCGCTGGCCGATGCGGCGCGTCCGGTGACGCTGGCGCATTTTCGCGATCCCATGATCCACGCCGACAACAAGGCCGCCAGGGGGTTCGATCCGGTCACCATCGCCGACCGCGAAGCCGAGCAGGCCATGCGCGCGATCCTCGATATCCGCCGCCCGGACGATGCGATCTTTGGCGAGGAATTCGGCCACAAGCCCGGCACCAGCGGCCTGACCTGGGTGCTGGACCCGATCGACGGCACCCGCGGCTACATGAGCGGCACCCCGACCTGGGGCGTGCTGATCGCGGTCAATGCCGGGGCCGGCCCGCTCTATGGCGTGATCGACCAGCCCTATATCGGCGAACGCTTCAGTGGCGGGTTCGGGCGGGCATCGGTGCTGGGACCGCAGGGCGAACGAGCATTGTCGGTGCGCCGGGGTGTCGCATTGGCGGATGCGATCATCTTCACCACCTTTCCCGAGGTTGGCACCGACGCCGAGGGCCGTGCCTTTCACCGCTTGTCAGCGCAAGGGAAGCTGACCCGCTATGGCATGGATTGCTATGCCTATGCGCTGCTGGCGGCGGGGCAGATCGACCTGGTGGCCGAGGCCGGGCTGTCGTCTTACGACGTGCAGGCCCCGATTGCGGTGATCGAGGCGGCGGGCGGCATTGTCACCAACTGGCAGGGCGGCCCTGCCGAAGGCGGTGGCCAGATCCTGGCCGCGGCAACCGAGGCGCTGCACGGCGCGGCGCTGGAGATACTGGGCGCCGGCTGACGGGCCCGGAAAGGACGGGGGCCGGATGGTTTCACATCGCGAAAAGCTGATTTCCGGGTTCGGCGGGGCGCTGGCGATCTTTGTCGTGTTCGCCACGACTGCTGCTCTGCAACTCGGGCTTGAAGGGCAGGCGCTGCTGATCGCCTCGATGGGGGCAAGTGCGGTGTTGCTGTTCGCCGCGCCGCACAGCCCGCTGGCGCAACCCCGGAACGTGATTGTCGGGCATCTGGTCTCTGCGCTGATCGGTGTGGTGGTGGCGCGGGTCCTGCCTGATACGGCGCTTGGTGGGGCACTGGCGGCGGGGCTGGCGATCACGGCGATGTATTACCTGAACGTCTTGCATCCGCCGGGCGGTGCAACCGCGCTGATCCCGGTGATCGGCGGGCCGGCAGTGGCCAGCTACGGGCTGGCCTTCGTGCTGTTCCCGGTGGGGTTCGGCGCGGTCCTGATGGTGGCGCTGGCGGTGGCGTTCAATGCGCCCTTCGCCTGGCGGCGTTATCCGCAGCGCCCGGCCAAAACGCCGCTGCCGCCGCCTTACCCGGACATCACGCATGCCGATTTCGTGGCGGCGCTGAGCGAGATCGACACCTATGTCGATATCTCCGAGGCCGATCTGCTGCGCATCTATGCCATTGCCGTACCACGAAAGGACAGTTCCGACCGGGCGGCCTGAGGGGGTCAGCGCGCCGGGCCGGTGATCCGGTTGACGTGCCCCATCTTGCGCCCCGCTCGCGCCTCGGCCTTGCCGTAGAGGTGCAACCCGCAGGCAGGATCGGCGGCCAGATCGCGCACGCCCGCCACCTGTTCGCCGATCAGATTGGTCATCACCACGTCCGAATGCCGCCGGCCATCGCCCAGGGGCCAACCGGCAATGGCGCGGATATGCTGCTCAAACTGGTCGATGATGCAGGCATCCTGCGTCCAGTGGCCGGAATTATGAACCCTTGGCGCGATCTCGTTCACGATCAGCCCTTTTGGCGTGACGAACAATTCCACCCCCAGCACCCCGACATAATCCAGCGCATTCATGATGCGCCCGGTCAGGATCACCGCATCGGTGCGCTGGCCGAGCGTCAGGGTCGCCGGAACGGTGGTGGTGTGCAAGATGCCGTCGACATGCACATTCTGGCCGGGATCATAACAGACCACCGCACCATCAGGCGCGCGCGCGCCGATCACCGAAATCTCGGCGCTGAACTCGACGAAACCTTCCAGCACCGACGGCGCACCGTTAATCGTTTCCCATGCCGAAGCGGCCTGATCGGGTGCGTTCAGCCGCACCTGCCCCTTGCCGTCATAACCGAAACGCCGGGTTTTCAGGATCGCCGGGGCGCCGATCCGTGCAATCGCCGCCTCCAGATCGCCGACCGAGTCAACCGCCGCAAAAGGGGCTGTCTGCAGGCCCAACCCGGTCAGGAAATCCTTTTCCAGGATCCGGTCCTGCGATGCCGCAAGTGCGGCGCGGCCCGGGCGCACCGGGCAGATGGTTTCGATCAGGTCCAGCGCGGCGGTCGGGATGTTTTCAAACTCATAGGTCACGATATCGACCGACCGCGCGAAGGCGGCCACGGCCTCGGCATCCTCGTAAGGTGCGGTGGTCACCTGCCATGAAACCTGTCCGGCGGGCGGCTCAGCCCCCGGCTCATAGATATGGCAGCGAAAGCCCAGCCGTGCAGCGGCCAGCGCCAGCATCCGGCCCAGTTGCCCGCCGCCAAGAATGCCGATCACCGCGCCGGGTTTCAGCGCCTTACTCATCGCGCGGCTCGTCGGGGATCGAGGCGCTGAGATCGGCGCGCCATTGTTCCAGCCGCGCCGCCAGATCGGCATCGTTATTGGCCAGGATCGCCGCCGCCATCAGCCCGGCATTGGCGGCACCCGCCGCCCCGATCGCCATCGTGCCAACCGGATAGCCGCGCGGCATCTGGACAATGGAATAAAGCGAATCGACGCCCGACAGCGCCCTGGTCTGGATCGGCACGCCCAGCACCGGCAGCCGGGTTTTCGAGGCCATCATGCCGGGCAGATGCGCCGCGCCACCAGCCCCGGCAATGATCACCTGCAAGCCGCGCGACACCGCCGAGCGGCCATATTCCCACAAGCGGTCCGGGGTGCGGTGCGCCGACACGATCTTCGTTTCATGCGCCACGCCGAGTTCGCCAAGGATATCCGCCGCGTCCTTCATCGTGGCCCAGTCCGACTGACTGCCCATGATGATGCCGACCCTGATCTCAGTCATGCCATGACCCCCGGTGCAAGGAAGCGCGCACTATAGCGATCCCGAAACCCTACGCAATGATGTCGGGCAGCAGTTCATCCTCGATCCGGGCAATCTTGTCCTTCAGCGCCAGTTTGCGCTTTTTCAATCGCCGGATGGTCAGCGGATCGGCATGGCCGGTCTGGTCCAGCGCGGCAATCGCGGCGTCAAGATCGCGGTGCTCGTTGATGAAGGCTGCCAGTTCGGCCCGCAAAACCTCGCGGTGGTCCATTTGAGACGATGTGTCCATATCATTCAGATTCGTTGCAGCCGGCTGATATGCGGCCAGAAAGGAAGCGGCCCGATCATCGTGGCCTGGCTCATGCTACAACGCGCAATCGTCCGGGAAAAGGGCATGTTTGCCGCGCCCGGGCTTGCAAGCGGCGAAGCCTGCCCCATATCTTGTCTGTGTGGTTGCCTGAACGGGGCCATAATGCAACGGGTCGCTTGACAGTAAGGACTTGAAAAGATGACAAAAGTAACATTCGCCTCGCATCCCTTCCTGCTTGGGTTTGAACAGCTTGATCGCCTGGTCGAGCGCACGGCGAAGACCGGAAATGACGGCTATCCGCCATACAATATCGAACAATCCGGGCCGGACGCGTTCCGCGTGACGCTTGCGGTGGCCGGTTTCGGCGATGACGATCTGTCGATCACGCTGGAGAACCGCCAATTGGTGATCCGTGGCCGCCAGGGCGACGAGGGCGAGGGCCGGGTTTTCCTGCATCGCGGCATCGCGGCGCGGCAGTTCCAGCGCAGCTTCGTGCTGGCTGAAGGGGTCGAGGTGGCCGGGGCGTCGCTGGAAAACGGCCTGCTGCATGTCGATCTGCGCCAGGCCGCGCCGGAAAACGTGGTGCAGACGATCAAGATCGGCAAGGCTTGAGGAGGGCGAGATGGATCACAAATACGATTTCGGAATGATGGGAAAGGCGCCCATCGTCTATGTCCGTGCCATCGCGGTGGCCGATTTGCCGGCCGAGATTCAGGCCCAGACCGGCGGCATCAAGACGCTGTACGCGGTGCATGATTCCGATGGCCAGCGGCTGGCACTGGTACGCGACCGCAAGCTGGCCTTCGCGCTGGCACGTCAGCACGACATGTCGCCGGTGAGCGTGCATTGACCGGGGATCAGCGGGGCGAGGCCAGAGGCTTTGCGCCTTCATGGCTTTGCGCGTCGGGAACCCACTGATCCGGAGGGCCGCGCCCGAGCCTGGGAGGGCGGAAGCGGTGATCCTGCTTGAAACAAACATCTTCAAAACCGCAACAAACCAGCTTGTTGCAGCCTCACAAAGCGCCCTCCCGTGGGGAGGCTCGGGCGCGGCCCGGAGCTTGCGCTCCGTGCCAAGTGACGGGTGATCTTGACCCTCGGTGACTTGGCCGATCACCCGAATTTCGGCGGACGCTTCTGCATGTTGGCCATCACCGCTTCCACTTGATTGGGCGAGGCGATGATTTTCGCCTGCAATTCCGCCTCCAGCCTCAGCCCCGCGCCCGGTGCGGCGCTCCAGGTTTCCTCGACCAGCCGCTTGGCATCGCGCAGCACCTCGGGCGAGCGCATCGCCAGTTCCCCGGCATAAGCGCCCGCGG
This sequence comes from Paracoccaceae bacterium, assembly GCA_019911965.1. Classification (GTDB taxonomy): domain Bacteria; phylum Pseudomonadota; class Alphaproteobacteria; order Rhodobacterales; family Rhodobacteraceae; genus UBA5972. Next base: position 127,384 of record JAIOJF010000034.1, on the reverse strand, counting down.
CGGCCAGCGGATCGTCGGCCAGCCGCGTTACCAGCCCCATCGCCAGCGCTTCGTCAGCGGTAAGGATGCGCGCCGTCATCATCAGATCCTTGGCCTGATCGGCGCGGACCAGCTTGGGCAGGCTTTGCGTCAGCCCCATATCCGGGATCAGGCCCCATTTGCTTTCCATGATCGAGAACCGCAAATCCGGCCCGGCAATGCGGAAATCCGCCCCCAGTGCGATCTGCGCACCGCCGCCGAACACCACCCCCTGCAAGGCGGCAACAACCGGCACGCCCAGTTCCTGCCAGACAAAGGCAGGTTTCTGGAACATGTTCGCCGCTTCACCATCGCCGGGGTTCAGCATCTGGGTGCGGATATCGTTGATCCGCGCGATCATGTCGCCAAATGTGGCGGTATCAATTCCGGCGCAGAAACTGTCGCCCTGACCGTAAAGCACCACGGCGCGGACATCCTTGCGACCTTTGAGGCTTTCGCCGGCCTCGGCGATGGCGGCGAACATCGCGGGGTCCAGCGCGTTTTTCTTGTCGGGGCGGGTCAGTGCCACCTCGGCCACGAAATCGTGAATGTCGATGGAAACGCGTTCGCTCATGATGAAATCTCCGGGCTTTGGTTCGGGCCAAGTCTGACGGTCCGCGCGATTTCCCGCAAGTCTGACGTTGCGATGCTTGCCGGGCCGGGCCGGGCAAACTACCTTTGCTGCAAGCTGGTGGAAAAGGGGTGACGATGCGCTGGATATTTCGCCTGATCGGGGTTGTGGCCCTGCTGGTCGTGGCGGGCGTGGTGGCGGTATCGCTGATCCCGTCGGACAAGATCGCCGCCTTCGCCGCGCGTGAATTGTCCAATCGTCTGGGCCGCGAGGTGCGGTTTCTGGGCGAGGTGCGCCCCGTGTTCTATCCGGTGGTCGGCGTGCGTACCGGCGGCATCAGCATCGCCAATGCCGAATGGGCCGGCGAGGGCGCGATGCTGAGCGCCGACAGCCTGCTGGTCGGGGTGGAAATCGCGCCGCTCTTGTCGGGCGATATCCGCATCGCGGAATTGCGCATCGGCGCGCCGGTGATCCGGCTGGAACGGGGTGCCAACGGGCGCGGCAACTGGGAAATCGGCGCGTCCGCGCCTGCCGCGCCATCCGCCACTGCTGCGGCCGGCGCACCACCTGCGATCGTGATTGCCGAGGCGCGGATCACCGATGGCTCGGTCAGCTTTCGCGATCGCAAGACCGGCGGGTCCTGGGCGGCAGAGCATGTCGATCTGACACTGAACGCACCCCGGGCGGACGGGCCTGCATCGCTTGCTGGCGGGCTGCGGTATCTGGGAACGGATTTGACCTTCGCGCTGGACGTGGCCGAGACGGGGGCGTTTCTGGCCGGTCGCGTGACGCCGCTGACCTTTGCGCTGAAGGCCGGTTTCGGCAACGTCGACTGGCAGGGCCGGGCCGGGCTTTCGCCCACCGCCGCCGAGGGGCGGCTGGCGCTGGACCTGAAGGACCCGGATGCCGCGTTGGCGCTGGCAGGCTCTGCCGGGGCCGGACTGGCCGGGCCGGTCAGGGCCGAGTCGACTGTAACCTTCACCGATACCGGGGGCCTGTTTTTGCGACAGGCGGTGCTGGAACAGGGCAGCAACCGCATTGCCGGGGATATCGACATGGCCTTCGGCGCGGTGCCGGTGGTGACGGCGAGGCTGGAGGCCGGGGCGCTCAATGTCCCGGCCATGTTCCGCCCGCAATTAGCGGGGCAATCGGGCAGCGGTAGTGCAAGCAACGCGGGCTGGTCGAAAGAGCGGATCGACCTTGGCTTTCTTCAGGCCTTTGACGGCAGGATCGCGCTGAGCGCGGCGTCGGTCGATCTAGGCGATCTGATACTTGGCCCGGTCCGGCTGGGCGCGGGCATCGACAAGGGCCGCGCGGTGCTGGCGCTGGACAATATCGGGGCTTACGGCGGGAGCGTGACGGGCACATATGTGATCAACACACGCAATGGCCTGTCGATGCGCGGCGATCTGGTGGCCAAGGGCATCCGCCTGCAGCCTTTGCTGGTCGATCTGGCCGAGTATGACCGGCTGACCGCACCGGCGGATGCGAAGATCGAATTCCTGACCTCGGGCGACAGCATGGACAAGATGATGAAGGCATTGTCGGGTTCCGGCAGTTTCGCCATCGGCCAGGGCGAGATCATAGGCTTCGATCTGGCGGGGATGCTGCGCACGCTCGATCCTTCCTATCGCGGCGATGCCAACAAGACGATTTTCTCCAGCATCACCGGCACATACCGGATCGCGGCGGGCGAACTTCTGAACGACGATCTGGTGTTCAAAAGCCCGCTGGCCAATGCGTCCGGCGCGGGCCGGATCGGCATCGGCAAGCGCGATCTGGATTACCGGGTGGCGGCGTTTTCTGCTGATGATTCCGGCGGGATCAGGGTTCCGGTCATGTTCAGCGGCACCTGGGACGATATCAACATCCACCCCGATCTGGACGATGCGATCAATGCGGAAATCGACAAGAAACGCCGAGAGGTCGAGGACAAGATCAGGGCGGATCTGGAAGCCAAACGCGACGCGGTGGCCGATCAAGTGCGCGAGGAGGTCGAGCAACGCGTCGAGGACGAGGCGAAAAAGCTGCTGGAGGATTTGCTGAAGCGGGCGACCGGTACGGATTGAATTGGGCGGCGGGTGCGCCATGAATGCGACCAAAGGGGTGCGCCATGAATGCGCACCCTACCGGGCTAATCCCACCGACCCACCCGGATCAGCCTCCGGTGATTTCGCAACCGATCCGCAACACATCCGCCACCAGCGCATCCAGATCGGCCAGCTTCGTGCGGTGGTTCGTCAGGTTCACCCGGATCGCCAGTTGCCCCCGGATGCGCGTGGTCGAAGGTGCCGCAAGGCCCCGTTCCTGCAAGGCGATCACGATTTCGCCGTTCAGGGCATCCAGTGCTGCCTCGTCCATACTGCCCGGATCGAACCGGAAACAGACGATGTTGAGGGCGACGGGTGCCAGCAGGTCCAGCGCCGCATGGTCGCGCACCAATGCCGCCAGATGCTGCGTCTGGGCGCAATTATCGGCGACCTTTTCGCCGATCCGCGTCAGGCCGAACCGCGCCATGTGATACCAGATTTTCAGGGCGCGAAAGCCGCGCGACAATTCCGGGCCGTATTCGCAGAACCAAGGATTGCCCGCCGCCAGCCCGCGCTCGGCGCCTTCCAGATAAGCCGGGCGTTCGGAAAAGGCGTGGCGCAGGTCTTCCGCCTGGCGCACCAGCACGAAACCGGCATCGTAGGTGACATGCATCCATTTGTGGAAATCGAAGGCCAGCGAATCGGCGCGCTCGATCCCCGCCAGCAGCGGCCTGATCGCGGGGCTAAGCACCCCCATCGCCCCGAATGCACCGTCAACATGAAACCACATGCCGGTCCGCGCCGCGATATCGGCCAGCCGGTCCAGCGGATCAATCGCCCCGACATTGACCGCACCCGCCGTGCCGATCAGGCAGAAGGGCTGCAACCCGGCGTTCAGGTCCGCAGCAATCGCCGCCTCAAGCGCGGCGATATCCATGCGGAAATCAGCGTCCGAAGGGATCGCCCGCAACGCCGCCTTGCCCAGCCCGAGGATATCGAAGGCCCGCGCGATGCAGGAATGCGCCTCGACCGAGGCATAGCCGACCAACGCCCGTGTCCCGGCCAGTCCGGTCTGGCGCAAGGCAAGGCCGCCGATCTTCTCGCGCGCTGCCTTTACCGCCAGAACGGTGGCCATCGAGGTGCCCGATACCACCAGCCCACCGGCGGTTTCGGGGAAATCGACCATCTCGCGGCACCACTGGATCACCTGCTTTTCCACCAGATTGGCGACATGATCGCGCCCGCCGAGATTGGCGTTCATCACCGCGGCGAATATCTCGGGCAGGATGGCGTCGGCGGTGCCGGAGCCATGCACCCAGCCGTAAAACCTCGGGTGAGTATTGCCGATATCATGCGGCAGGAAATCGCGGCAGATGCGGGCAACCAGCACCTCGGGGTCGGTGCCCTCCAGCGGCAATGCGGCCTGCAGTGCGGCGCGAACCGGCGCGGGCGTCTGTCGCCAGACCGGCGCGTCCGAGCGATGCTGGAGATGGCTGATTGCCTGATCCAGCGCAGCATGGGCTTGCGCGCGAAACGCGTTCCAGTTCTCAGGGTCGAGCGAGCGTTCTTTCGGCATGATCTCCACCGACGATTGGTTCAGGGTGGACGATGGCATTGCCCGAACTGGCCCGCAAGCGGCAATGCCGGGGTGACAAGTGTCGGTTTTCGGGATGACGCGGCGCGCGCACGCGGCTAGACCGGCGGGCGGTGAACAGGCAGGGCGGCGCGAAACCGATGGCGATATTACTGGGGGTCGATACCGGCGGAACCTATACCGATGCGGTATTGCTGGCAGATGAGGAGCGGGTGCTGGCCTCGGCCAAGGCCCTGACCACGCGCGACGATCTGGCAATCGGGATCGGCAAGGCCGTGGCGGCGGTGCTGGCCGAAAGCGGCGTCAATCCCGGCGATATCGCAATGGCCTCGCTGTCCACCACGCTGGCGACCAATGCGCTGGTGGAAGGGCAGGGCGGGCGCGTGGCGCTGGTGGCGATCGGGTTTTCCGAGGCCGATCTTGGCCGCCACGGCCTGGCCGATGCCTTGCGCGGCGATCCGGTGATCCGCATTGCCGGGGGCCACAGCCATGCCGGCCAGCCGGTCGCGCCGCTGGATGTGGCGGCCTTGTCGGCGGCCTTGGCGGAACTGGGCGATACCGTGTCGGGCTTTGCCGTGGCAGCGCAATTTGCCACCCGCAATCCCGGCCACGAGGTTGAGGCGCGTGATCTGATCCAGGCGACCAGCGGTCGGCCTGTCAGTTGCTCGCACGATCTGAGCGCTCGGCTGAACGGGCCGAAACGCGCCATGACGGCGGTGCTGAATGCAAGGCTGATCGGCATGATCGACCATCTGATCGACGCCGCCGAGGGGCGGTTGCGTGATCTCGGCATCGACGCGCCGCTGATGGTGGTGCGCGGTGACGGCGCGCTGGTCTCGGCGGCGATGGCGCGCCAGAAACCGATTGAAACCATCCTGTCGGGGCCGGCGGCCTCGTTGGTGGGGGCGCGCTGGCTGACCGGGCAGAAAGATGCGCTGGTTTCCGATATCGGCGGCACCACGACCGATGTCGGACTGTTGCGCAATGGCCGCCCCGAGATTGATCCGCAAGGCGCGCGCGTCGGCGGGTTTCGCACGATGGTCGAGGCGGTGGCGATGCGTACCACCGGACTGGGCGGCGACAGCGAGGTCGCGATGATCAGTTCAGGGCTGGAGGGCGCGCTGACCCTCGGGCCGCGCCGGGTGATGCCGGTTAGTCTGTGCGCGGTGGACTGGCCCGACCTGGTGCATGCCAGCCTGGACCGGCAATTGTCCAGCGACCGTAGCGGCGAGTTTGACGGCCGCTTCGCAATAGCGATGCGTGGGCGCGACCGGATCGCCGCCGGCCTGTCTGCGCGCGAGGAAAAGCTGCTGGCGCAACTGGCCGATGGTGCGGTCGAGATGTCGTCACTGGCGGCATCGCGGATGGATCACGCCGCATTGGAGCGGCTGGTGGCACGCGGGCTGGTGATGCTGGCCGGTGTCACGCCGTCGGATGCGGCCCATGTGCTGGATCGGCAGATCGGCTGGGACCGGGCGGCGGCGGACAAGGCGCTGGCACTGCTGGCGCGCCAGAAAACCGGCGCGGGCAAGGCGCTGGCGGCTTCGGCGTCGGAGCTGGCCGGAATGATCATCGACCGGCTGGTGCATCAGACCTCCGAAGCGATCCTGACCGCCGCGCTGGCCGAGGATGGCGGTGATTTCGGTGGTCTGCCTGCGGAGGATCTGGCCTGCCATCCGCTGATGCTGGCCGGGCTGAACCGGCATCGCGGGCTGGTGGCGCTGGAAGCGCGGCTGAACCTGCCGGTGGTCGGGCTTGGGGCGTCGGCCCCGACCTATTACGCCGCGGTGGGCAAGCGGCTGGGCACCGAAATGATCCTGCCGGACCATGCCAGTGTCGCCAATGCGCTGGGCGCGGTGGTCGGGCGGGTGACGATCCGGCTGGAAGGTACGGTGACGATGCCGTCCGCCGGCCGCTTCCGGGTGCATTGCGAAGCCGGGCCGCAGGATTTCCCCGAAGAGGCCGGCGCATTGGCGGCGCTGGAGGCCGATCTGTCCGCCCGCGCCGAGGCCGCCGCCCGCGAAGCCGGTGCCGAGGGCGTGCGCGTCACCGCCCACCGCGAAGTGCGCAGATCCATGGTCGAAGGCAAGGAGATGTTTGTCGAGGCCCTGATCCGGGTAAGCGCCTCGGGCAGGCCACGGTTCGCCACGGGTTGACGCCTGCGGCGATCAGCCGGACCAGAACGCATCCATCATGTCAATTGCGCGTTTGCGGATTTCCGGGGCTTCCATCAGGATTTCATGCCGCGCGCCGGTAACGATGCCGACCTGGCCGTTCTTCCAGCGCTCGACATAGGCCATGACGTCGGTCTTGTGGACCACCTTTTCGTCGCTGCCGATCAGGCACAGCATGTCCTGAAGCGGTGGTTCGGTCTGCGCCAGTTCCTTGGTCTCGTCCAGCGCCTCGTGCAGCCAGTTGATCGACGGACCGCCGATTTCGAGGCCGGGATGGGTATTGACCAATTGTGTGAGATAGGCCCAGCTTTCCGGGCAGGAGGTCAGGCGGTTATCGGCAAATTCGTGCGATTGCACGTAGTTGAGCGGCCCGGTGCCGGGGGCGAATTCCATGCCCAGCCCGACCGAACGGGTGCCTGCAGCGAAGGCCTGCACCAGGGGCCGCCAGAGCGGTTCGATGGTCAGCCCCCACATCGGCGCGCTGAACACCGAGCGGCTGACGTTCAGGCCGTTCTGCAAGGCCCGCAATCCGATCGTGCCGCCCATCGAATGGGCGCACAGAAAGAACGGCTGCGGCAGGTCCAGCGTCTCGCTGAGGGCGACCAGGCTGTCGACATCGTGCTGATAATCGGTGAACCGCTCGACATGGCCGAGCTTGCGGTTCGGGGCCAGCCGGTCGGCCAGCCCCTGGCCACGCCAGTCCAGGATCATCGTGGCATAGCCGCGGGCCTGAAACTCGGCCACGGTACGTCCGTATTTCTCGATGAATTCGGTGCGGCCGGGAAACAACAGCACGGTGCCCTTGTCGCCCTTGTCCCACCATGCGATCCGCAACCTTACGCCATCGGCGGTTTCCACCCAACGGGCGGCCCCGCCGGCCGGTGCCTCGGCAATTTCGGCGTAAAGCGGCGCGTCGTTCATCTCAGCCGAGCAGCGCCCCCAGGCGCATGGCGATGCCCATGTCACCGTCAACCGACAACTTGCCGGTCATGAAGGCGACCGTCGGGTTCAGCGAACCGTCCATCATCGCCTCGAACGTGTCCGCGCTGGCGGTCAGGGTGCAGGCGGTGTCCTCGTCGGAAGCGCGCACACCATCGGAATCGACCACGATTGATCCTTCTTCGCGGATCGCGAACTTGACGCTTGCGTCGAAACCGCCATCGCCAAGTTTGGCCTTCAGTGCCTCGACGGCACCGTTGATTACATCACTCATCTGTTATCCTCCGGCATTTCGCGCAGCTTTCGCTCGCTTTCTATGCCCTTTCAGTTACCATTGGAACCGATATGGGCGTTTGCGCGAAAAAAATCATCCGTGTCGTTGCGGCAGTTGTGCTGATAACAGCGCAGCCCATTGTCGCACCCGCCGCGCGGGCCGACATATCCGAACTGGATGAGTTGTTCCAGGAACTGCAAGACCCGGCCGGTGACGATTGGGAAGCAGTGGAAAAACGCATCTGGAAAGTGTGGTCGCAATCGGGTTCCGACGCGATGGATCTGCTGCTTGAACGTGGCCGGCAGGCGATCCGCGCCGGTGATCTGGACAAGGCGGTGGAGCATCTGACGGCGCTGACCGATCACGCGCCGGATTTCGCCGAAGGCTGGAACGTGCGGGCAACCGCGTTCTTCATGCTTGAGGAATATGCCCTGGCGGTTGCCGATATCGAACAGGTGCTGGCGCTGAACCCGCGCCATTTCGGGGCGATTTCCGGGCTGGCGATGATTTTCGAGGCGGTGAACCAGCCCGAGAACGCCCTGAAGGCCTATCGCGCCGCGCTGGCTGTACATCCGCATCGCGCCGACATACAGGAAGCGATCGAGAGACTGGAACAGGCGACCGACGGCATATCGCTGTAACGGTTGGCGATAGGCGGATGACATGGCCGAAATGCGCGGGCAGGTAGCGGCGGTATTGGGGCCAACCAATACCGGCAAGACCCATTACGCGATCGAGCGGATGCTGGCGCGGCGGTCCGGCGTGATCGGCCTGCCGCTCAGGCTGCTGGCACGCGAGGTCTATGACCGCATCGTCGCGCTGCGCGGCCCCTCGGTGGTGGCGCTGATCACCGGCGAGGAGCGGATCGTCCCGGCGCGGGCGCAATACTGGGTGGCCACGGTCGAGGCGATGCCGATGGATATCGCCGCCGATTTTCTGGCCATCGACGAGGTGCAGCTTTGCGCCGATCCCGAACGCGGCCATGTCTTCACCGAACGCCTGCTGCGGGCGCGCGGCGCGCAGGAGACGCTGTTTCTGGGCAGCGACACGATGAAAGGCGCGATCAACGCGCTGGTGCCGAAGGTCAGCTTTCTGCGCCGCGAGCGGTTCTCGGCCCTCAGCTATACCGGCTCGCGCAAGATTTCCCGGATGCCGGCGCGGTCGGCCATTGTCGGGTTTTCCGCCGATAACGTCTATGCCATTGCCGAATTGCTGCGCCGCCAGAAGGGCGGGGCAGCGGTGGTGCTGGGGGCCTTGAGCCCGCGCACCCGCAACGCCCAGGTGGACTTGTACCAGAACGGCGATGTCGATCATCTGGTGGCGACCGATGCCATCGGCATGGGGCTCAATCTGGATATCGACCATGTGGCGTTCTCGGCCACGTCGAAATTCGACGGGCGGCGGATGCGCCGCCTGATGCCCAATGAGCTGGCGCAGATTGCCGGGCGGGCCGGGCGCTACATGAATGCCGGATCGTTCGGGGTGACGGGCGAGGCCGGGCCGTTTTTGCCTGAGGTGGTGGAGGCCATCGAAAACCACCGCTTCACGCCGATCCGCCGCCTGCAATGGCGCAATGACCGGCTGGAATTCGGCACCACCGCATCGCTGATGGCCTCGCTGGAGACCGGCAGCGACAATGAATGGCTGATCCGCAGCCGCGAGGCGGATGACCAGATCGCGCTGAAGGCCTTGTCGGAGCGCACCGATATTGCCGACCGGGTAACCTCGGCCCGCGACGTGCGGCTGCTGTGGGATATCTGCCAGGTGCCGGATTTCCGCAACATCTCCAGCGGTGAACATGCCGGGCTTCTGGCGCGGTTGTTCGAGTTTCTTCAGGATCAGGGGCATGTGCCGGATGACTGGCTGGCAGCCCAGATCGCGCGGATCGACCGCAGCGATGGCGACATAGACACATTGTCAAAAAGATTGGCGTTTATCCGCACCTGGACCTATGTTTCGCAACGAAAGACTTGGGTAGAAGACCCCGACCACTGGCAAAACGAGACCCGCGCAGTGGAAGACCGGCTGTCCGATGCCTTGCACGAACGGCTGACGCAACGATTTGTCGACCGGCGCACCAGCGTGTTGATGCGGCGGTTGAAACAGAAGGAGAGCCTGGTGGCTGACGTGAATGACAAGGGTGAGGTTTCGGTCGAAGGGCAGCATGTCGGACGGCTGATCGGCTTTCGCTTCCAGCAGGATGCCAACGCCACCCCGGACGAGGCGAAAACCCTGCGTGCCGCCGGGCTGGCGGCGCTGAAGCCGGAATTCAGCCTGCGCTCGGACCGCTTCTATAACGCGCCCGACACCGAGATCGACTTCACCGAACAGGGGGGCCTGATGTGGGGCGAAAACGCTGTCGGCAAGCTGGTGAAGGGCGCGGATGCGCTGTCGCCGGGGATCGAGGTTTTCGTCGATGAAGAGGCCGGCCCGGACGTGGCCGACAAGGTGCGCCGACGCCTTGGCCATTTCATCGAACGCCGGATCGGGGCCTTGTTCGAGCCCTTGCTGGCGCTGAAGAAGGACGAGGCGATCAGCGGTCTGGCGCGTGGCGTCGCGTTCCGCCTGATCGAGGAATTCGGCATCCTTGATCGTGCCGGGATCGCGGCGGACGTGAAGGCGCTGGATCAGGAATCGCGCGGATTGCTGCGCAAGCATGGCGTGCGGTTCGGCCAGTACACGCTGTTCCAGCAGGCGATGCTGAAACCGGCACCGACCCGCCTGAGGCTGGTTCTGTGGTCGCTGTTCAATGGCTTCGACGATTTCCCCGAAGCGCCGCCGCCCGGCCTGGTGACGGTGCCGGGGCTGGCGGGCATGCCCGAGGGTTACTTTGAAAAGGCCGGCTACCGGCTGGCGGGGGCACGCGCGATCCGTATCGACATGCTGGAACGACTGGCCGATCTGACCCGCGCCAAGGATGGCCGGGCTGGCTTCGAGGCCACCGCCGACATGCTGTCGATCACCGGCATGACGCTGGAGCAATTCGCCGATCTGATGCAGGGGCTGGGCTACAAGGCTGAGGCCGGTGAGCGTGAGAAGGTGCGCGAAGCCGCCGCCGCAGCGCCAGCGGATGCACCGGAGGCGGGCGAGGCCGGGACGGGCGTTGAAGACGACAAGGCCCCGAGCGAAGGTGAGCCAGCGGCCGACGCGCCGGTTGCCGAGCCTGCGGCGGACGCCACCCCGGCCCTGCCGGAAACCGAAATCTTCTACATCTTCACCTGGGCCCCGAAACGCAGCGCCCAGCCGCCGCGCCGCGACCGCGCCGAGGGCAAGCCGAAGCCGGGCCGTGAGCGCGGGCCGAAAAAGCCAGGCCGTGCACCGCGCGGCAAGAAGCCCGAGGCGGATGCCGCCCGCGTTCACACCGCCCGCCCGCCGAAACAGGAAAAGCCGATTGACCCGGACAATCCGTTCGCCGCGTTGCTGGCGCTGAAAGGCAAGTCCTGACCGGTTGAGCGAACAATCCAAACTCCGCCTCGACAAATGGCTGTGGCAGGCGCGGTTCTTCAAGACCCGCAGCCTGGCGGCCAGAATCGTGTCCGGGGGTCAGGTGCGGGTGAATGCCGCCAGAGTGGCCAAACCGGCGGCATTGGTCGGGCCGGGCGATACCCTGACATTCGCGCAAGGCCAGGCAATCCGGGTGGTGCGAATCCTCGCTACCGGCACCAGGCGCGGCCCCGCCCCGGAAGCGGCGGCGCTTTACGAGGACCTGACGCCGCCGCCAGCCAGCGAACCGGACGCCCCGCGCGAAGGCGGCAGGCCAAGCGGCAAGGCCCGCCGCGACATGGCAAAGGCGGGTCTGCTGCGGCGCTGAGATCGCGGCCAAGGGGCGGTTCTGCGCCGCATCCGGGGTCGATTGACCTTCCCCGAAAAACCCGCTAGCGACGGGTGAAACCAATCGCAGCATCACCAGATTACCGGGATTTCCGCCATGACCTATATCGTCAACGACAATTGCATCGCCTGCAAATACACCGACTGTGTCGAGGTCTGCCCGGTGGATTGTTTCTACGAGGGCGAGAACATGCTGGTGATCCATCCCGACGAATGCATTGATTGCGGTGTCTGCGAACCGGAATGCCCGGCGGATGCGATCCGCCCCGATACCGAACCCGACACCGAGAAATGGGTCGAGTTCAACCGCAAGTATTCCGAATTGTGGCCGGTCATCGTGTCCAAGAAGGACGAGTTGCCCGATGCCAAGGAACGCGACGGCGAATCCGGCAAGCTGGAGAAGTATTTCTCGGAAAAACCCGGAACGGGTGGCTGATCCGAACGATTCGCACGTATGGGCGGGTTTCCGCCTTTCAGACCCCGATTCCCGGCAATCCGGCACGGCTTAACCCGCTGGATTCGGGTTGTTAATCGCTCATGCTGCGTTGCGGCGCTTTGAAACGGGCAGATTCTGTGCTATGATGGTCATCGAAGCAAACTGCCAGATGGATATTCCGAATGCGCCTCGCCTGTCGCATCCGGTACCAGCAACAGACCTGACCCAGCCGCTTTGAATCCGTACCGGGGTTCAACGGGCGGTTTTGTCGGCGAAATTTCAGCCCCGGACGGGCGCAGGAAGGAAGAATACCAGAATGTCGAAAACCAGAAAAACCCCGGAATTCCGCCCGAACGAATTCGTTGTCTACCCGTCGCATGGCGTCGGCAGGATCGTGTCGATCGAAGAGCAGGAAATCGCGGGGTTCCACATGGAATTGTTCGTGATCTCGTTCGAGAAGGACAAGATGACGCTGCGGGTGCCGACCGACAAGGCCACCTCGGTGGGGATGCGCGGCCTGTCCAGCCCCGATGTGGTGGGCAAGGCGATGGATACGCTGAAGGGCCGTGCGCGGGTCAAGCGCGCGATGTGGTCGCGCCGGGCGCAGGAATATGAGCAGAAGATCAATTCCGGCGACCTGATCTCGATTGCCGAAGTGGTGCGTGATCTGCATCGCAACGACGACCAGCGCGAGCAATCCTATTCCGAGCGCCAGTTGTACGAGGCTGCGCTGGAACGGCTGACCCGCGAGGTTGCCGCCGTCGATGGCGTGGATGAGTTGAAAGCGCAGCAGCGGGTGGACGACGTGTTGTTGTCGCGCGCCGCCTGAGCGATTGAATTTGCCGCGCTGGTTTGCCTCGGCGCGGCGAATGACGGTTCTACTTCGCAAGCAGACCGTTTCCACGGAAAAGCCGCTGGGCCCGATCGGGCTTCGCGGCTTTTCTCGTTTTCGGGGCGTTTCGGGGTAAACCTGAAATGCTATTGGGGCCGAAGCCGGGGGGTTGCCACCCCCCGGACCCCCCGCGAGTATTTCTTGACGGCGTTCAAATGGTTTGAGCCGGGTGGAAAATAAAACGCAATAATATCAGTATATTAGGAATGGCGATTTTCAGATGGTTTGAGCCGTTTGGGTGGTTTTGCCACTTTTCTTTCGCGGAACAGCGGAGTGGTGTCAAAAAAGTCAATGAAATCAATAATTGAGAAATGCTGGTGTGGGCAAATCTGCCCACACCCCACACCTTTTAGCAACTAACCAGTTTCGGGTTTCAGGTAGTCATCCAGCCAAGGATTATCGGCTAAATCCTCGTCAAGTTGCTGCTGAATCCTTGCTGCTGCTGCTTTGGGATCGCTAATATCTTCGTGCATCAAGATTGCTTGTGCTGCTTCTATGCCAATCTCAAGTTTTTCAACCTTAGCGCGTATTTCCCATGCAGCACGATGTAGGATTAACCAGAATGGCTTTATGTCCCGAAAGACCTGTAGGGCTTGGTCAGCATCACCACTATTTGCGAGTTCTGATCGCAACAATGTGAACCGCAGTAGCGCAGCCGCATTCGCGTATTCTTGAAGTTCTCCCCAAACAGCGGGTGGCTCAAAGAGAGGTTTTGCCGACGCGGCACCGATCAAGTTGATGAATCGTCCTGGCACACGGCCACGCGAACGCCAGGAGGAAATTGTGCTCTTGTCGATGCGTAACTTCCTCGCAAGTTCCGCGTCGGTAGATGCGCCAAAGGTGTGCCGCAAATCCGCAATGGTCGAGTCTATCGTGTTTTCCACGAAACCCTCTTGACTGGTTTATATGAACACTGCATAGTTGACATGCAAACAACACGGTTTACGAGATGATCCCTGTAAACGATACCCCTTCAGATCAGCTTTTAAAAGCCTTTCGTGCGCGTCTGGTTCTTGGGGGGTCTTCAATGGCCGAGTGGGCACGAGTAAACGAAGTGAAAAGGCAGAATTTGGCCAAAGCATTAACGGGTGAATGGCAAGGGGAAAAAGCTGCTAAGCTGGTTCAAGCTGCGATTGACGTAATCAAGAACGAGATTGCAAGTTGACTCCTGTCCGCAATCTTCTGGGTATCGGTACTATCCCGATAGATCGCAGTAGTGCAGCCAGATGGCTTGCCAGGCAAGGTATACCAATTCACCATGGAAGAGGAAACGGTGGCCGAGTTGATATGGTCAACCTATCCGATCTTCCCGAACCAGAACGCCGCGCCTTTGTCGAAGCCCAAATACATGCCTCCGGCCTAAGCGCTGGCACCTACGACGAAGCCGCCCATGCGGGCTTTCTTGAAGCTCCGGCGTCGATGCGAGCTGAGGCTGAGCGCAAGGCCGCGATTGTGCGAGCCTTGCTTTCAATGCCGAACGATTTGCGCTGGGAAGACAAAGCAACGGTTCTGCGCAAGAAATTCGGTCCTAAGGGCATCTCCAAACCCAGTTTAAGGCGGCTTCAACGTGCGGTTACATCGGTTGATCCGATCAATTTTGCCCCTGTCTTGCTGGCTGGCTACAAAGGCGGGGCGCGGCGTGCTGACGTGAGCAACGACGCATGGGCGTTTTTCGTTTCCACATTGCGGCTGGCCGGCCCGGATTTTCCATTGACGCAGGCATGGCGCGACGTGCGCGACGTGTCCAGAAAGCGGCGCTGGAGCTGGCCGTCCTATCCGACAATATATCGGCGCTGGAACCAACTGCCAGAGGCAGAGAAGCTTGTTGTGCGGCATGGCCGCGAAGTCGCTATCGGTCGGCTCGCGCAACCAATCATGCGCGACAAGACGTCGATCAGGTCGCTTGAGTGGGTCTCTCTGGACGGTCGGAAGCTCGATTTCTGGGTTGATTGTGGCGACGGTCGAGCTTTGCGTCTGACCTTGCTGGCTTTGATTGATGTTGCTTCAAACAAGGTTCTTGGCTTTGAAATATGCCGGTCGGAAAACGCGACAGGCACGGTTCGGTTGATCCGGCAAGTCTGTGAAACCTACGGTATATTTGATCGGCTCTATACAGATAATGGCGCGGCTTTCGCAGGTCATCTGGTGGCAGGTGGCAATGTGCACCGCTTCCGCAATGCAGGGGCTAAACTTGCAGCGGTGAAGCCGCTGGGCATCTGTCATCATCTTGATATCAGGCTGCATTTCGCCCTGCCAAAGAACGCCCAGGCAAAGATTGCAGAGTGGACTTTCGCAACCTTGTCGCGAGTGATTGATGATCGACCTGAATTTGCAGGCGCTCATGCTGGACATGCCCCCGGAACTTCCCCTTCGCCCAATGTCAAACCAGTACCGTTTGAGGTCGCTGAGGCGGTGATACGCCGTGAAATCGAGCGACATAACCACGAGACAGGCCGCCGCAGTCAGGGCGCTCATGGGCGTTCGTATGATGAGGTCTTTCAGGCCGGACTTGTCGGACGCTTCAAGCGCAAAGCGACCAGGTATCAATTGCGTCTGGCTTCAATGATTTACACGCCTGTCGCGGTTGACCGCTGGGGTCGCGTCACGGTTGATACCTGGACTTATGGCGGGCCGGAAACACAGGCAGACCTATTGCCGTTTTTCGGCAAGGGACGTGTCTTGTTGGGGCGTAATCCTGACGATTTCAGCGAGGCCGCAATGGCATTTGATGAAGACGGTCGATTGATCTGTGATGGTATTGAGCCTGTAAACAAAGGTGCTTACGACAGTAAGGACGGCGTGCGCGAGGCGGCAAGGAACGGCAAAGCTGCACGGGACGCCGTTGCCCAGGCCGAGGCAGCAAATGACTATCTGAACGATGCAGAATTTGCCGCAGCACTCGCCGATCTCGACGCATACAAGCCAGAAGAGTCTGCCCCAGAAGACGTTGTAGCGGCGCGTTTTGGTTCGCCGTTGCAACCCGCCCGCAAGGCCGGTCAGGCAAAACCAAAATTGGTTCGGGAAGCAATTCCAGCCGAGTATCTGAAGAATTTCGATGCCGCCATAGCTAAGGGCGGAAAACTGGCATGAAGGGCGCTGCAACGCCCTTCATGCCGATAACTGCGGGCAGTGCCCGCCTCTTACCGAGGAAACTAACATGGCAGAATTGTTGAGATTTGCAACGGCTGAAGCGAGGCCGCGAGATCCCGCCGACTTCGTGCACACTGAGACCGCAAATGACATTTTGCGGTCGCTGAATCTGATCCGGTCGATCGAAGGCACCGCAATGACCATGATTGCCGGTGTGCCCGGCGTTGGAAAAACACGGGCCTTGAAGCATTTTTGCAGTGCGCAGGGACACGATTCAATCTTTCTGACGGTGGCGTGTGACGAGGGAAAACCCTCAAGCCTGGCGCAGACCCTGATGGGGTTTTTCGACCGTGGTGCAAACGGCCTTAGCCTGACCAAGACGCGATCTCTACTGGCATCCTATATCGGTGCTGGTCGCGTTATTGCCGTTGACGAGGCCCAATACCTGACACCAGCCGGTGCGGAATGGTTGCGGGCACTCGCCGAATCCGGCGGGATTGATTTGGTGCTCTGCGGCGACCTGTCACTTGACGTTTTGGTTAGCAAGATTCCGCAACTTTACAGCCGAATGCGGCGACCGGTCATAATAAACGTGGCATCGAAAGCTGATGTTCTTGCCGTTGCCGAAGGGTCTGGCTTGAACAGCGCAGACGAAATCGCAGCCCTTTGCGCGATTGCCCGTCTGAGTGGCGGGCTTCGGAATGTGGAGAATGTGGTCCACAACGCACGGCTCTTTGCCGGTGGCAGTGCCCTGAATGCCGGGCACCTGAAAGCGGCAATTCTCGACCTCAAGCTGACACCGAAAGGATCAAAATAATGCAAACTCTTGTCCTCAAAGTTCGCGTGCCGGATGAACGGTTTGCAGAGTTTCAGGATTGCATCCTGATTGCCGTTCCGGTTTCGGAACAGGAAGCGCATGAACTCGATTCGGGTGTGGTTGCACTTTTTGAACATACCAGCCTGTTTCGGCGCACCATTGCGACCTTGAAGCAGATTCTTGAATCGGACGGCGACAAAGAAGGGCGGTTCAGGAAAACCCTTGAAATGCTGCTGGAACCTTCAAGCGGTGCGGTCAAGATCATAACCGCGTGCGGGAACTGCTGGGGCGGGCAATCATTGTCGAGCCAATGCCGAAAGGGCCGGTCCAATGAGCAACCAGGACCATATCACGATCACGCTTTCGCCCGATGAAGCGGATCAACTGGAAAAGGCGACTGGCGAGGTGTCCTATCTGCTGAACCATGCCGAGAACATTTTTGCCCTGCTTTATTCCGGCGTGACCAGCGGCTGTCTTGACGGGCATGTGGGCATCACCAGCCTGTTTGAACTTTGCGGTCGGGCGTTCAGGTCTGCGGCGGAGGTCGAGGGCGAGGCGATTCTCATGCTCGACGCCAAACTTCGCATTGCACTTGGAGAACGGGCACGGGCCGAACTCGCCGGGCAACCCATTTACAATGGAGGTGCAACCTTTGACCCTGAGCAATAGTCAAAAGGCAATTCTTCATGTCGCCAAGGCGAAGCTGAAGATCAGCGATGAAGAATACCGGTCCGCCCTGGTCCAGATCGCAGGCGTCACCAGCTCGACCGAACTGGACCGCGCCGGGTTTGAGGCGATGATGGGATTGTTCGAGTATCAGGGATTCCGGCCACTGGAACGCACCGGGCCGGATTACGGCGAACGTCCTGGCATGGCCAGCTTTGCGCAACTCAGCCTGATCCGCGCCCTTTGGGGCGAATGGACCGGCAACCGGACCGAAGACGGCCTGAATACCTGGCTGCTGAAATGCTTCAAGGTATCCAGCCTGCGGTTTTTGACGAAGATGGATGCTCAGAAGGTCATAACCGCATTGAAGGCAATGAAAGCGCGATCAGCGTGACAGGTCCGCGATCTGCATCAATACCGGCAAAAAGGCCCGGCAAGAGGGGTGGTGCCAATGCGGTGCCACCCCTTCATTTTGCCACCAAATCACCGACTTTCGGAATACATGCGGGACACAATGGCAGAAAGGGCCTCATTGAACGCTCTGGTGCGTTTTTTAAACGGGGTCAGACGTTTTCATATCCCTTCATGGCCAAACTCGGTAATCAAGCCTCTACGGCCCTTCAGGGCGCAACTGTCGTCACGGACTAACTCAGGCATCGCCGGGGCTAATTTTCAAGCAGGTTTGAAACCAGCTTTTCAAGCACCTTCCATCTCTCCACAAACCGTTGCGAGTGTCCCGGCGTTTCGCTTCATTGTACATTTTCCCGGAACCAATATTCAGGGAAATTTCCGCAATGCTCATCAATGACAATTCGCTCGACCTGGTCTTCAAAGGTTTCCAGACCGTTTACACCGACGCCTATCTTGAGGCACCGTCCCATATGGACCGGGTTGCGATGACGGTTCCCAGTGCCGGGCGCGATGAAACTTATGGCTGGCTCGGCATGTTCCCGCAGTTGCGTGAGTGGATCGGTCAGCGGCACGTCAACAGCCTGAAGGCGCACAGCTTCACCATTACCACCCGCAAGTTTGAATCAACCGTATCAGTCCGGCGCGACGACATCTCGGATGACCGGCTCGGCATCTTCAAACCGTTCTTTTCGGAAATGGGTCAGGGTGCACGTCGCCACCCTGACGAACTGATTTTTGGCCTGCTGAAAGATGGCTTCAGCACCAACTGTTTCGACGGGCAGAACTTCTTTGATACCGACCACCCGGTCGAGATCGACGGCGCGGTCACGAATGTCAGCAACATGCAGACAGGTGCCAAAGCTGCGTGGTTTCTTCTGGATGTGGGCCGGGGTGTTCGCCCGATCATCTGGCAGGAACGGGAAACCTATGAGTTTCAGCGCCTGGACGGGCGGAACGACCCGCATGTGTTCCTGAATGACGAATATCTTTATGGCATACGCGCCCGCGTCAATGCCGGATTTGGACTTTGGCAACTCGCCTTCGGCTCCAAAAGCGATCTGAACGAGGAAAACTATGCGGCTGCGAGGGCCGCGATGATGAATTTCAAATCTGACGGCGGGCGGTCGCTGGGGATTACGCCCACGATCCTGGTGGTTCCCCCGGCACTGGAAAGCGACGCGCTCCACCTGCTGAACACCGAAATCAAGGCTGGTGGCGGATCAAACCCCTGGAAGGGCACGGCGGACCTTGTCGTAACGCCATACGTTGCGGAGTAATCCGGTGACTGATTTGCAGATTGCGGTCTGTGACCGTGCAATCACGCCAGGGCAGGCACCTGGCGAAGTATCTGGCCAAGTACCGGACTGGGTGCATCTCTTCCCCAAGGGGGCGATGACCGCACGCGATGGCCGGGCATTCAGTATCAGCAATCCCGAACAGGTGCTGAGCGCCTTTCGGGCGGGTGGGATCGACCTGCCGGTGGATTATGAACACCAGAACGACAAGCCGGACGCAACCCAAAACGGGCCGGTTCCTGCCGCCGGGTGGATCAAGGATTTGCGGGTAGAGACAACCGGGCTTTGGGGGCGTGTCGAATGGACGGCCAAGGCCCGCGACCTGATCGCCAACAAGGAATACCGGTTTCTCAGCCCGTCATTTCTGTTCAATTCCGCAACCAAGGAAATCGTCAAGCTCAGAGGTGCCGGGCTGGTCCACAGTCCCGCCCTGCATCTTACAGCGCTTGCCAGCCAGGAGAACACCGTGCCGGAAATTCAGACATTGATGGAGCGGCTTGTCGCACTCCTTGGCCTGTCGGATGACGCTTCAGAAGATGCGATCATCGCTGCCGTTGAAGACAAGATCGCCGGTGCAACAGCCGGGTTTTCCGATCCTTCAAGATTTGTGCCGCTGGAAGCCCTTCAGGACTTGCTAAAAGACCGGAATGCACGGATCGCGACAATGGGACAGGAACGGGCAAACGCCAAGGTCGAAGCGGCGTTGAGCAAAGGCTACATCACCCCGGCAATGAAGCCCTGGGCAACCGCCCTTTGCCGTCAGGATGAAGACAGTTTCGAGCGATTCATTGCGTCGGCCACACCCGCCTATGCGCATTTGATGAAACCCGCAGTGTTGCAGGCATATCAGGTATCTGGACAAGGCGACCGTGGGTCGGATGAAGCCGACGCTGTTTGTGCTCAGCTTGGCCTCAAGCCCGGCAATCTGAAGGAATGAGCATCGGGCCGGTTCGGCGGAAACTCCGGTCTGATCCAGGCAGGTGTGTCAGCCATGCCTTGCCCAGGACGGCACCCTGAGCGGCGATGTCATATCTCGCGGCTCAGGGTGCCCCGAAAAGAAGGGTGCAGGTGGCGGGGCCTCCCGTCCGGTCATTTGCCGGAAACCCCGCATGGCGCTCCGACCATTTGGTCGTGCTACGGCCGGGAGAATTTCACCGTGTCACACCTGCAAGGACCAAGATGACAGGCAAGCAGAATCAGGTAAATGGCAAATCGGGCCGCAACGTCCGGCCTGAAATTTGTGCGGAGCAGAAGCTGGAACTTGCCATTGCGAAGGTAACAAAGGCGCGTGATCTGACCCGGCTGGCGTCCGACGCGCAAGAACAAGCCCTGATCGCACTTTCAAAGCCCGATCAAACCGGGGTTTCACAGGGTTTCAACGGCTCTGTCAAAGGCGTGATTTCCGAAGCGGATTACCGGCGCGAGCATCGGATGGGCAGACCGTCCAGGCTGAATACCGACGCTGATCTGAACGCTTTTGTCAGCGCCCGGATCGAAACCATGACCTTCAAGGAAATCGCCGAAGCGGTAAAGGAAGCGTTTCCACCTGGTCGGCGCGTCAGCCTCAGTTCAATTCACCGATGGTGGCAAAGGTTGCGGGCATGACAAATGATCTTGTCCCGATCTACCCGCAACCGCCCGCACAGGTCGCGCTCTACGTCGAAATCCTTGGGATTGATCTGACGATTGATTTTCTTCTGGCGTTTGGTGGCGCGGGTATCAGCATACCGGTTGACCCCAAAGGCAAGAGCCATCTCGAAGCCCTGGTCGGCTACGAAAAGGCGAAGCGACTGGGCGAAAATCTGCATCTCCTGCAACGCCGCGTGCCCCTCGCAAAACAATGGACGGCACAAGTAGTGCGTGCAAAAGGCCATTCGATCAGCGATATTGCCCGCCGACTTCATGTAACCGATGTGAGCGTCCGAGGGTGGCTGAAGTGACTGAAACCCACCGCAAAGAAATACAAAAAAGCGTTGGGTTTCAGTTGAAATAATCCGTCTAATCCCTATATATTTTGGGTAATCAGATGTACTCGGTTATTCCCAGATATACCCGGATAAATGCGGGTCAAACCATCTGATAACAGCCAATCAAACCAGATGAATACTTACAAATGCTATTGGGGCCGAAGCCGGGGGGTTGCCACCCCCCGGACCCCCCGCGAGTATTTCTGCCAAAAAGAAGCCGCGGGTTTTCAGGCCGCGATCAGGGCGGTGGCGACCGCAAGGCCCGCTATTTCCGCCAGTTGCTGGCTGCCGCCGAGGATGTCGCCGGTCTGCCCGCCGATCAGGCGGCGGGCGGTCAGGAACAGGGGCAAGGTGGCGGCCAGGCACCAGAATACCAGTGCGATTGCGCCCCAGCCAAAGGCGATCAGCGCAAAGGCCAGTGCGATGGCCGAGGCGGCGGCAATGGCTTGTGGCGGCGGCAGGCCGACCCCGGCAGCAAGTCCGTCGGTTCGTGCCGGTGGCAGGGTGAACAGCGCCAGCGCCATCGGCAGGCGCGACATTGCGCCGATGGCGACCAGCGGCCAGAACAGGTGTCCTTCGCTGGCGAGGGTCTCGATCCCCGACCAGCGGGCCAGGAGCGCCAGCCCGAGCGCCACCGCGCCGAACGCGCCGATGCGGCTGTCGCGCATGATCGCCAGGCGCCTGTCGCGGTCATGGCCGCCGGCCAGACCATCGGCGCAATCGGCCAGCCCGTCCTCGTGCAAAGCGCCGGTGGCGAGTGCCAGACTTGCCAGCGCGATGGCGGCGGCGATGCCGGGCGCGGTGCCAAGGGCCAACATGATGGATGCCGCCAGCGCCGCCATAGCCCCGAGTGCCGCACCAACCAGTGGCCAGGCCCAGACCGCATGCGCGGATCGTTGTGCGGCGGCCTCGTGATCCGCGGGCACCGGCAGGCGGGTCAGGAGGGTGAAGGCGGCTGCGATATCGTGCCGCTGGAAAAGGTCGTTCATGGGTGCTGGCCTTTCGTGTTCCGGCCTGTCAATTGAAAGCATTGCCGATAAACAGGCGCGACTTCAATCCGTTTAAAGGAAAGTTTCCAAATGACCGCATCACCCGCCAGCCTTGCCGCCTTCCGCCACCTGCTTGCCGAACTGCCTGGCCCTGATCAGCAGGCACGAGCCGATGCCGAGGCGCGCAATGCGGTGCTGACCAAGCCACCGGCGGCACTGGGGCGGCTGGAGGATCTGGCGCTGTGGTATGCCGGATGGCGGGGCGAGGCGGCACCGGAAATCTCGTACCCGCAGGTGGCGATTTTCGCTGGCAATCACGGTGTTGCGGCGCGAGGCGTGTCGGCCTTTCCGGCGGAAGTGACGGCGCAGATGGTGCTGAACTTCCAGGCCGGCGGGGCGGCGATCAACCAGTTGGCAGCCTGTTTCGGGGCAACGATGGTGGTGAAGGCGCTGGAGCTTGAGCGCCCGACGGCGGATTTCACCATCGAACCGGCGATGGACGAGGCGGATTTTCTGGCGGCCTTGCAGGCGGGTTGGGACGCGGTCGATCCCGCCGCCGATCTGCTGGTGACGGGCGAGATGGGCATCGGCAACACCACATCGGCGGCGGCGGTGGCGGCGGCGCTGTTCGGTGGCGCGGCAGAGGATTGGGTTGGCCGTGGCACCGGTGTGGACGATGCGGGACTGGCCTTGAAGGCCGAGGTGGTCGCGGCTGGGCTGGCGCGGCACGCATCGGCCCTGGGCGATCCGCTGGAGGTGCTGCGCTGCCTTGGCGGGCGCGAATTGGCGGCGATGGCGGGGGCGATCCTGCATGCGCGGATGCGGCGTATCCCGGTGATCCTGGACGGCTTCATCTGCACCGCGGCGGCCTCGGTGCTGGAACGTGCATCCCCCGGTGCGCTGGATCATTGCGTGGCCGGGCATGTTTCAGCCGAGGCGGCGCATGGCCGGATGCTGGACCTGCTGGGCAAGGAGCCCTTGTTGTCGCTGGGCCTTCGGCTGGGCGAAGGATCGGGCGCGGCGCTGGCCATCGGGGTGCTGAAAGGCGCACTGGCCTGTCATTCCGGCATGGCGACCTTTGCCGAGGCCGGGGTGAGCGGCGGCTGAAGCCGGAGGCTTCGCACCTCCGGCAAAACGTTTAGGTGCTCAAGCGGGCCATGATCGCCGAGACATCACCCTTGGCAATGGCCCCGATGATGTCGCCGCGTTTACGGGCGATGCGGGTGGCCATGAAGGTATCGGCGATCGCCTCGGGCGCGTGGCGCAGCAGGATCGAGGCCTGCAACAGCGTGGCGAGGCGTTCGGCGAACCAGCGGGCTTCGGCCTCGGGCGCGCCGTTCGGCCAGCGGTCCCGGAAGGCGGCGAGTTCGGCGTCATAGCGGCGGTCGGCCCCCCTGGCGGCGGCGAGTTCCGCCATCGCCACCTCGCCCGCCATTGGTTCGCGGGCCAGCGTGCGCTGGATATCAAGGCAGATCACGTTGCCCGAGCCTTCCCAGATCGAGTTCAGCGGCGCCTCGCGGTACAGCATCGGCATCGGGCTTTCCTCGACATAGCCGACGCCGCCGAGGCATTCCATCGCTTCGCAGATGAACGGCACGCAGCGCTTGTTGGACAGGAATTTCGCGGTTGCCACGGCGATCCGGGCGAAGGCGCGATCTTCAGGGCTGGTGCCGTCGAAGGCCTGCGCCACCCGCATGCCGATGGCGGCGGAGGCTTCCAGTTCGACCACCATGTCGGCAAGAACCGCGCGCATCAAGGGCTGGTCGATCAGCCTTCGCTGGAAGGCCGAGCGCCCGGAAATCCACCAATGCGCCTCGTCCAGCGCGGCGCGCATCAGTCCCGCCGGGGCCATCGCGGTATCCAGCCGCGTGTGGTGGACCATTTCGACGATGGTCTTGACGCCATCACCCTCGTTGCCCAGACGCCAGGCGAAGGCATCGTGGTACTCGATCTCGGATGAGGCATTGGCGCGATTGCCAAGCTTGTCCTTCAGCCTGAGGATCTGGATCGGGTTGCGCTCGCCGTCGGGTGTCCAGCGCGGCACCAGAAAACAGGTCAGCCCGTCCGGGGCCTGCGCCAGCGTCAGGAAGGCGTCGCACATCGGGGCCGAGCAGAACCATTTATGCCCGCGCAGGCGGTAATGGTCGCCCTCGGGCGTGGCGCGGGTGGAATTGGCGCGCACGTCCGAGCCGCCCTGCTTTTCGGTCATCGCCATGCCGATGGTGACACCTGCCTTGTCGGCTGCCGGGCGTGATGAGGCATCGTAGCGGCGCGACAGGGCGCGGGGCACCCAGTCGCGGGCGATGTCGGGATTGTCCTTCAGGGCCGGGATCGACGCATAGGTCATGGTCATCGGGCAGGAGGTGCCGGGCTCGATTTCCGCCTGCATGTAGACCATCCCGGCATGGGTGGCGTGGCCGCCCTTGCGGTCCTCCCAGGGGCGCGCGGCAAAGCCGGCTTCCAGCCCGGCCTGCATCAGGCGGTGATAGGCGGGGTGGAATGTAACCTCGTCAATCCGCCGTCCGCCACGATCGAAGGTGCGCAGTTCCGGCACCACCTTGTTGGCGATCTGCCCGGCCTCGCGCATCTCCTCGCGGCCCATCGTGGCACCATAGTCGGCCAGATCGCCGGTATCGGCCCCGAAGATGGTGGCGTAGTGGCGCAGGATCGTGTCATCGGCCCAGAGATCGCCGTCGCCGCGCGCGACCGGCTGGTTCATCACCTCGTGGGTTTCAAGGATGGTGCGGGGTTTCAGGGGGGACATGTGGCCTCCGTCGCATTGGTACGGACGGATTGTAGCAGCGCGGTGGCGTGCTGGATATGCCGGCGAATGGCCGGGACGCTGCGTCACATATCCCGCCCCGGAGGGCGGCATCCTGCGATGGGGCCGGCTTCGCCTCAGAGCGCCGGCAGGCGGTCCTTGTACCAGCCGCCCAAAGCGGTTTCGTAGGCCAGTGCGGCCTGGAACACGTCGGCGTCCGAATAGGTGCGCCCGACGATCTGGATGCCGGTCGGTACGTTGTTGGCCGCATGTCCCGAAGGAACCGACAGCACCGGGCAACGGCTCATCGTGTTGAAGGGCGTGGTCAGCACCCAGCCCAGCATCGGATCGACCGGCTTGCCGTTGATCGACAGGCTTTCGCTGGTGGGCTGGAAATCCGCCTTGACCGATGGCAGGCCAGAGGTCGGGCAGATCAGCACATTGTAGCGTTCCAGGATCGGCCCGAGGGTCAGGTACATCTGGCCTGCGACCTCCAGCGAAGCAACGAAATCCTGCGCGGTGGAGCCCAATGCGCGTTCCGCCAGATCGCGGCAATAGGGCGTCATCTCGTCGGCGTGGTCGGCCAGCAGAGTTGACAGATAGCCGCCGAACAGATGCGCGAGATAGGCCAAGCCGGCCTCCAGCACCTCGGGGCCCCAGCCGATATCAACTTCTTCGACCGTCGCACCGAGATCACGGAACACCTGCAGCGCGGCTTCGGTGTTGCGCCGCACTTCGGGGTCGATCTCGAAGCCGCCGAGATCGGGCGAATAAGCGATCTTCCAGCCCTTGATGGGTTCGTATTCGCTGGGCAGCACCAGTTTCGGGCGCAGGCTGACGATATCCGTCGGATGCGGGCCGCACATCACGTTTTGCAGGCGGATCGCGTCCCGCACGCTGCGGGCCAAAGGTCCGGTATGGCAGTAGAAGTCCAGATTGAAGGGCGGGTCGTCGGGATTGCGGCCATAGGGCGGCTTGTAGCCGACCAGGCCGCAGGTCGAGGCCGGAATGCGGATCGACCCACCGATATCCGAACCGGTGCAGAGCGTCGATGTGCCCGCCGCCAGCGAGGCCGCCGCGCCGCCGCTGGAGCCGCCGGGGGAAAACTCGGGGTTCCAGGGATTGCGGGTGACGCCCCAGAGCCGCGACCAGGTGACCCCGGCAGACGAGAATTCCGGCGTGGCGGTGCGGGCATGGACGATGCCGCCTTCGGCGATGATGCGCTGGTTATTGGCCGACGTGGTTTCGGCCACATGATCCTTCATGATCAGCGAGCCGTTCGAGGTCGGCTTGCCGGCAATCTCGCTTTCATCCTTGATGCCGATCGGCAGGCCGTCGAGCGTACCCATTGGCGTGCCTTTGGCATAGCGCGCCTCGGACTGGCGGGCCTGATCCATCGCTTCGTCGTAATGGGTATAGGTGAATGGCTTCAGGTCGTCCTGCACGGCTTCGGCACGGGCGATCACCGCCTGCATCAGGTCGACCGGCGACAGGGTTCTGGCGGTGAACGCGGCGATAGCGGCGTCGGCGGTCATGTAGCAAAGATCGGTATCGGACAAGGCGGGCGCTCCTTCAGGCTGAGCCGGGCGGGCCTGTGCGCCTGTGGCGGTCCGCTGGCAGGTCAGGAAAACGGGTATGGGGAAGTCGGCAGGGCAAGGCCCGGCCCCTGACAGGGCCGGGCCGGTTAGCGTTATTTCTGAAGTTCGGTCCAGATAGCGGTGTGGATGTCCTGCACCGCTTTCGGGCAGGCCTCGGCGAATTTACCGGCTGCCGCCAGTTCCGCCGGCGGATTGATTTCCGGTGCCGTCTTCATGTCTGCCGGCATGAAGGCGTCAGAGCCCATGATGCCGTTGGAATAGCGCGCAAAGGCCGAGATCATCGCCGCGTTTTCCGGATCCATGATGAAGTTCTGGAACAGTTTGGCGTTTTCGACGTTCTTGGCATCGGCCAGGACCGCAACCGAATCCATCCAAAGGGGATAGCCTTCGACCGGATAGCCGTATTGCACGGTCGGATTGGCCAGGCGGGCGCGGAAGGTGGAGCCGTTCCAGTTCACCGATGCGACCCATTCGCCCGACGACAATTTGTCGGTGGTGCCGTAATCCATCGACAGCCAGCTTGGCTTGGCGGCGACCAGTACGTCGCGGGCCTTTTTCAGGATCTCCTTGTCTTCGGTGCAGCTATCGGTGCCGCCGACATAGTAGATCGCCATCGCCATCACGTCGGCCATCTCCGGCACCACGTTGATCTTGCCGGCAAGTTCCGCCGGCGGATCGAGGAAGATCGCCGAGGTGTTGATATCGCCGGAATAGGTCGATGTGTTCACGGCAACGCCGGTAGAACCCCATTGCCACGGCACCGTGTAGTGGCGGCCCATATCCCAGCCGACATTGACCCAGGTCGGGTCCATGTTCTTGAAGTTTTCCATCTGGTCGGGGCGGGTTTCCAGCAACAGGCCCTTGTCGATGAAGATTTTCACATAACCGTTCGACGGCACCACGATGTCAAATCCGTGGCCGCCGGCCTCGACCTTGGTCAGCGCGGTGGTGTTGGAATCGTAATCCGTGATGGTGACCTTGACGTCATAGGCTTCCTCGAACTTCTTGATCAGATCGGGGTTGGTGTAGTTGCCCCAGTTGTAGATGTTCAATTCGCCTTCGGCATGGGCCGCGCCTGCGATCAGCGCGGCAACGGCAGATAGGATCAGTGTCTTTTTCATGTCTTACTCCTTGCGGGTTGTTGAGGAACGGGTTCAGCCCCGTTTCCGGGTTAGTAGGAAGAAAAGAGTCAGCAGCAGCACGGTCAGGCACAACAGCGCGGTCGCGATGGCGTTGACCTCGGGCGTGACAGCGCGTCGGAGCTGCCCCAGCATGTAGGTCGGCAGTGTATCCTGTCCGGCCGATTTTACAAACTCGGTAATGACCACGTCATCCAGCGAGATCACGAAGGCCAGCATCGCACCGGCGGCAATGCCGGGGGCGAGCAGCGGCAGCGTCACCCGGCGGAAGGTGCGGAACGGCGTGGAATAAAGATCGGCGGCGGCGGTTTCCAGCGTCAGGTCCATTCCTTCCAGCCGGGCGCGGATCGGCAGATAGGCAAACGGTACACAGAACGCCGAATGCGCGACGATCAGGTAGATCAGTCCGGTATATCCGGTGGCCACCTTGATCGAGGCAAAGAAGATCAGCAACGCCACGGCAGTAACGATTTCAGGCACCATCAGGGGCTGGTTGATCATGATGTAGATCAGCGTCTGGCCGCTGTATTTGCCCCGCCGTGTTGTGCCGAGTGCTGCCATTGTCGCCACCGTGGTGGCGATGGCCGAGGCGCTGACGGCGATGATGATCGAGCGGATCGTCGCTTCCTGGACATGGGTATTCTGCCAGGCGATGCCGTACCATTTGGCCGAGAACCCACCCCAGAGCGCCACCGAATCCGACGCATTGAAGGAATAGATCACCAGCGTCACGATCGGTGCGTAGAGCACGATGAACGTGATCGCCGCCACGGTGGAAAAGCCCGGCAGCGCCGTGGCCGAGAATTTGCGCCTGCCAAACTCAGCCATCGGAATCGCTCCTGGTCGAAACGCGGACATAAAAGATCAGCGCCACCGAGACGATCAGCAGCAGGATCAGCGACAAAGCTGCGCCCAACGGCCAGTTGCGACCGGCCCCGAACTGCAATTCGATGAAGTTGCCGACCATCATCTTCTTGCCACCGCCCAGCACCCGCGGCGTGACATAGGCCCCGATCGAGGGCACGAAGACAAGGATCGAACCGGCGATGATGCCCGGGCGAACAATCGGCAGGATGATCTTGGTCAGCACTTTCAGGCGGGTCGCGTAGAGGTCGTAGCTGGCTTCGATCAGGCGGATGTCCAGCCGGTCGATGGCGGCGAACATCGGCAGAACCATGAGCGGCAGATAGACATAAGTCATGCCGATCAGCACCGCCGTGTCGGTATACATTATCCTGAGCGGGGTTTCGATCAGGCCGATCCCCAGCAGCGCCTTGTTCAGAAGTCCGTCATAGCGGATCACTTCCATGATGGCGAAGGTGCGGATCAGAAGGTTGGTCCAGAACGGAATGGTAATCAGGAACAGCCATGCCGCGCGTTGCTTGGCGGGCCTTGTGGCGATGAACCATGCGGTTGGCAGGCCGAACAGGAAGGTCAGGATCGTGGTCAGCAGCGACAGGCGGATCGAGCGCCAGAAGATCGACAGATGCGCGTCGGCCATACTGATCGAATCATCGAAAATGTCGCGCTCGAACAACACCTGAAACCATGCCTTCAGCGTGAAATCCCAGACCACGCCGGAGTAATCGCCGGGCGTCAGGAAGGCGTAGGTCGCCACGATCAGAAGAGGTCCGGCAGCAGCGAATACCAGAAGCACCAGCGCCGGTGCCGACAACAGCCAGCCATCCCGGGCGCGTTGCTTTTCCAGGCTGGTGCTCATCTCAGGACTCCAGGACCTGCACCGCGCCATCGGTGAACTGTACCGACACCGCAGCACCCTGCGACAGACCGGATTCGCCGGATGGCGGGCTTTGCAGGCGCGCCACCAGGTCCGATCCGTCTCCGAGTTTCAGGTGGATATGCGTATCGGTGCCGAAATAGACGGTCTGGTTCACCGTCGCGGCGATGCCGCCCTTGGCACCGGCCTCTCCGATGCGCACCTGTTCGGGGCGAACCGCCACCGTGACCTCGGCGCCTTCGCCGTGGCGGGAAACATCGCCCGCCGCAATCACGTCGCCCGAGGTCAATTTCACCTTCTTGCCGGCGACACGCGCCGTCAGGAAATTGGTTTCACCGATGAAATCCGCGACGAAGCGATCAACCGGATGGTTGTAGATGTCGCGCGGGCTGCCGACCTGAAGGATATGCCCATCGCGCATCACCGCGATCCGGTCGGACATGGTCAAGGCTTCTTCCTGATCGTGTGTGACAAAGACGAAAGTGATGCCGGTTTCCGATTGCAGCCGCTTCAGTTCGATCTGCATTTCCTTTCTGAGCTTCAGGTCCAGCGCCGACAACGGCTCGTCCAGCAACAATACCTTGGGCTGCGGTGCCAGCGCACGCGCCAGCGCGACCCGCTGTTGCTGGCCGCCGGAGATCTCCGTGGTGTAACGGTTGCGCAGCGCCTGCATCTGGACGAGATCCAGCATCTTGTCGACGGTCTCGGCAATCTGCGTCTTTGACTGGCCCAGCATTTCCAGCCCGAAGGCGATATTCCCGGCCACCGTCATATGCGGGAACAGCGCGTAGTTCTGGAACACCGTGTTCACCGGCCGCTTGTTCGGCGGCAGATAAGTGATGTCGTCCCCCGCCAGACGTATGGTTCCGCCAGTCGGATGATCGAACCCGGCGATCAGCCGCAACAGCGTGGTCTTGCCGCAGCCCGATGGGCCGAGCAGGGTAAAGAACTCGTTCTCCTGAATTGTGGCGTCCACATCCTTCAGGGCGGCGACAGCCGCATCGCCGCTGCCGAAGACTTTGCTCACTTTACTGATTTCGATCATGGCGTCTTGGTCGACTCGCTATGGCAGACGGAAGGACAGGTACTGGATATATTGCTATTGACATAAAATAATTGCGTCAATAAAAAAATTTAGCAGACTAAAAAATTTGTGGAGTTGCCGGTCTTGCCAGATGCCGCCCGCCAGAATGCCGCCCCGAATGCCAGCAAGGCAGGTGCGCCCGGCCTTCGGGATCGCAAGAAGGCAAAGCGTCGGCACGAGATCCTGCGCTGCGCGGAAAAACTGTTCGCGGTGCAGGGGATCGAGGCCACCACCGTCGCCGCCATCGCCGAAAAAGCCGGCGTGTCCGCGCCGACGGTTTTCAACTACTTCGGATCAAAGGACAATCTGCTAAGTTGCCTGATCTTCGAGGGGGCGGAAACCTCGCGCAAGCGCTGGGACAATGTTACCTATTCAGCCGACAACAATCTTCTGGAAACCCTGACCGAATTCCTGAGCGACGTTTCCGAAAAGACCATCGGGATCGCGGGCAAACGGGTCTGGCGGTATGCCGAGGCGGCCAATATCCGCCGCCCAAACACCGATTTCGAGCAGCGTTTCGCGTCCTTGGACAGCAAGCTGATCGAGGAACTGGCAAGGCTGTTCGCCGCCTATCCGCTGGTTCTGCGCAACGGCAAGGTTCCCGATCCGGTCTTCCTGGCGCATCTGTTCTTTGACCGCTGGACCGCGCATTACATGGAATTCATCAAGAACGACAGGATGTCGCTGGCAACACATCACAAGCGCCTGGAACGCGATGTGGCGCAGATGGTGTCGCTGCTGTTCGACGACCGGTTTGCCGAACCGGCAACCGCGAGGACGGCGCGGGGCTGATCCGTCAGGCGTTCTCGAATCCCTCCAGCACGTTCACGGTATTCAGCCCGATCGCGCCGATCGCATAGCCGCCTTCCATCACGAACAATGTCGGCAGGCCCAGCCGCGCAATCCGCTGGCCGATCTTTAGGAAATCGGGTGAATCGAGCTTGAAATAGCTGATCGGATCGTCCTTGAAGGTATCGACCCCCAGAGACACCACCAGCGCATCCGGGCCGAATGTCGCGATCCGCCTTGCCGCATCATCCAGCGCTGCGCCCCAGACCTCGTATGGCGTACCCTCGGGCATCGGGTAATTGGCGTTGAAGCCCTCGCCCTTGCCCGCGCCGGTTTCATCCGCATAGCCAAGGAAGTAGGGAAACGCGGTTTCAGGTGCGCCATGCAGCGAGCAGAACAGCACGTCGTCGCGGTGATAGAAGATATCCTGCGTACCGTTGCCGTGGTGGAAATCGACATCCAGGATCGCCACCCGCTTCGCGCCGTCGCGGCGGAACATCTCGGCGGCGACAGCGGCGTTGTTGATGAAGCAATAGCCGCCATACATATCAATCGCCGCATGATGCCCCGGCGGGCGGCACAGTGCGAAGGCGGCGCGATCACCGCCCGCCACCAGCCGCTGCGCCGTCTGCGCCACCGCGCAGGACGATTGCGCCGCCGCCCAGGTGCCGCCGGTGATCGCGGTTTCCACCGCCAGGCAGTAATATCCGGCCTTGCCGTCGATTTCCTGCGGGATGCGCTGCTGCATCCGGCGCATCGGAAAGCCGGTGGGCACGATCTCGCCGCGATATCCTGCTGCCGTCCAGTCCGCCCAGGCGGTGGCCAGGAAGTTCAGATACCCGGCATCGTGGATGGCGGCGACCGGGGCCGGATCGTAGGCGTCAGGCGCGATCAGGTCCGTCATGCCGACGGTGCGCAGCCGGTTCAGGACATATTCCACCCGGCTGGGGCGCTCGAACGGCGTGACGAACTCGCCGCCGTGAAGCTCGGCTTGCGGGAAATGCAGGCGGTGATCCTCGCTAAAGGTGAATTTCATGTTGTTCTCCCGACCGATGCGACGCGGCGCAGCATAAGGTGGCGGCGGATTGGCTTCAATCGTGAACCGGTGATCAGCGCGGGCGGGAAGCCTTTTCGGCAATTCCGGACAGGCCCTCGCGGCGTTCCAGTTCGCCGAGTACATCGGCCAGCGCCACATCGCGGGCCGCCAGCATGACCAGCAGGTGATAAAGCACGTCCGCGGCCTCGGCCTTCAGGTTCTCGGGATCGTTTTTCACCGCCGCGATGATCGCCTCCACCGCTTCCTCGCCGAATTTCTCGGCCGCCTTTTCCGGGCCCTTGGCCAGCAGCTTTGCCGTCCAGGACGTATCCGGATCGGCCCCCTTGCGGGCGGCGATGGTGGCGGCAAGGCGGTGCAGGATATCGCTCATAGCCGCACCGCGATACCGGCGGCGGCCATATGGGCCTTGGCCTCGGCGATTGTATAATCGCCGAAATGGAAGATCGAGGCGGCCAGCACCGCGCTGGCATGGCCCTTTGTCACGCCTTCGACCAGATGATCGAGGTTGCCGACCCCGCCCGAAGCAATGACCGGGATCGAGACCGCATCGGCGATGGCGCGGGTGAGCGGCAGGTTGAACCCGGCCCGCGTGCCGTCACGATCCATCGAGGTCAGAAGGATTTCCCCAGCGCCCCTGGCTTCGACCAGCAGCGCGAATTCCACCGCATCAATGCCGGTGGCGCGGCGACCGCCGTGGGTGAAAATCTCCCATTTGCCGGGGCTGACGGTTTTCGCGTCGATGGCGACAACGATACACTGGTTGCCGAACCTGTCTGCAGACCGTGCCACCACGTCCGGGTCGGCCACGGCGGCGGAGTTGAACGAGACCTTGTCGGCCCCCGCCAGCAGAAGCGCGCGCACATCGTCGGGCGTGCGCACGCCACCGCCGATGGTCAGCGGCATGAAGCATTGCTCGGCGGTGCGGCGCGCGACATCGTACATCGTGCCGCGGTTTTCATGGGTGGCGTTGATGTCGAGAAAGCACAATTCATCCGCCCCGGCGGCATCATAGGCGCGTGCCGATTCCACCGGATCGCCGGCATCGACCAGATCGACAAAGTTGACCCCCTTGACGACGCGGCCATCCTTCACGTCAAGGCAGGGAATGATGCGGGTTTTCAGCATGGTTCAGTCTTTCAGCAGCGCGATGGCATCGGCAAGCGCGATCTTGCCGTCATACAATGCGCGCCCCGAAATCGCCCCGTTCAGCGGCGCGCCGCAGTCCTTCAGCGCCTTCAGGTCCGCCAGCGACGACACCCCGCCCGAGGCGATCACCGGGATCGACACCGCATTGGCAAGGGCGGCGGTGGCGGCGATGTTCGGCCCCTGCATCGCGCCGTCGCGGTCGATATCGGTGTAGATGATCGCGGCAACGCCCGCATCCTCGAATTGCCGCGCCAGATCGGTGACCTGCACATCGGTCTCGGTCGCCCAGCCCTTGGTGGCCACCCTGCCGTTGCGGGCATCAATGCCGACTGCCACATGCCCCGGAAAGGCCGCCGCCGCCTCGCGCACCAGCGCGGGGTTTTCCACCGCAACCGTGCCCAGGATCACCCGCGCCAGCCCCCTGGCCAGCCACATTTCGATGGTGGCCATGTCGCGGATACCGCCGCCAAGCTGGGCGGGGATGCTGAGGGCCGCCAGGATCACCTCGACCGCATCGCCATTGACCGGCTGGCCCGCGAACGCCCCGTTCAAATCGACCATGTGCAGCCATTCGCAGCCCGCATCCTGAAACGCCAGCGCCTGCGCGGCGGGGTTGTCGTTGAACACGGTGGTCTTGTCCATGTCGCCCTTCAGAAGGCGCACGCACTGGCCATCCTTCAGGTCAATCGCGGGGTAAAGGATCATCTGGGGCCTTCCGCTGATGGTTTCGCCGTTCTTAAGCACAGGCAGGGCGAAATGCCAAGGCCGGGCGCTGCCGCAAGGAAATGCTTGCAGGGAATCGCCGTATCGGAGAACATTCGCCCAACCATTGGGAGGATAACATGAAAAAACTGATTGCAAGCCTTGTCGCAGGCCTGTTCGTCGCGGGTGCCGCCCAGGCCGCCGATCCGGTGGAAGGCATGTGGCAGACCGAGGTCGATGACGGGTCCTACGCCTATATCGACGTACGGCCCTGTGCCGACAAGATCTGCGGCTGGATCAAGCGGACCTTCAATTCCAACGGCGAATATGCGTCCGAGAATCTGGGCAAGATGCTGGTCATCAACATGGAGCCGCAGGGCAACAACCATTACACCGGCAATGTCTGGCGTCCGTCGAACGACAAGATCTATATCGGCAAGATCGATCTGGACGGCAACACGCTGTACCTGAAAGGCTGCGTTGCCGGTGGTCTGCTGTGTTCCAAGCAGACCTGGAAGCGCGTCTCGCAGTAACCGCCTAGGGCGTCCAGTTCAGGAAATTGCCAATCAGCCGCAAGCCGGTTGATTGGCTTTTCTCGGGGTGAAACTGCGTGCCGACCATGTTGTCGCGCCCGACCATCGCCGTGACCGGCCCACCGTAATCGCAATGCGCCAGCCGGTCGCTATTGTCGGCGGTGGCCAGGTGGTAGGAATGCACGAAATAGGCGTGATCGCCGGTTTCGATCCCTGCCAGCACCGGATGGGTGGTGTCGATCACCAGATCGTTCCAGCCCATATGCGGGATTTTCAGCGCCTTGTCGGAAGGCGTCAGCGCCACCACCTCGCCCCCGATCCAGTCAAATCCCGGCGTGTCCAGCCCGTGTTCCAGCCCGCGCGTTGCCATCATCTGCATGCCGACACAGATGCCCAGAAACGGCACGCCCCGGCCCCGTACCGCCGCCTCGATTGCGTCGAACAGCCCGTCGAACGACAACAGCCCGGCGCGGCAATCGGCGAAGGCCCCGACACCCGGCAGCACGATCCGGTCCGCGCGTGCCACCACGTCGGGGTTGGATGATACGACGATTTCGCCCGCGCCGGTTTCCCGTGCCATCCGCTGAAAGCTCTTTTCCGCCGAATGCAGGTTGCCGGAATTGTAGTCAACGATGACGCAGGCCATGTTCAGAGGATACCCTTGGTCGAGGGGATCGCATCGGCCTTGCGCGGATCGGTTTCCAGCGCATCGCGCAGGCTGCGGGCCACCGCCTTGAACGCCGCCTCGGCGATGTGGTGGCTGTTGGCACCGGCCAGTTTTTCGACATGCAGCGTGATGCCGCCGTTCATGGCGAAGGCGGTGAAGAACTCGCGCACCAGTTCGGTATCGAAAGCACCGATCTTTGCGGTCGGCAGATCGAGGTTCCAGACAAGGAATGGCCGCCCCGACAGATCGAGCGCCGCCCGCACCAATGCCTCGTCCATCGGCAACAGGCACGAGCCGTAGCGGCGGATGCCCTTCTTGTCGCCTACCGCCTCAGCCAGCGCCTTGCCAAGGGCGATGCCGGTATCCTCGACCGTGTGGTGATCGTCGATATGCAAATCGCCCGTGGCGCGGATTTTCATGTCGATCAGCGCGTGGCGGGCCAGCTGGTCCAGCATGTGATCGAAGAACCCGATGCCGGTCTGATTGTCGAACACGCCGCTGCCGTCGAGGTTGATCGTGACCTCGATCGAGGTTTCGGCGGTCTTGCGGGAGATCGTGGCCTTGCGCATCGCAGCATCCTTTCAGGTGCGGTTCGCGGCGGTTATGGCGTGATCGGGGCGGTTTGAAAAGAGGGCAGATGCCGCGCCTGACCGGCGGCAAACGGCCAATGGCATAGAAAAACCTTGCCTTTCGCAGGCATTTGCTGGATTTGGACGCGAACCTGAAAAACCCCCGAGCCGCCCCATTGCCAGCCCGTACCGACAGAAAACCGATCCCGGACCTGACCATCGTTGTGCCGACGTTCAACGAGCGTGGCAATATCCGTCCGCTGGTCGATCTGCTGGACGCCGCCCTGAACGGGCTGAACTGGGAGGTTGTCTTTGTCGATGACGACAGTCCCGACGGCACCGCCAGGGAGGTCCGCGCCGTGGGCCGCGAGCGCGGCGACGTGCGGGTTCTCCACCGGATCGGCCGGCGTGGATTGGCCGGTGCCTGTATCGAGGGCATCCTGTCATCGGTCGCGCCCCTTGTCGCGGTGATGGACGCCGATCTGCAGCATGACGAAACCGTGCTGGCCGAGATGGTCGCCCGCTTCCGCGATACCCCCGATCTGGACCTGGTGATCGGCAGCCGCAATGTCGAAGGAGGCTCGTCCGGCACCGGCCTGTCGGCGATCCGCAAATGGGGCAGCGATGTTGCCACGGCGCTGGCCCGCAAGATGTTGCGCATCACCGCCAGCGACCCGATGAGCGGCTTTTTCATGGTGCGCCGCGAAAGTTTCAACGCGGTGGTGCTGGGTCTGCAAAGCCAGGGCTTCAAGATACTCGCCGATATGCTGTCAGCCTCGCGCGGGGGCTGGAAGGTGGCGGAGGTGCCCTATACCTTCCGCGAGCGCCAGCATGGCGACAGCAAGATGGACAGCGCCGTCACGCTGGAATTCCTCAGCCTCTTGCTGGTGCGGATGACCGGCGGCCTGGTGTCGATCCGTTTCATCCTGTTCATGATGGTCGGCATGACCGGCCTGTTCGTCGATCTGGCGATCCTGCGCCTGCTGCTGACGCAGACCGATTTCGCAATCGCCAAGTCGGTTTCGGTGCTTGTGGCGATGACCTCGAATTTCACGCTGAACAACGCGCTGACCTACAAGGACCGCACCTTGCGCGGGCGGGCGTTCTTCCGAGGCCTGCTGTCTTTTTACGCCGTCTGCGCGGTGGGGGCGGTGGCCAATATCGGGGTTGCCACGGCGATCTATGCGGTGCTGCCGTGGTGGGCTTTGGCCGGGTTCTTCGGCGCGCTGGTCGGTGCCTTGTGGAATTTCGTCGCCTCGGCGCTTGTGACCTGGAAGGCCTGAGCGGCGTTGATGGCTGGGGCAGACACACAGATAACCGGCGGCGCGACGGCAGGGCGCGGCCTGCTCATCATCCTGGCGCTGTCTTTCGCGTTGAAACTTGTGCTGGCCACGATCACCCCCATCGGCATTGACGAGGCTTACGGCATTGCCGTGGGGCGGTCCCTGTCGCTCAGTTTCTTCGATCATCCGCCGCTCAGTTTCTGGGCACCGGGGATTGCCGCGCGGCTGACCGGGATCGAGCATCCGCTGGTCTATCGCGCGCCCTTCCTGATTGCCGGTCTGGCGACCACCTGGGCGATGTACGCCATCGGTGTGCGGCTGGGTGGCGCGCGGGTGGGGCTGTGGACGGCATGTCTTTACGCCATCGCGCCGTTCTTCGCGATTTCCACCGGCGTTCTGATCGTGCCCGATGGCCCGCTGGCGCTGTTTTCGGCGCTGACGGTCCTGAGCCTTGTGCGGATTGCCGGGCATGGCGATCGCGCCCCGATGGCATGGTGGCTGCTGGCCGGGTTGACGCTGGCGCTGGCGCTCATGTCGAAATATCAGGCGGCGTGGATTCCGGTGGCGGTGCTGGGCTTCATGCTGGTCAACCCGCGCGGGCGGCGCTGGTTCGCCCAGGCCGCACCGTGGCTGGGGGTGCTGGTCGGGCTGCTGGGCCTGTTGCCGGTCCTGATTTGGAACCTCCAGCACGGTTGGATATCGTTTACCTTCCACGGCAGCCGCGCCGGTGGGGGTATGTCGGCAGACAATATCTTGCGGATGCTGGTCTTTCAGGCGATCTTTTTGTTGCCGACCGGCCTGCTGGCGGCGCTGGCCGGGATCAGGCTGGCATTTCGCCGCCCCGTCCGCCCGGAAGTCCTGTTGCTGGCCATCATCGCGCTGGGGCCGGTGCTGATCTTCAACGCGATCTATCTGACCTCGCGGGGGTCCTTCGCGCATTGGGCCATGCCGGGCTGGCAGTTTGCGCTGCCGCTGGCGGGAATGTGGCTGGCGGGGCTGGGCGAGGCGACTGCGCGTCGGTTCCGCAACTGGGCAGGGGGCTTTGCCATCGCCATCTGGCTGCCGCTGTTGCTGCTTGTGATCCACGCCCAGACCGGATTGCTGACCCGCCCGTTCACCAATGAAGCCCCCGATTGGGACCGGACCGAGGAGGTATTCAACCTTGGCGGCCTGCGCCCGGGGCTGGAGGCGCGTGGCCTCTGGCAGGTGGCCGATCTGCTGATGGCTGCTGACTGGGTCAATGGCGGGCTGGTCGATACCGCCACCGGGGCGGTGCTGCCGATGCGCATCGCCGATCTGCGTTCAGCGCATCATTTCGTCTTCATGGCGGGCGCAGCGGCAACCGGCACCGCGCTGCTGCTGGAGCCTTCGCGCCTGAAACTTGCCGACCAGACCGCCGCCCGCCTGCTGGGAATGGCGCAAGCCTACGATGCCAACGCCGAAATCCTGCCGCCGGTGATCCTGAACCGGGGCGGCGTGCCTTATGTTGCGGTCGCGGTGGTGCGGCTGAAATTGCGGT
Source organism: Paracoccaceae bacterium (assembly GCA_019911965.1). Taxonomy (GTDB): domain Bacteria; phylum Pseudomonadota; class Alphaproteobacteria; order Rhodobacterales; family Rhodobacteraceae; genus UBA5972. The sequence continues at coordinate 88,805 of JAIOJF010000034.1, read as the reverse complement.
AGGCCCACCGGAAACGGCACCACGACATCGCTACGAATGGCGGAAACGAAAAAGCCGCCCTGAGGCGGCCTTGTCGTAACCAATCGGGTGAATTGGTTTGTTGGAGCGGGCGAGGCGATTCGAACGCCCGACCCTAACCTTGGCAAGGTTATGCTCTACCCCTGAGCTACGCCCGCATCCTTGGGTGAGGCGTGATTTAGCGGCAGACGACCGGGCCTGCAAGGGAAAAAACCCGACCTAGCGGCATATTTTCAGGCCCGCGCCTTTCGCCGTTTCGCGCGGATCAGGTTCAACGCCTCGACCGCGCCAGCGAACAGCATCGCGGCATAGATAAAGCCGCGTTCGATATGCTGGTGCATCCCGTCCGCCACCAGCGCCATGCCGACCATCGCGAGGAACGCCAGCGCCAGCATCTTGGTCGATGGATGGCGTTCGACGAACCCGGCAATCGGCTCGGCGGCGATCATCATCACCAGGATCGCCACCACCACGGCGGCGATCATCACCTCCAGATGATTGGCGATGCCAACGGCGGTGATGACCGAATCGATCGAGAACACAAGATCCAGCACGATGATCTGTACCACGATCTGAAAAAACGAGGCGGCGGCGCTGGAATGGCTTGTCTCGACCGCCTCCATCTCGGCGAAAATCTCGGCACTGGCCTTGTAAAGCAGGAAAAATCCCCCTGCCAGCAGGATCAGGTCGCGCCAGGAAAAGGTGTAGCCCCGGATCGTGGCCAGAGGCTCGGTCAGGCTGACGATCCAGGCGATCGAGAACAACAGCCCGACCCGCATCACCAGCGCACCGCTCAGCCCGATCAGCCGGGCGGGGCGGCGCTGCGCCTCGGGCAGGCGCGAGGCGGTGATCGAGATGAAGATGACGTTATCCACCCCAAGCACGATTTCCAGCACCGTAAGCGTCAGGAACGAGGCCCAGACAGCCGGGTCATAAAGCAGTTCGATCATCGCAAGGGTTCCCCGTGCCGGTGGTTTCGCCTCAGGATGGCGTGGCGCAGGCCCTGTTTCAAGATGCACAGGCAAAAAGGCTTTGCCGCCTCGCAGGGGTCGGCGCGCGGTTGCCCTTCCGCATCACCTTGCGGTTCGGGTTATTCCAGTTCCACCAGCAAATCCTTGGCGTCGATCTGGTCGCCGGGGCGTACCAGCACCGCCACCACCACCGCGTCGCGATCCACGTGGATGCCGGTTTCCATCTTCATCGCCTCGATGGTCAGCAGCATGTCGCCCGCCGCCACTTTCTGCCCGGCTTTCACCGTCACGCTGGCCACCGATCCCGGCATTGGCGCGCCGATATGGTTGGCATTGCCGGCTTCGGCCTTGGGGCGCCTGGCGGTGGTCGCCTTCACCTTGCGGTTCGGCACACGGATCACGCGCGGTTGGCCGTTCAGCTCGAAGAACACCTTCACTTCGCCATCGTCATTGGTCTCGCCAACCGCCTGCAGGCGGATTTCAAGGGTCTTGCCGGGGTCGATCTCGGCCGAGATTTCCTCGCCCGGTTCCATGCCGTAAAAGAACGTGCGCGTCGGCAGGGTGCGGACCGGGCCATAGAGCCGGTGGCGGCCCATGTAATCCATGAAGACCTTGGGATACATCAGGTAGCCGTTCAGGTCCTCGTCATCCACCCTGAAGCCTTCCAGGTCTTTGGATACCTGCGCCCGCGTCGCCTCCAGATCGACCGGCGCAAGGTTCTGGCCGGGGCGGGATGTGGCCGGTTTCTCGCCCTTCAGCACCTTGGCCACGATGCCTTCGGGAAAACCACCCGGAGGCTGGCCGAGATTGCCGCGCAGCATGTCGATCACCGAATCGGGAAAGGCGACCTCGTGGCCCGGGTCCTCGACCTCGGCGCGGCTCAGGCCCTGGCTGACCATCATCAGCGCCATGTCGCCAACCACCTTGGAGGACGGCGTCACCTTGACAATATCGCCGAACATCCGGTTCACATCGGCATAGGTCTCGGCAACTTCGTGCCAGCGATCCTCCAGCCCGAGGCTGCGCGCCTGCGCCTTCAGGTTGGTGAACTGGCCTCCCGGCATTTCGTGCAGGTAAACCTCGGAGGCCGGGGCCATCAGGCCGCTTTCAAAGGCGGCGTAGTGCTGGCGTACGCTTTCCCAATATTCCGAAATACCGCGCACCGCGCCCGTGTCGATGCCGGTATCGCGGTCGGTATGGCGCAAAGCCTCGACGATCGAGCCGAGACAGGGCTGCGAGGTGCCGCCGGACATCGAATCCATCGCCGCATCAACCGCATCGACCCCGGTATCGACCGCCGCCAATACCGTGGCCGCCGACAGGCCGGATGTGTCATGGGTGTGAAAATGGATCGGCAGGCCGACCTCGTCTTTCAGCGCCTTGAACAGCACCTTTGCAGAAGCGGGTTTCAACAGGCCCGCCATGTCCTTCAGGCCAAGAATATGTGCACCCGCATCGCGAAGGTCCTTGCCCATCGAAACGTAGTATTTCAGGTCGTATTTCGCCCGGTCGGGATCGAGGATATCGCCGGTATAGCAGATCGCCCCTTCGCAGACCTTGCCGGATTCCACTACTGCATCCATCGCCACGCGCATGTTTTCCACCCAGTTCAGGCTGTCGAACACGCGGAACACGTCAATCCCGGTGGTGGCGGCCTGCTGGACGAAAAAGCGCACCACGTTGTCGGGATAATTGGTATAGCCGACGCCGTTGGAGGCCCGCAGCAGCATCTGCGTCATCAGGTTCGGCATGGCGCGGCGCAGATCGCGCAGGCGCTGCCAGGGGCATTCCTGAAGGAACCGGTAGGCGACATCGAAGGTCGCCCCGCCCCAGCATTCGACGCTGAACAATTGCGGCAGGTTGTGGGCATAGGCCTCGGCGACGTTGACCATGTCGAACGAGCGCATCCGGGTTGCCAGCAGCGACTGGTGGCCATCGCGCATCGAGGTGTCGGTGATCAGCACCTGCTTTTGCGCCGCCAGCCAGTCGGCCACGCCTTTGGCACCTTTTTCCTCCAGCAGATTGCGCGTGCCGTAAGGTGCCGCGTCACAGCAATTGGGCGGGGCTTTCGGCGCGCGCGCGGTGGCGGGCGGTTTCGGGCGGCCCTCGGTCTCGGGATGGCCGTTGACAGTGATGTCGGCGATATAGGTCAGGATCTTGGTCGCCCGGTCGCGCCTCTTGCGGAAGCTGAACAATTCCGGCGTCTCGTCGATGAACCTTGTGGTGTATTCGTTGTTGAGGAAGGTCGGATGCTTCAGCAGGTTCTCGACAAAGGCGATATTGGTTGAAACGCCGCGAATGCGGAACTCGCGCAAGGCGCGGTCCATCCGGGCAATCGCCTGTTCCGGGGTCGGGGCCCAGGCGGTGACCTTGGTCAGCAGGCTGTCATAATAGCGCGTGATGACGCCGCCGGAATAGGCGGTGCCGCCATCCAGCCGGATGCCCATGCCGGTGGCCGACCGGTAAGCGGTGATGCGGCCGTAATCGGGAATGAAATTGTTCTGCGGGTCTTCGGTGGTGACGCGGCATTGCAGGGCGTGGCCGTGCAGGGTGATTTCGGATTGCGAGGCCTTGCCGGTGGCCTCAACCAAAGTCTTGCCCTCGGCGATCCTGATCTGGGCCTGCACGATGTCGATGCCGGTCACCTCCTCGGTGACGGTATGTTCGACCTGGACGCGGGGATTGACCTCGATGAAGTAGAAATTGCCGGTTTCCATATCCATCAGGAATTCGACGGTGCCGGCACATTCGTAATTCACATGCGCACAGATGCGCCGGCCTAACTCGCAGATCTCCTCGCGCTGGGCTTGGGTGAGGTAAGGCGCAGGCGCACGCTCGACGACCTTCTGGTTGCGCCTTTGCACCGAACAGTCGCGCTCCCACAGGTGGTAAAGGTTGCCGTGGCTGTCGCCGAGGATCTGCACCTCGACATGGCGCGCGCGCTGGATCATCTTTTCCAGATAGCCCTCGCCATTGCCGAAGGCGGCTTCGGCCTCGCGCCGTCCCTCCATCACCTTTTCCGGCAGTTCGGCCGCGGCATGGATCGGCCGCATGCCGCGCCCGCCACCGCCCCAGGAGGCTTTCAGCATCAGGGGATAGCCGATCCGGGCGGCCTCGGTGCGGATGATGTCCATGTCATCGCCAAGCACATCCGTGGCCGGAATCACCGGCACGCCGGCAGCGATGGCAACCTGCCGGGCGCTGGCCTTATCGCCAAGCGCACGCATGGTGGCGGCTTTCGGGCCGATGAAGGTGATGCCGGCATCGGTGCAGGCATCCACGAAATCGGGATTCTCGCTTAACAGGCCATAGCCGGGATGGATCGCGTCGGCCCCGCACATCCTGGCCACGCGGATGATTTCGGAGATCGACAGATAGGCCGCGACCGGTCCCATGCCCTTGCCGATCTTGTAGGCCTCATCCGCCTTGAAGCGATGCAGGCTGAGCTTGTCTTCCTCGGCATAGATCGCCACCGTCTTCTTGCCCAGTTCATTGGCGGCGCGCATGACGCGGATGGCGATCTCGCCCCGGTTGGCGATCAGGATTTTCTTGAAATGCGGCATCGGGCGGCCCTTCCGGCAATGGCTGCGGTAATGCGGTTCTAGGATGCTGCGTTGCGGCAAGCAAGGCGGGATGGGGTAAATGTAACGAATTGTAACCAATGCTGGCTTGCGAGGGTGCAGGAGGCGGGGCTTGAAGCGAAAAGCGGTGCCCGGTGGCAGGCCCCGGCATTGAGTATTTTTACCAAAAAGAAGGCAGAACAATTTGCGAACACGGCTTTCTTTCGACGGTCTTCGCCGCTAGATTGCCGGGCCATGAGCAGTTTTGACGAAAACGACGCCTTCGAGGGTGCAGCGCAAGGCCTTGCGGCGCGGGCGATGGCGGCGCGGGCCACGCCTTATCTTGACGAACTGAACCCCGCGCAGCGCGCGGCGGTCGAGGCGCTGGACGGTCCTGTCCTGATGCTGGCCGGGGCCGGCACCGGCAAGACCAAGGCGTTGACAACGCGGATCGCGCATCTGCTCTATTCCGGCCGGGCGCGCCCGAACGAGATTCTGGCCGTGACCTTCACCAACAAGGCGGCGCGCGAGATGAAGAGCCGGGTGGGCCGGCTGCTGGGCGAGACGGTAGAGGGGATGCCGTGGCTCGGCACGTTTCACGCGCTCTGCGTCAAGCTGCTGCGCCGGCATGCCGAACTGGTCGGGCTGAAATCGAATTTCACCATACTGGATACCGACGATCAGGTGCGGCTGATGAAGCAGTTGATTGTGGCGGAAAACATCGATGAAAAGCGCTGGCCGGCGCGGATGCTGGGCGGGCTGATCGACAACTGGAAGAACCGCGCCTGGACGCCGGACAAGGTGCCGGCGGCGGAGGCCTCGGCCTTCAACAATCGCGGCACGGAATTGTACGAGGCTTATCAGGCGCGGCTGAAGACACTGAACGCGGTGGATTTCGGCGATCTGCTGCTGCACATGGTGACGATCTTTCAGGCCCACCCGGACGTGTTGGTGCAATATCAGCGCTGGTTCCGCTATATCCTGGTGGACGAGTATCAGGACACCAATGTCGCGCAATATCTGTGGCTGCGGCTGCTGGCGGCGGAGCATCGCAATATCTGCTGTGTCGGCGATGACGATCAGTCGATCTATGGCTGGCGCGGTGCCGAGGTGGGCAATATCCTGCGGTTCGAGAAGGATTTCCCCGGCGCGGTGGTGGTCCGGCTGGAGCAGAATTACCGCTCCACCCCGCATATCCTGGCGGCGGCTTCGGGTGTGATCCGGGCCAATGAAAACCGCCTGGGAAAGGAATTGTGGACCGCCCGCGACGAGGGCGAGAAGGTGCGCCTGATCGGCCATTGGGACGGCGAGGAAGAGGCGCGCTGGATCGGCGACGAGGTCGAGGCGATGAGCCGGGGTGCGCGTGGCCAAGCCCCGGTCAGCCTCGACAGCATGGCCATTCTGGTGCGTGCCAGCCACCAGATGCGGGCCTTCGAGGATCGCTTCCTGACCATCGGTTTGCCTTACCGGGTGATCGGCGGGCCGCGCTTTTACGAACGTTTGGAAATCCGCGATGCGATGGCGTATTTCCGGCTGGCAGTATCGGGCGATGACGATCTGGCCTTCGAGAGGGTGCTGAACACGCCGAAACGCGGCCTTGGCGACAAGGCGATGCAGGATATCCGGAAATCGGCGCGGGCGCATGGCGTGTCCATGCTGGAAGGTCTGCGAATCGCACTGGCCGACGGGGTTCTGGGTGCTCGATACCGCAAATCCGCTGGGGTCTTTCTGGATGGTATTGACCGCTGGGCGCATGACGTGCGGCAGGGCCGCAACCATATCGAACTGGCCGAGATCATCCTGGACGAAAGCGGCTATACCGATCACTGGAAGAACGACAAGACGCCGGAAGCGCCGGGGCGGCTGGAAAACCTGAAGGAACTGGTGAAAGCGCTGGAAGCCTTCGAGAACCTGCAGGGGTTTCTGGAGCATGTCAGCCTGATCATGGAGAACGAACAGGAAGACGCGGGCGCGAAAGTGTCGATCATGACGCTGCACGCCGCCAAGGGGCTGGAATTTCCCGCCGTGTTCCTGCCGGGCTGGGAGGACGGCCTGTTCCCCTCGCAACGCTCGATGGATGAAAGCGGGTTGAAAGGGCTGGAGGAGGAGCGCCGCCTTGCCTATGTCGGCATCACGCGGGCCGAGGAATATTGCACCATTTCATTTGCCTCCAATCGCCGGGTCTATGGCCAGTGGCAATCGGCGCTGCCGTCGCGGTTCATTGATGAATTGCCGCAGGACCATGTCGAGGTGCTGACGCCGCCGGGCCTTTATGGTGGCGGCTACGGGGCCGCTTCGGGCAATATGGCGGGGGTGATGCGCGGCTCGGACCTGGAGGAACGGGTGGCCAAGGCGGATGTCTACAATTCGCCGGGCTGGAAGCGGATGCAGTCGCGCAGCCAGACCCGTGGGCTGGGCCAGCCGCGCGAGGCGTCCGCGATGGTGATCGACCTTGAGGCGGTGTCGGCCTATGGCCTGGGTGATCGGGTGTTTCACCAGAAATTCGGCTATGGCGCGATCATAGATATCGAAGGCGACAAGCTGACGATCCGCTTTGACAAGGCCGGCGAAAAGAAGGTCGTCGCCGCCTATGTCACAGGCGCCGACGATATTCCATTTTAACCGGGCCATTTTGACGGGCCGCAGGGCCCCGCGATCAAACCTCGAACATCGCTTCCAGAACGCTCGGATCGCTGCCCTTGCCTGTTACCTTGTTGCGGTAGGGTGCGCGGTTGCCGCGATACAGGATGCCGGTATTCATGCCGTCATCGGTCATGATGCGGCGTGCTGCGCGGGCCGGATCGTCGGTTGGCTCGACCACCGCCTTGTGCACCGTGTTCTTCCACTCCTTTTCATCGGGGCGGAAGGTGACGCAGGGGCTGAGGATTTCCACGAACGAGAAACCGGGATGGTTGATCGCCTCGACCAGGGTTTTCGCGGTGCCCTTGATGTCGCCGGAAAACTCGCGTGCCACGAAATTCGCACCCGAAGCCAGCGCCACCACCAGCGGGTGGAACGGGCTGAGGCCGGTGCCGCCCGGCGACAGCGCGCTGTCCCAGTCCGGCTCGGTGGTGGGCGAGGGCTGGCCCTTGGTCATGCCGTAGACCCTGTTGTCCATCACCACATAGGTCATGTCGATATTGCGCCGGCAGGCATGCAGGAAATGGTTGCCGCCGATGGAGAACCCGTCGCCATCGCCGCTCATGGCCAGTACGGTCAGGTCCGGGCGGGCCACTTTCAGACCGGCGGCCAGCGCCAGCGAGCGGCCGTGAACGCCGTGGAAGCCGTAGCAATTGGTATAGGCCGGGATGCGCGACGAGCACCCGATGCCCGAGATCACCGCCACGTTTTCCGGCGGCACGCCGAGGCTGGACAGCGCCTTGGTGGTCGACATCAGGACGTGGAAGTCGCCGCAGCCGGGACACCAGACCGGGTTGATATCGGATTTGTAGTCGGAATCCTTGAATTGCTTGGTGGTCGGAGCGTTCATGATTTCACCCAATCGCGGATATGGCGGGAAATTTCGGCAGCACCGATCAGATGCGGCCCCGGTCGGTGGAACTGGCGGACTTCGCCGGGCAGGTCGGTATGCGATTTGACATGCCGGAAGAATTGCCCGGTATGGTTCTGCTCGACCACCAGAATGCGTTTGGCCCCTTCAAGCGACGCCATCAGGTCATCCAGCGGGAAGGGCAGGATCAGCCGCATCGCCACCAGTTTGACATTGATACCCTCGGCTGCCAGAGCGCGGATTGCCTCGCGCGCCGGGCCGGTGATCGACCCCCAGGTCAGGATCACGGTATCGCCGTCGCCTTCGATCAGGCCCCAGTGGCTGCCGTATTCAAAGTTCGCCACCTTGTCGTGGCGTTTCTGCATCTGGCTTTCCTGGTCGACCGACCGGGTTGACGGCGTGCCGCGCGGCGAATGGGTCAGGCCGTCGGCGGTATATTGCCCGCCCGCCGTGCCCGGCAGCGCCATCGGCGATACGCCGTCGGCGGTGATGGCGTAGCGCATATAGGGTTGCTCGCCCGCATCGTCCCAGACCTTGCGTTTGGCGAAAAACGCCAGATTGGCGGGCTTTTCCATCAGGACGCGGGCCTGGCCAAGCGACTGATCCGACAGAACCACCACCGGCACCTGCATCGCTTCGGCCAGATGTACTGCCCATTGCGCGGTATACAGGCAATCGGCCACGGTCAGCGGTGCCACAACCACATGCGGCGCGTCGCCATGCATGCCGTAGACCGCGATGTTCAGGTCGGATTGCTCCGACTTTGTGGCGATCCCGGTCGAAGGGCCGACGCGCATCACGTCGACCACCACGAGCGGAACTTCCGCCGCGGTGGCAAGCCCCAGTGATTCGAGCATCAGCGACAGGCCCGGCCCGGAGGTGGCGGTGATCGACGGCAGGCCGCCATAAGATGCGCCGATGGCCATGTTGATCGAGGCCAGTTCATCCTCGGCCTGCAGCAACGCGCCGCCAACTTCGGCCAGCGACGGGGCCAGCCATTCCAGCACTTCGGTGGCCGGGGTGATCGGGTAGGCGGCGGCGAATCGGACACCGCCACGGATCGCGCCAAGGCCGATTGCCTCGTTGCCGGTGATCAGCCAGCGCCCGCTTTCCAGCTTGCGCGGGTGGCTGATGGTGAAGGTCCGTTTTTGTTTCGTGGCGTATTCCATGCCAAGTTCGACGCAGGCCCGCGACGCGGTGATCGCCTTCTCTCCCTTGGAGGCCAGCGAGGCCGCGATCACTGCCATCAGGTGATCGACAGACAGGCCGATGAAGCCCGCGGCGATGCCGGTGGCGATCATGTTTTCGCGCCCGCCGGGAATGCTGTCGGCCAGGTCCTTGATCGGGATTTCAACGATTGTGGCACCCGAACCCGAGACTTCGACCGGTACGTCACCGGCGCTTGGATCGGCGATGATCAGGCCGTCCGACTTCAGTGGCATCTCGGCGGCGAAGCGGTTGGCGTTCTTCCAGTCGATGGCGATCAGCAGATCGTAGGTCTCGCTCATGCACGCGACCGGGTGGTTGGCGAAGCGCAGCAGGGCCGCCGCCTCGCCGCCGCGAATCTGCGGTCCGACCGAGCGGTTCATCATGCCGTGCCAGCCGCTCTTGCCGGCGGCCTCAAGCAGGATGCCGCCGGCGGTCATTGCACCGGCCCCGCCCGAGCCGATAATCGCCAGCGAAATGCTCTCCAGAGCTTCCTTTGCCGTGTTCATCTCTGTCTCCGTCCCATCTTTCATTGCCTTGGCAGGAATTGGTTCTTGACCTTAAACAAGTATTAGAGTACCAATTTACGGTAATAGAGATTGCGGCCCCTGTCAACAAGGCACTTAAGGGGCAAACGACAAAGGAAGAATCAATGGCCCGACGCTGGATGATGACTGCAACAGACGCCCCGCTGGCGGTCGAGGAATTCACTCCCGCCGCCCCGGGTGCTGGTGAGGTTGTCGTCGAAGTGGCCGGATGCGGCGTGTGCCACACCGATCTTGGCTATTATTATGACGGCGTGCGCACCAATCAGCCGCTGCCGCTGACGCTGGGCCACGAGATCAGCGGCACGGTGGTGCAGGCGGGCGAGGGCGCCGGCGACTGGCTGGGCAAGACCGTGATCGTTCCCGCCGTGATGCCCTGCGGCGAATGCGATCTTTGCCAGCGCGGCAAGGGCACGATCTGCCGGTCGCAGAAAATGCCGGGCAACGATATCGAAGGTGGCTTTGCCAGCCATGTCACGGTTCCGGCGCGGGGCCTCTGCCCGGTCGATACGGACCGTCTGGCCGCCGTTGGCCTGTCGCTGGCCGATGTCTCGGTTGTTGCCGATGCGCTGACCACGCCCTACCAGGCGGCGGTGCAGGCCGGTATCGGCGAGGGCGATCTGGTGATCGTCAACGGTGTCGGCGGGGTCGGCGGCTACGCGGTGCAGGTGGCGAAAGCCCTTGGTGCCACGGTGGTGGCCATCGACGTGGCGCAGGCCAAGCTGGATGCCGGGCTTGAAGCCGGTGCCGCATTGGCAATCAATGCCCGCGAACACGATCCGCGCAGCCTGAAAAAGGCCATCGGCGCATTCGCCAGGGAAAACGGCCTGCGCCCGATGGAATGGATCATCATGGAATGTTCCGGCACCGCTGCCGGCCAGGCCGCCGCGTTCGGCCTGCTGAACCACGGGGCCACGATGTGCGTCGTCGGCTTCACGATGGACAAGGTCGAGGTTCGCCTGTCGAACCTGATGGCCTTTCACGCCCGGCTTCTCGGCAATTGGGGCTGCCCGCCAGATCTTTATCCCGGCGCACTGGAACTGGTGCTGTCGGGCAAGGTCAAGCTGGCTCCGTTCGTCGAACAGCATCCGCTCGACCAGATCAACGAGGTTTTCCGGGACGTGCACGATGGCAAATTCACCCGCCGCGCGATCCTTGTACCCTGAACAAAGGACTATCCGACATGACCGCCAAACCCTTCGCCTTCCTGCCGCATGATATTGTCAGCGCCGATGTCACCAACGGACTGACCGATCAGGTGATCTACGAAAAACGCCCGGTCAAGATGCCCGACGGCTCGGACGCACCGGGGCTCTACAATGCCTGGATCATCCTGAACAATCCGTCGCAGTACAATTCCTACACCACCGAGATGGTGAAGAAGATCATCCTGGCTTTCCGCGCCGCCTCGAATTCGCGTGACGTGGTGGCGGTGGTGTTCACCGCCGCAGGCGACAAGGCGTTCTGCACCGGTGGCAACACCAAGGAATATGCCGAATATTACGCGGGCCGTCCGCACGAATACCGCCAGTACATGCGTCTGTTCAACGACATGGTGTCGGCGATCCTGGGCTGCGACAAGCCGGTGGTCTGCCGTGTCAACGGCATGCGCATCGGCGGTGGTCAGGAAATCGGCATGGCCTGCGACTTCTCGATCGCCCAGGATATGGCGCGGTTCGGCCAGGCTGGACCCAAGCATGGCTCCGCCGCCATCGGTGGCTCGACCGATTTCCTGCCGGTGATGATCGGCTGCGAACTGGCGATGAATTCGGGCGTGCTGTGCGAAAGCTTCACCGCCCAGAAGGCGGCGCGGGTCGGCATCCTGACCGATATCGTGCCAGGCATGAAGGTGGACGGCGAGTGGGTGGCCAACCCGCTGGTCGAGACCGAGATGAAGACCGATTATCTGGGCCGCATCCTGCACGGCGAAATGAAGACCGGCGATGCGCTGGCCGCCGGCAAGGAACTGATGAAAAAGGGTGTGATGGACTTGTCGGCGCTGGATGCCAAGGTTGAAGAACTGTGCACCAAGCTGATGCTGACCTTCCCGGACTGCACAACCAAATCGGTCGAGGAACTGCGCAAGCCCAAGCTGAACGCCTGGAACATGAACAAGGAAAACAGCCGCGCCTGGCTCAGCCTGAACATGATGACCGAGGCCCGCACCGGCTTCCGCGCCTTCAACGAAGGCAACCGCGAGGATGGCCGCGAGGTCGATTTCGCCAAGCTGCGCAAGGACCTGGCCGAAGGTGCCCGCTGGACCGAGGATTACATCAACTCGATGATGCCGGGGGCCGGGAAATGAGCCAGCCGCTCGCCATAATGCCGGAACGGGACGGGGCGCTTCTGCACCTCAAGCTGAACCGGCCCAAGGCGAACATCGTCGATGCCGCGATGATCGCGGCACTCGATGCCGCGCTGGCCGCCGAGGCTGACAAGCCTGGCCTGAAGGCGGTTCTGCTGAGCGCGGAAGGCCCGCATTTCAGCTTCGGCGCTTCGGTCGAGGAACATCTTCCCGACCAGTGCGCCGAGATGCTGAAATCGCTGCACGGCCTGATCAAGCGGATGCTGGATTATCCGGTGCCGGTTCTGGTGGCCATTCAGGGCCAGTGCCTGGGCGGCGGGCTTGAGGTTGCGGCGGCGGGGCATATCCTGTTTGCCGCCCCCACCGCCAGCCTTGGCCAGCCGGAAATGGCGCTGGGCGTGTTCGCACCCGCGGCCTCGTGCCTGCTGCCGGAACGGATCGGGCAGGGAAAGGCGGATGATCTTCTGTTTTCGGGCCGCAGCGTCAAGGGCGATGCCGCTTTCCAGATGGGCCTTGTCGATCATCTGGCCGACGATCCCGAAGCCGCCGCGCTGGCGTGGTTCGATCAGCATATTGCCGCCAAAAGCGGTTCCTCCCTGCGCTTCGCGGTCCGGGCCGCAAGGGCAGAATACGTTGCCCGGATGACTGCCAAGATCGATCGGGTCGAGGCGCTTTACCTCAATCAACTCATGAAAACCCGCGATGCGGTGGAAGGTCTGGAAGCCTTTCTCGCCAAGCGGCCAGCAAAGTGGGAGAACACATGACAACCCCGACCACAACCGAGATCGTCGCCCGCTGTCAGGACCTGTTCGAGGACCTGCACTTCACCGCGGCGCGCAAATGGAAAGAGGCCGAGGAGGGCCGCAAGGTGATCGGCTACATGCCGGTCTACGTGCCGCGCGAGATCATCCACGCCGCCGGAATGCTGCCGCTTGGCATCATGGGTGGTGGCGACAATCTGGAAGTCATCCACGGCGATGCCTACTATCAGAGTTACATCTGCCGCATCCCGCGGTCGACCGTCGAACTGGGTGTGACCGGACGTCTGGACTTCGTGGACGGCATGTTGTTCCCGTCGATCTGCGACGTGATCCGCAATCTCAGCGGCATGTGGAAGATGATGTTCCCGCATGTCTATTCCAAGTATTTCGACGTCCCGCAGACCTATGAAGACGAGGTTGGCGGCACCTTCTATATCGGTGAAATGCGTGAATTCATGCACGATCTGGAAGAGCTGAGCGGCAAGAAGATCACCGACGAGGCGCTGCGCCACTCGGTGGATGTCTATAACGAAAACCGCCGACTGGTGCGCGAGCTTTATGCGCTGAGGGCCGAATTGCCCTGGCAGGCCCCGGCATCCGAGGCCTATCTGGTGATCCGTGCCGGGCTGGTTCTGCCGGTCGAGGAACACACGATCCTGCTGCGCCAGTATATCGACGCCGCCCGCGCCGAGACCCGGCCGATCAAGGATAACAGCCGGATCGTTCTGACCGGCCTGTTCTGCGAGCAGCCTCCGCTGAACCTGATCAAGTCGCTTGAACTTGCGGGCTGCTACGTCGTGGACGACGATTTCATGCTGGTCAGCCGCTGGCTGATCGGTGACGTCCCCCTGGAAGGTGATCCGATCGAGAACCTGTCGAAGGCATTCCTGCATTCGTCGGAATCGACGGCAGCTAAATACGAGCCGAACCAGGACGAGAAAGGCCAGTTCCTGGTCCGTGCGGTCAAACGCACCGGCGCCGAAGGCGTGATCTTCGCCGCCCCCAGCTTCTGCGATCCGGCCCTGCTGGACCGTCCGATGCTGCAAAACGTGCTGAAGGCGGCGAATATCCCGTTCATCGCCTTCAAATACGCCGAAAACTCCGGTCAGATGCAGCCTATCCGCGAACAGGCCGGAACCTTCGCCGATTCAATCAAATTGTGGAGCGCAGCATGAACCAGCCAGCCGGAAAACCGTCGCTGAGAGACGCGATCAAAGACGCCTCGATGCAAAAGCAGAAGGACATGATGGCCGGGCATTTCGACCGTCTGACCAGTTCGCATGAAACCGGCGCCAAGGTCTGTTCGACCTTCGTGCCCGGCAACCTGAACGAACTGATCATGTGCTTTGACATGGTCAACAACCTGCCGGAAGTGAACGCGATCCAGTCCGGCCTGCGCGGCAAGAGCGGTGCCTACGTGATGGAGGCCGAACGCAACGGCCATTCCGAGGACGTCTGCACCTACGTGAAGTCCGACATCGGCATGATGGCGCGCGGCAATATCGGGCCGAACGGCAAGGAAATGCCGAAGCCCGACATGCTGCTGCTGTCCTATACCGGGTGCTTCACCTTCCTGAAGTGGTTTGAATTGCTGCGCGAGCAGTACAAATGCCCGACCGTCTTCCTGCAGACGCCCTATATGGCCGATGGCAAGATCACACCCAACATGATCCAGTACATGGTCAAGCAATTGAAGGAAGACGTGATCCCGACGATGGAAAAGGTCTCGGGCGTCAAGTTCGATATCGACCGTCTGCGCGAGAACCTGCGCCAGTCGGCCAAGGCCGAAGACGATCTGGTCTATATCCTGCAATCGGCCAAGAACAAGCCGTCGCCGATCGACGCCTATTTCGGCGGCATCTACTATATCGGGCCGATCTTCGGTGCCTTCCGCGGCACCCAGGACGCGATCGACTATTACCGCTTCCTTCGTGAAGAGGTGGACGAGCGCCTGAAGCTGGGCCTTGGTCCGGTCACGCCCGAAGGCCCGATGGAAGAAGAAAAGTACCGCTTGGTCGTCGAAGGCCCGCCGAACTACACGCATTTCCGCCAGTTCTGGAAAATGTTCTACGAAGAAGGCGCGACCGTGGTTGCCTCAAGCTACACCAAGGTTGGCGGCACCTATGATTTCGGCTTCCGGCACGATCCCGACCGGCCGCTGGAGACGCTGGCTGAATATTGCCTGAACGTCTACACCAACCGCAGCCTGCCGATGCGTATCGACATGTTGGTCAACTACATCAACGAATACGAGGCCGACGGCCTGTTGGTGAACTCGA
This sequence comes from Paracoccaceae bacterium, assembly GCA_019911965.1. Taxonomy (GTDB): domain Bacteria; phylum Pseudomonadota; class Alphaproteobacteria; order Rhodobacterales; family Rhodobacteraceae; genus UBA5972. Next base: position 73,649 of record JAIOJF010000034.1, on the reverse strand, counting down.
TCAAGAGCTGCAACAGCTTCTCGGCAGGTCAGCTGATGATCATGCGTGAAGTTGAAAAGCGCACCGGCAAGCCGGCTGCATTCATCGAAACCGATCTGGTGGATCCGCGCTATTTCTCGGCGGCGAACGTCAAGAACCGGCTGGAAAGCTATCTGCAAATGGTCGAACAGAAGCGCTCGGGCGCATCGAAAGGGGTGGCGGCATGAAAACCTTTGTAGGAATCGACCTTGGCTCGACCACGACCAAGGCGGTGCTGATGGACGAAAACGAGATGATCCTCGGTCGCGGCATCACCAACTCGCGCTCCAACTATGAAACCGCCTGTCGGGTGGCGACGCAGGAGGCGACGGTTGACGCGCGCTTCACGTTGTTCCGCCGCGAATTCGATGCCAAGGCGGCAGACGCGGCGAAGGTCACCGAGTTCCTGGATGCGCTGGAACGCGCCTTCCGGCTGGAGCAGTTCATCGAGCAACTCGACGATCTGGAAGCCACCTGCATCGAGCAGGTGAAGGGCGACCGGTTTGAAAAGGATGCCGATGGTGTCAAGCAGTCGCTGGCCGAAGTGTTCCGCCGTCTGCGGATCGAGGCCGTGGAAATGTATGCGCCGGGGGCCGACCGCAAGTCGGACTTCTTCCGCGATATCGCCGGCTCGCGCTACCTGGCCCTGGCCGAGGAAGTCGCGCGCGATGCCGGTCTGCCCTATGATCTGCTGCTGAACGTCTATGACAAGTCGATCATCGCGGTGGAAAACCGGCCGCCGTCGGGCTCGCTCAGCGACAAGTTCAACCGGGCGATCGACCGCGTTGCGGGCAAGGATTCCGAATTCGGCAGCGACATGAAATCGCCGATCGAACGGGCGCTGGATATCGAGCTGGAGGAAACCTATCTGGTCGGCACCGGCTATGGCCGGGTGACCTTGCCGTTCTCCAAGGAGCATATCCGCTCGGAGATCCTGTGCCACGGCCTTGGGGCGCATATGATGTATCCCAAGACCCGCACCGTTCTGGATATCGGTGGCCAGGATACCAAGGGCATCCAGGTGGACGCCAATGGCATCGTCGACAATTTCCAGATGAACGACCGTTGCGCCGCCGGTTGCGGCCGTTACCTCGGCTACATCGCGGATGAAATGAACATGGGCCTGCACGAACTTGGCCCGCTGGCGATGAAATCCGGCAAGCCGGCGCGCATCAACTCGACCTGCACGGTGTTCGCCGGGGCCGAATTGCGCGACCGTCTGGCGCTGGGTGAAAAGCGCGAGGATATCCTGGCCGGTCTGCACCGCGCCATCATCCTGCGTGCGATGTCGATCCTGTCGCGTTCCGGCGGGGTGGCGGACGAATTCACCTTCACCGGTGGCGTTGCCAAGAACGAGGCAGCGGTACGCGAACTCAGGAAACTCGTCTATGAAAACTATGGCGAGGTGACCATCAACATCAACCCCGACTCGATCTATACCGGGGCGCTGGGTGGGGCCGAATTTGCCCGCCGCGCTGCGGAAGGCCGGGTAGAAGGAGTGGCGGCATGACACTTGCAGCAGGAATTGACGTCGGCACCGGTGCCGTCAAGGCGGTGATCTTCCGGACCGAAAACGGCAAGGAGGAGTGGCTGTCGCGTGCTCTGTTCCGCATCCGTCAGCGTGACCCGATGGAACTGGCCCGCGAGGCGTTCGATCTGACGCTGAAGGATGCCGGACTGTCGGAAGGCGATCTCGACTATGTCGCCACCACCGGCGAGGGCGAGGCGATCCCGTTCCACACCGGTCACTTCTATTCGATGACCAGCCACGCCCGTGGTGCCCGCTTCCTCGATCCCGAGGCCAAGGCGGTGCTGGATTGCGGTGCGCTGCATGGCCGTGCCATCGTTACGGATGATCGCGGCAAGGTCGAGAACTACAAGATGACCAGCCAGTGCGCATCCGGCTCCGGGCAGTTTCTGGAGAACATCGCGCGCTATCTCGGCATCGCGCAGGATGAAATCGGCCGCCTCAGCATGGAGGCCGACGATCCCGAGGACGTGTCCTCGATCTGCGCCGTGCTGGCGGAAACCGACGTGATCAACATGGTCTCGCGCGGCATCACCTCGCAGAACATCCTGAAAGGGATCCACCTGTCGATGGCCTCGCGGCTGGCGCGCCTGCTGAAATCCATCGGTGTTGGCGACAAGCGCGTGATGATGACCGGCGGTCTGGCCCAGGATACCGGTCTGGTCGCGGCCATGTCCGAGGAACTGGCGAAGCTGAAGGGCGTTCAGGCGACCGTGGTCAGCCATCCCGACTCGGTTTATGCCGGGGCCATCGGGGCGGCACTCTGGGGCGCGTTCCGTGCGGAAAAACTGGCCGAATCGGGCCATATGCTTAAAGCTTCCTGAACCAAACTAGGAGAGTAACAAAATGGCGCTGATGATCGTCGATCCCTGCACAGCCTGCGATGCCTGTGAACCCGTCTGCCCGAACGAGGCCATCACGGCGGGCGATCCCTACTACATCATCGACCCGATGAAATGCACGGAATGCGTCGGTGAGGAGGACGAGCCGCAATGCAAGCTGGTCTGCCCCGAAGCCTGCATCGTGCAGAACCCGGACTGGGAAGAAAGCCAGGAAGAGCTGCAGGCGAAATACGAAGCCCTGCACTAAGGTTTTCGCATCCGAGAGACAGAACGGACCCCTTCGCGGGGTCCGTTTTCTTTTGGCCGGGTGTATTCCGGCAGTCACCCTGCCGCGGATGTATCATTGCCGGTCAGGACATGGCAAAGGCCGGGGCAACGAATGCCCCGGCCTTGATAATGTTACGCTCCGGCCAACCGGTCAGATCCGGAAGGCAATCGCCTTGTCAGATCGCGCAGGTCAGCGCCACACGCTGCGACGGGCGGAAGCCGGATGCATCGAAGAACGCGATCAGGTCATTCGCATTCCAGGCGGCTTCGGTACGCACGGTTTCGACCCTGAGAACCGACAGGTTGGAGACAAGCTGGTTCATCAGCGCGCGTCCAACACCTTGTCCCTGATAGCCGGGATCGACCGCCATCGTGTCCATCACGGCTTCGCGGATGGTGTGGCCGAATTCACCGAAATCCACCCGTGCCATGATGAAGCCGACCGGATAGCCGTCCATCTCGGCCACCAGCGAAACCCGCACGCCGGCCTCGTTCAGCGCCTCGGCCTGTTTGCGCTCGTAATAGGCCGTGCGATCACGCCCCGAGCGCTTCCGGTCGATGCGGATCATCGGTGCCAGATCTTCCGCGGTCATCGAGCGAACCGGGATCCGGTCATGCGACAAGGCAGCGGCGGTATCGCCCTCGGGCGAGCTGAAATCCGTCTCAAGGTCGGATTCGTCCTCGACCAGATCGGCATCGGAATAGGTGGACAATTCCTCGGTCGAACGTGCCAGAACCAGTGCCGGTGCCAGCGCGAACCCGGTATCGCCAAGAAAGCCCAGCAAGGCGCGGTCGGCCCAGTCGACCTGGCATTCAAACGCCTCGATTTCCTTGCGCTTAAGCACCGCCTTCACGGCGTCCAGCAAGCGATGGCCCGCCCCGTGATGCTGATACCCGGCCTCGACCGCGATCGCGTCCAGATGTGCCAGTTTGCGGTTGGAGCCAAACTCGCCCTCGATCAGCCGCGCCATTGCATAGCCGACCAGCTTGCCGCCGTCTTCCAGCCCGACATAGACATAATCGCCGGGACTGGCGAGCGCCGCCGCCAGACGTTTTTCAAAAAATCCGCGACGCGACGTGCCGGCATTGGCCTTGTCGATCGCGATCACCGGCTCCAGATCGTCGCTGGTCAGCGGGCGGATGGTTCCTTTGGCTTTGGCTTCAGTCATGTTTCCCTCGTTGGGTTCAGTGCGCGTTGCCGTGTTGTACGGACAATTCCATATCAGATTCGTCATCCAGCAATTCGTCGAGCATCGGCAGCAGCGCCATTTCCTCTTTCTGGATATGTGCCAGCATACGTTCGATCAATTCCCCCGCCTTGTCACGGAAATCGTCCCAGTCGGCCTGGGTAAAGCCGCTGTCGATTGCTTCCCCGGCGCTTTTTGCAATGGCCAGGCCGAGCGGCAGAAGCGCGGCATGTTCTTCGCGCAGATGCATGCCGATGCCGACATCGCCGGCCTCTTCCAGCCGGGGGAACAATTCATCCTCTTCAAACTTGAAATGGAACTCGACCTCGGCACCGATGGCCTCGGCGGCCTTTTTCAAAGTGCCGCGGACGGTTGCGTCATTGACATCGGGCGGGCTGCGCCGTGCCTTGGCCAGAAGGGCATCCAGCCGCTCGATCACGTCCAGCGTGGTCTGGTGGTCTTCCTGCAAAAGCTGTGGCGTGCGGTAGGTGAAGCTCATCTCTGGTCCTTATGCGGGCTAATGTCTTAATTCGGTACTGTAATACGTATTTAAGGCCGCGACAAGGAAAATCCAACCTGCCCCACCGGGTCAGGAGGGCGGGCCAAGCCGGTAGACCTGCACGATCACGACGCCTGCAAAGGCCGCGAAGGCCAGGGCACCGGCCAATCCGGCCACCGCGCCGAGTTGCACCAGAACGTTCAGGTCCAGCACGATGCCAAGCGCCACCAACACAAATGCCAGCCCATGCCCGACGGCGTGGATGCGCAGCGGCAGTTCCGCCGTCAGGTCCGACACCCGCACCGGCTTGCCGCCACGCCCGGTGGCGTGCATCGAAGCCAGAAACGGCATGATCCGTTGCAGGATGCCGGTCACGAAGGTCAAAAGCCAGCCCACCAGCACGATCCAGCCGAACAGCGCCGGACCGTTCGGTATGTCGATGCCGGCGGCCAGCACCAGCCCTGCCAGCAGGCCCAGGACCATCCCGGCCCAACCGGCGCGAAGCAGCACGAAGGACAGGCCCTGACGGCGGCGCATCGCGCTTTTCCAGGCCGCCCGCATCAGCACCAGATAGGTCGCGGCAGCAGCCAGCCCGATCAGCAGGGCGAAGACGTCCAGCAAGGGCAGGGCCATCAGGCGGCCAGCGGCAAACAGCAGGATTGCCGCCACGCCCAGCCCCAGTTGCAGCCAGCCGGGCCGCGTCGGCACCGAGCGGGACAGCAGGTACATCGGCACCAGGATCAGCGAATAGCCGAATACCAGCAGCCCCATGAAGCCGAACGCCGCCACCCCCATATGCAGCACCGCAACCGAGGCATGATCGGCCAGATAGCCATGCGAGAAGTCGCCGATCAGCAGCAGGCCAGCGGCAATCGTGCCCAAAAGCGCTACCAGCGCCGCCCCGCCATGCGCGGCAACGATCGGCAAGGAGCCCGCACGGCGCAGGTTATCGCCGGTCAGCAGCGCGAACAGCAGCAGCCCGGCGCAGGCCAGAATGGCCCCGGGCCAGAGCGCGCTATCGGCCTCGCCGCTCATCCCCAGCGCCAGGATCAGCAGGCCGGGCGCGAACAGCCAGAAACTCAATCGCGCCATCCAGACCCGCGCCAGCGGTTGGCGTGTCGCCACCGGCAGCAATTGATACGAGGCTCCGATGGCGGCCATCGCGAGCACCCCGAGCGTCATCAGATGCAATGCCGCCAGAACCGGCCCGGGCCCGCCGATGAAGCGCGGCAGGTCATCGGCCCCCCAGAGCAGGGTCAGCCAGGCAAGAACGTGGAAGAACGCGGCCGCGCCGAAGAACCGGAACGGCACCGAAACCGGCAACAGCCGGTCCTTGGCCCCGCCCATGAAACCGCCGGGCATCATCAGACCGGCCGCCTGAGGATCAGGCGCACTTCGTCTTCGTCGCCGGGCACAACCTCGCAGGTCCAGCCGAGATCGGCCAGATCGTCATAGATCGGTGCCGGTTCGCAGAAATGATGCACGATCACCGGCCCGTCCGTCGCCAGCGTTTCCAGCCGTCCAAGGATTGCGATCATCGGTTCCGGGGCCGCTAGGTCGCGCACGTCGATATGCAGGCCATCATCGGCCATCCAGTGCCGCCCCGGAAGGTCGTCGATCACAACAACCTCCGCGCCAGTCGCCGCGCCAGCGCCGAGGCCGCCAGCCGGCGATAATGCGGTTGGATGGTGGTGGTGCGCTGCGGCGAGACCGCCTTTTGTACCGCCTTTTCCAGATCGGCGCAGAATTGATCCACATCGCCACCGGCGGGCAGATCGGCAATCTCGATAGTCAGAGGCATCGAATTGGTGCCGGTCACCGCCAGCCGCAGGGAGCGCGCGCCGCCCTCCGCATCGCGGCAGGCAATCGCCACTCCTGCCAGCGGGAAATCGACCGCGCCGCGCACCCGGATCTTGTCATAGGCGCTGTTTGCCGTGGTTGCGGGCAGTCGTACCGACACAACAATCTCGCCAGGGGCAAGTGTCAGGTAATCGGCACCGTCCTCGTGGTACATCTCCGCCAGCGGCAGGCTGCGCCGCCCGTCCGGGCCGGCAATCTCGGCGATGGCGTCGAACACCATCAGGGCCGGGGCCAGGTCACCGGAAAAGGCCGCCCGGCAGCGGTTGCCCTTGGGCGCGACATGGCAGGTATCGCCCCGGTATTTCAGGCAGAAATCGTTGGATTTCCGCCACCAATGCGACTGGTTGTAATAAAGGCACCTTGTGTCGAGGCAAAGGTTACCGCCAACCGTGGCCGCTGCGCGATGGCCCGGCCCGGCAATCACTTCGGCGGCATCATGGATCGCCTGGTAGCGCGCGGCGACGCCTACGTCGGCGGCCAGTGCCGCCAGCGTCACGCCCGCGCCGATGGTCAGGCCGTCATCGCTCAGCTCAATTGTGGCGAAGCCTGCGATGCCGCTCAGGTCCACCAGAATCGGGGCATCGACCAGCCCGCGGCGCAGATTGACCACCAGATCGGTGCCGCCGGCCATCGGCTTGGCGCCGGGTTCTGCCAGTGCTGCAAGCGCCTGATCCAGTGTTTCAGGGCGCAGCAGGCGGAAATCGGGAAGCGGTTCGCTCATGCCGAAACCTCCTTGCGGCGTGCCTTGCGGCGCATTTTTATCAATTCTTCCATCACCCTGTCAGGCGTCAGCGGCAGAAAGTCGACTTCCATCCCGATCGCATCCGCAACCGCGTTCACCAGTGCCGGCGGGAAGCCCGACAGCGCCCCTTCACCGGCCTCCTTGGCGCCGAACGGGCCAAGCGGGTCGATGCTTTCGACAATGTGAACCTCGATATCGGGCGATTCGACGATTGTCGGGAAGCGGTAGTCGAGGAAACTGGCATGTGCCGGAAGGCCGTCGACATAGCGGGTTTCCTCGCTCATGCCCTGTCCCATCCCCATCCAGACCGAACCTTCGATCTGGCCTTCCACCGCCAGCCGGTTGATCGCATAGCCGCAATCGAGCGCCGCCCAGACCTTTTCGATCCTGATCTGGCCGGTATCGGTATCGACCTCGATCTCGACCACCTGTGCGGCATAGCTGAAGCCCATCGTGGAGCCGACCGCACCGCCGCGATGCTTGCCGCCCTGTGCTTCAATTGGCGTCGTGAAGGTGCCCTTGACGGTGATCGTGCCTTCTTCGGCCAGCGCCGCGAAGACCACGTCCTGGAAGGCCAGCACCGATTGCGAGCCACCGCGTACATAGAAGGTTTCGCCTTCGCATTCGATGTCTTCGGGATTTGCCTCAAGCTTTTTCGCCGCGGCGTTGATCAGCTTGACGCGCAGCGCCTTGGCGGCCTCGATAGCGGCATTGCCGACCATGAAGGTGACGCGGCTGGAATACGAGCCGTTGTCCTTCGGCGTGATCGCGCTGTCATTGGTGACGACGCGGACCCGGCCCATATCAATCCCGAGGATTTCCGCCGCCGCAATGGCAACGATGGTGGTCGAGCCCTGGCCGATATCGGAAGCCCCGGTCAGCACCGTGACCGAGCCGTCGAAATCCAGCTTCATGGCCACCACGGCATGCGGCTCGCCGGTCCAGTGAACGGGCTTGGCGGCACCGGAGACGTAATGCGAACAGGCCATCCCCAGCCCGCGCCCGGGCGGCAGCTTGCCGCGCCGTTCGGCCCAGCCGCTTGCGGCCTCGACCTTGTCCAGGCATTCGCCCAGACCGTAGGAATTCACCATCAGCCCGTTCAGCGTGAACATCGGTGCCTGCAACAGGTTGGCGCGGCGCACCGCGAACGGGTCCACGCCCAGTTCGCGGGCCATCCGGTCCAGCAGGCTTTCAAAGCCGTGCCGCACATCAACCGTGCCGTGGCCACGCATTGCACCGCAAGGCGGGTGGTTGGTATAGACGCGGTAGCCGTCATACTTGACGTTCGGGATATCGTAGATGCCCTGCAACAGCGCCCCGGCATAAAGGATCGAGACCAGCCCGTAGCCGGCATAGGCCCCGCCGGACATGGTAACCTCGCATTCGACGGCGGTGATCTTGCCGGTTTTGGTCAGGCCGATCTTCAGGCGGACCTCGGTATCGGGCCGTCCGCGATGGGTGACGAAGGTTTCCTCGCGGCTGAGGCGCATCATCACCTTGCCGCCGCATTTGCGTGCCAGCAGGCCGCAGATGAGCTCGAAATTCAGGGTTTCGGTCCGTGCGCCGAAGCCGCCGCCGACAAACGGCTTGACCACGCGGATGCGCGATGAATCCATTTCCATGCAGCGCGCCAGCATCAGATGCACGTAGAACGGCACCTGCGAGACGGAATGCAGCGTCAGGCGTTCACGCTCGGGGTCGTATTCGGCAAGTGCGGCATGCGGTTCCAGTTGCGCGTGGTTGGTTTCGGCCCCGCGGAAGGTGCCTTCGCGGATCAGGTCGGCCTCGGCCCAGCCGGCGGCCATGTCGCCGAAATGGTGATGCACCTCGCGTTCCAGATTGCCCGGCTTGTCGTCATGCAACTGGGCGGCATCCGGGCGGCGGGAGTCTGATGGCTCATAATTGGCAGGCAACTTTTCGATGTTCAGCTCGATCAGGTCGAGCGCCTGCGCCGCGATATCGGCGTTGATCGCCGCCACCGCCGCCACCGGTTCGCCGCGATAGCGGACCTTGTCGCGTGCCATCGGGTATTCGTTCATCGCAATCGGGATCACGCCATAGGTCAGCGCGCAATCGTCGCCGGTAACGATGCCGACCACACCGGGCAGGGCGGCGGCCTTGGAGACATCAATCGACACTATCCGCCCGTGACTGACCGGCGAGCGCAGCACCCGCCCGATCAGGCAATCCTCGGTCTCCATGTCAGCGGTATAGATCGCCTGACCGGTTACTTTCTCGATGCCGTCGATCAGCGGCGCGCGGGAACCGGCGGCGGTATTGGTGCGCGGCGTGGTCATGAGCGCATCTCCTCGGCGGCCACTTTGACAGAGGCGATGATCTTTGTGTAGCCGGTGCAGCGGCAGAGATTGCTGCCAAGGGCGGTGCGAATCTCGGCATCGTCGGGGTCGGGGTTGTGGCGCAGAAGTGCTTCGGCGCTCAGGATCATGCCCGGCGTGCAGAAGCCGCATTGCGTGCCCAGGTTCTCGTGGAATGCCCGTTGCAGCGCCGTCAGTCGCCCGCCCCTGGCCTGGCCTTCAATGGTTTCGATCTCGGCCCCGTCGCAGGTGGCGGCCAGTGTAATGCAGGCGGGACGCGCCGCGCCATTGATCAGCACCGTACAGGCACCGCATTCGCCGCCATCGCAGCCCTTCTTGGCTCCGGTCAGGTGTTTCTGGTCGCGCAGATAGTCGATCAGCAATGTATTGTCGCTGATCGCATCTTCGGCCTTCCTGCCATTGATGGTAAGACTTATGATCCGTTTCATGGCGGGCCTTTCAACAGGGTTCGGCAGATAAAGCAATAATACAGTACCATTTTACCGGATTTTCAAGTACAATGTGCTTACCGGGTCAATTTGGCACCCCCGCAAACGGGGAAAAATGGCGCTGTTTGACGGTCGGAAACGGCAGGGACGGGTTGAAAATGAGCGAAAAGCAAAGCGGGTCCGGTGGAACACCAGCCAGAAAGGCCATCACTCGGCGGGCCGAAGCGGCAGATCTTGAGGCCGTCGCGGCGCTGGATGAGCGCGTAACCGGTGCCGCCAAACCGGGATATTGGCAGGATATTTTTGAACGCTACGCCACAAGGCGGCTGGACGAGCGTTTCTTTCTGGTCGCCGAGGCTCCGGCTGCCAAATCGAAGGGGCCGATTCTGGGATTTATCGTTGGCGAGGTGCGCGGCTGGGAATTCGGCTCGGAGCCTTGCGGCTGGATTTTCGCGTTCTCGGTTGAACCCGGCACCCGCGAACAGGGGATCGGCGAGACGCTGTTCCAGGCGATTTCGGAACGCTTCCGCGCCGCCGGCATTTCCACCATGCGCACGATGGTGGCGCGTCAGAATCAGTTGCACATGGCGTTCTTCCGCAGCGAGGGCATGATGGCCGGCCCCTATCTACAACTTGAAAAAGAACTGGACGATTAGCGCGCGCAATGCCGCATTCGTCCCTGGCAGAAAGGCGACAGCAAAGTGCAGAAATCCAGCAGGCTGGCAATCTACGCCCTGATCGAACTGGCCGCCGATCCCGAACGTCAGGTTTCGGTGTCGGAAATCGGCGAGAAATACCGTGTATCGGCGCATCATCTGGCCAAGGTGATGCATACGCTGGGCCGCGCCGGGCTGGTACGCTCGATCCGTGGTGTCGGGGGCGGCTATTCGTTCAGCGGCAATGCCAGGCGCACCACGTTGCTGGACGTGATCAACCTGTTCGAGGACATGTCGTCCGATTGCAAGCTGACCGACCGGGATGCCGCCACCGCGGCGGAATGGGCCTTGTTCGATGTGTCCTGCGAGATCAACGATATCGCCCGCGCCACGCTGGGATCAATCACCCTGTCGACCATGCTGAAACAGATCGAGCGCCACAAGAAATCGGCAATGGCACGCACGAGCGAATCGGAAATGGCCTGAATTCGATGCGATGTAACCGGCCTCAGGCGGCCGGCACCATCGCGGTGGCTTCCAGTTCGATCAGGCCGGGATGGTCCAGCAGGTCGGACACGAAAATCATGCTCATCGCCGGGTAATGCTTGCCCATCAGCCGGTGCCAGATCGGCCCCAATTCGCGCCGGACCGACAGGTATTGCGGCTTGTCGCAGCAAAAGGCGGTCATCCGCACGATATGCTCGGGCTTGCCGCCACCGGCGGCGACCACCGCCAGCACGTTCTTCAGCGCTTGCTCGAATTGCGGCACCAGGTCTTCGCTTTCAAATTCCTGCTGTGCGGACCAGCCGACCTGCCCGGCGATATAAAGAAGATGCCCGTTCGCCGGCACCTTGATGCCGTTCGCGTAGCCGATCGGTGCTTTCCAGTCGTCCGGGTGCAGGATTTCCATCGCAATCTCCGTTTGCCGTGATGCCGCTAAAAGGTATATTCGTACTACAATACTTTTATCGCAATTGAAAGCACCAGATACGCCGCCCGCTCACCGCCGGAGCAGCCCGGATCAGTTGATCGGCAGGGTAGTTTCGTCCGGTTCGGGTTCCGCCGGTTCGTCCGTCGGCACGCGGTACGAGCCGGTCAGCCATTTGCCAAGATCGACATCGGCGCAGCGGCGCGAGCAGAACGGGCTATAATCCGCATGGCTGTCCTTGTCGCAGATCGGGCAGGGCATCGGGCCTCCGGTGGTATGAGCAATGGTTGCTGAAGGATGCAACATGGCCCCAGCATCGGCAAGTGCAGTTGATGCGCCCCCTCGACTCACCTAGGGTCAGGGGCAGAGATGCAGGAAGGGCCAGAGCATGGATGCAAGCACCGTCGCCGGTTTCGATCTGAACGCCATTGACCGGGCGTTCATAGAAAACCCGTTCCCCACCCTGAAGGCGCTGCGCGAACATGATCCGGTGCATCGCAATCCCGATGGCTCGGTCTATCTGACGCGCCATGCCGATGTGCTGAAAACCTACCAGACCCGCACCATGCTGTCCGACAAGAAAGAGGCGTTCGGCAAGAAGTTCGGCCAGTGCCCGTTGTTCGTTCACCACACGACCAGCCTGATCTTCAACGATCCGCCCTATCACACGGTTGTGCGAAAATTGCTGGCTTCGGCCTTCACGCCGCGCAAGCTGGCCGAGATGGAGCCGCTGATCGAAGCCATCGTCGATCGCCTGCTGGACCGGCTGGAGGACAAGACCGAGTTCGATTTCATCGCCGAATATGCAATGGAACTGCCAACCGAGATCATATCCTTCATGCTCGGCATTCCGCCGGAACATCGCCACAAGCTGCGCGGCTTTTCGCTGGCGATCCTTGGCGCGCTCGATCCCGTGGTGTCGGACGAGCGGATGGCGAGGGGCAACGCCGCCGTGACCGAGTTCGAGGCGATGCTGGCAGATCTGATCGCGCATCGGCGCGCCAATCCCGAAGGGGCCGGGCAGGGCGAGGTGCTGGATGCGCTGATCTTCGGCGAGGTCGATGGCCGGTCACTGACCGAAGAAGAGCTGATCCAGAACTGCATATTCCTGCTGAATGCCGGGCATGAAACCACCACCAGCCTTGTCGGCAATTCCGTCGGCGCATTGCTGGCGCATCCCGACCAGCATCGCCGCCTGATCGAAAGCCCCGATTTGATCGAAACCGCGGTCGAGGAATTCCTGCGCTTTGAAAGCCCGCTTCAGATCGGCAACCGGCTGGCCGGCGAGGATATCGAACTGCTGGATTGCACGCTGCCCGCCGGCACCTACATCCACACCTCTATCGCCGGGGCCAACCGCGATCCGGCCCTGTTCGACGACCCCGAACGCCTGGATATAGGGCGCGCCAATGCAAAACAGCATCTGGCCTTCGCCACCGGCATCCATGTCTGCCTTGGCGCAGCCCTGGCGCGGATCGAGGGGCGCCTGGCTGTTGGCCGCCTTGTCAGCCGATTCCCGAAATTGCGCCCCGGGGGAGATCCCGAAATCATGGGGCTGGCGCGGTTCCGGGGCTACAACAGGTTGCCGGTCCGCCTCTGATTCCCAAGCTTTCGCCGCCCGTGGCAATGCCTGCGCTTGAGGGCAGCCAAGCCAGCCGCTATGTGATGCCGGGACAGGAGTTGCCATGCCCGTATTTCTGAACACTTCGGATGCCGATTTCGAGACCCGCTTCACCGCGTTCCTGGGAACCAAGCGCGAGGATGCGCCCGATGTCGATACCGCCGTTGCCGCGATCATCCGGGATGTCCGCACCCGTGGCGATGCCGCGCTGATTGATCTGACGCGGAAGTTCGACCGGTTCGACCTTGAGCCGCAAAATCTGGCCTTCAGCAAGGCCGAGATCGACGCAGCCATTGCCACCGTCCCGGCGGACGAAGCGGCGGCACTGGAACTGGCGGCCAGGCGCATCCGCGCCTATCACGAACGTCAGCGCCCCGAAGATGCGATGTGGCGCGACGATATCGGTGCCGATCTTGGCTGGCGCTGGTCGGCGGTCGAGGCGGCGGGATTGTATGTGCCGGGGGGGCTGGCCTCGTATCCGTCGTCGGTCTTGATGAACGCCATCCCGGCAGCGGTGGCGGGGGTCGAGCGGCTGGTGATCTGTGCGCCCACGCCCGGTGGCAAGGCCAATCCGGCGGTGCTGCTGGCGGCGCGGCTGGCGGGGGTGGACACGATCTATCGCATTGGCGGCGCGCAGGCGATTGCGGCGATGGCCTTTGGTACGGAAACGATTGCGCCGGTCGACAAGATCACCGGCCCCGGCAACGCCTATGTCGCCGCGGCCAAGCGGCGGGTGTTCGGCAAGGTCGGCATCGACATGATTGCCGGGCCGTCGGAAATCCTGGTGATCGCCGACAGGGACAACGATCCCGACTGGATCGCGGTGGATCTCCTGAGCCAGGCCGAGCATGACGAAAACGCCCAGTCGATCCTTGTGAGCGACGATGCGGGCTTTGCCGCTGCCGTGGTGGCGGCCGTCGAGGCGCGGCTACTTACACTTGCGCGGGGCGCGATTGCCGCCAGAAGCTGGCGCGATTACGGCGCTGTGATCCATGTGCGCAATCTTGACGAGGCGGCGGCAATCTCGGATCGGGTTGCGCCGGAACACCTGGAACTATGCGTGGCCGAGCCGGATGCGCTGGCGGCAAACATCCGCCATGCCGGGGCGATCTTCCTCGGGGCCTTCACGCCCGAAGCGATCGGCGATTACGTCGGCGGCCCGAACCATGTTTTGCCGACGGCGCGGTCGGCCCGATTCTCGTCCGGGCTGTCGGTGCTCGATTTCATGAAACGCACCACGCTGGCCCGCATGACGCCCGGCGCACTGGCCGCGATCGGCCCGGCGGCAGAGGTGCTGGCACGTTCCGAAGGGCTGGAAGCGCATGGCCTGTCGGTCCGCGCCCGGCTGGATCAGTTGAACAGGGGGGAATGATGAGCGATACCAACCGCCTCAGCCATATCGAGATCGACGATACCGGCCTGCCGGCCCCGACGCCCGAGATTGATCAGGAACGCAAGGTCGCGGTCTATGATCTGCTGGAAGCCAATGTTTTCGGCCTGCCGAAGGTCGAGGGCAAGGACATTCCCGATGGCCCCTATCATTTGTTCCTGTCGATCCGCGATGGCAGGCTTGTCTTCGATATCCAGACCGAAGCGCATGAAAAGGCGGCTGAGTTCCATCTGTCGCTGTCGCCGTTCCGCCAGGTGGTGAAGGATTATTTCCAGATCTGTGCCGCCTATTTCGACGCGGTGAAACGCCTGCCGCCCAGCCAGATCGAGGCGATCGACATGGGCCGTCGCGGTATCCACGATGAAGGCTCGCGGGTGTTGCAGGAACGGCTGGAGGGCAAGGTGGAGGTCGATACCGCGACGGCGCGCCGACTGTTCACCCTGATCTGCGTTCTGCATTTCAAGGGCTGACGGGTGCGCCGAGCTTTGCCTCAATCCATCCTGTTCTGCTGCGATCACAACGCGGTCCGCTCGCCGATGGCCGAGGGGATCATGAAGAAATTCTATGGCACCGGCGCTTATGTGCAATCGGTCGGGGTGAAGAACGATCTGGAGGTGGACGGCTTTTGCGTTGCTGTCTGCCGCGAGATCGGGGTGGAGATCGAGACCCACAAGGCGAAATCCTTCGACGAGATGGAGGCCTGGGGCGACGATCTGTCGGCCTATGATCTGGTGGTGGCGCTGTCACCGGCCAGCCAGCGCCGGGCTTTGGAGCTGACGCGGTTCTTTCATCTGGATGTCGATTACTGGCCGATCATGGACCCGACGGGTCTTGGCGAAAGCCGCGCGGCCAAGCTGGATGCCTATCGCCAGACCCGCGATCAGATCGTTGCAAAACTGATCGAACATTTCGGCCCGCCGGTCGAGTGATCCCGCCACGCCAGGCGCAACACAATCACCACGCCCGCGACGCATCGACCGCCCATATGCGATTCGCCTTGAAATTTGCTGAAAACAGCGCCATTTAGACCGCGCACGGCGATAGCCCGTGCATTTGCCAACCAAACCCGGAGAAAACATGGCCAAGGAAGAGCTTCTCGAATTCCCAGGTGTCGTGGTTGAGCTTCTGCCGAATGCGACATTTCGGGTGGAGCTTGAAAATGGCCACGAGATCATCGCCCACACCGCCGGCAAGATGCGCAAGAACCGCATCCGCGTGCTGGCCGGCGACAAGGTGCAGGTCGAAATGACGCCCTATGATCTGACCAAGGGGCGGATCAACTATCGCTACAAGTAAGCGCCGCACATGCGCCTGATCCTCGGCTCCGGCTCGCCGCGCAGGCTGGAATTGCTGGCGCAGATCGGCGTGGTGCCGGACGACATCCGCGCCCCCGATATCGACGAAACCCCGCAGAAAACCGAATTGCCGCGCCCTTATTGTGCCCGAATGGCACGCGAAAAGGCGCTGGCGGTACCGGCGGGCCCGGACGAGCTGATCCTGTGTGCCGATACAACGGTTGCAGTCGGGCGGCGCATCCTTGGCAAGCCTGCCAATGCCGGTGAAGCGGTCGAGATGCTGCATCTTCTGTCGGGCCGCCGCCACAAGGTGATCACGGCGGTTGCGCTGCGGCACGGGTTGCGGCACTGGCACCGAGAGGTGGTGACATCGGTCGAGATGAAGCGTTTGTCCGACGCCGATGTGTCGGCCTATATCCGCTCGGGCGAATGGCAGGGCAAGGCCGGGGCTTACGGCATCCAGGGCGCGGCGGGGGCGTTCATTCCGCGCATCAACGGTTCGTTCACCGGCGTGGTCGGCCTGCCGCTGGCGGAAACCGTCAACCTGCTGCAGGGTGCCGGATATATCCTGCCGGAGGGTGCGCCGTGAAGGGGCGGATCGTGGTTCTGGATCGCTGGAACGGGCGTCCGGCGGCGGCTTTGGTGGCGGACGGGCGGCTGCTGGACCTTTTGGTCGACCCACCTTCGGATGCCGGAACCGGGCCGGGCGCCATCCACCGCGCGATTGCGGATCGACCGGTGAAGGGGCAGAACGGCTTCATCCTGAAACTCGGGAATGGCCAGACCGGGTTCCTGCGGCAGGGCCGCGGCATCGCGCCCGGGGATCGGTTGCTGGTGCAGGTTGCCACCTGGGCCGAGGCCGGCAAGGCCGCGCCGGTCACCACCAGGCTGTTGTTCAAGGGCCGCTTTGCCATCATCACCCCCGGCGCGAAGGGTCGCAACATCGCGCGTTCGATCAGGGACGAGGCGACGCGCGACCGGCTGGCGGAACTGGCGCATGAGGCGTTGCTGGACGCGCCCGAGGACTTTGGCGCAATCATCCGCTCCGCCGCGATGGATGTTGACGACGGGTTGATTGCCGCCGAACTGCACGACCTCAGGCAATTGGCCGAGCAGGTTCTCGCGGATGCGGCGGGTGAAGCGGAACTGCTGGTCGATGGCCCCGACGCCCATCATCTTGCATGGCGCGACTGGACCGATCCCGTGCCCGATCAGGTGTTTGATTGTGACGGCAGCTTTTCCGAGCATGGCGTGCTGGAGATGATCGACGCGCTGCAAACGCCGTTCGTGCCGCTGACGGGCGAGGCGTCGATGTTCATCGAGACGACCCGCGCGCTGGTGGCGGTGGACGTGAATACCGGCGGCGATTTTTCCTTTGCGGCGGGGCTGAAGGCGAACCTTGCCGCTGCCCGCGACCTGCCGAGACAATTGCGGTTGCGAGGGCTGGGCGGGCAGGTGGTGATTGATTTCGCGCCGGTCGGCAAGAAGGATCGCCTTAGCATCGAACAGGCGTTGACGCGGGCGTTGCGGTCGGATGCGATTGACACAAATATCGTTGGCTGGACACCGCTCGGGCATCTGGAATTGCAGCGCAAGCGCGAACGCCTGTCGCTGGCGGTGGCGTTGGCGTGAGGCGGTTTGGCTGGGGAGTGGTCCCGGACATCGGGTAGACCGCGCAGGGTGTTCAAGCCTCCGCTGCAAGCCTCAGGCCCCGATCATCGCATAGAGCGGTGCCAGCGCTGATCCATCCAGCCGGTACTCGGTTCGCGCGGCCTTCTGCTGGCGGCGGATCAGGCTGGCCTCCTCCATCTTGCGAAGATGATGGACCAGGGTACCCTGCGAGAGGCCGGACTGAAGCTCCAGTCGCGCCAGCGAGTGACCGGCCAGCGGCTTTTTCTGCAGGAGCGTGAACAGCGCTACCCGGCGCGGATGGCCAAGCGCGAAGGCGATCCGCGCGAGATGGTTTGACTGAAGGTCAGGCATCTGAAATTCCGTGATTATTTCGCTGTACAGGGATGGTATTGGCTTGATTCGGTTACCATCCGGTGAAACGATTGGTCGATTGGTCCGGCACGTACCAGTATGCGCGATCATTCGTGGATGATCGGACGGCTCCCCAGCGCCCTCAATCTAAAAGGATCAAAACCGCCCCTTCCGCTGGCTTTTCCCACGCACCACCACGCTTCCCGCCTTGCCCGCCGTTGACCTCCCCTTGCGTGCCACCGCCTCCTCCGAGGCCGCCTCGACCGCCGATTGCCGCGCCAGCGGGTCGTCCGCCACCGCCAGTTCCACCGCTTCCAGCCGCTTCACCTCGTCGCGCAGCCTTGCTGCTTCCTCGAATTCCAGGTTCTCGGCTGCCTTCAGCATGTCGGCGCGCAGGGCGTCCAGATGGGCACGCAGATTAGCCCCGACCAGCGGTTTGCTGATCTTTGCCGTCACCCGCGCCTGATCGGTATCGCCGGCATAAAGCCCCGACAGCACGTCATCGACGTTCTTGCGGATCGTCGCCGGGGTGATGCTGTGCAATTCGTTATAGGCGATCTGCTTTTCCCGGCGCCGGTTGGTTTCGCCAAGGGCGCGCTCCATCGAGCCGGTGATCCGGTCGGCATACATGATCACCCGCCCATCGGAATTCCGCGCCGCCCGCCCGATGGTCTGGATCAACGAGGTTTCCGAGCGCAGGAAGCCTTCCTTGTCGGCATCCAGAATGGCCACCAGCCCGCATTCCGGGATATCCAGGCCCTCGCGCAACAGGTTGATGCCGATCAGCACGTCGAATGCCCCAAGGCGCAGGTCGCGCAGGATTTCGATCCTCTCCAGCGTGTCGATATCGGAATGCATGTACCGCACACGGATGCCCTGTTCGTGCATGTATTCGGTCAGGTCCTCGGCCATCCGCTTGGTCAGCGTGGTAACCAGCGTTCGGTAACCGGCGGCGGCGACTTTCCTGACCTCGTCCAGCAGATCGTCCACCTGCATCTCCACCGGGCGGATTTCCACCGGCGGGTCCAGCAGGCCGGTCGGGCGGATCACCTGTTCGGCGAAAACGCCACCGGATTGCTCCAGTTCCCAGTTCTGCGGCGTGGCGGAGACGAACACCGATTGCGGGCGCATGGAGTCCCATTCCTCGAATTTCAACGGGCGGTTATCCATGCAGGATGGCAGGCGGAAGCCGTGTTCGGCCAGCGTGAATTTCCGCCGGAAGTCGCCTTTGTACATGCCGCCGATCTGCGGCACCGAAACATGGCTTTCATCGGCAAACACGATGGCGTTGTCAGGGATGTATTCAAACAGGGTGGGGGGCGGTTCACCCGGCGCGCGCCCGGTCAGATAGCGCGAGTAATTCTCGATACCGTTGCAATGGCCGGTCGCTTCCAGCATTTCCAGATCGAACTTGGTGCGCTGTTCCAACCGCTGGGCTTCCAGCAATTTGCCGTCGCCCTCAAGCTGTTTCAGGCGTAGCTCAAGCTCTTTCCTGATCTCCTTGATCGCCTGATTGAGGGTCGGTTTCGGTGTCACGTAATGTGAATTTGCATAGATGCGCACCTTGTCCAGATCGCCGGTTTTCGCACCTGTCAGGGTGTCAAACTCGGTGATCGCCTCAAGCTCCTCGCCGAAGAACGACAAGCGCCAGCCGCGATCTTCTAGGTGGGCGGGCCAGATTTCCAGACTGTCGCCGCGCACCCGGAAGGTGCCACGCCCGAAGGCGTTGTCGTTGCGCTTGTATTGCTGCGCCACAAGGTCCTGCATGACGCCGCGCTGATCGTAGGATTGCCCGGTTTCCAGGTTCAGCGTCATCGCGCCATAGGTCTCGACCGAGCCGATACCGTAGATGCAACTGACCGAGGCGACGATGATCACGTCATCGCGTTCCAGCAGCGCCCTTGTGGCGGCGTGGCGCATCCGGTCGATCTGGTCGTTGATCTGGCTTTCCTTCTCGATATAGGTGTCCGAACGCGCGACATAGGCTTCGGGCTGGTAGTAATCGTAAAACGACACGAAATATTCGACGGCGTTTTCGGGAAAGAACGACTTGAACTCACCGTATAGCTGGGCGGCGAGGGTCTTGTTGGGGGCAAGGATGATCGCGGGGCGCTGGGTGGCCTCGATCACCTTGGCCATCGTGAAGGTCTTGCCCGTGCCGGTTGCGCCCAACAGCACCTGGTTCTGTTCACCGCCGACAATCCCTTCGACCAGTTCGGCAATGGCGGTCGGCTGATCGCCGGCGGGCTCGAACCCGGCATGCAGGACAAGGCGGCGGCCACCTTCGGGCTTGTCCGGCGGGCCGGGTCTGGCGGTCGCGGTGGCGGTATCGGTCATTGATGTGATTCCCCTTGGCTTGCCCTCAAGATGACCCCTTTTTGTTCCAGTGCAAGGGCCGGGTCGCCACTTGTCATCCGGCAGGTGGCGGTGCAGTTTGTCTGACGGATCGAACAGGGGGCTGTCATGGCGGATGAACAGGCACTGGATGCGTTGGATGCATTGATGCGAGCACGGCATTCCAGCCGTGCCTTCCTGCCCGATCAGGTGCCGGATGCGGTGATTGCCCGGATCGTCGAGGTGGCGCAGCGCGTGCCGTCCTGGTGCAATGCCCAGCCCTGGCAACTGATCGTGACACGGGGCGAGGGCACCGAGGCGTTTCGCCGGCGCATGGTCGAGGCGGCGGAATCGGGCCTGTGGGGACACGAGCTTGACGCGCCGAAATCCTATGACGGTATCTACCGCGAACGGCGCAGCGATTGCGGCTGGCAGCTTTACGATGCGGTCGGCGTGGAAAAGGGTGACCGGGCCGGATCGGCTCGGCAGATGTTCGAGAATTTCCGCCTGTTCGGGGCACCCCATACCGCCATCGTCACCTCGGACCGCGCATTGGGCACTTACGGCGCGATTGATTGCGGCGCGTTTGTCACCGGCTTCACGCTGGCCGCCGAGGCTTCCGGTGTCGGATCCATCCCGCAGGCCGCCATCGCGGGCCTGAGCGCGGCGGTGCGCGATTATTTCCAGATCCCCGAGGACCGCGTGATCGTCTGCGCCATCTCGTTCGGCTATGAAGACAAGGCGCATCCGGTCAATCAGTTCCGCACCAGCCGCGCCAGCCCGGATCAGGTGATCGACTGGCGCTGATCGCCTGCCCGGCAGCGTGTCGCCAAAACCGCCGAGAACAAACCCGGATTCTCGGTTTGGACCAACAGCCAGCCAGGGTATTACCCGCCATGACCGACAACCTCGAATCCCTTGAACGCGAAATCACCGCCTGCCGCCTCTGCGCCGACCGTTTTGCCGCCACCGCTACCGGCCATGCGCCGCGTCCGGTGTTCTGGCTGCACGGCGATGCGCCGATCCTGATCGCGGGGCAGGCACCGGGGCTCAGGGTGCATGAAAGCGGCGTGCCGTTCGATGACCGCTCAGGCGATCGCCTGCGCGACTGGATGGGGATCGACCGGGCGACATTCTATGATAGGGCGCGGATCGGGGTGCTGCCGATGGCCTTCTGCTTTCCCGGCTACAATGCATCCGGCGCGGACCTGCCGCCGCCGCCGATCTGCGCCGCAACCTGGCGTGCGCGCGTGTTGCAGGCGCTAGACGAGCCGGTATTGCTGCTGCTGGTCGGGCTGCACGCCCAGAAATGGCATCTGGGCAAGGCTGCTGGCAGCCTGACAGGGAATGTGGCCAATTGGCGCGACCATGCGCCCGGCATTTTCCCGTTGCCGCATCCCTCCTGGCGCAATACGGGTTGGCTGAAGAAAAACCCGTGGTTCGAGGCCGAGCTGTTACCGGCACTGAAGGCTCGGGTGGCAGAGGCGCTGGCACAGGGACAGGCAAGGACAGATGAGCAGACTTGATCAGGCCCATGCCCGCATGATCGCGGCCCCCGATGACGACGCGGCGCGCCTCAGGTATTTTGAAACCCTGGCCGATACCACGCTCTACCTGCTGCTGGACACCGATCCCGAAGGCGACCGCATCCGCCCGAAAACCGTGACCGCCGATGGTATCGAAACCGTTCTGGCCTTCGATCACGAGGAACGCCTGGCCGAATTCACCGGCGAACCGGCCCCTTTTGCCGAAATGCCGGGCCGCAAGCTGGCCGAGATGCTGGCGGGTTCAAACCTGGCGCTGGGCCTGAATATCGGCGTGGCTGCGTCCGAAACCCTGTTGCCGCCCGAAGCGATGGTCTGGCTGGGCGAAATGCTGGGCGGTCAGGGCGCGGAACAGATGGTCGGACTGGCGGGGGTTGCGTCACCTGATGCGCTCGATCCCGATCTGGAAGCGGCATTGGCGGCGAAACTGCACGGCGCGGCGGGGCTGGCAGAGCAGGCGGTGCTGGTCACGGCGCGCCATCACGACGGGGCACAAACCCTGCTCCTGGCCATTATCGGGGCCGCGCCGGGTGTCGCGGCCGCGCTCAGGCAGGCGATTGCCGAGGCGGTCGGCTTCACCGCCTCCGGTGCGACACTGGATATCGGTTTCTTTGCCCCCGGCGACCGCGCCCTGGCAGACATTCTGGCGGTTGGCCGCGCCTTCACCATCCCCGAACCGGCCAGCCGCGAAGCGGTGGCAACCGCCCCCGGCATGGACCCGGCCAAGCCGCCCCGCCTGCGTTAGGGCGTACTGCAATTCCCCCTTTTCATCGCCCGAAATCCGGCTATAGTCCGTCCCATGACGACAAGCGCACATATCGCCCCGATGATCCCGGCTCCCTTGCCGCGGTCGCTGGCTGCGCTGCTGCTTCTTAGCCGCCTCTGAGCGTGCCTGTCAGGGCGCGTCCGCTCGGAGGGTATTCAAACGCGCCTGACCAGACAGACACAACGCTAAGAACAGACGAGACAACACCATGACAAACAATGATAAATCCGCCCAGGATCGGGTATTGATATTCGACACCACCTTGCGCGACGGCGAGCAATCGCCGGGTGCGACCATGTCGCATAACGAGAAACTGGAGATCGCCGAACTGCTGGACGACATGGGCGTCGACATCATCGAAGCCGGGTTTCCGATCGCCTCGGACGGCGATTTCGAGGCGGTGGCCGAGATCGCCAAACGCTCCAAGGATGCGGTGATCTGCGGTCTGTCGCGGGCGCAGTTCCCTGATATTGATCGCTGCTGGGAGGCGGTGAAACACGCCGCGCAGCCGCGTATCCACACCTTCATCGGCACCTCGCCCCTGCATCGCGCGATCCCGAATCTGGACATGGACCAGATGGCCGATCTCATCCATGAAACCGTCAGCCATGCCCGCAACCTGTGCGACAACGTGCAATGGTCGCCGATGGATGCAACCCGCACCGAGCACGATTATCTCTGCCGGGTGGTCGAGATTGCGATCAAGGCCGGGGCCACGACGATAAATATCCCCGATACCGTCGGCTATACCGCGCCGCGTGAAAGTGCCGATCTGATATCCATGCTGCTGTCCCGCGTGCCGGGGGCGGACAAGGTGATTTTCTCCACCCATTGTCATAACGACCTCGGCATGGCGACGGCGAATGCGCTGGCGGCGGTCGAGGCCGGGGCACGCCAGATCGAATGCACCATCAACGGGCTGGGCGAACGCGCCGGCAATACCGCGCTGGAAGAAGTGGTGATGGCGATGAAGGTCAGGAATGACATCATGCCGTATCGCACCGGCGTGGATGCTACCAAGATCATGCAGATCAGCCGCGTCGTCTCGACCGTTTCGGGTTTCCCGGTACAGTTCAACAAGGCCATCGTCGGCAAGAACGCCTTCGCCCATGAAAGCGGCATCCATCAGGACGGCATGCTGAAAAACGCCGAGACGTTCGAGATCATGCGCCCGACCGATATCGGCCTCAGCGAAACCAATCTGGTGATGGGCAAGCATTCGGGCCGCGCGGCGCTGCGCTCCAAGCTGAACGATCTGGGCTATGAGCTGGGCGACAACCAGTTGAAGGACGTGTTCGTGCGCTTCAAGGCACTGGCGGATCGCAAGAAGGAAATCTACGACGACGACCTGATCGCGTTGATGACCGACACCAGCACCAACGCCGCCAATGACCGCCTGCAGGTGAAATTCCTGCGGGTGATCTGCGGCACCGAAGCCCCGCAATCGGCCGACCTGACGCTGACCATCGACGGCAAGGATCACCAGATCACCGCCAAGGGCGACGGACCGGTCGATGCCACGTTCAACGCGGTCAAGGGATTGTTTCCGCATGATACCAAGCTGGTCCTCTATCAGGTCCATGCCGTGACCGAGGGCACCGACGCGCAAGCAACGGTCAGTGTGCGGATGGAAGAAGGCGGCAAGATCGTCACCGGCCAGTCCAGCGATACCGATACGGTGGTCGCGTCGGCCAAGGCCTATGTCAATGCGCTGAACAAGTTGCTGGTGCGGCGCGAAAAGACCAAGCCGGCAGCTGTATAGCGGTCTGGCCCGGGGCGCCGGTGCTCCGGGCCAACCGTTTCAGGATTCTCAGAACAACGGCACGTATCGGTTCGCACGCATCAATGCCGCCCCGGCACCGAAGCTGAGCACAACAGCCGCCAGCGCGGTCACGACATAGCCGGTGTGCAAGCCGCCTTCCAGCACCTCGATGATGGCGGGGTGCACGAAATAGATCGCGGCGGACATCGGTGCCACCCAGGGCGCGGTCCGCCCGCCCTGTCGGCCCAGAAGCCAGGCAAACAGCAAAGGTCCGGCGATGATATTGGTCAGCATGATATCCAGGATGCCATCCCGCCCGACCAGCAGGTAATTCCCGGTCACTTCCGCCGTATAGAGACCGGCGATCAGTAAGGCCACGCCGGGGGTCATCCAGCGCCGCACCGCCCCCAGCACGCCGGGCCGCGCCATCAGGTAGCCGAATGCGAGATATGGAAACCCGTAAAACAGGAAGTTGCGCGGCAGCACGGTCAGCCCGGCGCGGTAGCGCACCGCCCCGAAATCCAGCGCCGCGTTCATGCCCGTCTGGATGACAAAGCCCAGAACCGCCAGCACAACCGCCAGCGCCAGCAAGCGCCGGGTGTCCAGATCACGCAGGACATAAAGGATAAGGCCGCCGCCCAGAAATGCCGGCAGATACCACAGGTGGTAATACCCAAAGGTGAAATAGAACAGTACTCGTTCCGGCGAAAAGCCGGATGTGCCGATCCAGAACGGCGCGTACAAAAGCGACCAGGCCAGGAACACCATCACGGTCCGGCGCGTCCAGCCGGATATCCCGCGCCGGATACGGATGTGGAAATAATAGCCGCTGATCATCAGGAAGGTCGGAATGACGATCCTGAGCGATGCCGCCCAGAACTTGTAGTAATCCAGTTTCGGTGCGTTATCGTGCAGGATCCAGGCGTGGCCGATCACCACCATCACCGCCATTGCCAGCCGCGCATTGTCCAGCGCCGCGATGCGCCGCGCGGGTTGCGAATGCGCCGTCTCGGCGCTGCCGGGAATATCTGCGACGCTGCTCAAGGGTCCGGGTTGTCCCACCAATATTCATGCCGGCCTCTGCCGGGGCTGTACGATATGTCCAGCCGGAACTATGGCGCAGCAATATGACGAAATTAGGGTGACGCCCGGTAACCGGACTCGGCGAAAAGACGCGCACGAATATCCAATGCGCCCCTTTACGGAACTGAGGGCCGTGGCCTATAAGAGGCGAGTTTCGCAGCATCCCCGGAGGCCGCGCTCCGCAACCGGATTTGACAGGAAATCTCGTCACATGGTGGGCCCTTTTTCGAGTTTGTTCTCGTCGGATATGGCTATTGACCTCGGCACGGCCAACACGCTGGTCTATGTCAAGGGCAAGGGCATCATCCTGAACGAGCCTTCCGTGGTCGCCTATCATATCAGGGACGGGCGCAAGCAGGTGCTCGCGGTTGGCGAAGACGCCAAGCTGATGCTGGGCCGCACCCCCGGCAGCATCGAGGCGATCCGCCCGATGCGCGACGGGGTGATCGCGGATTTCGACACCGCCGAAGAAATGATCAAGCATTTCATCCGCAAGGTCCATAAACGCACCACCTTCACCAAGCCGAAGATCATCGTTTGCGTGCCACACGGCGCGACGCCGGTGGAAAAACGCGCGATCCGCCAGTCGGTCCTGTCGGCGGGGGCGCGCAAGGCCGGGCTGATCGCCGAGCCGATTGCGGCGGCGATTGGCGCGGGCATGCCGATCACCGATCCCACCGGCTCGATGGTGGTGGATATCGGCGGCGGCACCACCGAAGTTGCGGTTCTGTCGCTGGGCGATATCGTCTATGCGCGGTCGGTCCGGGTTGGGGGCGACCGCATGGACGAGGCGATCATCTCCTATCTGCGCCGCCAGCAGAACCTGCTGATCGGGGAATCGACGGCCGAGCGGATCAAGACATCCATCGGCACGGCACGCATGCCCGATGACGGGCGCGGCACCTCGATGCAGATCCGCGGGCGCGACCTGTTGAACGGCGTACCGAAGGAGATCGAGATCACCCAGGCCCAGGTGGCCGAGGCCTTGTCGGAAACCGTGCAGCAGATCGTCGAAGCGGTGATGAGCGCGCTGGAAGCCACGCCGCCCGATCTGGCAGCCGATATCGTTGATCGCGGCGTCATGCTGACCGGCGGCGGCGCGTTGCTTGGGGAACTGGACCTGGCGCTGCGCGAACAGACCGGGCTGGCGATTTCCGTGGCCGAAGAACCGCTGAACTGCGTGGCGCTGGGCACCGGCAAATCGCTGGAATACGAAAAGCAGCTTCAACACGTGATCGACTACGATAGCTGACCACCGGATCGGTGGCGCAAAAGGAGTCCGGATGGCGCGGGACAGGCAGACAGATCAGGAATATGGTCGGTCGATCCGTCGGGTTCTGATCGGCGTTCTGGTATTCGTCCTGCTGGCGGTGTTCGTGCTGTGGCGGATCGACAATCCAAGGGTCGAACAATTCCGCGCCGCATTGGTGGACCGGATCGTGCCGAATTTCCAATGGGCGCTTGTGCCTGCGGCAAAGTTCACCCGGATGGTTGCCGATTTCCAATCCTACGCGAATATCTATGAGCAAAATCAGGAGCTTCGCCGCGAATTGCAGCGGCTGAAGGGCTGGCGCGAGGCGGCTTTGCAACTGGAACAGAAGAACGCCAAGCTGCTCGATCTGAACCATGTGCGCATCGACGCCAAGCTGACCTTCATCACCGGCGTGGTGCTGACGGATTCCGGCTCGCCGTTCCGGCAATCTGCGTTGATCAATGTCGGTCGCAACGATGGGGTGATGGATGGCTGGGCCACGATGGACGGGCTGGGGCTGGTCGGGCGAATATCCGGGGTGGGCGATACCACCAGCCGGGTGGTGCTGCTGACCGATTCCAACAGCCGCATTCCGGTGGTGATCCAGCCGTCGGGACAAAAGGCGATCCTGGCCGGCAACAACACGCCCTATCCGGTGATCGAGTTCCTGGAATCGCCGGAAATCGTGCATCCGGGCGACCGGGTGGTTTCGTCTGGCGACGGCAAGGTATTTCCGCCGGGATTGCTGGCCGGGCAGGTGGTGCTGGGACGCAACGGGCGGTTGCTGGTGCAGCCTTCTGCGGATTTCCAGCGGCTGGAATTCCTGCGCGTTCTGCGCGCAGCTGCAACCGAGCGGATCGGGGTGTCCGACGAACTGGTCGGAGCCGACGTTGGCGATGTGGCAAGCGACGAGGCCGGCAATGGTCGGTGATGCACTGGTTGCCCGGCTCTGGCTGGGACGTCTCAGCGTGCTGGGCGTGGCGGTGGCGATCCTGTTCGCCGCGCTGGTGCCGTTGGGCTTCACGCCGCGATTCACGCCAAGGCCCGATCTGCTGTTATGCCTCAGCTTCGCTGTGGCCTTGCGCCGCCCGGAATTCCTGCCGGTCTGGCTGCTGGCGGTGATATTTCTTCTGACCGACATCCTGCTGCAGCGCCCGCCGGGCCTGTGGACCGCGATTGTCATCCTGGCCATCGAATTCGCCCGCAACCAGGAATACCGCTTCCGCGAAGCGGTGTTTCCGTTTGAGTGGCTGTTCGTCGCGGGCATCATGTTTCTGGCCATGCTGGCAAACCGGCTGGTGCTGACGATGGTATTCCTGCCGGTGCCGGGATTTGGCTCGGAAATGCTGTATTTCGTGGTGACGGCACTGGTCTATCCCCTGGTGGTGGCGTTTGGATCGGTAGTGCTCCGCATCCGCAAGATTTCCCCGGATGAGGCCGTTCTGCTGGGGCATCGGCTATGAGCCTGCGCAACCGTGACGGCGGCGAAGGCGGAGCGGGCAAGATCACCCGGCGGGGGCTTATCCTGACGGCTGCACAACTTGGCTTCATGGGCCTGCTGGCGGCGCGCCTGCGGTATCTGCAGGTCACCGAGGCCGAAGAATTTCGCCTGCTGGCGGAAGAAAACCGCATCAATATCCGCCTGTTGCCCCCGGCACGCGGGTTGATCTTTGATCGCGATGGTCGCCCGATTGCCGAGAACCAGCAGAATTACCGCATCGTCGTGGTGCGTGAAAATGCCGGCGACGTGGCCGCCATCCTGGACCGCTTGAGCCGCCTGATCCCGCTCGGCCCGGAAGACCATGCTGCCGCGCTGAAGGAACTGAAACGCCGCTCGGCCTTTGTGCCGGTCACGGTGGCCGAACATCTGACCTGGGAACAGGTTGCCTCGGTTTCCGCCAATGCACCGGCCTTGCCTGGTGTCTCGGCCGAGGTCGGCCTGTCGCGCCATTATCCGCGGGACCGCGATTTCGCGCATATCGTTGGCTATGTCGGCCGGGTCACGGAAAACGACCTGAACCGCGAGGACGATCAGGACCCCCTGCTGCAAATCCCGAAATTCCAGATCGGCAAGACCGGGGTGGAGTTGAAGGCCGAGCGCCTGCTGCGCGGCTTTGCCGGCACCCGCAGGATCGAGGTGAACGCCCTTGGCCGGGTCATGCGCGAAATCGACCGCAAGGAAGGCAAATCGGGCACCGATCTGCATCTGACGGTGGACAGCGCCTTGCAGAATTACCTGATGGCGCGGATGGACGGGCAAAGCGCGTCTGCCGTGGTGATGGACGTTAAGGAGGGCGATCTGCTGGCCATCGGCTCGACCCCGAGTTTCGATCCCAACAAGTTCGTCACCGGCATTTCGGTGGCCGATTACAAGGCGCTGAACGACGATCCGTTCATTCCTTTGTCCAGCAAATCGGTACTGGGCACCTATCCGCCGGGTTCGACCTTCAAGATGATGGTGGCGCTGGCGGCGCTGGAAGACGGCGTGATTGCGCCTGACGAAACCGTTACCTGCCGGGGCTATCATGAGCTTGGCAACCAGCGGTTCCACTGCTGGAAACGCGGCGGCCACGGCCGGGTGAACCTGAAGGACAGTCTGAAGCAATCCTGCGATGTCTATTATTACGAGGTCGCGCAGCGTGTGGGCATCGAAAAGATTTCCGCTATGGCGGCCAGATTCGGACTGGGCGAGCGGCATGACCTGCCGCTGAACGGCATCGCCTCGGGCCTGCTGCCGACCAAGGAGTGGAAGGAACGGGTGATCGGCGAGCCGTGGCGCATCGGTGACAGCCTGAATGCCGGTATCGGCCAGGGCTTCGTGCTGGCCTCGCCCCTGCAACTGGCGACAATGGCGGCGCGGATCGCCTCGGGCCGGGCGGTGGTGCCGAAACTGTTGCGCGCGGTCGACGGGGTGCAGACCATTGTGGCGGAAGCGGCACCGCTGGGGATTGCGTCAAGTTCGCTGGCAGCGGTGCGCGAGGGCATGTTCGCGGTATCGAACGAGACCGGCGGCACCGCCTATTCCACCCGCATCGCCGAGAAATCCATGCGCCTTGCCGGCAAGACCGGCACCAGCCAGGTCCGCCGTATCACCGAAAGCGAGCGCCGCCAGGGCATCGTGCGCAACGAGGACCTGCCCTGGGAACGCCGCGACCATGCGCTGTTCGTCTGTTACGCACCTGTCGACAACCCGCGCTACGCGGTATCGGTGGTGATCGAACATGGCGGCGGCGGCTCGGCCTTTGCCGCGCCGGTGGCGCGCGATATCATGCTGGAAGCACTCTATGCCGGGCCGCCCCCGCCCGAGGCCTATCCCGCCAGCCAGCGCACAAGGATCAGCAACGAGCGCAAGAAACTCAACCTGAGGTCCGAGGGCGCATGAGCTATCTGGTCCATAATCTGAAAACGGTACCGACCGGATTTCGCAAGGTTCTGTACCTGAACTGGGCGCTGATCCTGTTGATCCTCGCGGTGGTCGGGATCGGGCTGATGATGCTCTATTCGGTGGCCGGCGGGCATTTCGACCCCTGGGCCTCGGCGCAGGCCAAGCGGTTCGCGGTTGGCTTCGTGGTGATGCTGGGTGTTGCCTTCGTGCCGATCTATTTCTGGCGCAACATCGCCGGGCTGGCCTATGTGGTGTCGCTGCTGCTGCTGGTGGCGGTGGAACTGGTCGGTTCCGTCAATATGGGGGCGCAGCGCTGGATCAATCTCGGCTTCATCCAGTTGCAGCCGTCGGAGCTGATGAAGGTGACGCTGGTGATGGCACTGGCGGCCTATTACGACTGGCTGGATACAGGCCGCCTGTCGCGCCCGGCCTGGGTGGCGGTGCCATTGTTGCTGATCGCGGTGCCGATGGCGCTGGTGCTGAAACAGCCCGATCTCGGCACCGCGCTGTTGCTGGGCCTCGGTGGCACGGCGGTGATGTTTCTGGCCGGTGTAAGCTGGATCTATTTCGCGGTGGCGATCGTGTCGGGCGGCGGGCTGGTGACGGCGGTGTTCCTGTCGCGCGGCACGGGCTGGCAATTGCTGAAGGATTACCAGTACCGGCGGATCGACACCTTCCTTGATCCGTCCTCCGATCCCCTGGGCGCTGGCTATCACATCACGCAGTCAAAAATCGCGCTTGGCTCGGGCGGCTGGGGCGGGCGCGGCTTCATGCAGGGCACGCAGAGCCGGCTGAATTTCCTGCCCGAAAAGCAGACCGATTTCATCTTCACCACC
Source organism: Paracoccaceae bacterium (assembly GCA_019911965.1). GTDB lineage: Bacteria > Pseudomonadota > Alphaproteobacteria > Rhodobacterales > Rhodobacteraceae > UBA5972. The sequence continues at coordinate 43,107 of JAIOJF010000034.1, read as the reverse complement.
CTGGCCGAGGAGATGGGCTTCATCGGCGGCATCTCGCTTCTGAGCCTTTACGGGTTGATCATCCTGTTCTGTTTCGCCTCGGCCATCGCCAACAAGGACCGGTTCGGCAGCCTGCTGACCTTCGGGCTAGCCACCACGTTCTTTCTGTTCTTCGCGGTCAACATGTCGATGGTCATGGGGCTTGCCCCGGTGGTCGGGGTGCCGCTGCCGCTGGTGTCGTATGGCGGTACCGCGATGCTGGTGCTGTTGATGGCGTTCGGGCTGATCCAGTCCGCCCATATCCACCGACCGCGTTAGGAACCCGAAATGCCTGTCAATGTCCTGTTCGCCGGCAACCCGAAAACATGGCCTGATTACCGCGAGGCCTTGCCGGCCGCGTTCCGCCGCAAGGGCGTTGCCGCCAATCTGCTGGAGCGTGCGGACGATCCCGGCGCAGTCGACTATATCGTCTATGCCCCGAATGGCGGCCTGTCAGATTTCACGCCGTTCACCGGGCTGAAAGCGGTGCTGAGCCTCTGGGCCGGGGTGGAGACATTCCAGGACAACGCGACGCTGACCGTACCGCTGGCGCGGATGGTGGATTTCGGCCTGACCGAGGGCATGGCGGAATGGGTGCTGGGACAGGTGATGCGCTATCATCTGGGCAACGATCTCTATGTGCTGAACCAGGATGGCATCTGGCGCAATGGCGATTTCGTGCCGCCGCTGGCGCGGCATCGCAATGTCGGCATTCTGGGGCTGGGCGAGCTTGGCCTTGCCGCCGCGCGGATGCTGAAAGGCGTCGGCTTCAGCGTCCACGGCTGGAGCCGGAGCGCCAAATCCGAACCCGGCATCACCTGCCATTCCGGCATGGACGGGCTGCGCGAGGTGCTGGCGAAATCGGAAATTCTGGTGCTGCTGCTGCCGCTGACGGCGGCGACGGAACACCTGCTGGATGCCGCCCGGCTGGCCATGCTGCCGCGCGGGGCTTATCTGATCAATCCCGGTCGTGGCCCGCTGATCGACGATGCGGCATTGCTGGCCGCGCTAGATACCGGGCAGGTGGCGCATGCCACGCTGGATGTCTTTCGGGTGGAACCCTTGCCCCCCGCGCATCCCTTCTGGGCGCATCCGAATGTTACCGTCACGCCGCATATCGCCTCGGAAACCCGGGCTGAATCGGCGTCCGACACGATTGCCGAGAATGTCCGGCGCGGCGAGGCAGGGGAGCCGTTCCTCTATCTGGTGGACCGCAAGGCGGGCTATTAGGCGGGGGTGGCGCGGAAAGTGGCTTGGCAGATGTGCCAACCTGCGATAAGTAATCAACTGATAACTAATCAGCCTGCCCCTTCAATCTGGCCAACCCGGAGAACCCTCATGAAAATCCTGTGCAAACTCGGCTGGCTCGTCAGCCTGATCCTGGCGGGCGTTATCGCCTATGGTGCCTATGTCGTGATGGTGCCGGGCCACACCGCACCCTCGTCCGACGGGCGCACGGCGGTGCTTCTGGCTGAGGGCGAGCGCGACAAGGTGCTGGGCGAAATGCGCTTCCTGCTGGAAACCGTGCAGGCGATCAGCGAAAACCTCGCCGCCGGTAATGTCGAGGCGGTGCCGGCGCTGGCGCGGGCTGCCGGCATGGCAGCGGCGGCAGGTGAATCGCCGGCAATGATGGCCAAGCTGCCGCTTGAGTTCAAAACCCTCGGCCTTGGCACGCATCAGGCGTTTGACGATCTGGCCGACATGGCGGCAACGGACCCCGAACCGCTGGAGGTGCTTGCCACGATGAGCCAGACCATGTTGAACTGCACAGCCTGCCATGCCGGTTACCGGCTGGCGGTTGAAGACAGCACGCAATAAGGATGGACATGTGACCACCGACGATCCCGACCAAAGCCCCGGCCGACGTCAACGCAAGACGGCCGAGGCCCGCAAGGCCGAGATCGTCGAAACCGCGATCCGGCTGGCTGCCGAGGTCGGGCCTGACCGGCTGACTACCCAGCAACTGGCGCGCGAGATCGGCATCACCCAACCGGCGATTTTCAAGCATTTCCCGACCAAGGCCGAGATCTGGCAGGCGGTGGGTGAACGGATTTCGACCTTTCTGAGCGCCGGGGCCGAAACCGCGCCCGACCTTCCCGACCCGCCCGAGGTGCGGCTGGTCAATCTGGTGCGTCGGCACCTGACCTTCATCCGTTCCAACCCGGCAATCCCGGCGATCCTGTTCTCGCGCGAGTTGCACGCCGAAAACGACAAGCTGCGGCGATTGTTCGAGCGCCTGATGCAGAACCGCCAGCAGGTGTTTCGCGCGGTAATCGAACAGGGCATCGCCTCGGGGCGGTTCCGCGCCGATCTGGACGCCGATGTTGCCGCCGGGCTGTGTGTGGCGTTGGTCCAGGGCCAGGCGATGCGCTGGTCGCTATCCGCCCGCAGCTTCGATCTGGTGGCCGAGGGCGGCGCGATGGCTCAATTGCTGCTGGCCGGTTTCTACGCGCCGAAAGGCTGAACGCGCCCGGGCGGGCTCAATCCTCGACAAACACGCCGTCCTGCCATTTCCCGGCGCGGATTTCGCCGCTGGAATACACCATCTTGCCCTCGCCCTGCCGACGACCGGCCTCGAAAAACCCGGTATAGACATCGCCATTGGCATAGGTGGCTACGCCTTCGCCGTCGATCTCGCCGTTCTTCCAGCTTCCTTCATAGCGGAAACCGTCCGGCACCACGATCACGCCCTTGCCCTCGCGCTGCCCGGCGACGAACTGGCCGGTATAGACGGTGCCGTCGTCATAGGTCGCCTCGCCCTCGCCATCGCGCAGGCCGTCCTTCCATTCGCCGACATATTTGTAACCGTCGCCGAATGTCATGGTGCCGAGGCCATGATTCTTGGCGTTGTGGAATTCGCCGGTATAGACCAGACCATTGGCGTAACGCGCCGTGCCTGCGCCCTCGATCACGCCCTTTTCCCAGCCGCCTTCATAGGTCGAGCCATCGGAATAGGTGATCTTGCCCTCACCATCGGCCAGGTCGTTCTTGAACGTCCCCTCGTAGACCGAGCCGTCGGGATAGGTCACCTTGCCCACGCCCTCGATCCGCCCTTCGACCCATTCGCCATCGTAGATATAGCCATCCGTGCCGGTGAACAGCCCCTTGCCATGCCGCTTGTCGTTGACGAAACCGCCTTCATAGGTGTCGCCATTGGCATAGGTGACAATGCCGGTGCCGTGGCGCTGGCCGTTGACCAGAAGGCCCTGATAGACATCGCCATTGGCCTGCGTCAGCACCCCGAGGCCGTTGATCTGGCCGTTCTTCCAGGCGCCTTTATAGGCCAGCCCGTCCGGCATCTTCAGTTCGCCCTGGCCCTCACGCACGCCATTGACGATCGCCCCGGCATAGATCGCGCCGTCGGGATAGGTGATGGTGCCCTCGCCATCCTTGATGCCGTTATTCCAGGTGCCGTCATAACGATAGCCGTTGGGGCTGATCATCACGCCCTTGCCGTGATGCAGGGCATTCTCGAACTCGCCTTCGTATTTCACGCCGTTGGCGTATCGCGCCACGCCCTTGCCGGAAATCTTGCCATCGACCCAACTGCCCTCATAGGTGCCGCCATCGGCGAAGGTGATCTTGCCCTGGCCTTCCGGCTTGCCCGCGACGAAGCTGCCTTCATAGATTGATCCGTTGGGAAACTGCGCCACGCCCTCGCCGCGGATCTCGCCCTCGAACCACTCGCCGGTATATTCATAGCCGCTTGGCAGACGATATGTGCCGCGCCCGTGCTGCTTGCCGTCCTTGAAGGTGCCTTCATAGACGCCGCCGGTTTCCGCGTATTCCTTGGTGACGACATCGCCGGCGTTCTGGCCAATAGCCGCCCCGCCGGACAAGGCCATCGCCACGGCCGCGATCAGGGTCAGGGTGCGCATTTGTGTCATGGGTTTTGTCAAATCCTGCTTTCCGGGGCGCATATGGCCCCGGCCTCCGCCTTCGCTGTTCCGGGTGGCGATGTTTCCCCCGCCGCCAAGTCTATGCGCTGGGTATTTGCCTGACAATTGTTTTTCCCCGCTGCCGCCTTTCCCTTCGTCGCACTTCTGCTAAAACGGGCCGAGATGACCCGAGATCGGAGAACGGCCATGCCGGATCGCTTTCGCCTGACGCTGGCCCAGTTGAACCCGACCGTCGGTGATCTTGCCGGCAATGCCGCCAAGGCCCGCGCCGCCTGGGAGGCGGCGAAAGCGGCGGATGCCGATATGGTGGTGCTGCCGGAAATGTTCATCACCGGCTATCAGGTGCAGGACCTGGTGCTGAAACCCGCCTTTACCAAGGATGCAATGGCGCATGTGGTGCAACTGGCCCGCGATTGTGCCGATGGTCCGGCGATCGGCATCGGCGGCCCGCTGGCCGAGGTGAACGGCCTGTTCAACGCCTATTTCGTGCTGAAGGACGGCGAGATTTCCGCCGTCGTGCGCAAGCACCACCTGCCCAACACCCATGTCTTCGATGAACGGCGCCTGTTCGATCCCGGCCCGGTCGCCGGACCCTACACCATCAAAGGTTTGCGCATCGGCACCCCGATCTGCGAGGATGCCTGGCACGAGGATGTCTGCGAAACGCTGGCCGAAACCGGGGCCGAAATCCTGATCGTGCCGAACGGCTCGCCCTATTACCGGCGCAAATACGAACGCCGCATGAACGCGATGGTGTCGCGCGTGGTCGAGACCGGCTTGCCGCTGGTCTATCTGAACATGGTTGGCGGGCAGGACGATCAGGTGTTCGATGGCGGTTCCTTCGTGCTCAATCCCGGCGGCCATCTGGCGCTGCAGATGCAGATTTTCGACGAGGATATCCAGCATGTCGATTTCCTGCGCAGCGCCACCGGCTGGCAGGCGCAAAAGGGCGCGCTGAAATCCTTTCCCGATGAATGGGAACAGGATTACCGCGTCATGGTCGAAGCCTTGCGCGATTACATGCGCAAGACCGGCTTTGCCAAGGTACTGCTGGGCCTGTCGGGCGGCATTGATTCCGCCATCGTGGCGGCGATTGCCTGCGATGCGCTGGGCGCGGACAATGTCCATTGCGTGATGATGCCGTCGGAATTTACCGCCCAATCCTCGCTGGATGACGCGAACGCGGTGGCATCGCTGCTTGGCTGCCGGCTGGACAATCTGCCGATCGGCGCGGCCCGCGCGGCGGTCACCGAAACGCTGGCCCCCCTGTTCGGGGATCTGCCCCCCGACCTGACCGAGGAAAACATCCAGTCACGCCTGCGCGGCCTGTTGCTGATGGCGCTGTCCAACAAGTTCGGCGGCATGTTGCTGACCACCGGAAACAAATCCGAGGTCGCGGTCGGCTATGCCACGATCTATGGCGACATGGCTGGCGGCTACAACCCGATCAAGGACCTTTACAAGATGCGGGTGTTCGAGACCGCCCGCTGGCGCAATGCCAATCACCGCCCTTGGATGCTTGGCCCGAAAGGCGAGGTGATCCCGCCCCGCGTGATCGACAAACCCCCCTCGGCCGAATTGCGCGCCGACCAGAAGGACGAGGATTCGCTGCCGCCCTACGAGGTGCTGGATGCAATCCTGGAACGGCTGATCGACCAGGATCAATCGGTGGCCGAGGTGGTGGCGGCAGGTTTCGAGCGCGCCATCGTCAAGCGGGTCGAACACCTGATCTATATCTCGGAATACAAGCGCTTCCAGTCGGCACCGGGGCCACGCACCTCAGGCAAGGCGTTCTGGCTGGATCGCCGTTACCCCATCGTCAACCGCTGGCGCGATCAAAGCTGATCGCCTTCGCTACGCGCCAACTTTGGCCTGAAAATACGCCCGTCGGAGGCCAGCGGCCTTACCGCCCGTGCGAGCGGTCATAGCGGTTTGCGTCCGGCGGCACCCAGTCATGCAGCGCGCCTGTCCGCGGGCGGAATATCTCGATCAAAAGCGGGTAACAGGGGGTTGCATCGCTGGAATGTTCCGCCGAACAATCCCCGCCGGGGCAGGCCGACAGGGCACCCAGAAGATCGATCTCGGCGAAGAACTCGATGAAATCGCCGGGGCGCACCGGGCTCGCCTTCATGAAATACTGATGCGTGTCGGCGCTAAACCCGGTACACATGAAGACGTTCAGCACGTCATGCACATGCGCCTCGGCCTCTGCCAGCGGCAGGCCGGTTTCATCGGCCAGTGCGCGTGTCAGGTTGGAATGGCAGCAATGGTGGTAGTCGCCGCCACTCAGCAGCCGATTGGTGTAGGGATCGCAGCGCGTGCCGATCACGTCATGCACCGACCCTCCGAACGCGTCCCAGCCATACCAGTCCAGCGTATCATGGGTGATCGTCGTCATCGCGCGCAGATGCGGAAACGACGACCACATCCGATCGCCGGTTGACAGATGCGTGCCATGCAGCGCGCGGGTCTTGCCGGAATAGAAACGCTCGGACAGATCATGCTCATGCCAGAGGTTCAGATCGCCGACCTGGCTGCCGTCAACGCTTGAGATGCGGAAGAAATGCCCGGCGGGCACGCGAAAACACGCCGCGTCGCGAGGCGGGGCGATCACCTCGGCGATCTTTTCCATGTCCTGGCGGGCGGCGCGATACCGCGCCATCGGCGGCGGTGGCAGGGTGTCAACCGGGTAGCAGATCACCGGGCGCACCGCCTTGCGGGCCTCGGCATCGGCGGGGGGATCGGTTTCGGGCGGCGGTTTCATGGGCGTCCCCTTGGCGTTTGCGACAATTGAGGCTGGCCGCGGTAGCAAAGGCAAGGACAATCTGCCCTCCCGTCGGCGCTTGTTCGGGCCCACGAACCGCGCTAACAACCTGCAACCAGCCGGAGAGGGACGACGACACACATGGCCAAAGCGAAGACCGTCAAGGATTACATCCGCACCATTCCCGATTTCCCCGCCCCCGGCATCCAGTTCCGGGATGTCACCACGCTGTTTGCCGATGCACGCGGGTTTCGCATGGCGATTGATCAGTTGCTGCATCCCTATGCCGGCGAGGAGATCGACAAGGTGGTCGGGCTGGAAGCGCGTGGCTTCATCATCGGCGGTGCCATCGCGCATCAGCTATCGGTGGGTTTCGTGCCGATCCGCAAGAAAGGCAAGCTGCCCGGGCGTACCATCGAAGAGGCCTATACGCTGGAATATGGCCAGGCCGTGATGGAAATGCACGACGATGTCATCGAGGCTGGCGAGAAAATCCTGGTGGTCGATGATCTGCTGGCCACCGGCGGCACGGCGGCCGCCGGGATCAGGCTTATCGAGCGGCTCGGCGGCGAGGTGATCGGCTGCGCCTTCATCATTGATCTGCCCGATCTCGGCGGGCGCAAGGTGCTGGACGACATGGGCATGAACGTCCATGTCCTGTGCGAGTTCGACGGCGACTGAACAAATCTGCGGGCACTTTTGCACGTTTACCGGAAATTAACCGGCCCTTAACGCATGCGGGGCGATTCTCGCACGATAACGAGTATTGAGGCAGTATCCCGGACCTGCCCCGACCGGTCATTCCACGCCGGGCGGGGCAGCGTCAGGCTTGCAATCGCCACGAATTCCGCCACCCTGCCGATATCTTAGGCGAAACCGGGGGCAGCGATGCACGCACCGCAACTCGAACATGTCTGCGATCTGCATGTCGAACTTGCCGATATCCGCGAGATGGGACGAGGGCGGGCCGGGCAGCGCCGGATCATCCCGATCATCGGCGGTACGGTATCGGGCAAGGCGATTTCGGGGCGGATATTGTCCGTCGGGGCCGATTGGCAGACGCTGTTTGATGGCGGTCTGGCGGAACTCGATACCCGCTATGCGATGGAAACCGACGATGGCGCGGTGATCGAGATCATCAATTATGGCCTGCGGCATGGCCCGCCCGAGGTGATGGCGCGGGTTGCGGCGGGCGAGGATGTGGACCCTGCGCAGTATTACATGCGCACCCATGCCAGGCTGGAAACCGGCGATCCGCGCTACGCTTGGGTGAACCGCACTTTGTTTGTCGGCACCGGCGGGCGGCAGAGAAATGCCGTCAATATCGCGCTATACGCTGTGCGGTAGTACTGCCCCTTTACCGACCGGAAAGCCGCTGGTCAGGGGTAGGCGACAACCTCGTATTCGATACCGTCATGATCGTTGAAATAGAACCTGCGCCCGGGCTCGTAATCGGCATGGGAATGGGTTTCCAGCCCCAGCGCCTTCACCCTTTCCTCGGTGGCATCGAGATCACTGACCACGACGCCAAGATGGTTCATGCCGCCGATTGTCGTGTAGGTGTCAACGCCGCCGATGCGCCCGCCACGGCTGTAGAGCGCGATATAGGAATGATCGCCCCCGACATGCCAGGACGTGCCGCCACCCAGTGCGGCACCCGGTTCACTGGCCCAGCGGACGCGCCAGCCGAACACGGCGCACAGCATGGTGGCGGTGCGTTCGATGTCGCTGACCGTGATGTTGGCATGTTCCAGGATCGCATCTCGCATGACGGGATCATCTCGACATGCGCGAGGATTGTCAAATCAACCTGTCAGAGGATACGGCCCGCCACCGCGTCGAGCATGCCAAGCATCGCCGGGCTGCGCTTGTCAGGTGCGGTCAGAACCGCGAATTCCAGCGCCCGGTCACAGCCCTGATCGCAGACATGCCTGTCTGCACCCAGCAGGCCGGGCAGGCGTTTCACCAGGCCGCGTGCGTTGTCGGCATTGCCGGTCAGGGTGGCGATGATGTCGGACACATCAACCTCGCCGTGGTCGGGATGCCAGCTGTCGTAATCGGTGATCATGGCGACGGAGGCATAGCACATCTCGGCCTCGCGGGCGAGTTTGGCCTCGGGCATGTTGGTCATGCCGATCACATCGGCGCGCCACACCTCGCGGTACATCCGGGATTCCGCCAGCGATGAAAACTGCGGCCCCTCCATCGCCAGATAGGTGCCGCCCTTGTGAACGGTGACGCCCTGTTCGGTTGCCGCCCTGTGGCAGGCCTCGCCAAGGCGCGAACAGGTCGGATGCGCGACCGAGACATGCGCCACGAAACCTGTGCCGAAAAAGGATTTCTCGCGGGCGGTGGTGCGGTCGATGAACTGATCGACGATCACGAAATCGCCGGGGGCCATGTCCTCGCGGAACGACCCGCTTGCCGAGACCGAAATCACATCGGTGACGCCGGATCGTTTCAGCGCGTCGATATTGGCGCGATAGTTGATCGACGAGGGCGAATGCACATGGCCGCGCCCGTGGCGGGGCAGAAAGGCCATCTTCACGCCGTTCAGCCGGCCGAACAGGATGGCGTCCGAGGGCTCGCCCCAGGGGGTTTCCACCTGCCGCCATTCCGGCGCGTCCAGCCCTTCGATATCGTAAACGCCGCTACCGCCGATCACGCCGATCATCGTGTCCATGAACCTGCCTCCGTTCATTCGCCTGCACATCGGTCTAGTGGCAGCGGGGGAACCTGTCCAGCCGGGACCGATCTGAACACTTCGTAATGCATGGGCCCGAAACCAACGGCCTATAGTGCACGGGAATACTGAAGTCCCTTGTCACCCGTTGACGTTTCCCAACCGATAGGCGCGAGCCGTTCAATCGTCTGGCCGTGCCAGTTCAAATACCTCGCGCACCACCGTGTAATCGCGGTAGCCAAGGCGCGCCAGCGGGTTGAAGGTGGTCACGTCGAACCGCCCGTTCACAAGGCAGTCGTCGCGGATATGCACGCCGGTGACGGTGCCTACGATGATGTGGTTATCCGCGCCCTCCAGCCGGTGGATCGCCGTCATCCGGCATTCCAGCGAGGCCGGTGCGGCGGCAACACGGGCGCAGTCGATGGTGGTGCATTCGGCTTTTTCGAGGCCCGCCTTGACAAATTCATCCACCGATGCGGGGAAATTCTCGGCCGTGATGTTCATCTGCGCGGTCAGCGCCTCGGACACGATATTGACGCAGAACACGCCGGATTCCTGCACCTTGCGGATCGAATCCTTGAAGGCGACGGTGGCGAACATCACCTGCGGCGGCACATAGGCAACGCCGTTGAAGAAGGAATATGGGGCCAGGTTGTCCGATCCGTCGCTTCCGCGCGTGGATATCCAGCCGATCGGACGCGGCGTCACGATGGCGTTGAAGGGCGAGTGCGGCAGGCCGTGGCCATCTTCGGGGCGGTAGAACATGAGTGTGGATTCCACAGAATGGCTGTTTGCCCCCTGCCTACCTGCGTGTTAGGAAAAATGCCAGAGCAGTCAATTATTTCGCAGGGTTGGAGGCCGTATCACCTCTATGTCGCGGTAGATGTTTCGCCTGATGCCGGAAGCGCCCGGCGATGAGTCCGAGGTCGAATACCTGTTCGACCTTGCCTTTGCGCCGGGGCGGTCCGCCCTGTCGTCCTACCGCCTGCGCGATGGCGTAGCGAGGGTTGGCGATCTGTCGCTTGTGGCGCGCGATGCCACCGACGGGATTGCCGGTGCGATCCGCTACTGGCCGGTGCTGATCGGCGCGGAGGGTCACAAGGCGCTGCTGCTCGGCCCGGTGGCGGTGCATCCGACGCATCAGGGCGAAGGGCTGGGCGCGTCGCTGATCTGGGATTCGCTGGAGCGTGCCCGGCAGGCCGGCTGGCAAAGGGTGGTTCTGGTCGGCGACGAGCCCTATTATCGCCGCTTCGGATTTACCCGCGCCGCCGCGCTGCAATTTCCGCCGCCGACCAATCCGGACCGTGTGCTGGCGCTGGAACTGGTGGAGGGCGGCCTGCAAGGGGTCTCGGGCATGGTGCGTAAATTCACGCCCGGCGCAGCCTGAGCGCATTTTGTGATGGCGGGCCGGTGCGGGCTGGCTGTAGTCTTGGTGTGAGACCGGCAGCAATCATCGCCGCGAAAGGGACAATCATGATCGGACCACTGACACGCGCCGTCATCATCAACGAACATGGCGGACCTGAGGAATTGCACCTGATCACCGCCGAGGTTGGAGATCCCGGACCCGGCGAAATCCGCATCCGCCACGAGGCGGTGGGGCTGAATTTCATTGATGTCTACCAGCGCTCGGGCCTTTACCCGATGAAACTGCCGGCGCGGCTCGGCATGGAAGGAGCCGGGATAATCGAGGCGGTCGGTGCGAATGTCAGCCACCTGAAACCGGGCGACCGGGCCGCCTATGCCGCGCAGCCGCCGGGGGCTTGTTGCGATGCAAGGGTGATGCCGGCGGCGCAGGTCTGCCCCTTGCCGGACGCGATCAGCTTCGAGGACGGTGCTGCGATGATGCTGAAGGGCCTGACGGTGAACTACCTGTTCCGCCGCACCACGCCCCTGCAGCGCGGCGACACCGTGCTGTTCCACGCTGCCGCCGGCGGGGTCGGGCTGATCGCCTGCCAATGGGCGCGTTCCGAAGGCATCACGCTGATCGGCACCGCCGGGTCGGACGCCAAATGCGCATTGGCGCTGGAACATGGCGCGAGGCACGCGATCAACTACCGCACCGAGGATTTCACTGCCCGCGTGCGCGAATTGACCGATGGCAAGGGGGTCGACGTGGTGATGGATTCCATCGGCAAGGACACGTTTGAAGGCTCGCTCGATTGCCTGAAGCCGCTTGGCATGATGATCAGCTTCGGCAATGCCTCGGGGCCGGTTGCGCCGGTCAATCTCGGGGTGCTGGCGGCCAAGGGGTCTTTGAAACTGACCCGCCCGTCGCTGTTCACCCATATCGCCGATCACGCGACCTGCCAGCAGATGGCGGCAGAGTTATTCGCCAAGGTGGTTGCGGGCGATATCACGATCCGCATCGACCAGCGCTTCCCGCTGTTCAAGGTGGCCGAGGCGCATCGCGCGCTTGAGGCCCGCCAGACCACCGGGGCCACCATTCTGGAACCCTGATCCGGGCACCGGCGGCACTTCGCCGGTTCGCGTGCCTGTTCCAATAGGCCATTTCCACCATAGCCACGCTCCGCTATGATCGGCGCAACAAGCACCGCCGGTTCGACGGCGGGCGAAAATGGGTGACACCGAAATGGTGGAGCGGGCAGACAGGACCGGTCGGCAATCCGGCCAGGCACAATCATGAGCCGGGCAGGGCCCGTTATCGGCAGGATCGCGGCATTGGCGGTTCTGGCCGCATCTTTTGTGGCCGGACCTTCGGCATTCGCACAATCCTCCAGCAGCCTGCCCTGGCCTGTATTCGGCAAGCGGCAAGCAGCGGCGGCCTTTCCCTATCGTTTCACCATGACCACCGGCGATCTGGCGGGCACTTCGGGTGATGCGGTGCGCGCCGCCTCGCAGCTTTCGGTTCAGGCGGCGGCGGGGGCGGGTTCGGGCACGGAGCTTCTGGAACTGGCGCGGGGCGATTACCGCCGCATCCTGTCGGCACTTTATGCGCAAGGCTATTACGGGGCTGAAATCTCGATCCGCCTGAACGGCACCGAGGCGGCGTCGGTGCCTTTGACGGCGGAACTGGTATCGCCGGTTGCAGTTTCGGTGGTTGTGCAGCCGGGCCGGCAATTCACCTTCGGCACGGTCGCCATCGCGCCGCTGCCACCGGCGGGCGGCAAGGGCACAATCGACCTGCCGCGCCCGGGTGCAACCGCCGGTACAGACAGCGTACGCAGCGCCGCGCGCGAGGCGGTTGCGGGGTGGCAGGAACAGGGCTATGCCCTTGCCGGGATCGGCCGGCAGGACATCGTGGCCGACCATGCCACCGGGCGGCTGGATGTCGATATCGCCATTGCCCCCGGCCCGGCGCTGACCTTTGGCGCGGTCGAGGTCAGCGGCGCGGAACGGGTCGATGCCGGTTTCATCGCCGAAATCGCCAATCTGAGGCCCGGTGCCGCCTATCTGCCGGTCACGGTGGACGAATCCATCCGCCGCCTGCGCCGTCTGGGGGTGTTCCGCTCGGTGCGTGCGGTCAAGGCGGATGCGGCGGGGCTGGACGGAACCCTTGGCACCCTGATCGAGGTCGAGGAACTGCCGCCCCGCCGGATAACCGGTGGCGTCAGCCTGTCATCGAGCGACGGAATCGCGCTTGAAGGGGCATGGATTCACCGAAATCTTTCCGGACGCGCCGAGCGCCTGACCCTGTCCGCCGCGATCAGCGGCATCGGGCGCGCGGCGGGGGCAGGGGCGCTCGATTACGATCTGGGGGTCGAATTCGTGAAGCCCGGCGTGATCAACCCCTCGATCGGCTTCATCGCGGAAGCAGGCGCGACGCGGACGGTAGTGTCCACCATTGACACCCGCAGCTTCGGGATCGAGGCCGGCCTGACGCTGGTTGACCAGATCCGCGCCGCCCGTCTGACCGCCTTCGTCAGTGGCAGCACCACCACGGATACCGCCGGAACCCGCAGCCACCGGCTGGCCGGGCTGTCGCTGCAATCCACCTATGACCGGCGCGACAATGCCCAGGATGCGCGGCGCGGCTGGTATCTGGACCTGTCGCTGGAGCCGTTCCGCGAATTCTCCTTCGGCAATACCGGGTTTCGCAGCGGTATCGAGGCGCGCGGCTACTGGACCCCGAACCTGCCGGGCGAGCGCCTGACACTGGCGGCACGCGCCAGGTTCGGCAGCCTTGCCGGGGTGCCGCTGGCGGAAAGCCCGGGCGATTACCTGTTCTTTTCCGGCGGTGGCGGATCGGTGCGCGGCTACGGCTACAATTCGCGCGGCGTCACTGTTGGCGGCGTGTTTTCCGGCGGGAGATCGGTGCTGAACCTGTCGGCGGAAGCGAGGGTCCGGCTGAACGAACGCTTCGGGCTGGTCGGCTTTGTCGATGCCGGGTCGGTCAATACCGGGCCCTTGCCGGATCTTGGCGCATCCATGCATACCGGCGCGGGCATCGGGCTGCGCTATGCCACGGCCCTTGGGCCGATCCGGGTTGACCTGGCACGCGGGCTGAACCGGGTGGCGGGCGATCCTGATTTCGCGCTTTACATCGGTCTGGGGCAGTCGTTCTGATGGCCCGGCTGCGGACATGTCTGGGGCTGATCCTGGCGGTGCTGGTGCTGCTGGGGCCGGGTGCGCCGCGCGCCCAGACCCAGGATAACGGCATGATCGTCGGCTATCTTGAGGACCTTCTGTCCTCCGAAGGCCGCGTGGTGCAGTTTTCGGGCATCACCGGCCTGTTATCCTCGCAGGCCACGATCGGGGCGATCACCATTGCCGATACCGATGGCATCTGGCTGCGGATCAGCGATGCCCGCATCGACTGGACCCGCCGCGATCTGCTGTCCGGGATCGTCACCGTCAACGCGCTAAGCGCGGCCAGTATCGAAATCATCCGCCCGCCGGTGGCAAGCGGCAGCACGATCAGCCCCGAGGCCACACCGCTGGCATTGCCGGAGCTGCCGGTCTCGGTCGATCTGCGGCAAGTGCGGGTGTCGCGGCTGTCGCTGGGCGCGCCGGTGCTGGGGGTGGCGGCGGAATTGTCCGGCGAGGCCAGTTTCCGCCTTGACGAAAGCGGGCTGTTCGCACGGCTGATCGCCACGCGTACCGGCGGCGAAGGCGGCGCGTTGCGCGTGCGGGCCGATCTGACACGCGGCGCGGGCACGCTTGATCTGGATGTTGATTATAACGAACCGGCGGGCGGCTTGCTGGCGCGCGCGCTTGGCCTGCCCGGCACGCCGCCGCTGGCATTGAAAATCGCCGGGGCCGGGCCGCTGGATGACATGAATGTTGCCCTGTCGCTGAGTGCCGATCAGGCCGAGGTTGTTGCGGGCGATGTCCGGCTGTTTCGCGGGCCTGACGGCTACAGCGCCGACCTGACCCTGGGCGGGGCCATCGCCGCACTTCTGCCGGACTATGCGCAGCCCTTCTTTGCCGGAGACAGCCAGCTTCAGGCGCAGGTTCTGCGGCGAACAGACGGCGGGATCTCGGTGCCGGAATTCCGGCTGGAAACCGGCGGCGCGATGCTGCGGGGCCACCTGACGACCGCTGCCAACGGTTATCCGGAAACCCTAGGCCTGACCGGACGGCTGGGTCGGCCGGTGGCCGAGGAACTGGTGCTGCCGTTCGGTGGCGGGCGGTTCGCACTCTCGCTGGCCTCGCTCGATCTGGATTACGACCGGAACGCCGACAATACCTGGACCGCCAGCATCGCCGCGCGGCAGGTCCGGCTGGATGATGCCCGGGTGGCGCGGCTGGATATCACCGGAGGCGGCGTGTTTGACGACACCGCTGGTCTGGCCGCGATATTTACCGGTGATACCGCGCTGAAGATTGATGGCGTGAGCGCGCCGTCCGATCACGTATTGGCCGCCCTGGCACCTCAGGCCACCGGGCATCTGGCCTGGCACTGGACCGCTGGCGCGCCATTGGTGCTGGACAATCTGCGGTTAAGCTCGGACCGGCTAAACCTTGTTGCCGGTGGCGGGATCGGCGGGCCGGTGTTCACTGGCAATGTCTCGTTGCGGAGCGACGATCTGCGATGGCTCGATGCCTTCTTTGCCTCCGCATCGCCCGCAGGCGCGGCGGAAGGGCAGTTTGACGGCTGGGCCGATTTGTGGAGCGGGCAATTCGACGGGCTGATCACCCTGCAAGGGCAGGACCTGGCAATCGGTCAGGACCGGATTGACGGCCTGTTGCGCGGGGCGGCGACCCTCAGCGCCGAAGCGCGGCGCAACGAGGCCGGCATCACGCTGCGCAAGCTGGGCCTGAACACGCCGCACATCTCCGGCACAGCCAGTGGCAGGCTGGCGACGGATCGCCGTGAGGCACAGCTTGACCTGGCATTCCCGGACCTTGCGCAACTGACCCCGGCCCTCAGCGGTGCGGGCGGCCTGACTGCCAGCCTGTCGGGCAGCCCGGAGGCGACAAGCCTTGATCTGGCATTTCAAAGCGATGCCGGGCCGGGGGTGACGCTGGCAGGTATGCTGGGCGAGGCCAACAACCTTGCGGGCACCGCCATTGCCCTGCCGCTGGCACTGGTGAATGAAGTTCTGCCGGATACCGCGCTCAGGGGCCGGTTGGACGGTGCGTTCACCGTGACGGGCGATCTGGGCCAGCCTGCAATCGGGTTTGATGCCGATATCAAGGGCTTCGGTATGGCTCTGCTGGAGGGCTACGGGCTGGGCACGTCCGATATCTCCGCCAAGGGGGGCTGGCAGGGCGGGCGCGTGACGTTCGAGCGTTACGCGATCACCGACAGTTCCGGCCTCAGCGCCTCGGGCAAGGGCTGGGTTGATCCCGGTTCGCAACAGATGGGACTGGCCGCTGCCGGGCAATTGCCCTTGTCGCTGGTGCCGCGTGCATTGGGGCAGACGGATATTCTGGCCGGTGGCGTGGCGCGGTTCGATCTGGCCATCCTCGGGCCCTTGGACTTGCCGATCCTCGATGGTACCGCGACGGTCAGCGATGCGACGCTTGGCCTGTCCACATGGAACACGTCGCTTGGCGACGTGACGGCGGTATTGGAGTTTCAGGGCCGCTCGGTCCGGGTGGTAACGGTAAGTGCGCAGGCGCGGGCTGGCGGCAGTATTCGGGCATCCGGCTCGGTCGGCCTGACCCCTGATCTGCCGCTGGACATGGCAATCGAAATGTCCGGTTTTCGCTACAGCGATAACGCGCTGATCTCCACAGAACTGGACGGCAATCTGAGCCTTGGCGGCACCCTGGCCACCGGCGCGGTTCTGAGTGGCGTCCTGTCCCCCAGAAGCGTTGACATCACGCTTAATCCTGTTGTGGCCGAGGCGACCGGGCTGGCCGATATCAGCCACCGCAACGCGCCAGCGGCGGTGACCGCCACGCTGGCAAAGGCGGGATTGCTGCAAAGCGGCGGGGCCACCGGCGAGATTGGGCTGAATTTGCAACTGAGCGCACCGCGGCGGATTTTCGTGCGGGGGCGCGGGCTGGATGCCGAACTTGGCGGCGATCTGTTGTTGACCGGCAGCACCAGCGATGTGGTTGCCTCCGGCGGTTTCCGGCTGATCCGCGGGCGGCTCGATTTTCTTGGCAAGCGGTTGAACCTTACCGAAGGCACGCTGACCTTCGCCGGCTCGCTGGACCCGCGAATTGATTTTGCGGCCCAGGCGCAATCCGATGGGTTGGAGGCGCGGGTGCGTCTCAGCGGATCGGCGGATGCGCCGGAAATCACGCTGTCCTCAACCCCCGATCTGCCCGAGGATGAAATCCTCGCCCGCCTGATCTTCAGCCGCGATATCGCCAATCTGTCGGTATTGCAGATCACCCGGTTGGCCAGCGCGATGGCGGAACTGGCCGGGCGCAGCGATGCCGGTATCGTCGAACGCCTGCGCCGGGCCGCCGGGGTGGACAATCTGGACCTGAAAACTGGCGATGACGGCACCACTTCGGGCGTGCTGGGCAAATATCTGCAGGAGAACATCTATTCCGAAGTCGAGGTCGATACCGGCGGCAAGGCCAAGGTCAGCATCAACCTCGATCTTGGACCGGAAGTGACCGTGCGCGGCTCCGTCGATACCGAGAATTCCGGCGGCATCGGGGTGTTTTTCGAGCGTGACTACTGACGGCATCAATGCCCGGCAGGCTCAGTGGCTGGTGCCCTCGGAAAAGGTGATCTTGTTCCAGACATTGTACTTGCCCGACGGCTTCTTCATCGGCAGGCGGGTGATTTCCTCCAGCGTCACGGCGTCATAGACGATCACCGCGCCGTCATCCTCCCATACCGAAACCAGCGCCTTTGATCCGTCGCGGGTGAACTCCACATGCGCCACCGTGGCACCGGGCACCGGCCGCATGGTGCGCACGATCTGAAGTGTCGCCTTGTCGATCACATGCATCACGTCCTTGTTCGGCCCGAAGAACACGTCGGCCCAGAAATAGGGCGTGTTTTCATGGCTGCGCAGGAAGAAGCCGGGGCCGTCGGTGGTGATCGTGTCGGTCACCGTCCAGGTGTCGGTGTCGATGATCGACAGCTTGCCCTCTTTCAGGTGCGGTGTCGCCATCACCCGGTGGCCGCCGCGCATCCACGAGATGCCGGAGCCGAGATGCGGCATGCCGGGCAGCGGCAATTCGGCAATCTCGCGCCCGACCGTCAGGTTGACCACAACCGCCTTTTCGCCCGCGCGATCCGCCCCGATCAGGAAGCGGTAATCGGGCGTGAAGAAGAAATCGTCCAGCGGGCCGGCGATTTCGATCCGTTTACGCGCGAACAGGCCCTCGGACGAGGCCAGCGCCTCCACCATGCCTTTCTCGTTGCTGTGGATGAAGCCTTCGTAGACCGGCTCGGCATTCGGGTCGGTGGCGACTTCCCAGATTTCCGGCGCGTCTTTCAGGGCCAGGATGAAGGATTTGCGCTCCGGTGCCTGATAGACGGCGGATACCCGCGATTTGGTGCCGTCCTTGGCGACGACCGGCATCACGCGTGCGACCGACAAATCCTCGGTGGACAGGATGGTCAGGCTGCGCGGCAGGTAATTGGCCACCGCCAGCCATTTGCCGTCATGGCTCATGGCGATGTTGCGGCTGTTCACGCCGGCGCGGACGCGGCCGACCTCCTGCAGGGACCAGATGTCGTATTTCTCGACCCAGCCATCGCGCGACATGATGAAGACGAAGCGCCCGTCGGGCGAGAATTTCGGCCCGCCATGCACCGCAAACGGCGTGGCGAAGCGGTCCAGCACCTCGAACGTGTCGCCGTCCAGCACGCTGACATGGTGATCGCCGGTTTCCACCACCAGCGTGATGTTCATCGGATCGCCGCTGAAGACCGGCGCGTCGGCAGGCTGGTAATCGGCCACCATGTCGCGGCTGGCGTCGATATCGGTAATGTCCCAGGTCGGGTCTTCGGCGAGCGGCGTCTGCAGGTATTCGCCAAGGGCGGCGATCTGTTCGGGCGACAGGATATCGGCGAAGGCCGGCATCTGCGTGGCCGGGCGTCCGTCCGCGATCACCTTGTCGAGATTCGGCCCCCGCATCCGCCCCAGCGTCTGCGGGATCAGCGCCGGACCGATTGCACCGAGGCGTGCCGGTCCGTGGCAATCGGCGCAATGTTCGGCATAATCGGCTGTGGCGTCGGCCAGTGCGGCACCGGCCAGCAGCGTCAGGGACAGGCTAAAGGAAGCGATGTGCCGGATCATGGCTTTTTCCCCGGAAAGGCGTAACAGTCAGACGATCAAGATCGGCGTCGGCGACGCCGATTTCGGCACCGTCCAGATAGCAGGCCGGGTCTTCGGCCCAGGGATCGCCGGTCAGTTGCAAAGCGCGGATGCGGGTATTGCCGCCGCAGACATCCTTGTAGGTGCAGGCCCCGCAGCGCCCTTTCAGCGGGCGCGGGCGGCGGCGCAGTTGCGCCAGCATCGGATCGTCCCCGGTCCAGAGCGTGCTGAACTTCGTGTCCTTGACCGAGCCGATGGTGTAATCGGACCAGTAGGTATCGGGATGCACCTTGCCTTGCGTGTCGATATTGGCGACCCCCAGCCCGGACGAGTTACCACCCCAGGCGACCAGATGATCGCGCAGGTTCGCCACCTTGTCGGCGTCGAACCGATCTTCGGCCCATCGCAGGAAATAGACGGCGTCGGCGTCGTTGTTGCCGGTGACGATGTCAATTTCCGGCCCCTCGCCATTGGCACTGGCCCAGGCACGGTCGATCAGCAGATCAAGCGCGGCGCGGGTGCGGGAATGATCGGCGTCCGAGCCACGGTTCTTGTCGCCGCGCCCGGCATAGACCAGATGCGACAGGTAGAACTTGTCCACGCCTTCATCGGCGCAAAGCTGCAACAGGTCGGGTAGTTGGTGGCCGTTGTCCTCGGTGATGGTGAAGCGCAGGCCCACCTTGATGCCGCGTGATTTGCATTCGCGCACGCCGCGCACGGCGGTGTCGAACGCGCCATCAACACCACGGAACCAGTCATTGGTCTTGCCGATACCGTCAATCGAGATGCCGACATAGTCAAACCCGATATCGGCGATCCGGTCGGTGGTTTCGCCGGTGATCTTGGTGCCGTTGGTCGACAATGCCAGATAGCGCACCAGCGGGCGCGCTGCCTCGGCGATCTGGAAGAAATCGAAGCGTTCCAGCGGCTCGCCGCCCGACAGGATAAGGGCGGGAACACCCATCGTGCCGATATCGGCCAGCGTTGCCATCGCCTGTTCGTGACTCAACTCGCCGGGAAACGGCTTGTCGGCGGAGACGGTATAGCAATGCCGGCATTTCAGGTTGCAGGTCCGGGTCATGTTCCAGATGATCACCGGGCGCACCGGACCCTTGCCGCGCCGTGCCGGAACCGGCGTCGGGGTGACAAGCTGCTGCATGTATTGGGACAATCGGAACATCGGTCAGCCTGCTTTCTTCTTCAGCCGCAACCCGGTCTTCTTCAGGATGCGGGTGGAATAGAGGATGTCGCCTGCCGCGCAGGCCTTGCCCAGAAGGGCGGCGATCTCGGTTCGTTTCAGTTCGACCTCGGCGCGATCGGCCCCGTGAATCATGGCGAACAGGTTATAGGGCCAGTCGGGGCGCGCGCGCGGGCGCAAATAGCAATGACTGACGAAGGGCAGGGCCCCGACCCTGGCACCAAGGCCCTCGGCCAGATCATCGGCCACGTCCCAGACCGACATGCCGTTGGCCACCATGCCCAGGCGGTAATGGTTCGGGGCCACGGCAATGCGGCGGATGATGCCGGCCTCCTGCATTGCGGACAGCCGCGCGATCACCTCGGCCTCGGGCAGGCCGGTTACCGTGCCAAGCGCGGCGTAGGGCGCGGCCACCAGCGGCAGCCCGCCCTGCGTGGCGGCGATCAGGGTGCGGTCGGTGGCGTCGATCCTCATGCCGCCACCCTGAAGCCGATGAAGAACTCCACCTCTTTGGGGAAGCGCAGCACCGCCAGCCCGGTTTCGGCCTCGATCCGGTCGGCCACGATGTCGATCTCGGCCTTGCTTTCGGTGGCCAGCACGAACCACATGTTCAGCTTGTGATCGCGTTCGTAATTATGCGCCACCTCGTCATGTGCGTTGACCTGCTCCACCACGGCATCGAAGCGATCCGCCGGAACCGCCATTGCACAGAGGCAGAACGCGCCGCCCATCGCCTCGGCGTCATAGAACGGGCCGAAGCGGGTGATCAGCCCGGCGTCCTGCATCGCGTCCAGCCGGGAAATCAGCACGTCTTCGGTCAGGCCCAGACCTGCTGCTGCCTCGGCAAAGGGACGGGGCGACAGGGGGAACCCTTCCTGAAGCGCGTTCAGGATGGCCCGGTCAGTGGCGTCGGGGATATGTGTCATGCGGTGATACTCCCGCTTTCCTTGATCAGCGCACCTTGCTGACGAAAGCACCGGGTCGAGAACAACGCGCGGTGCGGCACCCCGGCAAGTACCGGCAGTTCACTGGCGGCGTCAAGGACTTCCAGCGCTTCGCTGCGGCTGCGGGCGTGGATCATCGAATACAGCCGGTAGGGCCAGATATCGCCAACCGGGCGGCGTTCATAGCACAGGGTAACGCCGGGATGCGCCGCCAGCACCGGGCCGGCAGTATCGATCGCCTCACTTGGCAAATCCCAGACCACCATCGCGTTGGAGCGCCAGCCAAGCGCGCGGTGGCGCACGATGACGCCGAAACGGGCGATGATGCCGGCCTCCTGCAGGGCGGCGATGCGGGTGATGATATCATCCTCGCTGCGGCCCAGGCGGTTGGCGATCTGGGCATAGGGTTCGGCAACCAGCGGCAGCCCGCTGGTCAGGATCTGGAGGATGTCACGATCCCCCTTGCGCAGGGCATCGGCGCGCACCGGGCGCGGCGGCGGCAGCGCCTTGCGCGATCCGTCCAGGCTGAAGCCAAGGTCGATATTGAAGGCGCGTTCCAGCCGCAGATCCAGCACGCGCAATCCAGAAGTCGCTTCGATCCCGGCCAGTGCCGCATCGACATGCGCACGGTCCGGGCCGGTGGCGACGAACCAGAGATTCCATTGATGTTCGCGCAGATAGGAATGGTTGACGCCGGGGGCGGCGTTGACGATGCGCGCCACCTCTTCGATACGCCAGTCAGGGACTGCGATGGCGGCCAGAGTCGAGGCCGATACCGTGTTTGGCGCACAGGTTGCACCGACCCGGGTGATCGTGCCGGTCTGATGCAGGCGGTGCAGGCGGCGCAGCACTTCGGATTCGATGATGCCAAGCGCTTCGGCCATCACCGCGAACGGGCGTGGTGCGGTCGGGAAATCGCGTTGCCATTCGTCCAGGATGCGGCGATCCAGATCGTCGGTCGGGCGGTCCATTGCTTACAGCCCTCCGCGATGGGCACGCGCGGTGAAGAAGATGCCCGAGGGGCTGTCGGCGGCAAATTCGCCGATCTGCCTGAAGCTACGTGTGTCGTAGATCTTGACCAGCCCGGCATCGCGCACCGAGACCCAGATTTCGTGGCCGCGGGCGGTGAATTCCATGTGCAAGACAGACGGGCCGGGCTTGAATTCGTGGATCACCTGTTTGCTGAGCGTGTCGATCACCTGGATCGTGTCGTTCAGCGGATGCGCGAAATTGACCCAGACGCGGCGTCCGTCCGGCTGTGCCATCGCGAATACCGGCTGGCCGTGGGTTGCGGTGCGGCCGGTTTCCAGCAGGCTGCGGCTGTCGACCCAGAGAACCTCGTGCTGGCCGACGGCGGGCAGCACGAAGTTATCGCCCGCCAGCGCCCAGCCTTCCAGATGCGGCATCTTGTAGACCGGCAGGCCCTCGCGGTCCTTGGCGTAGCCGTCAAGTATCTTGCGCGGCATTGGCGTATCGGCCCAGAGGTCCAGCGCGGTCAAGTGATCCTCGCCGAACAGCCCGGCGATATAGGTCCGCCCGTCGGCAGTTACCAGGGCATCATAGGGAAAATCCCCGATGCCGGTGATCTTGGTGATTTTGGGCTCCTCGGCACCGAAATCCGCGATCCAGGTCTCGCCCTCATCCCAGAGGGTGAACACGAAGCGCCGGCCGGGAATATCCACCAGCCCGATCGTCTTGGATTGAGTCGGGATATCGGCCACCAGCTCCAGCGTGTCGGCATCGAAAACCCGCACGCCACCCGGTTCATAATTCGACACGGCAACAAGGCGGCCGTCGTCGGAAATCGCGCCGCCGATGGAATTGCCGCCCTGAATGATCCGGGCCGCGATCCGGCGCTCAAGGATATCGACCTTGCTCAGCCCGCCATCGCGCCCGAAGACGTAGGCGTAGCGTTCATCCGGTGAATAGACGACCGAGGCATGGGACAGATCGCCCAGCCCCTCGACCCGGCCAAGGCTGGCATGTTCGGACTGGTCGATCACCAGCAGCGATCCGCTGGCGCGTTCGATCACGACGCCTAGATCGCCCGTGGCCTGCGCCGAAGCGGGCGGGCTTGCAAACGACAAGGCAGCGACCCCGATCAGGGCGGCAAGGATGGCGGGCTTCAGCATCATTCATGCTCCAGCAGATATTGTGCGATCCAGGCCGCTTCGACCTCGGAGATCAGGGGCCGCCAGGGTGGCATCGGGGTGCCGGGACGACCGTCGAGGATAATGGCCTGCAGGTCTTCCGCCGTCCAGTCCTTCAGCGAACCGGCGCGAATATCCGGGCCAAGGCCGCCTTTCAGCGTCAGGCCGTGGCAGGCTCCGCAATCCTGGCGGACCATGCGTTCCAGCGCGACCGGGTCGAAGCTGGCGGCGTCATCGGCTTGGGCAAAGGTTGCCAGTGCCAGATAGATCAGCAGGCTACGCATTGGCGGCAAGGGCGGCTTTCTGGACCATATCAGGCAACGCGTCCTCAAAGCCGGATTCGGCAGCCAGGCTGACCACCTTGCCGATGAAGAACAGGGTGGGCGAAGGCAGCGGTGCGCGCTTCATTTCCGGGCCGATATGATCGAGGGTGGAGAAATGGCGCTGCTCGTTGGCGTTGGTGGCATGCGCGATGGCCATCACCGGCGTGGACCCGGCCAGACCTTCGGTCATCAGCCGCATGGCGATCTCGCCGATATTGGCGGCCCCCATATAGACCACCAGCGTGGTATCGCCCGAGGCGAGGCTTTTCCAGTCCAGATCAAGCGGGCGGTCGGCCTGGCGGTGGCCGGTGACATAGCGCACCGATGTCGCCAGCCCGCGATGCGTCAGAGGCACGCCACTGACCGAGGCCGCGCCCTGTGCGGCGGTGATGCCGGGGCAATAGCTGACCTCGATGCCGCGGGTGCGCAGATAGGCCGCTTCTTCCGAGCCGCGCCCGAAGATCAGCGGATCGCCGCCCTTCAAGCGGGCCACGGTCAGGCCCTCGTCGGCCAGTTCGGCCAGAATTTCGTTGATGCGGTGTTGCGGTACGGTATGGCATTTCGGTGCCTTGCCAACCGCGACCATGCGGGCACCGGCGGGTGCCAGGGCCAGGATTTCAGCACTGACCAGCCGATCGTAGACAACGGCGTCGGCCTCGGCCAGCATCCGCACCGCCTTCAATGTCAGCAATTCGACATCGCCGGGCCCGGCGCCGATCAGAAAAACCTGTCCCCGTCGTTCCATGTTCTTTCCAGTATCCGGTTGGAGTGTGTTTGTCCGCCGCCGCATGGGGCCGCGGAGGGTGCGGGGGGCCGGATGTGGCCCCCCGCGTCAGGCGTCAGTAGACGTCCTTGCGGGTGTTGTAGACGTTGAACTTGCCGGTCGGCGTCACCAGACGCTCGTCCTTGATCACCGTCTTCAGTTCCAGCGTCTTGTCGTCGACAACCACGATGGCGCTTTCCAGGCTGGCAGCGTTCCAGACCGAGAACCAGATCTCGTCGCCTGCCATGTTGAATTCGCCCTGCACAACGCGCGGCTGACCATCAGCGATACCGGCCCATTCCACGATCGGAAGCTGGGTGTATTCCGGCTCTTCTGCAGTCATCTCGCTGACGTTGAAGACCGCGATCGAACCGGAGATTTCAGCATCCGGGTTGAGCGGCGCGTCAACATAGAGATGGCCCGAGTTGGGGTGCGATTTCACGAAAAGCGAACCGCCGCCCATCGCATAGAGGGTCTGGACGACCTTCCAGGCGTTGTCGGGGTGGCCTTCGGGATCGGTGCCGATCAGTGCGACCGAATCATCGCCAAGGTGCGAAGTTGCCCAGACCGGCCCGAAGGTCGGGTGAACCAGGTTCGCGCCACGGCCCGGGTGCGGAGTCGCGCCACCGGTTTCCAGAAGTGCAACCAGCTTGCCTTCCTTGGTGTCAACCACGGCCACCTTGTTACGGGCGTTCGCGGCAACCAGGAAGTAACGGCCGGTTGAGTCCAGACCGCCATCATGCAGGAAGCGTTCGGCTTCGATCTCTTTCACCGTCAGGTTCTTGATGTCGGAATAGTCGACCATCAGGATCTTGCCGGTTTCTTTCACGTTGACGATGAATTCCGGCTGGTAATGCGAGGCCAGAATGGCGGCGACGCGGGGTTCCGGGTGATAGGTCTGTTCGTCATAGATCATGCCACGGGTCGACTTGATCTTGAGCGGCTCCAGCGTGTCGCCGTCCATGATCACGAATTGCGGCGGCCAGTAGGCCCCGGCAATCGCGTATTTGTCTTCGTAGCCCTCGAATTTCGAGGTTTCGACCGAACGAGCCTCGGTGCCGATCTTGATTTCCGCAACCGGTGCCGGCGGGTCCATCCACAAATCGATCATGACGATCTTGGCGTCACGGCCGATCACGAACAGGTTGCGGCCCGAAGCCGAAATCCGGCTGATGTGAACCGCGTAGCCGGTGTCGATGATCGTCTTGATCTCGTAGCTGGCGCCGTCGATCAGGGCGATCTGGCCGGCATCACGCAACGTCACCGAGAACAGGTTGTCGATGTCGATGTCGTTCATCTTCTTGGTCGGGCGATCGCCGGGGGCAACCAGAACCTTCCAGCTTGCACGCATTTCCGGCATCCCGAATTCGGGCGGAGCCGCCGGGTCAAGCAGGATGTAGCGCGCCATCATGTCGACTTCTTCTTCGGTCATGTCGCCCGAAGTGCCCCAGTTGGGCATACCTGCGGGCGAGCCGTAGGTGATGAAGTCCTTCAGATGCTCGAAACCCTTTTCGCGGGTGATGTCCGGGGTCAGCGCCTTGCCGGTCGCGCCCTTGCGCAGCACGCCGTGGCAGCCGGCGCAACGCTCGAAGTAGATCTTGTTTGCTTCAAGATATTCTTCGTCGGTCATCACCGGGTCGCCCGGCTTGCGGCCGGGAATTTCGATGTTGAGCGCGCTCAGGGTGTTCATGCTGGGCACGTACATCCCGCCGGGCGAGCTGTTATGCTCGCCTTCGGCAAAAGCCGGCGCGGCCACCAGGCTCAGCGCAAGCGCCGCACCCGTCAGCATCACTGACCTGAATTTCGGGGGGGTATATTTCATCACGGTATCTCCGTTCCGCTGGTTAAAGCTGGGGTCTGCCTAATGGCTGGGCCTGACCGGTGCCTTGACTTTCGTTAAGGCAAAAAGGTTTCCTCGTCGCCACAAAGGGGCACTTACCAAACGGAGCGCATATGCGAAACCACTTTTGCCGCGCAGTTGCGATCCTGATCGCGGCTCTGGCCGTTTTCGTCGTGCCGGCAGCCACGTCTGCACGCCTGATCGGCGAACCTGCTGCTCCTGTCAGGTTGAGCGAACCCCTTGCAGCACAACTGTTTTCCGTGCCTGCGCCGGTTCGCCTGCAACGGATCGAAGCGCCGGTTCCGGCCTGGCGGGTGACCGCGAGCGGGGTCCTGCTCGGCTACGTCGGGTCAACTTACGAAATCGGCCGGTCGGTGGGATATTCCGGCCATCCGATCGACATGCTGGTCGCCATCGACACCGAAGGGCGGATCGCGGGGGCGGAATTGATGCGCCACAGCGAACCGATTCTGACACTGGGCCTGTCGCATGACGATATCGCGGCCTTTGTCAGTGGATTCGTCGGCTACGACCTGCTGACCGGGCACCGCCGCAGCGATGCCAGCGGACCGGACATCATCTCGCGCGCTACCGTCACCTCGGGTGTGATTCGGGATTCGATCTTGCGCACCGCCCGTACGATTGCGCTTGGCTATGGCGTGGTCGATGGCGGCGGCATCGACCGCACCACCTTCAGCCCCCGCGACTGGCCCGGCCTTGTGGCGGACGGCGCACTGGCGCACCGGCGCTTCACGCTGGATGATGCCCGCGCCGCTTTGCCCGGCGCGAACCCCGAAATCCCCCCCGGCGACAAGCCGTTCATCGAGTTCTGGGCCGGTATCGCGGATGCGCCGATGATCGGGCAGAACCTTCTGGGCATGGCCGCGTTCAACCGCGAAATCGCCACCGAGGCTCCGGGCGAAATCCTGCTGTTCGTCGCCTCGACCGGACTTTATTCGCATCGCGGCAGCGACTGGCGCAAGACCGGCGTGTTCGACCGCCTGACGCTGGTGCAGGGCACCGAGAGGCTGCAATTCAGCGAGAACAGCTTTACCCGCGTCGACAAGCTGGCAATCGACGCTGCACCGGGTTTGCGCGAGATGAGCCTGTTTCGCCTGCCGACCGATCATTTCGATCCGACCGAGCCGTTCTATCTGGAACTGAGCGTGACCCGCGACGCCGCGGACGGCAGCGAAATGCACACGGTCGTGGCGCTGGATTACACCTTGCCGTCGGCACTCGTGCTGGCCCCGCCGCCAAAGCCGGTGCCCCTGTGGGAGGAAAGCTGGGAAC
Source organism: Paracoccaceae bacterium (assembly GCA_019911965.1). Classification (GTDB taxonomy): domain Bacteria; phylum Pseudomonadota; class Alphaproteobacteria; order Rhodobacterales; family Rhodobacteraceae; genus UBA5972. Next base: position 15,591 of record JAIOJF010000034.1, on the reverse strand, counting down.
GCCGCAAGCTGACCATCATCGGCGTCGTGACGATGCTGGGATTCCTGACATTGATCCTGTTCTTCCAGGAAGCCTTCGTCACCCGCCCGCGGCTGTGGCGCTGGGGGCGGACCGCGTTTCTGACGCTCACGCTGGTCTGGCTGGGCTTCGGGGTGAACGGGCAATTGTCGGTGGTACAGGTGATGGCCTTCCTGCATTCGATGCTGAACGGGTTTCACTGGGAAACCTTCCTGATCGAGCCGGTGATCTTCATCCTTTGGTCCTTCGTCGCCCTTGGCCTTCTGTTCTGGGGGCGCGGTGTCTATTGCGGCTGGCTGTGCCCGTTCGGCGCGTTGCAGGAACTCAGCAACCTGGTCGCGCAGAAGCTGCGGGTGCCGCAGTTGAAAATCCCCTTCGCGGTGCATGAACGACTGTGGGTGATCAAGTATTCCGCCTTTGTCGGGCTGATCGCGGTGTCGCTTTATTCGATGAACGAGGCGCTGGTACTGGCCGAGGTCGAACCGTTCAAGACGGCGATTTCAATGCGCATGTTGCGGGCCTGGCCGTTCGTGCTTTATGTCGTGGTCATCATCATCGCCGGGCTGTTCGTCGAGCGGTTCTATTGCCGCTATCTCTGTGCGCTGGGGGCCGGTCTTGCCATCCCGGCCAAGCTGAAGATATTCGACTGGCTGAACCGCCGCCCGCAATGTGGCCGCGAATGCCGCTTGTGCGAGCAGAAATGCACCGTCGGCGCGATTGATCCCCTGGGGCGGATCAATCCCAACGAATGCGTGCTGTGCCTGCGCTGTCAGGTGATCCACAGCGATCCGAATACCTGCATCGTTCTGAAACGCCGACAGCGCGCCGGGGCACCGCAATGATCGCGATCGTGCTTCGCATACTTGGCGAGGGGTTTCGCGCCTTCTTCCTCGGTGCCGCTGCGTTCGCATTGCTGGCCGTGGCGGTGTGGGAGGGTATCCTGATCCTGCGCGCCGGCGGCGGTACGCCTGAACCCTTCGCCATGCCCGCCATGATGTGGCATGCCCACGAGATGATCTATGGCTACGCTGCGGCGGCGATTGCCGGGTTCCTGATGACAGCGGTGCCGAACTGGACCGGCTCCGGCCCGGTGAAACGCCCGTTCATCACGCTTGCCGTCAGCGTCTGGCTGCTGGCGCGGCTGATGTTCCTGATGCCGCAGGGCCTGCCCTTGCAGGCGCTGGCGGTGGTCGATCTGGCCTTCATCCCGATCCTGATGGGCAAACTCCTGAGCCAGCTTCTGAAACGCCCTAAGCCGCAGAATGTGGTGTTCCTGTTGTTCCTCGCGATCCTGTGGTCGGGCAATCTGCTGATCCATCTGCAATGGGCCGGCTGGACAAGCGGTTCGTTCAATCCCGGCATCCGCATCGGCATACTGGCGCTGGCGATCATGATCGGGGTGATCGGCGGGCGGGTGATCCCGGTATTCACCCGCAACGCCATGCAGCGCGGCGAAATCGAAGCCGGTGCGCCGGTCAGCCGCCGCTGGGCCGAGATCACGGGTATCGTCATTCTGGTCGCTCTGCCGTTTCTGGTGGTGATCGACCTTCGCGTCGCCGGTGTCGCGGCGATCATCGCTGGCCTCGTGCAACTGATCCGCATGTCGGGCTGGCGCGGCCTGTGGACCCGCACCAGGCCGATCCTCTGGGCGCTGCATCTGCCGTTCGCGCTGCTGGCCTTTGGGCTGATCCTGCTGGGCCTGGCCTGGCTGGGGCTGGGAAGCGAGGTGGCGGCGATCCATTTCCTGGCCATCGGCGGCGTGACCGGCATGACCGTCGCGGTGATGAGCCGTGCCATCCTTGGCCATTCCGGGCGACCACTGATCGCCTCGCCACCGCTGGTGGTGACCTATGCGATCGTGCCGCTGGCTGCTTTTCTGCGTTTGCTTGCGGCCTATCTGCCGAAACTTGAGACTGAAATGGTGCTGATCTCCGGCGGCCTCTGGCTGCTGGCCTTCCTGTTGTTCCTTGTCGCGCTCTGGCCGGCGCTGACCCAACCCCGCCCCGGGCGGGAAGCGAGTTGACGATCATGACAAATCTGACCCGACGACGCTTCATCATAACAGCCGCCGCGACGGCGCTGCCGCTTCACGCTGGCGCGGCACCTTTGCGCAGGGAATGGCGGGGCCGTGCGCTGGGGGCCGAGGCGCGGGTGGTTCTGCTGGGTATGCCGGAGGCAAATGCGTGGCGCCTGTTCGCACGGATCACGGGCGAGGTGGCGCGGATCGAACGCGCGCTCAGCCTCTACGATGCAGGATCCGAGCTGTCGCGGCTGAACCGCGATGGCGTACTGGCCCGTCCGGGGCGTGACATGACGGCGATCATGGGCCTCAGCGATCAGGTGCATGACGCCACCAACGGCATGTTCGATCCGACCATCCAGCCCTTGTTCAGCCTTTATGCCGCCAGTGCCGGCAATCCCGATCCGGCGCGTCTGGCGGCGGCGCTGGATGCAACTGGCTGGCACCGGCTGGATCGGCGCGATGGCGGTATCCGGCTGCAAAAGGGCATGGCGCTCAGCTTCAACGGCATCGCGCAGGGCTATGCGGCGGATCGCGTGGCCGCCTTGTTGCGGGCGGCGGGGGCGGATTCAGTGCTGATCGACATGGGCGAGATTGCCACCATCGGGCCAGACCCGGGCCAGCCGCCCTTCAGCGCCGGGATTGCCGGGCCGGGTAGAGATATCGTGGCAGAGGTGCCGCTCAGGAATACCTGCCTGGCAACCTCGGCCCCGCGCGGCACGGTGTTCGATGCGGCGGGCAGGGTCGGGCATATCCTCGATCCGAAGCGGGGCGCGTCGGTCGATAGCTGGTCGATTGTTTCCGTTTCAGCGCCAATCGCCGCGATCGCGGATGGATTGTCCACGGCTTTCTGCGGCATGTCGCGCCCGGCAATCGACGCGGCACTGGCCCGGTTTCCCGGGGCAAACCTGGAAGCGATTGCCTGAAGCGGGCAGGCGGGGCCGCATCGAACGAAGCATCCAAAGTGATTCGACGGTGCGAATCAGCGAATCAATGTGCCTTGCTCCACGCCGCGGCGGTGTCTTCTTCGGCATAATCGCGCAACGCCTGAAGGTTGCCGATGGCGGCGTGATTGCGCTCGATCGTCACCCCGACCTTCTTCAGCTTGCCGAATGCCCGCGACAGGCTTTCCGGCTTCATTCCCAGCCGCCCGGCGATCAGTACCTTGTCATAGGGCAGCGTGACGATGCAGGAATTGGCGTCGCATTCGGCCAGATCCAACAGGAAATCCGCCACCCTTTGCGCCCCGGTATGCGCCTTCAGTTGCTCGACATGCGTTACCAGCTCGTGCAGGTGCTGGAAGGTCGCGGCCAGCAGCGAAATGCAGATATCGGGACGGGTTTCCATGAATGAAACAAGCGCCGAAGCGGGCACTTCAAGCAGCAGGCAATCGGTCACGGCCTCGGCCGAAACCGGATAGGCGCGGCGGCGAAAAGCCACCGCCTCGCCGAAGGAATGGCCGCGTGTGAGGACATGCACCACCGATTCCGCGCCGCTATGGGCAATGCGGAACAGCTTGACCCAGCCATCGGTAATGATGTGAATCGACGATGCCGGATCGCCCTGCAAGAACACCGTTTCACCCCGGCTGAAATGGCGGAAACTGGACGCCTTGATCAAATCCTCGACCACGTTTTCGGGCAGGCTGGACAACAGAACCGACTTGCGGGCGATCTCGGTTTGTTTTGCGTATTTCATGCAGTTCTCCGGCTCGCCAACTCCATTCGGCCAGCGCATATTACCTGTTCGCAATGGGGAACGGCAAGAGTGTATGCAGGATTGCTGATGTGTCGGGAAAATCTGTGCTTGCACTCGGCCCGGAGGAATTGGACTTTAAGGCCCGCGACGAATCCAATAGCCGCCGCCAATCCCGGAGGTCCGACATGCGCCCGACAGCTTTTTCCCGCCCTGGCCGGTTTTACCGGGGCAATATCCACACCCATTCAACCAATTCCGACGGTTTGCTGGACGTGGCAGAGGTTTGCCGGCGATACCGCGAACGCGGCTACGATTTTCTGGCGCTGACCGACCATTTTGTTGGCGCCTGCAACTATCCGATCAGCGATACCCGCGCCCATCGCGGCGACGGATTCACCACCCTGATCGGGGCGGAACTGCATTCCGGGCCAACCGATGCAGGTGAGTTGTGGCATATCCTGGCGGTCGGTCTGCCGTTCGATTTCGCGCCGTCGCATACGCCAGAGTTTTTCCCGGTCGACGGTCAGGAAACCGGGCCGGAAATCGCCGCCCGCGCCGTTGCCGCCGGAGCCTTCGTTGCCATCGCGCATCCCGAATGGTCCGGCCTGACCGAGGCTGATATGCGCTCGATCACTTCTGCCCATGCGGTCGAGGTCTATAATCACGGCTGCGAGGTAGAATGCGACCGCGCCAGCGGGCTGCACGCCGCCGATCTGCTGGCCCGCGAAGGCCGCCGCGTCAGCTTCATTGCCACCGATGACGCGCATTTCGCGCATGGCAACAACGATGCGTTCGGCGGCTGGGTGATGGTCAAGGCGGCTGAAAACAGCCCCGAGGCGCTGCTGGAGGCGCTGAAGGCGGGTGACATGTATTCCTCGACCGGGCCGGATTTCCGCGATATCGAGCTGCTGGAGGACCGGGTGAAGGTGCAGACCAGCGCGGTAGGCGCAATCATCCTGCAAGGCGAAGGCAATGCCACCCGCGCCGCGTTCGGCGACGGCCTGACCGAAGCCGAAATCGAGTTCGGCAAGCTCGCCGAAAGCCCCTGGCTGCGGCTGACCCTGATCGACGCCAATGGCGGCAAGGCCTGGTCCAACCCGATCTGGCGCAACTGATTCAAGGCGGCTATTGGCCGCCTGCACAAAAAGGACACGACATGCTCAAAGGCAAATCGGCTCTGGTCACCGGATCGACCAGCGGTATCGGACGCGGCATCGCCGAGGCGCTGGCGGATCAGGGGGTCAACGTCATGCTGAACGGTTTCGGCGATGCGGGCGAGATCGAGTCCCTCCGCGCCGATCTGCAGGCGCGTTCGGGCGGCAAGGCGCTCTATTCCGCCGCCGACATGACCAGACCGGCCGAGATTGCCGATATGGTCCGCGACGCCGAGGCGGCGTTCGGCGGCATCGACATCCTGGTCAACAATGCCGGTATCCAGTTCGTTTCGCCGATCGAGGATTTCCCCGATGACAAATGGAACGCGATCATCGCCATCAACCTCACATCCGCCTTCCACACGATCAAGCACGCCGTGCCGGGCATGAAGGCGCGCGGCTGGGGGCGGGTCATCAACCTTGCCTCGGCGCATTCGCTGGTCGCCTCGCCCTTCAAGGCGGCCTATGTCGCGGCCAAGCACGGCATTGCCGGGCTGACCAAGACGGTGGCGCTGGAATGTGCCGAAGCCGGTATCACGGTCAACGCGATCTCGCCCGGCTACGTGCTGACACCGCTGGTTCAGGCGCAGATCCCCGATACCGCCCGCGCCCGCGGCATCACCGAAGACGAGGTCAAGCGCGACGTGCTTCTGGCGGCGCAGCCGACCAAGACATTCGTCGGTATTGACGAGGTTGCCGGCACCGCCCTGTTCCTGTGCTCGGATGCTGCCGCCAATATCACCGGCGCGAATATCTCGATTGATGGCGGCTGGACCGCGAAATAACGGCAGGCCTGCCTCAGATATCGCCGAAATCGCCGCCGCGCCCACGCCCGGCGGCGAAGCGGGCGGCGCCCGATGCGGCTTCGGTGCGGATCAGCGGGGCGGATTGCCATTCGCGGCGCAGTGCCGTGGCAAGGGCCGCGCCTGACAGCGCTGCCGAGGAGCGATCCGCCCGCAGGCAGGCTTGCGGAAATTTCAGCAGTTCCGCCGCATATTCCCGCGCCGCCGCCAGCGCGCTGCCATTCGGCACCACCCGGTTTGCCAACCCGATGGCAAGGGCTTCATCCGCGGCAACGGAACGGCCCGTCAGGATCAGGTCCGCCGCCCGCCCGGCCCCGACGATCCCCGGCAACCGCACCGTGCCGCCGTCGATCAGCGGCACGCCCCAGCGGCGGCAGAACACGCCGAAATAGCCACCCTCGCCGATGATCCTGATATCGCACCAGAGCGCCAGTTCCATGCCACCGGCGACGGCAGGCCCCTCGATGGCCGCAATCACCGGCTTGGACAGGGCCAGCCGCGCCGGACCCATCGGCGAGGGCAGGGGGTGTGCGCCCGGATCGTTCCAGTCGTCGGGAATAGCATGCCGTTCCAGCCAGCCCGCATCCACCCCCGCCGCAGCCGCCTTCAGATCGAACCCGGCACAGAACGCGGCCCTTTCGCCGGTCAGGATCGCGACATCGGCGGCCTTGTCCGCCTCGAAATCCAGAAATGTCCGGTAGAGCGCGGTTGCGGTTGCCGGGTCCACGGCATTGCGGGCTTCAGGGCGGGTGATGGTGACGGTGGTGATGCGGTTGCCGGTTTCTACATGGATGCTCATCGCCGCTGCCCCGCATGTTGCGAAATTGAAGGACCGATCTCCTGGCGACGACACCGCGCCGCCCCCATGTTCCGAACCTGACGCGGAACGGGCGCGGGTGCAAACCGCTTTTCGCGCTGCGGGCGTTGAAACCATCCGGCCAACGTCCATCCCGGCCCGGCCCGAAAAGGCGATTGCCCCATTGCCGCTATGCCGGTAACTTGCCGCCCTGATCATTGGCAGGCGTGGAAAGAAAATCATGGCAGGAAACGGGTTTGCAGCAGGTCTAAGGACGCTGAACGACTTTCGCAAATGGACAAAGAGAAAGTATGACGCGCCCAGCCCGAGGGCGGTTCGCAAGGCCTGCCTTGCCCGCAACAGCACGCAAGGGGCCACCTGGGTGGAAACCGGAACCTTCAAGGGCGATACAACCGCCTTCCTGTCGGGTTTCTCCAAGAAAGTCTATTCGATCGAGCCCGAGCCGACGCTGGTTGAAAACGCCGTCCGGCGATTTGCCAACACGCCGAATGTCGAGATCATCAAGGGCACCAGCGAGGAAATCCTGCCGGACCTGCTGCCGAAACTGAGCGGCGATATCAATTTCTGGCTGGATGGTCATTACTCCGCCGGAACCACCTTTCAGGGCGCGGTGGAAACGCCGATTGCCGACGAGCTGGCAACCATCACCAAATCGCTGAAGAATTTCGCACTGGTGTCGATACTGGTTGATGATGTGCGCAGCTTCTATTCCCGCCAGCCCGAGAATCAGGGCTATCCGCCGCTGGATTTCCTGGTCGACTGGGCGCGGGACAACGGGTTTTTCTGGACCATCGAGCACGACATCTTCATCGCCCGGAATTACTGAACGCCTTTATCCCAGCAACGCCCGGCTGGGCACCCAGGCATAGCCGTTCTCGCACAGGATATAGGCCTCGCGCAGGCCATGCGGCTTGTCGGCGGGGTGGGCCAGCACCGATACGTCCCGGCCAAAGGCCACGGCGCGGTCCACCGCCTGATCGGGGTCGCTGTCGTAAAGGCGGATTTCCGCACCCGCCCCCCTTGCGCCGATCTCGGGCAACAGGCCGAAATAGGCGTTGGAATGATAGGTGGCATCGGCGTGCAACTGAAACACCTGCCCGCCATATTGCATGATGGCGAAATCGCGGCTGACCTGAAAGGCGCGCATCCCGAAGACGGCAGCCAGAAAGGCGGCTTCGCGCGGCACGTCGCGCACGAGCAGGTTAAGGCCAAGGCCCGTCAGCGACCGGCCAAACCCGGCGGCATCAACGTTGTCAAAATCCATATCGCGCCCTCCCCGAAGGCAGAGCATTCATCGGATCGCAGCCCGGTGCAAGGGGGCTTGCCTGCCCGGTCCTATTCCCAGCGGCCCCAGGGGAAGGGCTTGTCCTCGGTCGCGCCGGTCTGGTATTCGGCCACCCGGCCCAGCCAGCGCCCGAGGCTGGTGCCGAAATCCGCCAGCGCGCGGTTCTTTTCCTTGGCGAACAGCATCCAGAAGAACTGTACCACCGCCATCACCGCCAGCACCGTTTCGGCCAGCGCGAAGAAGGCGGCAAAGATCAGCATGAACAGGCCGCGCATCCAGATGCTGCCCTGGCTGCCATAGGTTTCCTGTTCCTGTTCAACGTCACTCATGTTCGCCTCCATTGGCTATCAGGCTTGCGAAACCCGGTCAGTTGGCGGCCATCATGCCGCGTTCCGCCGCCATTTCGCGCATTTTCGTCTGCAGTTTTTCAAATGCCCGCACCTCGATCTGGCGGATGCGTTCGCGGCTGACATTGTATTCGCCCGACAGATCCTCCAGCGTCACCGGGTTATCCTGCAGCTTGCGCTTCATCAGGATGTCCTTTTCGCGGTCGTTCAGGTCGTCCATCGCTTCGGCCAGCATGTCGCGCCGGGTGTCCAGTTCCTGGCGTTCGGCGTAGTCGGCGGCCTGATCGGCATCTTCGTCTTCCAGCCAGTCCTGCCATTCCGCGGCACCCTCGCCATCGGTCTTGATCTGCGCGTTGAGCGAGGCATCCCCCCCCGACATCCGCCGGTTCATCGAGATCACCTCGTCCTCGGTGACGTTCAGATCATGCGCGATGCGGGCCACGTTTTCCGGCCTGAGATCGCCGGTTTCCAGCGCCCCGATGCGGTTCTTGGCCTTGCGCAGGTTGAAGAACAGCTTCTTCTGCGCACTGGTCGTGCCCATCTTCACAAGGCTCCACGAGCGCAGGATATATTCCTGGATCGAGGCGCGGATCCACCACATCGCATAGGTCGACAGGCGGAAGCCCTTTTCGGGATCAAACCGCTTGACTGCCTGCATCAGGCCGACATTGGCCTCCGACACCACCTCGGCGGTGGGCAGGCCATAGCCGCGATAGCCCATTGCGATTTTCGCGGCCAGCCGCAGGTGCGAGGTGACCAGCCTATGGGCTGCCCCGGAATCCTCGTGATCGACCCAGCGTTTGGCCAGCATGTATTCTTCTTCCGGCTCCAGCATCGGGAACTTGCGTATTTCCTGCATGTACCGGTTCAGCCCCTGTTCAGGTGACGGTGCCGGCAGGCTGACATAGCTCATCTGGTATCCTTTGAAGCATGTAAATGATCGTTACATTACTTGAAATAGGCACGGGCCGATCCGGTTTCAAGTGGTCCTGACCATATGTGCATTGCTGATGATACAGCGGTTTCACGCGCCTGCCAACGGGCTCGCTCAGGCTTGGTTCTGGCGCAGGACGGCCAGCAGGGTCTCCATGTCGTCAGGCAGGGGGGCCTCGAATTCCAGCGCCTCGCCGCTGACCGGATGAACAAAGCCCAGCGTTGCCGCATGCAGCGCCTGACGTGGAAAGGCGGCCAATGCGGCGGCGGCCCCGGCTCCCACCCCCTTTGCGCCTGCGCGGCGGCGTCCGCCATAGGTCGGATCGCCGATCAGGGCATGGCCGGCATGGGTCAGGTGCACCCTGATCTGATGCGTGCGCCCGGTCTCCAGCCAGCAATCCAGCAAGGCCGCCGTGGTGGCGAAAGCCTCCAGCACCTTGGAGCGGGTGATCGCGTGACGGCCGGCATTCACCACCACCGCCTGGCGCTTGCGGTCGGTCCTGTGGCGGGCGATATTGCCGGAAATGCGGATCACGCCGCCATCCTCGAAGGCCAATCCCGGCACCCCGGCCAGCCGTGGATCGGCGCGGCTGGGCACGCCGTGGCAGATCGCCCGGTAGTGCCGCGCCACGCTGTGATCGGCGAATTGCGCCGCCAGCCCCTGATGCGCGCGGTCCGACTTGGCCACTACCAGAAGGCCGGACGTGTCCTTGTCGATCCGGTGCACGATGCCGGGGCGTTTCTCGCCGCCGATGCCTGACAGGCTGTCGCCGCAATGCGCCAGCAGGGCGTTCACCAATGTTCCCGACCCGCTGCCGGGGGCGGGATGCACCACCATGCCGGCGGGCTTGTTGATGACGATCAGATCGCTGTCCTCGTAGACGATATCCAGCGCGATCGCCTCGGGCCTTGTAGCGACTTCATCCGCCTCGGGCAGGTCGATCACGAAAACCTCGCCCGCCTCGGTGCGGGTCTTCAGCGCGGTTACCGCCGCCTTTGATCCTTCGCGCCGCACCGATCCCGCCTCGATCAGCTTGCCGAGGCGCGAGCGCGACAGGCCCGCACCCTCTGGCGCTGCCTCGGCCAAGGCCTTATCAAGCCGGGGCGGCGGGTCCTCGCCGATCACGATCCTGAATATGGTGTCCGACATGGCCTATGATCCCGATAAGTCGCCCGAACCCGCCAATCTGAGGTTCCTGCGAATCCTCGTCACCATCCTGACAGCCTCGATGATTGGCGGTCTTGTAACCATCATCGTGCTGATTGTCATCCGCGTGCCGAACGTCGTGCGGACCATCGAGGACCCGGTGCCACTACCGGCCACGATCACGCTGCCCGATGGCAGTGTCGCGGAAAGCTTCACCCAAGGCGGCGACTGGTACGCCGTGGTTACCAAGGGCGGCGAAATCCTGATCTTCAACCGCGACGATGGCAGCCTGCGCCAGAAAATCCGGATCGCGCCGCGCTGAAGGCAAACCGCCTGTGGCTTCTTTTTGGTAAAAATACTCACGCGGCATTCGGGGCAGAAACCCACACCGGCCTTCAGCGCGCGCGTTCGGGGATGATCTGCATGGCAATCCCGGCAAACAGCAGATAGGCGGAACACAGCGTCAGCAGCGTGATCACCAGTTGACCGGGATCGAAATCCTGCCAGGCGGCAATTCCGGCCAGCGCGGTCCAGGCAAGCGCCACCGGCAGGGTGACGGCCTTCCAGCGTTCGGTCCGGACCGGATGCACGAATTCCAGCCGGGTGAACATCGACGCGGCGATCACCACCACGATGCCCAGAATAGCCCAGAAATTCGGTTCCGTCACGAACAGGACCAGCACCACCATGTTCCAGCAGCCGGGAAACCCGGCGAATGAATTGCTCTTGGTCTTCATCCGGGTGTCGGCGAAATACATCGCCGAACCGAACGTGATGACGATGATGCAGATCCAGCCGGTCCAGCCAGGCAGAAGATCGCTCTTGAACAGGGCGAAGGCTGGGATGAACACGTAAGTCAGGTAGTCAATGATCAAATCCAGCAGCACGCCATCGAATTGCGGCGCGTGGGTCTTGACCTGATACTTGCGTGCCAGTGGCCCGTCGATGCCGTCCACGATGAAGGCGACCACCAGCCAGAGATACATCAGGCTCCATTTGTGATCGACCGCCGCCAGCATGGCCAGCATCGCGAATACCGCGCCGGTGGCAGTGAACAGATGGACGGCGAGGGCGCGCATGGCGGGTGTCATAACGGTTTCATAGACCAGAAAGGCGAGAATGCCCAGCAAATGTACGCGCCTGATAATGGCCCGGAAAACACCCTGTCAAACCGCTTCCTGCGCCTTGGGATGCGCCCTGTCGTAAACCTCCATAAGCCGTGCCTGATCGACCGCCGTATAGGCCTGCGTGGTCGACAGCGAGGCATGGCCCAGCAATTCCTGAATTGCCCTGAGGTCGCCGCCGGCCTCCAGCAGATGCGTGGCAAAGGAATGGCGCATGGCATGTGGCGTGGTGGTGGCCGGCAGGCCCAGTTGCGCGCGCGCCAGTTCCATCGCCTTTTGGATCGCCCGCGCCGCCAGCGGCCCGCCGCGCGCGCCCAAAAACAGCGCGCGCTCCGGCGTGGCGGGAAACGGGCAGAGCGCCAGGTAGGCCTCGACGCTACGTTGTGCGGGGGCAATCACCGGGATCATCCGCTCCTTGCCGCCCTTGCCGCGAATGCGCAGGCTGGCGGGCAAGGGCGTGTCGCGGATGGTCAGCGACAATGCCTCGGAAATCCGCAAGCCGCAGCCATAAAGCAACGTCACCACTGCCGCATCGCGGGCGGCGATCCAGGCTTCGGTTGCCTGGGCGTCAACCGTCTCGATCATCGCCCGCGCCGCCCCGGCATCCACCGGGCGCGGCAGCTTGGCGCTGAACCTCGGGGCGCGGGTGGCCAGGATGGCGGTCGGCTCGAACCCGGCACGTTCACCGAACCAGCGGTAGAAGACCTTGACCGCCGACAAGGACCGCGCCAGCGAGCGCGGCGAGACACCGCGGCGGCGTTCCTCGGCCATCCAGGCGCGCATGTCCTGCAAGGTTACAGCCTGCAAGGCGGTCACTGCCGTGACCCCGCCGCGATAGAGGCCGAGAAAGGCGATAAACCCCGAAACATCGCGCTGATAGGCCACCAGCGTCTTGTCGGCCCGTCCGTCCAGCGCCTTCAGGCTGGCCAGCCAATCGCCAACCAGCGCCGCGGCTCCGGGGGAAAGATGGGTCATTCCAGCCAGCGGCGCATGGCTCGCTCGAACACGCCGCTCAGAAAGGTCAGAAGATCGGTGCCGCTGGTGGGGTGAAACTGATGCGGGTCTTCCGAGCCCAGCACCAGCAATCCCGGCAGGTTGCCGCGCCCGAGGTCCAGCCGCATCAGCGCCTCGGAGCGGATCCACGCCGCCTTGTCGCCATAGAGCGTTTCCGACGCCCGCCCGACCTGGCGCAAGGTCACGCTTCGGCCCGCGACATTGCGCCCCTCGGTCACGTATTCTTCGATCGAACCTGGCGCATAAAAGCCGATCACATCGCCATGATCACGCACCAGGTTGCGCTGTTCAGGACGGTTCGAATCGGGCGATTCCAGGCACAGCTTCAGCGTATCGACCTTCAGGATGCCCGCCACCTCGCCGCCGAGACTGGTCAGGAACTCGGTGAAATCCAAGGGCTCCAGCAGCGCCAGAACGGCGCGGTGAATCTGCTGCGTACCGGCCAGATTCTCGTAGGCCGCCGCGATGACGTTGTGATGCGTGTCCTCCAGCCGCTCGAACCGCGCTTCCAGCCGCTCCATCGCCGCGCCGCGCATGTCGATCACGTTTTCGCCCGACGCCCGGTCGCTGGCCCCGGCCAGGGCTCGCATCAGGTCCGGATCGTCAAGAATGAGTTCCGGTGCCGCCAGCAACTGATCGCGCAGCCGGTCCAGCGCACTTGCCGGTTTTTCCGCAAGTTTGGTCATCTTTGCCCCCTCATCCGCCCTTGTGCCGGGTCGTTGTCCGGTCACAGTATCTTCTGCCCGGTCTTCGCCCAGTCTTTCATGAAGGCGTCCAGCCCGTTCGCCGTCAGGGGATGATCCGCCAGCTTGCGCATCACCGAAGGCGGTGCCGTCACCACATCCGCGCCGATCAGCGCGCATTGGGTTATGTGGTTGACCGTGCGCGCCGAGGCAGCCAGAATCTGCGTCTCGAAACTGTAATTGTCATAGATTGTGCGAATGTCCGCGATCAGGTCCATGCCATCCAGATTGATGTCATCCAGCCGCCCGATGAAGGGCGAGATGAAGGTGGCTCCGGCCTTGGCCGCCAAAAGCGCCTGGTTGGCGGAAAAGCACAAGGTGACGTTGACCATGAAGCCATCCCCGCTAAGCACCTTGCAGGCCTTCAGCCCGTCCCAGGTCAGCGGCACCTTGACGGCGATATTGGCCGCGATATCGGCCAGTTTGCGGCCTTCGGCGATCATCTCGTCGGCCTTCAGCGAGACCACTTCGGCGCTGACCGGCCCGTCGATCATGGCGCAGATCTCGCGCGTGACCTCCAGAATGTCGCGCCCGGATTTCAGGATCAGCGAGGGGTTTGTGGTAACGCCATCGACCAGCCCCAATTCGGCCAGTTCGGCAATATCGGCGATTTCCGCCGTGTCCGCGAAGAATTTCATGTCTCTGCCTTCAATTCTGAGGGTCCGGTTGGCCCGGCCCTTCGGTGTTTCGCGGAATCCTACAGCATCTGTGATTCGCTGGGAACACGTTTTTCCGAATTGCCGCACGCATGTGTGAGATTTCCCACTTTGACGAAGGCGCATTGGTGGCGGTGCTGACGACGCAACCGCTGGACCGGCTGCTGGATTACAAGGCCCCGGCGGGGGGGTGTTTTCCGGGTGCCTTCGTCGAAGTGCCGCTGGGGCCGCGCCGGGTGCTGGGCGTGGTCTGGGCCGCAGGGCAGGGCGGGTTTGATCCCAAGAAAATCCGCTCGGTCATCCGGGTGCTGGATATCGCGCCGATGCAGGCGGAGATGCAGGATTTCCTGCGCCGGGTGGGGGATTACACGCTGACGCCGCTGACGGCGATGCTGAGGCTCGCCACCCGCGCGCCGGGGCTGAGCGATCCGCCCTCCATGCGCCGGGTCTATACGCTGGGGTGCGACAGCCCGGACCGCCTGACCCCGGCGCGTGAAAAGGTGATCGCGGTGCTGGAGGAATATGGCGATCTGAAATTCACCCTGGGTGAGTTGGCCGAGATGGCCGGGGTATCGACATCGGTCGTGCACGGGCTGGTCAAGCAGAACGTGGTGTTGGCCGAGGAAACGCCGCGCGATCTGCCCTATCCGCATCTCGACCCGACCCTGCCCGGCAAGCCCCTGTCGGGCGATCAGGCCGAGGCGGTGGCGCGTATCCGCCAGGGCTTCAGCGCCGGTGCCTACCACACGTGGCTGTTGAAGGGCGTCACCGGTTCGGGCAAGACCGAAGTCTATCTGGAAGCGGTGGCGCAATGTCTGGCCTCCGGGCGGCAGGCGCTGGTGTTGTTGCCGGAAATCGCGCTGACCTCGGAATTCCTCAAACGGGTCGAGGAACGCTTTGGCGCGCGCCCCGCCGAATGGCATTCCGGCGTTACCATGACCGAGCGGCGGCGCTGCTGGCGGATGGTGGCCGAAGGCGGTGCCGGGCTGGTGGTGGGGGCGCGCTCGGCGCTGTATCTGCCGTTCCGCGATCTCGGGCTGATCGTGGTGGATGAGGAACACGACCAATCCTACAAGCAGGAAGACGGCGTGCATTACAATGCCCGAGACATGGCGGTCTTGCGCGCCTCGATCACCGGCGCACAGGTGGTGCTGGCCTCGGCTACGCCCAGCCTGGAAAGCTGGGTCAACGCGCAGGCGGGGAAATATACGCGGCTGGACCTCGACGAGCGGTTCGGCGTGGCGGAAATGCCCGATATCGGCGTGATTGACCTGCGTGCCGACCCGCCCGAACGCGGCCACTGGATTTCCCCGGCGCTGGCGGTCGAGGTGCGGGCGCGGCTGGCACTGGGCGAGCAGGCGCTGTTGTTCCTGAACCGGCGCGGCTATGCGCCGCTGACGGTGTGCCGGGGCTGCGGCCATCAGATCGGCTGCGAGCAATGCGACGCGCGGATGGTCGAACACCGCTTTCAGGGCCGCCTGATGTGCCATCAGTGTGGCGAGACACGGCCGATGCCGGATACCTGCCCCTCCTGCGGGGTTGCGGGCCTTTTGGCCCCGGTCGGCCCGGGTGTCGAGCGTCTGGCGGAAGAGGCCGAACAGGTCTTTCCCGGGGCCAGGATCGCCATTCTGTCATCCGATCTGGCGGCGACGGCGCGCGCCATGAAGGCCCGGATCGAGGACATCGCCTCGGGCAAGGCGGACCTGATCATCGGCACCCAGATCGTTGCCAAGGGCCACAATTTCCCGCTGCTGACGTTGGTCGGGGTGATTGATGCCGATCTCGGCCTGCAAGGCGGCGATCTGCGCGCCGCCGAGCGTACGTTCCAGTTG
>JAIOJF010000033.1 GCA_019911965.1 Paracoccaceae bacterium | reverse complement strand
ACCGCCCCCGCCACGCCCGTCGGTGCTGGTGGTCACACCCCTGTTCCACGTTACCGCGACGCATCCGGTTTTCCTGTTGTCGATCCCGGCGGGTGCCAGGCTGACGGTGATGGCAAAATGGGATGCCGAGGCGGCGGTGCGGCTGATCCGCGATCACGCGATCACCCGGTTTCTGGGCGTGCCGACACAATCGGCGGACCTGATGGCAGCGGCACGCGCGATGGGCGAGGGGTTGGCGAGCCTCGATTACCTCGGCTCGGGCGGGGCCAAGCGGCCGGCGGCACAGGTCGGCGATCTGGCCGCGTCGTTTCCCCATGCCAATATCGCCACCGGCTGGGGCATGACCGAGACCAATGCCAACGGCATTGGCATGGCCGGGCCGGATTATGTCGCCCGCCCCGGCAGCGCAGGCCGCCTGTACCCGCCCCTGCAGGAGCTGAAATTCCTCGATGACGCGGGCAACGAGGTGCCGCCTGGCGCGGTGGGCGAGATCACCATCAAAAGCCCCTGCAACATGCGCGAATATCTGAACCAGCCGGAGGCGACGGCGGCGGTGCTGCGGGATGGCTGGCTGAAAACCGGCGATCTCGGGATGATCGACGCGGAAGGCTATGTGACCATCGTCGATCGTAAGAAGAACATCATCATTCGCGGCGGCGAGAACATCGCCTGCCTGGATGTCGAAGGGGCACTGCACCGCCACCCCGCCGTGGCCGAGGCCTGCGTTTTCGCCCTGCCCGATGCCCGCCTGGGCGAGGTTGTCGGTGCCGCGATCCGGCTTCGCGCGAATGCCGATGCGGCAACGCTGTCGGAATTCCTGGCCGCGCATATCGCGGCCTACAAGATCCCCGCGCAATACTGGTTTTACGACCAGCCCCTGCCGCGCGGCGCAACCGACAAGATCGACCGCCGTGGCCTGCGCGAGGCCTGCCTGAAAACCCTGAAGGAGCCTATGTGATGGAGCTGAAAGACAGGATCATCGTCGTCACCGGTGCCGCCAGCGGCATCGGCCGCGCGCTGGCGATCCGGTTCGCCGCGGAAGGTGCCCGCAAGGTGATCTGCGCCGACCGCAACGCCAAAGGGGCCGAGGACACCGCCAATCTGATCGATGGTTTTGCAACTTGCGTCGATGTATCGACAGAAAGCGAAATCAAGGGCCTGATCGACCGGGTCGAAGCCGAGATCGGCCCGATTGACCTGTTCTGCTCGAATGCCGGTATCTCGGTTGCCGGCGGGGTCGAGGTGGCGGATGACGACTGGCAGCGGATCTGGGATATCAACGTGATGGCACATGTCTGGGCGGCGCGGCATCTGGTGCCAAGGATGGCGGCGCGCGGCGGCGGCTATCTGTTGAACACCGCCTCGGCGGCGGGGTTGCTGAACCAGATCGGCTCGGCCCCGTACGGGGTGACGAAACACGCCGCCGTCGGGCTGGCGGAATGGCTGGCGATGAGCCACGGCGATCAGGGGATCAGGGTGTCGGTCCTCTGCCCGCAGGCGGTGCGCACGGAGATGACCCGCGGGATGGAAGACCATGTCGCCGCCATCGACGGCATGATTGAGCCGGAACCGGTGGCCGACGCCTGCGTCGAGGCGATCCGGGCCGAGCGGTTCCTGGTGCTGCCGCATCCAGAGGTGCTGGGCTACATGCGCGCCAAGACCGATGATTATGACCGCTGGATCGGGGGCATGCGGAAGCTGAACCGCCGGTTCGGCGGGTTTTGAGGGCAGGACAGGGGGCCGGCAGGCTGGTACAACCGGACGTCAGGACAGCGGGGCATCCCCGCAACTGACGCCAGGCAAACCCCGCCCTCAACCCTTCGCCCGGTAAGGCCGCATCAGCCCTTCCTGCGCCACGCTGGCCACCAGCCGCCCGTCTTGCGTAAAAACCGAGCCGCGGTTGAACCCGCGCCCGCCGCCGGTGAACGGCGCGTCCATCGAATAAAGATGCCAGTCGCCGAAATCGATCGGTGCATGAAACCACATCGCGTGATCCAGCGAGGCCGTCATCACCCCGCCCTTGAACCATGTAAGCCCGTGCGGGCGCAGCGACGAGCCGAGCAGGTTCATGTCCGACGCATAGGCCAGCAGGCAATGCTGCATCTGCGGGCCCTGGCCGCGCGCGGCCTCCATGCGAAACCACAGATGGTTGCGGTCATCGGCGCTGGACGGGTCGAACAGGTCCTGCGGCGCGACCTCGCGGATATCGATCGGGCGCGGGCGGAAGAAATCCGAACGCTGCTTGTCGCTGATCTTGTCCGCATATAATTCGCGCAGTTCCGCGCGGCCCATCAGCCCTTCGGGTCCGGCCACCTCGGGCATGGCATGCTGATGCTCCCAGCCGTCCTCCGCCACATGGAACGAGGCCGACAGGTTCAGTATCTGCTTGCCATGCTGGATCGCCACCACCCGCCTGGTGGTGAAACTGCCGCCATCGCGGGCGCGATCAACACTGTAGATCACCGGGATTTTCGGATCTCCGGGGCGGATGAAATAGGCATGCAGCGAATGGCACAAACGGTCCGGCACGGTGCGATAGGCCGCCGCCAGCGCCTGCGCGATGACATGGCCGCCGAATATCCGCACGGTGGTTTCCCCGCCCGAGCCGATGCCGCGGAACAGATCGACCTCAAGCTGTTCGATATCCAGAAGTCCCAGCAATTCTTCGGAATGATCGGTCATGTCGCTGTGTCCTTGCTGCCGGTACGGCCCGCCGCATAGGCGATGAATATGTCGAAACTGCCGGGATTGGCCATCGAATCGCGGTTCACCACCTTGCCGGGATCGCCGCCCAGTAACAGCTTTTTCACCGGCACTTCCAGCTTCTTGCCCGACAATGTGCGCGGCACCTCGGCGATGGCGACAATCTCGTCGGGGATGAACCGGGCCGAAACCGCGCTCCTGATCGCACCGTTGATCCGCGCCTTCAGCGCCTCGTCCAGCACCAATCCCGGCTGCAGCACCACGAAAAGCGGCATGAAGCTGTCGCGGCCGAGGAATTCCAGATCGACCACCAGCGAATCCAGCACCTCGTCCAGCCCCTCGACCGCCTGGTAAATCTCGGCGCTGCCCAGCCGCAGCCCCTTGCGGTTGATCGTGGCGTCGGAGCGTCCGTAGATCACCGAACCGCCCTCGGGCGTGATCTCGATCCAGTCGCCATGCCGCCAGATGCCCGGATAGGTATCGAAATAGCTGTCATGCAGGCGCGTGCCGTCCTCGTCGCCCCAGAAGAACAGCGGCATCGAGGGCAAAGGCTCGGTGCAGACCAGTTCACCCACCGCGCCGGTCACCTCGTTGCCATCCTCGTCGAACGCCCGCACCGCATTGCCGAGCGCGCGGGTCTGCATCTCGCCGGCGCGCACCGGCAGCATCGGATGGCCCAGCACGAACGCCCCCACCAGATCGGTGCCACCGGAAACCGGCACCAGCCAGATATCCGGCTTCACATCGCGGTAGACCCAACCATAGGCATCCGCCGACAAGGGCGAGCCGGTGGAACCAAGCGTGCGCAGGGCGCTCAGATCACCTGTGTCACGCGGCACGATCCCGGCCTTCATGCAGCCTGAAAAGAACGCCGCCCCGGCCCCGAACGAGGTCAGGCCCTCATCCGCCACGAACCGCCAGACCACACCCATATCGGGATGGTTCGGCGCGCCGTCGAACATCGCCACCGTCGCGCCGCGCGACAGGGCCGACCATTGCGAATTCCACATGATCCAGCCTGATGATGTCAGCCAGCAGAACCGGTCATCGGCGCTGATATCCATATGCAGCGTATGCACCGCGTATTCCAGGATCACCCCGCCGTGGCCATGCACGATCGGCTTGGGATTGCCGGTGGTGCCGGATGAATAGACGATCCACAGCGGATGATCGAAGGCCACCGGCTCGGCCCGGTAGGCCACATCGTCGCCGGTCAGGTCGGACCAGTCCAGATGCCCCTCGGGCAAGGCCCCGCCCACCCGCACGCCGACAATCGCGGCCAGTGACGGCAGCCCGGCCACGATCCCGGCGATGATCTCGCCGCGATCAATCATCTTGCCGGCATGGACATAGCGCCCCTGCGCCAGCAGCACCTTCGGTTCGATCTGGCGGAACCGGTCCAGGATCGCCACATGCCCCATATCCGGCGCACAGAGAGACCAGATTGCGCCGATGCTGATCGTCGCCAGAAAGCCGATCAGCGCGGTTTCGGTATTGGGCAGGATCGCCGCCACCCGGTCGCCTTCGCCAACCCCCATGCCTTTCAGCCGTGCCGCCAGGCTGGCGGTCTGGCGGCGCAACTCGGCCCAGGTCATCTCGCTGCGTCCGAAGGTTTCCGATTGTGTGACGATGGCGGTCCTGTCCGGTGTCACCTCGGCATTGCGCAGCACCGAATCGGCGAAATTCAGCATCGCGCCGGGGCACCATTCCGCCCCCGGCATCTGGCGTTTGGCCAGAATACGCTGATAGGGAACCGCGGCGCGGATGTCGAAATAATCCCAGATTGCGGCCCAGAATCCTTCCAGATCGTCAATGCTCCAGCGCCACATCGCGTTGTGATCGGCGAAGCTCAGGCCGCGTTCCGCTGTCAGCCAGCGGGTGAAGGCCGCCATTGTCGAAGCCTCGGCGCGTTCGCGGCTGGGTGTCCAAAGGATCTTGCGTTCGCTGCTCATGTCACCATCCCCTGCACGGCCGGATAAATCGGCGCGTTGCCCCCCCAGCCATCATCCGCGCCCTGCGATCATCCGGGCCATCGCCGCCTTGGTTTCGGAATTGAACCAGCCATCGGGCGGGGCATTGCCGCCCGCCGCCATCGCCGCCTTGATCCGTGCGATCACCTCGCCCCTGATCTGGCGCTTGACCGCGGCATAGGTCAGCGGCGGATTGTCCGCCAGCGCCGCCGCCGCCTGCAACGCCGCCTCGCCAAGCATCGCTTCATCCACCAGCTCATCGACAATCCCCGAGGCCAGTGCCCGGTCCGCCGAAACCGGTTGCCCGGTCAGCATCAGCCGCCTGAGGTCGTTCGCCGACAAGGTGGCACGGGCAATCTCCATCGGCCCGACCGGGAAATCCGCCCCCACCCGCACCTCGGCCAGCCCGAAGCTGGCGCGCGGTGCGGCGACCCGGTAATCGCAGCCCAGAACGAAGAACAGGCCACCGGCAATTGCAGGCCCGGCAATGGCGGCGACGGTCGGCTTTGGGCAGGCGAACAGCGTGGTAAACCCGATATTCAGCGCCGCCACGATGGCATGTTCACCACCCCGGTCCCAGGTTTGCGCCGCCTTCAGGTCCAGCCCGGCGGAATGGACGCCAAAGGCACTGTCGATCACGATGGCCCGCACCGCGTCATCGGCGGCCAGCCGGTCAATGGAAACGGCAAAATCCATCAGGAAATCCGGCACCAGCGCGTTGACCGGCGCACGCGCCAGCGTCAGGCGGGCAATGCCGCCTGCATGGTCTGTTCGGATCAATTCAGCCATGCCGCGCTCTCCCCTTTTGGCAGGCCTGCGGTATCAGGTGAACTCGGCCGCCAGGGCGCGCCCGGCGGCCAGGTATTCCCGCTCGATCCGGTTGACCAGCGCGGACACATCCGTCACCGCATCCACCGCCCCGATACCTTGCCCCGAGCCCCAGATTTCCTTCCAGGCTTTCGGCTTGGCCCGTGCCTTGTCGAAATTCATCGTGGAGATATCGCCGGTCGGCAGGTTGTCGGCATCCATCCCCGCCGCGATGATCGACGGCTTCAGGTAATTGCCCGACACGCCGGTGAACAGCGACGAGGTGATGATATCCTCGGCCCCCGACGCGACGATCATGTCCTTGTATGCCTGCTGCGCATTCGCCTCGCTGGTGGCGATGAAGGACGAGCCGATATAGCCCAGATCCGCCCCCATCACCCGCGCCGCCAGCAGCGACTGGCCCGTGGCAATCGCGCCGGACAACAGCAACGGCCCCTCGAACCAGCTTCGGATTTCGCGGATCAGCGCGAAGGGCGATTGCTGCCCGGCATGGCCACCCGCGCCCGCCGCCACCGCGATCAGGCCATCCGCGCCCTTGTCGATGGCCTTGCGCGCGAAGGTGTTGTTGATGATATCGTGCAGCACGATGCCGCCGCCGGAATGCGCCGCCTCGTTCACCTCGACCCGTGCGCCAAGCGAGGTGATCCAGATCGGCACTTTCCAGCGCGCGCATATCTCGACATCGCGGTCCAGCCGCGAATTCGAGCGATGCACGATCTGGTTCACCGCGAAGGGCGCTGCCGGGCGGTCCGGGTTGGACTGGTTCCAGGCATCCAGTTCCTCGGTGATGCGTTGCAGCCAGGCCTCCAGCAGGGGCGGTTCGCCCTCGGCCTCGCGGGCATTGAGGGCGGGGAACGAGCCGACGATCCCCGCCTTGCATTGCGCGATCACCAGTTCGGGACCCGAGATGATGAACAGGGGCGCAGCCATCAGCGGCAGGCGCAGCCCGCGCAATGCCGCCGGCAGATGGGCGTCGTTTCGCGCCATGTTCACAGAACCTCGAACAATCCGGCCGCGCCCATGCCACCGCCGACGCACATGGTGCAGACAACGTATTTCGCGCCGCGCCGCTTGCCCTCGATCAATGCATGGCCGACCATCCGCGCACCCGACATGCCGTAGGGGTGGCCGATCGAGATCGCGCCGCCATCGACGTTCAGCAATTCGTCCGGGATGCCCAGCTTGTCGCGGCAATACAGCACCTGCACCGCGAAGGCCTCGTTCAATTCCCACAGCCCGATATCGTCCATCTTCAGGCCATGTGCCGCCAGCAGTTTCGGCACCGCAAAGACCGGGCCGATGCCCATCTCGTCCGGCTCGCATCCCGCCGCCATCACGCCGACATAGCGCCCGAGCGGCTGCAATCCGCGCTTTTCCGCCAGCCTGGCCTCCATCACCACGGCAGCCGAAGCGCCGTCGGACAACTGGCTGGCATTGCCGGCGGTGATGAAGCCGCCCTCGGCGATGCGCAGGCCGTTCTTGAACACCGGCTGCAGGCCTTGCAGGTTTTCCAGTGTGGTGCCGGGGCGGTTGCCCTCGTCCTTGGACAGGGTCACCTCGCGGTCGCTGATTTCGCCGGTTTCGCGGTCCTGCACCTTCATCACGGTGGACATCGGCACGATTTCCGCATCGAAGCGGCCGGTTTCCTGCCCGGCGGCGGTCAGTTGCTGCGAGCGCAGCGCGTATTCGTCCTGCACCTCGCGGCTGACCTTGTAGCGCGCGGCCACGGTTTCGGCGGTTTCCAGCATCGACATGTACAATTCGGGCTTGTTGGCCTTGATCCAGGGATCGCCGCCGACCCGCATTTCCGGCGTCTGCACCATCGAGATGCTTTCCACCCCGCCGCCGATCACCACATCCATGCCGTCGGTGATCACCTGCTTGGCGGCGGTGGCAATCGCCATCATGCCGCTGGCGCATTGGCGGTCCAGCGACATGCCGCCCACACTTACCGGCAGCCCGGCGCGGATTGCGCCCTGGCGCGCGATATTGGTGCCGGAATGGCCCTGCTGCAACGCCGCGCCAAAGACGCAATCGCTGATTTCGGCGGGGTCGACACCGGCGCGGGCCACCGCATGTTCAATGGCATGCCCGGCCAGCGCCTGCGGCGTGGTGGCGTTGAAGGCGCCGCGATAGGCTTTGCCAATCGGGGTGCGGGCGGTAGAGACGATAACGGCGTCGCGCATGTCATGTTCCTTTGAGTTCGGTTTCGTATATTGGTCTCAGAAGCCCCTGAGGCGGGCCACCTGTTCGGCGTGATAGCCATAATCGCCCAGCCATTCCGCCGAGACGCGGGCGCGTTTCATGTAAAATCCCATGTCGAAGGCATCGGTCATGCCGATACCGCCATGCATCTGCACACCCTCGATCACCGCCAGTTGCGCGGTTGAGGTGGCACGGGCCTTGGCCAGCGAGACCGCCAGCGTGGCATTCCCGGCGTCTTCGTCCAGCTTGCGGCCGGCATGCAGGATGGCCGAGGCGGTCACCTCGATCTCGCACCACAGATGCGCGGCGCGGTGCTGCAGCGCCTGGAAACTGCCGATCGGCACGCCGAACTGGCGGCGATCCTTCAGATAGCCGATGGTCATGTCGAAGGCACCGCTGGCAAGGCCGGTCATCTCGGCGGCCAGCGCGGCCTGTCCCGCCTCAAGTGCCGGGCGCAGCACCGCCATCGCGTCATCGACCTGGCCCAGCACATCGTCGCCCGTGGCCTCGACCCTGTCGAAATGCAGGCGGGCGCTGTTGCGGCTGTCGATCTGGTTGGTACGGCTGCGGGTTATCCCGGCCCGGTCGGCGGGCAGATCGAACAGTGTCAGCCCGTCGCCGGTTCTGGCCAGCACCAGCAACCGGTCGGCAAGCGCACCGTCGATCACGAAGCATTTGTCACCGCTCAACCGGAAACCGTTGCCATCCGCCACCGCCTGCATTGCGGTCGCCTCGGGCGCAAACTTGCGCCCCTCGTCAATCGCCAGCGCATAGGTCGCCTCGCCAGAAGCAATCGCCGCCAGCGCGGTCGCGGCGCGATCGGAACTGACCTGCTTCAGCGCCGTTGCCGCGATCACCGCGCTGGACAGGAAGGGGCTTGCCACCAATGTGCGGCCCATCTCGCCTGCCAGCACACCCGCCGCCGCATGGCCCATATCCGAACCACCCGAGGCTTCGGGCACCAGCACCCCGGCCCAGCCCATCGCCGCCATTTCCCGCCACAAACCGGCATCATGCGTCGCACCGCCATCGCGCAAACCGCGCAGATGCGACACCGGCGCGGCATCGCCCAGAAAGCCGCGCGCGGCATCGCCCAGCATGACCTCGTCTTCGGTTTTCACAAGTTTCGCCATCATCCTATCCCGGCAATCCCAGCACCCGGCGCGAGATGATCGACAGCATCACCTCGGATGTGCCGCCCTCGATCGAATTGGCCTTGGTACGCAGCCAGTCGGCGGCCTGACTGCCCGCCTTGCCATCCCATTCCAGCGCATCGCTGCCGCCCGCGGACATCAGCACTTCGTGCCGCGCCTTGTTCAATTCGGTGCCCATGTATTTCAGCATGGCCGAGGCATCGCCCACTCCGGTGCCCGCCTCGGCCATGTCCTTGTAACGCTCCAGCGTCAGGCCGACCGCCAGCGCATCCACTTCGCATTTCAACGCTGCCGCGCGCAGGCTGGCATCCTGATTGTCGCCCAGCACCGCCCCCAGTGCGCGCCCGGCGAACATCGCCTGACCGCTGGCGGAAATCATCTGGCGTTCATGGGTCAGCAGGTATTTGGCCACGTCCCAGCCGCGGTTGATCTCGCCGACCACCTGGGTTTTCGGCACTTTCACATTGTCAAAGAACGTCTCGCAAAACGGCGAGGCCCCCGAGATCAGGCGGATCGGGCGGGTGGTGACACCTTCGCTGGCCATGTCGATCAGGATGAACGAAATGCCCTTGTGCTTGGGCGCTTCGCGGTCGGTGCGCACCAGCGCGAAGATCCAGTCGGCCTGATCGGCATAGGAGGTCCAGACCTTCTGGCCGTTGACCAGCCAGTGATCGCCCTTGTCCTCGGCCCGTGTCTGCAGGCTGGCCAGGTCCGAGCCCGCGCCCGGTTCCGAATAGCCTTGACACCAGCGGATTTCGCCGCGCGCAATCGGCGGCAGGTAATGGCGTTTCTGTTCCTCGGTGCCGAAATGCAGCAGCGCCGGGCCAAGCATCCAGATGCCAAAGCTCTGCAAGGGCCAGCGGGCGTTGATGCGGGTGAGTTCCTCGTGGAAAATCTTCTCGCGGGCGCGGTCCAGCCCGGCCCCGCCATAGGCCTTGGGCCATGTCGGCACCGTCAGGCCCCGCGACGCCGCGTTTTCCAGCCATTGCCGCTGTGCGTCGCTGGTGAAGGTCCAGTTCTTGCCGCCCCAGCAGATCGCGGCTTCGCCGTTCTGGCCGTCGCGCATACCGTCGGGGCAGTTCGCTGCCAGCCAGTCGCGCAATTCGCTCCGGTAGGTCTGAAGATCGTCCGCCATTCGCCGCCCTTTCCGCCTTGCAACCCCAGCCCGAAACCGCCCGGGACTGACGTTGCGGCAAAGACTTGCATTTGGATATTCAATTGACAAGGCGGTTCTGCGCCGATCAATTGGCCGTTCAATTCTGACGTTGCGGCAGATCGGGGGATGGCGATGAAAGCGATGCTGAGCACGCGAACGGGCGGGCCGGACAGCCTTGAGCTGACCGAATTGCCGACGCCCGAACCCAAGGAAGGCGAGGTCCGCATCGCCGTGCGTGCCGCCGGTGTGAACTATCCCGATGTGCTGATCATCCGCGATCTTTATCAGGTGAAACCGCCGCGCCCGTTTGCACCGGGCGGCGAGGTTTCGGGCGTGATCGAGGCGCTGGGCGATGGCGTTGCCGGGCTGAAAGTCGGTGATCGGGTGCTGGCGCTGCCTGGGATCAACGGTTTCGCCAGCCATGTCGTGGTAGCCGCGCAACGGGTGATGAAAATCCCCGATGCGATGCCGTTCGACGAAGCCGCCGCGTTCGTGCTGACCTATGGCACCTCGTATCACGCGCTGAAGGACCGTGCGGCCATCCGGCAAGGCGAAAGCCTGGTTGTGCTGGGGGCTGCCGGTGGCGTCGGCGCGGCGGCGGTGGAACTTGGCAAGGCCGCCGGGGCGCAGGTGATCGCGGCGGTTTCGTCCGAGGACAAGGCCGCCTTCTGCCGCAAGATCGGCGCGGATGCGGTCATCGTCTATCCGCGCGACCCCGACCGCGAGGCGCAGAAGGCCCTGTCGGCAGAGATCAGGGCGGTGGCGGGCGGCGACGGCGTGAACGTGGTCTATGACGCGGTCGGCGGCGATTACGCCGGGCCGGCCTTGCGGGCGATGGCGTGGGGCGGGCGGTTCCTGGTGGTCGGCTTTCCTGCCGGTATCCCGCAGGTGCCGCTGAACCTGACCTTGCTGCAAAGCACCGATATCAAGGGCGTCTACTGGGGGGCCTGGGTGGCGCGAAACCCCAAGGGCCATGCCGCGAACATGCGCGAGTTGTTCGCGCTTTATGCCAAAGGCGCGATCCGGCCCCGGATCTCCGCCAGCTTCCCGCTGGCAGAGGCCGCGCAAGCGTTGCAGATGCTGGAATCCCGCAAGGTGATGGGCAAGGTCGTGCTGACCATTGCCGACTGAACAGCGACCCCCGGAAAGGACCAACATGAAAAACCGCCAGGTCATCGTCCGCGAATTGCCCAAGGATGTGCTCGCGCCCGACCATTTCGAGATGCGCGAGGCCGCGATGCCGGTGCCGGGCGAGGGCGAGGTTCTGTTGCGCACCATCCTGATGTCGATCGACGCCGCTAACCGCTCGTGGATGCAGGGCGCGACCTACCGCGAGGCGGTGAAGGCCGGCGACGTGATGGCGACCTATGCGATCTGCGAGGTGGTGGACAGCCGCAGCGACCGCCTGTCGCCGGGCGATATCGTGGCCGCCGAATCGGGCTGGTCGGATTATGTGGTGCGCCCGGCGCGCAAGGTGGAAAAGCTGCCGAAAGTGGCACCCTTGTCCAACCTCCTGTCGGTCTATGGTATCGCGGGCAAGACCGCCTTTCACGGGCTGATCGGGGTCGGCCGGGCGATGGCCGGCGAAACCGTGCTGGTCTCGGCCGCGGCGGGATCGGTCGGCGGCTATGTCGGGCAGATCGCACGCGCCCTTGGCTGCCGGGTGGTCGGCATTGCCGGAGGGGCCGATAAATGCGCCTGGGTTACCGATACGCTGGGCTTCGATGCCTGCGTCGATTACCGCGATCCGAAGTTCTTCCGCGCCCTGCGCGCCGCGTGCCCGGATGGCGTGGATGTCTATTTCGATAACGTGGGCGGAGCCATTCTGGAAACCGCCATGTTCGTGATGAACGAGCGTGGCCGCGTGGTCTGCTGCGGCGCGATCAGCCAGTATGACAGCGCCGCCCCGACCGGCCCGCGCAACCTGCCGGGGCTGGTGGTGGTCAAGCGGCTGCGGATGGAAGGCTTCATCGTGATGGATTTCGCCCGCGACGACGCCAAGGCGCTGCGGGCGCTGGGGCAATGGGTTGCCAGCGGTCAGATCAAGGTGTTCGAGGATATCGTCGAGGGGCTTGAAAACGCGCCATCGGCGCTGATCGGCCTGCTGGCGGGCGACAATCGCGGCAAGCGTATGGTGCGGGTCGCGCCCGATCCGGGGTGAGGGGCGGGCAGATACCAAGCCCTGTTCCCATCATAAAGGCCAATGCTAATACAAGGGACCGCTATCCGCCCGGCCCGACCATCTGGCATTCCTGACGGCGGGCCTTCAGGCGACTGCAGGCGCGCGCCGCCAGTTCCTCGCTCAGGCCGACGAAGCTGGCCTGATACTTGCCGTTTGCCACCACCACCTTGCGCAAGGCACCGTCCAGCGCGCTCAGGTCCTGAAGTGCGGTGCGCAGCAGCAGTTTCTCGGCCTCGGTGCGATTGGCGAAGCTGCCAAGGTTGATGCCCCAATGCTGCCCGCCCGAAGTGGAGACCCGCGTCACCACCCGCAGGCCATCGTCGCGCGGTTCCGGGCGGATGCTGGCCGCGGTATCGGATTGATCCTCGGACGCGTCGCCCTGATCGGCGGTTTCGGCAATCGCTTCGGCCACTGCATCGCCGATCGCCGCCATCAGCTTTTCTGTTTCCTCGGGCGTTCGCGCCACGCGCGGTTGCGGGCGCGGGCTGGTCGCCACCGCCGCCACGACGATCCGCTTCGCCCCCGGCGCACCGGCATAGGCCGGCGGATCGGGCGGCCGCACTGCAGCGTGTTTCGGTGCCTTGCGGAAACCGAGATCCAGCAATTCCGCCACCTTGGCATTGCGCGTCGCGGTCGAGCGCCCGCCGAACACCGTGGCAATCACCCGCTTCTCGCCGCGCTGGGCCGAGGCAACCAGGTTGAACCCCGCCGCCTGGGTGTAGCCGGTCTTGATCCCGTCGGCACCGTCATAGGCATCCAGGAACTTGCGGTTGGTGTTGCGCACGTTCTTGTCGCCCGCCCGGGTTTCGCGGCGCGAGAACAGGTTGTAATATTGCGGGAAATCGTAAAACAGATGCCGCCCCAGGATGGTCATGTCGCGGGCGGTGGACAGATGCCCCTCCTCGGTCAGGCCGTGGGCATTGCGAAAGGTGGTGCGGTTCATCCCCAGCGCCTTGGCGGTCTTGTTCATGCGCCGCGCAAAAGCCGCCTCGCTGCCGCTGACCGCCTCGGCAATGGCGGTTGCGGCGTCATTGGCGGATTTCACCGCCGCCGCCCGGATCAGGTTGTAAAGCGCGATCTTCTGGCCCGCCTTCAGGCCCAGTTTCGATGGTTGCTCGCCGGCGGCGCGGCTGGACACGGTGACGATGGTTTCCAGCGAAATCTCGCCGTTCCGGATCGCCTCGAACGTGACATAGAGCGTCATCATCTTGGTCAGCGAGGCCGGATGCAGCCTGGTATCGGCATTGACCGAATGCAGGACCTCGCCGGTGCGCGCATCTATGACGAACGCAGCATAAGGCGCGGCAGAAACCGCGTAGCCAGAAATCACGAATATCAGTGCCAGGATGACCCTGCTCACCGCCTGCCTGAACATCGGTTGCCCCGATTTATGCTGCCTCGCGGGCCTCCTGAGTGGACGCCTCGTTTGTCTTTGGTATGACGCTAACATGGCAAGGGGCGAAAGATCACCATCTTTTTTGCCGCATTGCGGGTTTTCGTGATCCTGCCGCGAATTGGGGGGTTCCCCGTGGTCAGGACGCCAGCCTTCAAATCATCGCATGTTGGGTAATTCCCTTTTCATCGGCCCTGTCGTATATTCCAGCCGACGCCCACAGAACCCAGGAGGCCCCGGCGTGATCCCGCTGGTGATGACATCCGATAACGGCAATGGCGGCGACAACGATGTGTCGGTTGCCACCAGGACCAGGACCAAGACGCAAAAGCCGCCACTTTACAAGGTGTTGCTGCTGAATGACGACTATACGCCGATGGAATTCGTGGTCTATGTGCTGGAACGGTTCTTCGGCATTTCCAACAGTCAGGCGGTCGATATCATGCTGACTGTGCACAACAAGGGAATCGCGGTGGTGGGGGTGTTTTCCTATGAGATCGCCGAAACCAAGGTGGCGCAGGTGATGGAACTGGCGCGGCGCAACCAGCATCCGCTGCAATGCACGATGGAGAAGGAATAGGACGCCCGCGTCCGTTCCCCGCATGGCTGATCAGCGCCTCGATATCGCCTTTGGCGAACCCGCACTTCGCCTGCCGGAAACCGGCAGAATAGCCGCGCTGAATGCCGGGGCCGGGAGCGATTACACCCGCTTCCCGCGCGACCGCTTCCACCCCGTCACCGGCTTTCGCCCGGATTTCGACCGGCTGTCGGCGGCGGGATACGATGTTGGCGACCACCCGGACGGGCCATATGCGCTGGTGCTGGTGCATGTCAGCCGCTCCAAGCCGGAAACCCTGGGGCTGATCGCGCTGGGGTTCCGCCACGCCGCACCCGGCGCGATGATCGTGGTTGACGGGGCCAAGACCGACGGTATCGAAACCGCGCTGAAACATTGCCGCGCCCTGTTCACGCCGGAGGGCACGATCTCCAAGGCGCATGGCAAGACCTTCTGGATACGCCGCCCCGATATCCTGCCCGCTGTGCTGGCGCAATGGGAGGCCGCACTGGTGCCGGCGGAGAATGTCGATGGCTACCTGACCGCACCGGGCATGTTCTCGGCCGATCGTATTGACCCGGCTTCCGCCCTGCTGGCGGTGCATCTGGACGACAGGTTGGCCGGGCGGGTGGCCGATTTCGGGGCTGGCTGGGGCTTTCTGTCGAACTTCGTATTGTTTGCTCGTGGCGGCGTCACCGCGCTTGATCTTTACGAGGCCAACAAGGCCGCGCTGGATGCCGCCCGCCTGAACGTGACCGATCCCCGCGCCTCGTTTCACTGGGCCGATGTTCTGACCACCCCGATCGAGGCCCGCTATGACGCGGTGATCTGCAATCCGCCGTTCCATCAGGGCCGCGCGGCCGAGCCCGCACTGGGTCAGGCCTTCATCAGCCGCGCCGCCGATATCCTGACGCCGCAGGGGCGGCTCTGGCTGGTGGCCAACCGGCAATTGCCCTACGAGGCGCATCTGGCGGCGCTGTTTGCCGAGGTGCGGGTGCTGGAAGAAACCCGCCACTACAAGGCGATCCTGGCCAGCCGCCCGAAATCCGCCAAGGCCCGCGCCCGCGAATTGAAACAACGCCGCGCCTGAACGCGCTGCCCGCCCCGACAGGAGCCTGCCCATGTCGTTTTCCATCGAAGGCAAGACCGCGATCATCACCGGCGCGGCAAATGGCGTGGGGCTGGCGATTGCCCGCCGGTTCGTCGACGAAGGCGCACATGTGATGTTCGCCGACATGGACGAGGAAAAACTCGCCGCCGAAGTGCAGGCTGTCACCACCGAGGATAACCGCCCGCGCTATTTCGTCGGCGATCTGCGCCAGAAGCTGACGCTGGCGAACCTGTTGTCGTCCACCATTGCCGAGTTCGACCGGGTCGATATCCTGGTCAACGGCGCGCGGCAGGTGCTGAAATCCGATCCGCTGGATTCCGATCTGGACGCGTTCGAGGATTCGCTGCAACAAAACGTCACCGCCAGCCTGCGCCTGACCCAGATGATCGCGCGGCGGATGATCCGCCAGGCCGAGGACGAGGAAAAGACCGAGGGCTGCATCGGCTCCATCGTCAATCTGACCTCGATTGCGGCGCGGCGGGCGCATCCCGAACTGATGGGCTATTCGGTGGCCTGCGCGGCGCTCGACCAGATGACGCGGGCGATGGCGGTGGCGCTGGCGCCGCACCGCATCCGCCTGAACGCGGTGGCCATCGGCAGCGTGATGAGCGGCAGCCTGCAGGCGGCGCTGAAGGATGACGGCGGTGATCTGAGGGCCAGGATCGGGGCGTCGACGCCGCTCGGGCGGATCGGCGGTGCCGACGAGGTGGCCGAAGCGGTGCAGTTCCTGGCGTCAGAGGCGGCCTGCTTCGTGACCGGCCAGATCCTGACGGTGGATGGCGGGCGCACGCTGATTGATCCGGTCAGTATCGCAGCGCATTGATTTGGGGGTGAGCGGATTGGCGCAGACGCCAAGCCGACAGCAGAGGGCCGCGTCCGACCCAGGGGTGCCCCCCGGGCCAAAGTGGGAGCTGGATCATGTGTGGTTTGGCCCACACTTCCTCAGGCCGTCCTGACCCGTTCCTCGATCGACTTGCCGAACCGGTTCAGCCGCTGGCGGAACCGCTTGTTCAGCGCCGATTTCGTCAGCCGCGCCGATTGCAGCACCAGCTTTGCCGCCAGGGTCTTGGCGGTGATGTCCAACGCCACCGTCGCCCGTGTCTGGCGGCCCGACAAAGGCACCAGCTCGACCTTGATCACAGCGTCAAAGCCATCCGCGTCGGCGCAGAAATCAAGCGAGTTGGGCGGGTCGTAATCCACCAGTTCCACATTGATGCGCCGGGTCTTGCCGCGATAGGGCATCCGCACGTTCCAGATCATCCCCTTGCCGGGGGTCGCCAGATCGTCGGTGCGGGTGATCTCGGCCCCTGAGCGCAGGCCGTAGCGTTCAAACATCTCGAAATCGGCAAATTGGGCAAACACGGCATTCAGATTTGCCGCGATGTCGGTCTTGGTGGTAAAAATCATGATACAACGACAACCAATGGGAATAACCGTCGTCAGTTTTGCCCTATCCCAAAGTGTCTGACAACCAGTTCTTTATCAGAAAATGCGCAATTGCCCCTTTGCGGGCCGCCACCAGGGTTGGCGTCTTAGAGGCCCAGGCAGCGAGGATCTCCTCGCGGCTGACCCAGATCGCATCCTCGATCTCGTGTTCGTCGATGGCGATTTCGTCCGATTGCGCCTCGCCCCAGCAGCCGATCATCAGCGAGGACGGGAAGGGCCAGGGCTGGCTCGCCAGATAGCCGACCGGCCCGACCCTGATGCCGGTTTCCTCGGCCACTTCGCGGCGCACGGCGGCCTCGATGGTTTCGCCCGGCTCCATGAAACCGGCCAGCAGGGAATACATCCCCTCGGGCCAGCCCGGCGAGCGGCCGATCAGCAGCTTGTTGCCGCGCGTGATCAGCATGATCACCACCGGATCGGTGCGCGGGAAATGCGGTGCCTTGCATGCCGGGCAGACCCGCTGCCAGCAGCCCAGGACCACCTCGGATGGCCGCCCGCAGCGGGCACAGAACCGGTGGTTGCGGTGCCAGGCGAACACCCCCACCGCCATCGCCGCCAGTTCGGCATCGCGCGCACTCAGACGTGCCATGTTGCGGCGCAGTTCGGCAAAGGACTGGCCATGCGGCAGGTCCGGGTGGTGCTGTTCGCTGTCGTCGATGAAGGCCCCGAGGCGGGCCTTGTCCATCTCGGGCGCCTGCCAGGTCGAGATATCCTGCGCGAAATAGGCCAGGCCGCCCTCCAGCCCCAGAAAGACCGGGCCGTTGCGGGCCGCGTTCAGCACCTTGTGCCCGGCGGGCAGAAATACCAGCGCCCGGTCCCGCTCGCCGCCCAGCAGGGGCTTGCCGCGCCAGACCGGCAGGATACGGGCATCCGGCCCCGCCAGCAGGGCGGCCAGCTTGCCCGGGTCCGCACGCAGATGCGCCGCCCGGTCAAAGCCGGTGCCGCCGAAGGTGACATGTTCGGCAAACTTCATTATGCCATCACACGCAGTTGATGCAGTTGATGTTGTCCCGGTTTCATCCTACCATCCCGCCTGAACGCCGCAAAACCCGGCGCAATAAGAGCAACGTCTCGGCCAAGAGACAAGAGCAATCGGGCATGAAGACTTTACTGAAATACTGGCTGCTGGTGCTGGTGGTCTATCTTCTTGGGGCGGGCTCGGTGATGTTCAGCATCTGGCCGGCACCGGCCTTGCTGGACCTCTACCTTTACGTCTTCGACAATCGCTGGCAGACGCAAAGCGTGGCCGAGCGGGTGAGAAGCGATCTGGACATCACGCCCTATCGCCTGCTCAGCCGCGATGGCGGCGGTGCGGCGCATGGCGCAGAGTTCCGCGACCTGGCCGTGCCGGGCCTGCGCGAGCGCCGCCAGTTGCCGCAACTGGCCCTGTCGGCGGATCGCGAACCGCGCCTGACCTTCATCTACGGTGTGTTCGATTTCACCGACGGGCTGCACGGCGCGATCCTGATCGACGAGGGCGGCAAGGTGGTGCATCGCTGGACGCTGGCCGAGGACCCGTCGCAATTGCAAAGCCAGCCCAATTCGAGGCTCTATCCGCATGGGGTGCAGGTTGAACCCGACGGCTCGGTCGTGTTCGTGTTCGACCTTGGCACCGCGATTTCCAAGGTGGATGCCTGTGGCCGCTACCTGTGGTCGCGCGCCGACGGACGGGATTACAACCATGTGCTGTCACGCGCGGCGGATGGCAGCCTGTGGACCATCGCCGGTGCGCCCAACAGCTTTGACCGGATCGATCCGGCAAGCGGCGACATCCTGCAATCCATCGCCATGCGGGACCTGATCGCGGCCAATCCCGATCTCGGGATTTTCACCGCCCGCAGCGATCACAGCGCGCAGGGGCGCAAATGGCTGGGCGATCCGTTTCATGGCAACGATATCGAGGAATTGCTGCCCGGGATGGCAGCCGCCTTTCCGATGTTCGCGCCGGGCGATCTGATGGCCTCGTTCCGCACCTTGAACCTGATCTTCGTGTTCGATCCCGTTACGCTGAAGGTGAAATGGTGGCGGCAGGGCGCGACCCAGCAACAGCACGATCCCGATTTCCTGCCCGATGGCGGCATCATGATCTACGACAACCGCTGGGACAATCCGCCGTCGAAAATCACCCGCATTGATCCGGCAACCAATATCGTGACCACGCTGCTGGACGGCGCGGATCACGATTTCTTCTCGGCGGACCGGGGCAAGGCGCAATGGCTGGATGGTGCGCTGCTGGTCACCTCGTCGCGGCAGGGCCGGGTGTTCGAGGTGGACCGCTCAGGCCGCGTCACCTTCGATTTCGTCAACCTTTATGACGATGGCGAGGGGCTGCGCGGGCTGGTCTCCGAGGCCATCGCGCTGCCACCGGATTACTTCCACGATCTGCCGGATTGTCATTGACGCTGCCCGACAATCCCCCCGTCTGTGCCAAATTTCCGCCTTGAAGTCTGGTTAACAAATCCTTGTGGCAATGTGTGGGGGCCCACGCCTTGCAGGGAAAACCAACCGGGACAGGAGGCGCGACATGCGACCGAACCTTTATCTATTCACCATAGCCGCCGCGCTGGCGGCAATGCCGGCCGAAGCTTATGTCGGACCCGGCCTTGGACTGGGCGCGATCGGCGTGTTGGTCGGGCTGGTGATGACGCTGTTCATGGCGCTGTTTGCCTTCGTGTGGATGCCGCTCAAGCGGATGTTCACGCGCCGCGCGGCCGGTGCGCCGGACATGACGGCGGACGATGTCTGACCTCGCCGCGCTGCTGGCCCTGCCAGCCAGCGCCGTGGCGGTGGAAACCTTGCTGCGGCTGAATTTCCGTGACGTTCTGGGCGGCTTTCTGGGCACCATGCGCGCGGCAACGGCGCTGATGCGCGATGCCACGCTGGACGACGACGCAAGGCAGGCAGGAATGGCGGAAGATGCCGGGCGGATGCTGGCGGCAACGCTGAAGCTGTTCGCCATCATCGCGGCGGTGCTTGCGGGCTTTGCGGCGGTGGTCTGGGCAGGTGCAATTGCCACCGGCCTTGCCCCGGCGGATACGCTGGTCCGGGCCGATCTTCAGGTCATGGCCATCGCGGCGGCGATCCTTTGGCTGAAGGCGCGGGCGCATGTCTTCGGCTGATTACGGAATCGCCTCCCGCCTGTTGCACCGGGTGGCGCTGGCCTCGCCCGCGATCCTGCGGGCAACCATGCAGATGGAACAGGGGCGCTGGCCGGATGCCGGCCGCGATGGCGATACGCTGTCGCCGGTCTTCATTGCCGGGCTGGCGCGGTCCGGGTCGACCTTGCTGCTGAACCGGCTGGTGGCGACGGGTGCGTTTTCAACCTCGACCTACCGGCATATGCCGTTCGTGCTGGCACCGAATATCTGGGGCAAGGCGACCAAGGCGCATCGCCAGAGCGCGCGCGCGGTGGAGCGGGCGCATGGCGATGGCATGACCCATTCCGCCGATGCCGAGGAAGCCTTTGAAGAGGTATTCTGGCGTGCCGTCAGCCCGGCCAGTGATGCTGCGATGCTGGGCTGGGCTGCGAGGGTTCCCGCGGCCGATCTGACCGCCTTTCGCGGCTTCATGGCCAGCGTGGTGCGCGCCGGTGACGCGCCGCGCTACCTGTCCAAGAACAACAACAATGTCCAGCGTGTCGCCGCCTTGTTGCGCTCGGCGCGGGATGCGCGGGTGGTGATCCCGTTCCGCAATCCCGCCGGTTTTGCCGGTTCCACACTGGCGCAGCACCGCGCCTTTCTGGCCCGCCACGGCACCGACCGGTTCGATGCGCAATACATGGCCTGGCTCGGGCATCACGAATTCGGTCCGAATTTCAAGCCCTTCGCCGCCCCCGGTGTGACCCCGCCAACAGATGTGGCAAACGGGGTGACGGCAGATTACCTGATCGCCTATTGGTGCGCGGTCTATGATGCCCTGCTGGCGATTGATGACGAGCGGCTGATCTTTTTCGACTACGATGCGTTCTGCGCCGCCCCCGTGGCGCGCATGGCCGCGCTTGGTTCGGCGCTGGCGCTGGACGTGCCGCCTGCGCCGCCGGACGGCGTGCATCCGCCGCGCGATCATGGCCAGGGTGATGGTGTTCCTGGCGCGGCAAGGCGGCTGCACAAGCGCCTGCAGGCACGCGCCATCGCCTGAGGCGGCGCGGCCTTGCATCATGCCGATTTATCCCCTATCTGACCGGGCGAGAGGTTGGCGCGGGCGAGCGCCTCGCCAACCCGGTCAGATCCGGAAGGAAGCAGCCGTAACGAGTCCCGTTCGGGTCGTTGTCCAGCCTCTCACCCTTTCCCCGTTCCCGCAATGTGCCGGCCAGAGAAAATTTTTCCGGAAAAATTTTCGGCCCCGCAGAATTTTGGTCAAAATTCTGCCTTGACGGCGGCGCTTCCGGGGGGCCGGAGGCCGATGCGCCAAGCTTGTAGACAGGACCGGTGCGTGCTTCTAGACTTCAGCCCGGATACTGCGTGGGTTGCAACCGGGGCGGGCCATTGGACAATTTCTTGTTTCTGCTGTTCAGCGCGGTGGTCGTGCTGCTGGTTTTCCCCAATATCGCCGTGTTCATCCTGTTCGCGCGGGTCCGCGATCTGAAGGCGCAACTGGCCGCCCTGGCCGAGGATCGCCCGCCGCAGGCCGCGCCTGAACAACCGCAGAAAACCGCCCCTGAAACCTCCCCGGAAGCCGCCGAAACCTCCGTTGGCCCCTGGGCGGCGGCGCGGCGGGCGATGGCGGGTGGCGAACGTGTTGCGCCACCGCCCGAGGCAATCCCGGCACCGCCGTCGCCCCGCACGCGGGCCTTCGTGTTTTCCGGCGATCGCCTGCGCGGCGCGATGGCTTTTGCGGCGAAGAACTGGTTCTATCTCGTGGCCGCGGTCTCGCTGGGGCTGGCAGGGGTGTTCCTGGTGCAATACGGGGTCGAGACCGGCCTGCTGACGCCGCGCCTGAGGGTGATCGGCGCATTGGCGCTGGGCGCGGCGCTGATTGCCTTTGGCGAGCGTCTGCGCCGCAAGGGTGGCGACAGCGAGGACGAGATTTACGCCTTTCTGCCCTCGACCTTCGCCGCAGGCGGGCTGGTGTCGATCTTTGCCGGGATATTGGCGGCGCGGGTGCTTTATGACCTGATCGGCCCGGTGCCGGCATTGGTGGGGCTGGCGGCGACCGGGGCGCTGGCGGTGCTGATCGGCTGGTTTTACGGCCCGCTGCTGGCGGCGGTCGGTATCCTCGGTGCAATGGCGGCTCCGTTCCTGGTGGGCGGCGATCCGGGCGGCGCGGCGATGCTGTATTATTTCTTCGCGCTGATCGTGATGGTTGCGCTGGCGGTCGATACGATCAAGCGTTGGGCCTGGATTTCTGCTTTCGGGCTGATCCTGGGCTTTGCCGCCTCGGCGCTGGTGTTCGTGGATACCGGCGGGGGCGTGCATTTCATCGCCTTCGCATTCGCCGCGCTGATCGCCACGACCATCGTGCCGGAGCGTAATGTGCTGCCGCAGCATCAGGGTGCGACGGTGCTGGATGCGCTGGGCCTGCACCGGCTGCTGAAGATGCCGAAACCGGATGCGCCGGGCTTTCCGACGCGGCTGGTGGCGGCGGTGTTTGCCGCCTCGGTGCTGGTGGTCGGATGGGTCTATCTGGAAGATAACGGCCTGTTCTGGCTGGCCATCGCGGCGCTGGCGGGGCTGTTCGCGCTGGCGGCGATCTGGATGCGGGCGGCCCCTGCCCTGGGCGATCTTGCGCTGCTGCCGGCCATCGCGCTGCCGCTGGTGCTGGTCGAGGAGGCCGCGTTCGGGCCGGTCTGGCGGCAATGGACCGCTGCTGCCGGGCGCGAGGCCGGGGTGGCAGCGCCCTGGACGCTGACGATCCTGCTGGCGGGCGGGCTGGCGCTGTCGCTGATCGCGGCCTGGCGAAGCTGGCCAATGGCGCGCTGGCGGCTGGCCTGGGCGGTGGGCGCGGCGGTGTTCGCGCCCTTGGTGGCGGGCGTGCTGGAGGTGTACTGGGCACCCTCGCAGGTGATCGGGGCCTGGCCCTGGGCGGGGCATGTGATTGCCATTGCTGCCCTTATGGTGCTGCTGGCGGAACGTGCTGCGCGCGCCGATGGCGAGGATCGCCGACGCGCTGCCCTGTTCACACTGTCGGCGCTGACGATGATGGCACTGGCGCTGATCCTGATCCTGT
Organism: Paracoccaceae bacterium; assembly: GCA_019911965.1. Classification (GTDB taxonomy): domain Bacteria; phylum Pseudomonadota; class Alphaproteobacteria; order Rhodobacterales; family Rhodobacteraceae; genus UBA5972. The sequence continues at coordinate 5,571 of JAIOJF010000033.1, read as the reverse complement.
CCAAGGCGGCGCTGACGGTTTCGCTGGCGGTGATGGTGCTGGTGGCGGTGGTTCTGGACCGGCGGTTCCGCCTGCCTGCGGTCGGCCTGTTCGTGCAGGCGGGCGCGGCGCTCTTGTTCTGGCGGCAGGTGTTCGATCCCGGCATTGACCGGGCGATGACCGCGCCGTTCTGGGAGTTCGCCTGGTCCCATGCGGCGGTGCTTGCGCTGTTGTTCGCAGGCCGCTGGCTGCTGGCCGGGCGGGCGCGCGCCAAGACCCATGCGGTGGTCGATGCGGTGTTCTGGACGCTGGCTGCGGTGTCGGCGACGATCCTTTTGCACCGCCTGATCGAGGCGGGATATCCCGGGCGCACCGGCAGCCATGCGGCGGTGGCGTTGCTGGCGCTGGTCTGGCTGGTGTCGATGGCCAACCAGTTGTGGCGCTTGCGCGATGCCACGCTCAGCCGCTGGCTGCGCTATGTCCTGGCGGGGCTTTACGCGATGACCGGGTTTGGCATGCTGGCGGCGACGGTGCTGGCGCTGAACCCGCTGATCAATGCGTCCGAGCCGGCCTTCGGGCCTTACTTGGTGGATTCGCTGCTGCTGGCCTACGGCCTGCCGGCGCTGTTCTTTTTGGGCTTTGCAATCCGGTTTGACCATCTGGGGCGCTGGCTGCGCCATGTCGCCGGGGGCCTGGGGATCGCGCTGGCCGCCCTTTACGTGGGGCTGGAAATCCGCCGCCTGTGGCGCGGCGACAACCTGGCCATTGGCGGCACCACCGATCCGGAATTGTACAGCTACACCATCGCCATGCTGATCGCCGCGACATCGCTGTTGTTCTACGCGTTCTGGAAACGCTCGATCTGGCTCAGGAAACTGGCGCTGGCGGGGATCGGGCTGACCGTGGCCAAGGTGTTCCTGATCGACATGTCGGGGCTGACCGGGCTGACGCGGGTATTCTCGTTCCTGCTTCTGGGGCTGGGGCTGGCGGGGCTGGCCTGGCTGGACCGGTGGTGGGGCACGCGCGAGGCGGCGACGGACAAGGCGGCGACGGACAACGCGGATTGAGTTTTGTCAGTGGAAATGCCGCTCTGGACGGGGCCGGGGCATGGGGGTATAAGCGCGGCCCATGGGACGCATATTCGGCATCATCATTCGAATTACTGACCCGGCACTCTGACCCAGAGTTGCCGGGACAAGGCGTATGGAGACCCGCGCCGCCCCCAGACCCATTCACGACTGATCTGACGGAGCCGCCCCATGAGCGCCGAGACCCCTGACTACAAGACCACGTTATCCCTGCCCGAAACCGACTTTCCGATGCGTGCCGGCCTGCCCAAGCGCGAGCCGGAATGGCTGGACCGCTGGGCGCGGCTCGGCATCTATGACCGCCTTCGCGAAAAGACCGGCCGCGAGAGCTTCGTGCTGCATGACGGCCCGCCCTATGCCAACGGGCATCTGCATATCGGTCACGCGCTGAACAAGGTGCTGAAGGACATGGTGGTGCGCAGCCAGCAGATGATGGGCAAGGATTCGCGCTATGTGCCGGGCTGGGATTGCCACGGTCTGCCGATCGAATGGAAGATCGAGGAGCAATACCGCGCCAAGGGCAAGAGCAAGGACGATGTGCCGATCAATGAACTGCGGGCCGAGTGCCGGAAGTTCGCCGAAGGCTGGGTGGATATCCAGCGCGAGGAATTCAAGCGCCTCGGTGTGACCGGCAACTGGGCCGATCCCTACCTGACGATGGATTTCACATCCGAAGCGGTGATCGCCGGGGAGTTCATGAAATTCGTGATGAACGGGACGCTCTATCGCGGCTCCAAGCCGGTGATGTGGTCGCCGGTGGAGAAAACCGCGCTGGCCGAAGCCGAGATCGAGTATCACGACCATCAGAGCCATACGGTCTGGGTGAAGTTTCCCATTGCCGACGTCTCGGGTGCGGCAAAGGCCGAATTGAGTATTTTGGACCAAAAAGAAGCCAGGGGTTCGGTGGTGATCTGGACCACAACGCCCTGGACCATCCCGCAGAACCGGGCCGTCTGTTTCAGCGAGACCATCGCCTATGGCCTCTATCGCGTGACCGCGACGCCCGAAGAATGTTGGGCCTCGGCCGGGGATCTCTATCTGCTGGCGGATGCGCTGGCCGATGAGGTCTTTGCCAAGGCGCGGCTGGAGCCGGGCATGTGGGAGCGGGTGCAGGATGTCTCGGGCGCGGCTTTGGCCGGTCTGACACTGGCGCATCCCCTGCGCGGAGCGACGGGCGCGGATGGCGAATGGGATTACGATGTGCCGATGCTGCCGGGCGATCATGTGACCGCCGAGGCCGGAACGGGTTTCGTGCATACCGCGCCCAGCCACGGCGCGGATGATTATATCGTCGGGGTCAAGCATGGCTTGCCGATGACCTATAACGTGCTGGAGGATTCCTCGTTCCGCGCCGATCTGCCGTTCTTCGGCGGGGCGCTGATCTTTGATCACAAGGGCAAGGAAAAAGACGCCAATACCCGCGTCATCGACAAGCTGGTCGAGGTCGGCGCGTTGCTGGCGCGGGGGCGGATCAAGCATTCCTATCCGCATTCCTGGCGCTCCAAGGCGCCGGTGATCTTCCGCAATACGCCGCAATGGTTTGCCGCCATCGACAAGCCCCTGGGCGACGGCATGGATACCTATGGCAACACCATCCGCGAACGCGCGCTCAGGTCCATCGACGAATTGGTCACCTGGACACCGCAGACCGGGCGCAACCGATTGCATTCGATGATCGAGGCGCGGCCCGACTGGGTGCTGTCGCGCCAGCGGGCCTGGGGCGTGCCGCTGGCCTGTTTCATCCGCGACCTCGGCAATGGCGAGGTGGATATCCTGCGCGACGAGGCGGTCAATGCCCGCATCATCGCGGCCTTCCGCGAGGGCGGGGCCGATGCCTGGTACGAGGACGGCGCGAAAGAGCGGTTCCTGGGCGGCCTGCATGACCCCGACGAGTGGCAGAAGGTGGATGACATTCTGGACGTGTGGTTCGATTCAGGTTCAACCCATGCCTTCGTTTTGCGCGACCGCGCCGACGGTACGCCGGACGGCATTGCGGATCTGTACCTTGAAGGCACCGATCAGCATCGGGGCTGGTTCCATTCCTCGCTGTTGCAGGCCTGCGGCACCAAGGGGCGGGCACCTTACAAGGGCGTGCTGACGCATGGTTTCACGCTGGATGAAAAGGGCATGAAAATGTCCAAATCGCTGGGCAATACCATCGTCCCGGCGGAGGTGACCAAGCAATATGGCGCGGATATCCTGAGGCTCTGGGTGGCGCAGGTCGATTTCACCAATGACCAGCGGATCGGGCCGGAAATCCTGAAAGGCGTGGCCGACAGCTATCGCCGCCTGCGCAACACCATGCGGTTCATGCTGGGCAATCTGGCCGACTGGGACGAGGGCGAGCGGGTGGCACCCGCCGACATGCCCGAACTGGAGCGCTGGGTGCTGCACCGGCTGGCGGAACTGGATCACACGGTGCGCAAAGGTTATGCGAAATACGATTTTCAGGGCGTGTTTCAGGCCTTGTTCCAGTTCTGCACGGTCGATCTGTCCAGCCTCTATTTCGATATCCGCAAGGATGCGCTTTATTGCGATGCCGCCGACAGCCTGACCCGGCGGTCGGCGCGGACGGTTCTGGATATCCTGTTCCACCGGCTGACCACATGGCTTGCGCCGATCCTGGTCTTCACGATGGAGGATGTCTGGCTGCACCGCTTCCCCGGTGATGACTCATCCGTGCATCTGATGGATATCCCCGCCACCCCGGGCGAGTGGCGCGACGAGGTGCTGGCGGCGAAATGGGCCGGTATCCGGCGGGTGCGCCGGGTGGTGACAGCGGCCCTGGAAATCCAGCGGCAGGAAAAGGTGATCGGTGCGTCGCTTGAGGCCGCGCCGGTGGTGCATATCCGCGACGCCGATGTGCTGGCGGCGGTGCGCTCGGTGCCGTTCGCGGATATCTGCATCACCTCAGCGGTGGTGCTGACGAACGACCCGATCCCCGCCGAAGCCTTCCGCCTGCCCGAGGTCGAAGGCATCGGCGTGGTGTTCGAGCTGGCCGAAGGCGAGAAATGCGGCCGCTGCTGGAAAATCCTGGGCGATGTCGGACAGCACAGCCATAGCGGGGTTTGCGGGCGGTGCGACGAAGCCTTGGGCTGATCGGCACACGCCTCTGCCGGCCGCAGCTTTGGGGCTGGCCGGGGTGGCGGTGTCTCGTTGGGTAGGGATCGGTAAGTGGCGGGCCCGCCGAAGCGTGGGTTTGCTGCCGGGACAGGGGGTTTATCCCTGTACCTTGTCGATCTTACGGTATCCGGCTGGTCCCCTCGGGATGATAACCCGTGTTGTACGGAGACCAGAACCACTTGTGCACGGGGCGGGTTCTACGCTCTTGCGGTTAACAACACCTGATGGCGGCGTTCGCTGCCCGCCCGGTTTGCGCAACGCATCTTGTGTCTGTCTGGTGGTTCGGGGAAAGTGCCGGGATGATCGCCTGCGCCACATTTGATTCCCCCGTCGGGCTGTTGACGGTGACGGAACAGGACGGCTGCATCACCGCGCTGGACTGGGGCGGGCAAGGGCGGTGCGGCAAGCCGACGCCTTTGTTGTCCGAGGCCGGGGCGCAACTGGACGCCTATTTCGCGCAGCGTCTGGAGCGGTTCGATCTGCCGATCTCGTTTCCCTCGTCGCCGTTCCTGCACGGGGTGATGGAGGCGCTGTTCTCGATCCCCTATGGCATGACCAAGACCTACGGCGATATCGCGGAATATGTCGAAGGCTCGCCGCAGGCGGTGGGGCGGGCCTGCGGGGCAAACCCGGTACCGATCATCATCCCCTGCCACCGGGTGCTGGGGGCGACCACGCTGGGCGGGTTTTCCGGGCGCGGCGGAGTGGAAACCAAGATCTGGCTGTTGAAGCACGAGGGCGCGGCGGGTCTGCTGTTGTGAGCCTCGGGGTGTTCCTGGCGGTGATGGCGGCGGCGTTGCTGCATGCCGGATGGAACGCGATCATCCGCTTCGGGCGCGACAAGTTTCAGGGAATGCTGCTGTTGTCGACCTGTCAGGGGGTGATGGGGGCGGTGCTGGTCTTCCTTTATCCGCTGCCGAGCGGGCAGACATGGATCTGGCTGGCGGGCTCTGCCGTTTTGCACAGCGGATACAAGGCGTTCCTGACATTCGCCTACATGCATGGCGATCTGAGCCGGGTTTACCCGATTGCGCGGGGAACCGCGCCGATGCTGGTGGCGCTGATCGGGGCGTTCCTTTTGGCCGATATCGTGGCGCCGCTGGAATATTTCGGGATTCTGCTGATCGGGGCGGGCATCGTGATGATGGCGCGGGGCGTGTTCGTTCACGGCGAAAGCCGGGCGCTGCTGCCCTATGCCTTCGCCTCGGCGGTGATGACGGCGGGCTATTCGCTGTTTGACGGGTTCGGGGCGCGGGTGGCCGGTGATGCGGCGATGTATGTGGCGTGGATGTTCGTGCTGGACGGTGCGCTGTTCCTGGCCTGGGGGCTTTGGTATCGCGGGCCAAGTGCGATGCCGCGGAGCGCGAGGCTGTGGGGGCTG
>JAIOJF010000032.1 GCA_019911965.1 Paracoccaceae bacterium | reverse complement strand
TGGTGATGCCGGGCGACAACCTGAAGTTCGACGTGGAACTGATCTACCCGATCGCCATGGAAGACCGCCTGCGCTTCGCCATCCGCGAAGGCGGCCGCACCGTCGGCTCGGGCGTGGTCTCCAAGATCATCGAATAGGCCGAAAGGCTGGACAGAACCCCGCGGCGGGGTGCGACCCCCGCCGCAAACCCGAAACCTGCAGCCCGAAAGAGGCACGACAATGCAAGGTCAAACCATTCGTATCCGGCTCAAGGCCTTCGATTACCGTGTGCTGGATGCCAGCACGGCGGAGATCGTCTCGACGGCCAAGCGGACCGGCGCCACCGTGCGCGGCCCGATCCCGCTGCCGCGGAAAATCGAGAAGTTCACCGTTTTGCGCGGCCCGCATATCGACAAGAAGTCGCGCGAGCAGTTCGAGATTCGGACGCATAAGCGTCTTCTGGACATCGTTGATCCGACCCCGCAGACCGTGGACGCGCTGATGAAGCTCGACCTCGCGGCCGGCGTGGATGTCGAGATCAAACTGTAAGAGGAGCATGAAACAGATGCGCTCTGGAGTTATCGCGAAAAAGCTGGGCATGACCCGGCTGTTCATGGAGGACGGACGCCAGATCCCGGTGACCGTTCTGCAAATGGAAAACCTGCAGGTCGTGGCACAGCGGACTGCGGACCGGGACGGCTATACTGCTGTTCAGCTTGGATGTGGCGCTGCCAAGGCCAAGCGGACGTCGGCCTCGATGCGCGGCCATTTCGCCGCCGCCAAGGTCGAACCGAAGCGCAAGCTGGCCGAGTTCCGGGTATCGCCCGACAACCTGATCGAAGTGGGCGAGGAAATCACCGCCAATCACTTCCTCGAAGGTCAGCGCGTCGATGTCGCCGGCACCTCGATCGGTAAAGGTTTCGCCGGTGCCATGAAGCGGCACAATTTCGGCGGCCTGCGCGCTTCGCACGGTGTTTCGGTCAGCCACCGGAGCCACGGCTCCACCGGCCAGTGCCAGGAACCGGGCAAGGTGTTCAAGGGCAAGAAGATGGCCGGTCACATGGGGTCCGCCCGGGTGACGACGCAGAATCTGGAAGTTGTCCGCACCGATATCGACCGTGGCCTGATCATGATCAAGGGCGCGGTTCCGGGTTCCAAGGGTGGCTGGGTCACCGTCAAGGACGCGGTCAAGAAGAAAAGCCCCGACGGCCTGCCGCTGCCGGCTGCCCTGCGCTCGGCGATTGCCGCCGCTGCCGTTGCCGCCGCTGCTGAAGCCCCGGTTGAAGCCCCCGAAGGAGGCGCGGAAGAATGAAGGCTGACGTAATCAAGCTGGACGCCAAGAAGGCCGGTTCCGTCGATCTTTCCGACGAAATCTTCGGCCTGGAGCCGCGCGCCGACATCCTGCAACGCATGGTCCGCTACCAACTGGCCAAGCGCCAGGCCGGTACGCACAAGGTCAAGACGCGCTCGGAAACCTCGTATTCCACCAAGAAGATCTATCGCCAGAAGGGCACCGGCGGCGCACGCCACGGTGACCGCAACGCGCCGATCTTCCGCAAGGGTGGTGTCTACAAGGGCCCGACGCCGCGCAGCCACGCGCATGATCTGACCAAGAAGTTCCGCAAGCTGGGCCTGAAGCACGCGCTGTCGGCCAAGGTTGCCGCGGGCGAGTTGGTGATTCTGGACGTGGCCGAAATGGCCGAAGCCAAGACCGGAATGCTGGCCAAGGCGGTAAAGAACCTCGGCTGGAAGCGGGTGCTGATCATCGACGGCGCGGAAGTGAACGCGAATTTCGCGATGGCCGCGCGCAACATCGCCGATCTCGACGTGCTGCCGAGCGCCGGTGCAAACGTCTACGATATCCTGCGTCGTGACACGCTGGTGCTGACCAAGGCCGGCGTCGAAGCCCTGGAGGCAAGACTGAAATGAGCGTGAAAACCGAACTGTATGACGTGATCCGCAAGCCGATCATCACCGAGAAGGCAACGATGGCCTCGGCGGCCAACGCGGTCGTGTTCGAGGTAGCGATGTCGGCCAACAAGCCCTTGATCAAGGAGGCCGTCGAAAGCCTGTTCAATGTCAAGGTGAAGGCGGTCAACACCACCATCACCAAGGGCAAGGTCAAGACGTTCCGTGGCAAGAAGGGCACCCGCAAGGATGTCAAGAAAGCCTATGTGACGCTGGAAGAGGGTAACACCATCGACGTGTCGACGGGCCTCTGATAGACAACGCCGAATCGCGGCCCCCGAACGGGGCCGCGTTCGATTTTAATCGCGGACCTACGGGGCCGTTCACCATCAGACCCGCCAGCCGGGTCGCCAAGCAAACGGAAGACAGAAAACATGGCATTGAAGTCGTATAAGCCGACAACGCCAGGCCAGCGCGGGCTGGTTCTGATCGACCGTTCGGAGCTTTGGAAAGGCCGTCCGGTCAAAGCCCTCACCGAGGGTCTGACCAAGAACGGTGGCCGGAACAATTCCGGGCGGATCACGATGCGCCGAAAGGGTGGGGGGGCCAAGCGTCTCTACCGTATTGTGGATTTCAAACGCAACAAGCTGGACATGCCGGCCACGGTTGAGCGGATCGAATATGACCCGAACCGTACCGCATTCATCGCGCTTGTGCGCTACGAGGACGGCACCCAGACCTATATCCTGGCACCGCAGCGCCTCGGCGTCGGCGATCAGGTGATCGCATCCGCCAAGGCGGACGTGAAGCCGGGCAACGCGATGCCGTTTTCCGGCCTGCCGATCGGCACGATCATCCACAATATCGAACTGAAGCCCGGCAAGGGCGGCCAGATCGCACGCGCCGCGGGCACCTATGCCCAGTTTGTCGGCCGTGACGGTGGCTATGCCCAGATCAGGCTGTCATCGGGCGAATTGCGCATGGTCCGCCAGGAATGCATGGCGACGGTCGGCGCGGTGTCGAACCCCGACAATTCCAACCAGAACCTCGGCAAGGCCGGGCGCAACCGCCATTACGGCAAGCGCCCGAGTGTCCGCGGTGTTGTCATGAACCCGATCGATCACCCGCATGGCGGCGGCGAAGGCCGTACCTCGGGCGGCCGGCACCCGGTTACACCCTGGGGCAAGCCGACCAAGGGTGCGCGCACCCGCTCGAACAAGGCGACGGACAAGTACATCATCCGCTCGCGCCACGCGAAGAAAAAGGGCCGTTAATACATGTCTCGTTCAACCTGGAAAGGCCCCTTCGTCGATTCCTTCGTGCTTAAAAAGGCAGAAGCCGCACGGGAATCCGGCCGCAAGGACGTTATCAAAATCTGGTCGCGCCGCTCCACCATCCTGCCCCAGTTCGTGGGTCTGACATTTGGTGTCTACAACGGCAAAAAGCACATCCCCGTGATGGTGACCGAGGAAATGATCGGACAGAAATTCGGTGAATACTCGCCGACCCGTACCTATTACGGGCATGCTGCCGACAAAAAAGCGAAACGGAAGTAAGTCATGGGCAAAGAGAAAAGTCCTCGCCGCGTGGCGGACAACGAAGCGATGGCGGTCAGCCGGATGCTGCGTACCTCGCCGCAGAAACTGAACCTGGTCGCACAGATGATCCGGGGCAAGTCGGTCGAAAAGGCCATGACCGATCTGACCTTCTCCAAGAAGCGGATTTCGGAAGACGTGCTGAAGACCCTGAAATCTGCGGTGGCCAATGCCGAGAACAACCACGGGCTTGACGTTGACGACCTGATCGTCGCCGAAGCCTGGGTCGGCAAGAACCTGACGATGAAGCGTGGCCGTCCCCGTGCAAGGGGCCGGTTCGGCAAGATCCTGAAGCCGTTTGCTCAGGTCACGATCAAGGTGCGTCAGGTAGAGGAGCAAGCATAATGGGTCAGAAAATCAACCCGATCGGTTTCCGCGTACAGGTCAACCGTACCTGGGACAGCCGTTGGTTCGCGAACTCCAAGGATTTCGGCAATCTGCTGCTGGAAGACGTGAAAATGCGCAACTTCATCAAGAAGGAATGCCTGCAAGCCGGCGTTTCGCGCGTGATCATCGAACGCCCGCACAAGAAGTGCCGTGTCACCATTCACGCCGCCCGCCCCGGTGTCATCATCGGCAAGAAGGGTGCGGATATCGAGACGCTGCGCAAGAAGCTGGCCAACCTGACCGAAAGCGAGTTGCACCTGAACATCGTCGAGGTCCGCAAGCCGGAACTGGACGCGCAACTGGTCGCCGAAAGCGTCGCCCAGCAGCTTGAGCGCCGGGTTTCGTTCCGTCGCGCGATGAAGCGGGCCGTGCAGAACGCCATGCGGATGGGCGCGCCGGGGATCCGGATCAACGTCGCCGGTCGTCTTGGCGGGGCCGAGATCGCGCGGACCGAATGGTACCGCGAGGGCCGTGTGCCGCTGCACACGCTGCGCGCCGATATCGACTACGCGACGGCCGAAGGCCTGACGGCTTATGGCATCATCGGCATCAAGGTCTGGATTTTCAAGGGCGAGATCATGGAACATGATCCCCAGGCCCGCGATCGCAAGGCCCAGGAAATGCAAGACGGACCCGCCTCGCGGCCACAGCGCCGCTGAGCGAACGGGTAAAGGAGAAACATCATGCTTTCACCGAAGCGCACCAAGTTCCGCAAGCAGTTCAAGGGCCGCATCCACGGCGAGGCCAAGGGCGGCAGCGACCTGAACTTCGGCTCGTTCGGCCTGAAGGCGGCCGAGCCCGAGCGGATCACCGCCCGCCAGATCGAAGCCGCCCGCCGGGCCATGACGCGCCACATGAAGCGTCAGGGCCGGGTCTGGATCCGGATTTTCCCCGATGTGCCGGTCACCAAGAAGCCGACCGAGGTTCGGATGGGCAAAGGCAAGGGTTCGGTCGAATTCTGGGCCTGCAAGGTCAAGCCCGGCCGGATCATGTTCGAGCTTGACGGCGTCACCGAAGAAGTGGCCCGCGAGGCCCTGCGCCTGGCCGCGATGAAACTGCCGATCAAGACGCGGACGGTTGTGCGGGAAGACTGGTAACGACGGCTTCGCTGCCGCGTTAGAGATTTGGAAGCCCCTGTTGAGAAATCAGCGGGGGCTTTTTCTTGCCCACATTCATTTCAGGCTTGAATCGAAATGACATGGCCTGCAAGAGCACGCGCAAATTGAACGTGCATATGAAAGGCCCGCCATGAAATCCGTTATCCTGGGAACTCTCATCGCCATAACGGCTACCGCCCTTCCGGCAATGGCGGAGGCGGAAAAGTTCGTCGTCTTCTCGATCTCGGCGAAGAAACCCGCCGTCAAGGTCACCTCGCTGGTGGGCGGTTACAGTGATGCGGAAATCCGCAAGTTCATCGCGGCGCATTGCGCCGGCAGCGTCGGGGCGCTGGAGGCGAGCGGCAAACCCCGCAAGAAGCGCGGCAAGCTGATGCAGAAATATGTAACGACCTGCCAGGGTGGTCCGAACCCGAAACTGTTCGCCACCAACAATCTGACGGTCGAGGTCGAGCCGACGACCGGGCGCAAGAACATGTTTGAATACACGTTCTTTCAAAGCGGAAACATGATGTATGAGCGAATTGAGCGTTAGGGCCGGAGCGCCTATCCCCAGCGATAGTTGAAGCTGACCGAAATCCGCTCTTCCTCAGCCATGTTCAGCGGCACTTCATGCCTGAGCCAGCTTTCCCATAACAGCACGTCACCAACCGCCGGCGCGACATAGACGAAGGTTTGCAATTCACGCCGCGCATGCGCCAGGCGGGCGGGGGAGGCCATCATCCGGGCCGAGCGCGGGTCTTCCAGTTTCAGCGCCGATGCCCCTTCGGGCATGGTCACGTAGGTGGTGCCGGAAATCACCGAATGCGGGTGAATGTGGCTGGCATGGGTGCCGCCCTCGGGCAGGATGTTGATCCAGAGGTCCTCCAGCTCAAGCGCCCTTCCGTCCAGATCGAACTCAAGGTCCTGCACGAACGCCGCGACATGGGCGTCCAGCACCTTGACCAGATCGGCAAAGACCGGGAAGCGCCAGGGCAGATCGGCCAGCGAGGCATAGGAGGTGTAGCCGGGATAGCCGTTTTCTTCGCACCAAGTCTTGCCCGCCTCGTCATCCTCGGCAATCGACAGGCACGAGGCTTCCAACTCGCCTTGGTCAATGGCAGGGCCATGTTCGGACAGGTGGGCGCGGTAGAGGCGGGTGACGAAAAGGGATGAGATATCGGCCATGCCCCGCCTCATACAGCAGTCGCGCGCGCCTGGCGAGGGGGCAAGTTATGCAGGCGGGCCGAAACCGGCAGCCCGCCGCATGCCTTTCCGGTCAGGCCTTCATTCGCAAGGCGGCCAGCCCCAGCCAGGCCATCGCCAGCACCATCGACGCCGCCCCGATCAGCACGAAAACCGGCGGTGCGCCAAGCACGATTTCCGCCACGATGCCAACCGGCATCAGCATGCCCGCAAGGCTGAGCCACGATACCCATTTCGCCGAGACCTGCGAAATCGGTAGTTTCAGTAGCAGATAGCCGACCAGCACGTTCAGAAGGGCGAACAGGTTGCCGTGAACATGCGCCAGCCGCGCCTCGAAATGCGTGCCGATGCCGTAATCGGCGATCCATTGTTCCTTGCCCGGCGCAAAATCGCGCAGGTAGATCAACAGGAAGCCATAGGCCATGAAGGCCGCCAGGAACAAAAGCCCGTAGGCAATGTTGTGTTTTCCGTAAGACATGATGTTATCCAATCGGTTGCCGACATGACTGTCGTGTAAGTTAGTTATTGATAACTTAGTGGGGAATCAATATGCCAACCCCGGCACCGCCTGGCCGAAATGCCGCAGGCTGGCAGATCGGTGATTTCCTGCTATTCACCACCGACAATCGGATAAGCCGCGCTTTGGGCTTGCCAGCCCGGTTCAAGCCCTCTATAGGGGCCACTTCTGACACTGACTCCACCGGAATCAGCGTAACCGAAAGGGCGCTCTGGTGATGTTGAAAGGATACCAGCGATGAACGCTGCCGAATTGCGTGAAAAATCACCCGACCAGTTGAAAGACGAGTTGGCCAACCTGAAGAAAGAGGCATTCAACCTCCGCTTCCAGGCCGCCTCGGGCTCGCTCGACAATACCGCCCGCGTGCGGAAGGTCCGTCGCGACGCTGCCCGCGTCCTGACCGTGCTGAACCAGAAGGCCGCTGCTGCGGCCAGCGAAGAATAAGAGGAGCCGGACCCATGCCAAAGCGTATACTTCAGGGGACCGTGACCAGCGACAAGAACGAGCAGACGGTTACCGTTCTGGTCGAGCGCCGCTTCACTCATCCGGTTCTGAAAAAGACCATCCGCAAGTCCAAGAAATACCGGGCTCACGATGCCAACAACCAGTTCAAGACCGGCGATGCCGTCCGTATCCAGGAATGCGCGCCGATTTCGAAGACCAAACGCTGGGAGGTTGTGACCGACGCCTCCTGAGGCGACGGGACCAACACCCGGTTTAATCGAAACCGTGGGGCCAGGACTGCAAACGGTCCCCACAGGTCGGGAGAAACCCAATGATCCAGATGCAGACCAATCTGGATGTAGCTGACAATTCCGGCGCCCGCCGGGTTCAGTGCATCAAGGTTCTGGGCGGTTCCAAGCGGAAATATGCCTCCGTCGGCGACATCATCGTGGTGTCCGTCAAGGAAGCGATCCCGCGGGGCCGCGTCAAGAAAGGCGACGTTCGCAAGGCTGTTGTCGTGCGCACCGCCAAGGAAGTTTTCCGCGAAGACGGCACCGCGATCCGGTTCGACCGCAACGCCGCTGTCATCCTGAACAACGCAGGCGAGCCTGTCGGCACCCGTATCTTCGGGCCGGTCGTGCGCGAATTGCGTGCCAAGAACTTCATGAAGATCATCTCGCTTGCTCCGGAGGTGCTGTGATGGCTGCGAAACTCCGCAAGGGCGACAAGGTCGTCGTGCTGGCCGGCAAGGACCGGGGCAGAACCGGCGAAATCACCTCGGTTGATCCGAAATCCGGCAAGGCCGTGGTTGACGGCATCAACGAAGCGATCCGCCACACCAAGCAAAGCCAGTCCTCGCAGGGCGGCCGCATCCCGCAGGCAATGCCGATCGACCTGAGCAATCTGGCGATGGCCGACCCCAAGGACGGCAAGGCCACCCGCGTCGGCTTCCGCATGGAAGGTGACAAGAAGGTGCGTTACGCCAAGAAATCGGGAGAAGTGATCAATGGCTGATTATACCCCCCGCCTGAAGTCGCAGTACAAGGACGCCGTGCGCCCCGCGATGAAGGAAGAATTCGCCTACAAGAACGACATGCAGATCCCCAAGCTGGACAAGATCGTGCTGAACATGGGCGTTGGTGAAGCGGTTGCGGACAGCAAGAAAATCCGTTCCGCCGAGGCCGACCTCAGCGCGATTGCCGGCCAGAAGGCTGTGATCACCAAGGCAAAGAACTCGATTGCCGGCTTCCGGGTGCGTGAAGGCATGCCGCTGGGCACCAAGGTCACGCTGCGCGGCGACCGGATGTACGAATTCCTGGACCGCCTGATCACCGTGGCCATGCCGCGCGTCCGCGACTTCCGCGGCGTGTCGCCGAAAAGCTTCGATGGTCGCGGCAATTACGCGCTGGGCCTGAAGGAACATATCGTGTTCCCCGAAATCGACTTCGACAAGGTCGATCAGATGTGGGGCATGGATATCGTCATCTGTACCACCGCGAAAACCGACGCGGAAGCGAAGAGCCTGTTGAAGCATTTCAACATGCCTTTCACCAGCTGATCGCGGAAGGAAAGAGAACATGGCAAAGACCTCGATGATCCAGCGGGAACTGAAGCGCGCCGCCCTGGTGAAGAAATACGCCGAAAAGCGTGCCGCGCTGAAAGCAACCGCCGCCGACGACAGCCTGCCGATGGAAGAGCGCTTCAAGGCGCGCCTGAAACTGGCCAAGCTGCCGCGCAACTCCTCGGAAACCCGTCTGCACAACCGTTGCCAGATTTCGGGCCGTCCGAAGGCGTATTATCGCAAACTGAAAATATCGCGGATCGCGCTGCGCGATCTGGCCTCGCATGGTCAGATCCCCGGCATGGTCAAGTCGAGCTGGTAAGGGAGAGTTTGATATGTCTGTAAACGATCCTGTCGGCGATATGCTGACCCGCATTCGGAACTCGTCGCTGCGCGGCAAGTCCACCGTGCGTACCCCGGCGTCGAAACTGCGCGCCTGGGTACTGGATGTGCTGAAGGCCGAGGGCTATATCCGCGGCTACGAAGCGGTGACCGGTCAGTCCGGCCATCCGGAGCTGGAAATCAGCCTGAAATATTTCGACGGCACCCCGGTGATCCGCGAACTGAAGCGGGTCTCCACCCCCGGCCGGCGCGTCTATGCCGGCGTTTCCGACATTCCGACCGTCCGTCAGGGCCTCGGGATTGCAATCGTCTCGACGCCCAAGGGCGTGATGTCCGATGCACAGGCTCGTACCGACAATGTCGGTGGCGAAGTTCTGTGCACGGTATTCTGAGGAGGACTGGTCAATGTCTCGAATTGGCAAGAAGCCGGTCAACCTGCCCAGTGGCGTTTCCGCCACCGTGTCGGGCCAGACTGTCGAAGTGAAGGGCCCGAAAGGCGTCCGCAGCTTTACCGCGACCGACGATGTCGACATCATCATGGCCGACAACGAAGTCACGGTGAAACCGCGCGGCTCGTCCAAGCGGGCGCGGCAGCAATGGGGCACCTCGCGCACGCAGATCGCCAACCTGGTGACCGGCGTGACCGAAGGCTTCAAGAAGGAACTGGAAATCAACGGCGTCGGTTACCGCGCCGCGATCCAGGGCAATATCCTGAAGCTGTCGCTGGGCTATTCGCATGACGTGAATTTCGAAGTGCCGAAGGACGTGACCATCACGGCCCCCAAGCCGACCGAGATCATCGTCGAAGGTATCGACCAGCAGGTCGTCGGCGAAGTAGCTGCGAATATCCGCAAATGGCGTGGTCCCGAACCCTACAAGGGCAAGGGGATCAAGTACAAAGACGAATATATCTTCCGCAAGGAAGGCAAGAAGAAATAAGGAACCGGAGACATGGCTAACAGCAAGCGTAATCTGTTCCTTAGGCGCCGCATGCGCGTTCGGAACAAACTTCGCAAGTCCGCAGGCGACCGCCCGCGGCTGAGCGTACATCGTTCGAACAAGAACATCTCGGTCCAGTTGATCGACGATGTGAAGGGCATCACCCTCGCCGCCGCATCGAGCCTGGAAAAGGCTCTGGGCGTGGTCGGCAAGAACAACCTCGAAGCATCGGCCAAGGTCGGTGCGGCTATCGCCGAGCGGGCGAAAAAGGCCGGGGTCGAGGTGTGCTACTTTGATCGTGGGGGATTCCTGTTCCACGGCAAGGTCAAGGCACTGGCGGATGCCGCGCGTGAGGGCGGTCTGAAGTTCTGACGCCCAGGGTGCGCCATGAATGCGCACCCTACGGAACGCTGCGGAGGGCCGGTTGGCCCTCCCGATGATCCCGGGGCCAGATGGCCGACGTGGATTGGATTGAACAGGCGCAAGGCGCGCCGACTTGAAAGGAATGCCTCATGGCAGAACGTGAACAAAGAGGCCGCGGCCGCCGCGACCGCGAGGAAACGCCGGAATTCGCCGATCGCCTGGTTGCCATCAACCGCGTGTCGAAAACCGTCAAGGGCGGCAAGCGCTTCGGCTTCGCAGCCCTCGTCGTCGTCGGTGACCAGAAGGGCCGTGTGGGCTTTGGCAAGGGCAAGGCGAAAGAAGTGCCCGAGGCCATCCGCAAGGCGACCGAGCAGGCCAAGCGCCAGATGATCCGGGTGCCGCTGCGCGACGGGCGCACGCTGCATCACGATATCGAAGGCCGTCATGGCGCGGGCAAGGTTGTCATGCGCACCGCCCCGCAAGGTACCGGCATCATCGCCGGCGGCCCGATGCGTGCGGTGTTCGAGATGCTGGGCGTGCAGGACGTCGTGTCCAAGTCGCTGGGCTCGCAGAACCCTTACAACATGATCCGGGCTACCATCGACGGCCTGACCAAAGGGGCCTCGCCCCGCATGGTGGCTCAGCGCCGCGGCAAGAAGGTTTCGGACATCCTGCCGAAAACCGACGCGCCCGCCGCCGATGCCCCGGCAGAAGCAGCGGAGGCCTGAGGAACATGGCAAAAACCATCGTCATCAAACAGATCGGCTCGCCGATCCGTCGCCCGGCCAAACAGCGCGCCACGCTGGTCGGTCTGGGTCTGAACAAGATGCACAAGACGCGCGAGCTGGAAGACACCCCTTCGGTGCGCGGCATGATCGCCAAGATACCGCATATGGTCGAGATCATCGAGGAGCGCGACTAGCGCATCCGAGCTGCCCCGGACCACGATCCGGGGCCTCGTGTAGGTTTACAGGCCGCCCCGTGGGAAACCGCGGGGCGGTTTTCGTTTGGTCGGGCCATCGAGTGCGCGATAAATGCGACCAAGGAGGTGCGGCCCATGAATGCGCACGCTACCGGTGGTTTGCTATTCGGTTATCCTGTAACCTGATCGCGCAAAACCAACGGACCTTCCCCATGATCGTCAAGACCCTCGCTGATATTCTGAACACCGCTGCCCATGTCAAAGGCGACGCCTTTGAGAGCCGCCGGTTGCTGCTGGCCGCTGACGGGCTTGGCTATTCGTTGCACGATACGATCTGCAGGCATGGCAGCGAGCAGCGGCTGGAATACAAGAACCATATCGAGGCGAATTACTGCATTTCCGGCGAAGGCGAGGTCGAGAACGTAATAACCGGCGAGGTTCATCCCCTGGCCCCCGGCACGCTCTATGTTCTGGACCGGCACGACCCGCACATCATCCGCGCCACCAGATCCGACCTCAGGTTCCTGTGCATATTCACCCCGGCGCTGAGCGGGCACGAAACCCACGACAAGGACGGCAGCTACGCCGCGCCCGACTGACCGCAGCGCCTCTTGCGCAAGCGCTGCAACCCGTCTATACGCCCCCGGTGGCCCGGTTCGGGACCGCATCAACAATCAAGAAACGCCGTGGTTGGCCCAATACGCTTCGGGGGCCACATCCGGCATAGGAGAAGCGACATGAAACTTCACGAACTCCGCGACAATGCGGGCGCGACCAAATCCCGCAAACGTATCGGCCGTGGCCCCGGCTCGGGCACCGGCAAGACTGCCGGGCGCGGTATCAAGGGTCAGAAATCCCGTTCGGGCGTGGCGATCAACGCCTATGAAGGCGGCCAGATGCCGCTTTACATGCGCCTGCCCAAGCGCGGCTTCAACAACATCAACGCCAAGCGCCATGCGGTGGTCAATCTTGGCCTGCTGCAGAAATTCATCGACGCCGGCAAGATCGACGCCAAGAAGCCGATCACCGAAGAGGTGCTGGTCGAATCGGGCCTGGTACGCCGCGTGCGCGACGGTGTCCGGGTGCTGTCGAAGGGCGAATTGAAGGCCAAGGTGGACATCACCGTCACCGGCGCATCCAGGTCGGCCATCGCCGCGGTGGAAGCTGCCGGCGGCAAGCTGACCACAACCGCAGCCGCCGCGGCCGAATAAGCCTTGTGGGGGGTCCCTCGGCCCCTTACATGACTGAACCTAAGGATTTCCCGTGCCGCGCGGCCTCGTGAATTCGGGCCGGGCGGCGCTTTTGTGAAAGGGACAGGAATGGCCTCAGCAGCGGAACAAATGGCAGCCAACCTGAGTTGGAGCGCCTTTGGCAAGGCGACCGAACTCAGAAAGCGAATCCTGTTCGCCATCAGCCTTTTGATCGTCTATCGCCTGGGCACGTTCATTCCGGTTCCCGGCATCGACGCGGTGGCGCTGAAGGAATTTGTCGAAAGCGCCAATCAGGGCATCGGCGGCATCCTGCAGATGTTCACCGGCGGCGCGATCGGCCGGATGGCGATCTTCGCGCTGGGGATCATGCCCTATATCTCGGCCTCGATCATCGTGCAGCTCATGACGGCGATGGTGCCGCAGCTTGAGCAGCTGAAGAAAGAGGGCGAACAGGGCCGCAAGAAGATCAACCAGTATACCCGTTACGGCACGGTCATTCTGGCGACCTTCCAGGCCTATGCGCTGGCCGCCAGCATCGAGGCTGGCGATCTGGCCACCGATCCCGGCTGGTTCTTCCGCATTTCCACGGTAATCACGCTGGTGGGCGGCACCATGTTCCTGATGTGGCTGGGCGAGCAGATCACCGCGCGGGGCGTCGGCAACGGCATTTCGCTGATCATCTTCGTCGGCATCATCGCCGAGGTGCCGGCGGCGCTGGCGCAGTTCTTCAGCCAGGGGCGGTCGGGCGCGATCAGCCCGGCGGTGATCGTCGGCGTGATGATCATGGTGGTGGTGGTGATCGCCTTCGTCGTGTTCATGGAACGCAGCCTGCGCAAGATCCACATCCAGTATCCGCGCCGCCAGGTCGGGATGAAGGTCTATGACGGCGGCTCGTCGCACCTGCCGGTCAAGGTCAACCCGGCGGGCGTGATCCCGGCGATCTTTGCCTCGTCGCTGCTCTTGTTGCCGGTGACGCTGTCGACGTTTTCGGGCAACCAGACCGGGCCGGTGATGTCGACGATCCTGGCCTATTTCGGCCCCGGCCAGCCGCTCTACCTGGTGTTCTACGCCGGCATGATCGCCTTCTTCACCTATTTCTACACCTACAACGTCGCCTTCAAGACCGACGATGTGGCCGACAACCTGAAGAACCAGAACGGTTTCGTTCCCGGCATCCGGCCGGGCAAGCGGACCGCCGAATACCTGGACTATGTGGTGACGCGGGTGCTGGTGCTGGGCGCGGCCTATCTGACCGCGGTCTGCCTGCTGCCCGAGGTGCTGCGCAGCCAGTACGCGATTCCGTTCTATTTCGGCGGCACCTCGGTGCTGATCGTGGTGGCGGTGACGATGGACACGATCCAGCAGGTTCAGTCGCACCTGCTGGCGCACCAGTACGAGGGCCTTATCGAGAAATCGCAACTCAGCGGTAAGGGACGGCGCAAGTCCCGCAGAAAGGGGACGGGACGGCGATGAACATCATTCTTCTGGGGCCGCCGGGCGCGGGCAAGGGCACGCAGGCGCATATCCTGGTCGAAAGGCGCGGGATGGTCCAGCTCTCGACCGGCGACATGCTGCGCGAGGCCAAGGACAGCGGCACCGAGATGGGCAAGCGCGTGGCCGAGGTGATGGCGCGCGGCGACCTCGTGACCGACGAGATCGTGATCGGTCTCATCCGCGAAAAGATCAAGGGCGCCAACGGCGGCGGCTTCATCTTCGACGGCTTTCCGCGCACCCTGGCGCAGGCGGACGCGCTGGGCGAGTTGCTGGCCGAGACGGGGCAGAGCCTGGATGCCGTGGTCGAGATGCGGGTGGACGACGACGCGCTGGTCGCGCGCATCACCGCGCGCTCGACCTGCGGCGGCTGCGGCGAGGTCTACAACGACATCACCAAGCCCTGGCCCGCGGACGGCAAATGCGCCAATTGCGGCAGCACCGACGTCAGGCGCCGCGCCGACGACAACGAGGACTCGCTGCGCCAGCGGCTGATGGAATACTACAAGAAGACCTCGCCGCTCATCGGCTATTACCATGCCAAGGGCAAGCTGAGGCCGGTCGACGGGCTGGGCGAGATCGACGAGGTGGCGGCCGCCATCGACGCGGCGCTGAGCTGACATCGCCGACCTCGGGTGGGGGACTTGACGCCCCCCCGATTTGCCCCTAAGCACCACCATCTCTCGAGAGACGACGATTCGTTTCCCGGCGCGTCCGGGGCATGCAATCGGCATCCCGAAGTCCACTGCGGCCCGGGCGGTAACGCCTCGGGCCTGCGTTGTGAAAAAAGGTTCTGGCATTACGGAACCGCAACGAAAAGGAACCAGGAACTTGGCACGCATCGCCGGCGTTAACATCCCGACCAACAAGCGGGTGCCCATCGCGCTCACCTACATAACCGGCATTGGCCATTCCTCGGCCAGGTCCATCTGCGAAGCGGTCAACATCGATCCGTCGCGCCGCGTCAACGAGCTTTCGGACGCCGAGGCCGTCGCCCTGCGCGAGCACATCGACGCCAACTACAGCGTCGAGGGCGATCTGCGCCGCGAGGTGCAGATGAACATCAAGCGGCTGATGGACCTCGGCTGCTACCGCGGCCTGCGGCACCGTCGCAACCTGCCGGTGCGCGGCCAGCGCACCCACACCAACGCCCGCACCCGCAAGGGCCCGGCGAAACCCATCGCCGGCAAGAAGAAGTAAGGGAGGGCAGAGGACATGGCACGCGATACCCGCAAGGCCGCCCGCGGCAAGAAGAAGGTCTCCAAGAACATCGCCACCGGCGTGGCGCATGTGAACTCGAGCTTCAACAACACCAAGATCCTGATCTCGGACGTGCAGGGCAACGCCATCGCCTGGTCGTCGGCCGGCACGATGGGCTTCAAGGGCTCGCGCAAGTCGACGCCCTACGCCGCCCAGATGGCGGCCGAGGATGCGGGCCGGAAGGCCCAGGAGCATGGCATGCGCACCCTCGACGTCGAGGTCAAGGGTCCGGGGTCTGGCCGTGAATCGGCACTGCGCGCGTTGCAGTCGCTGGGTCTCCAGATCATGTCGATCCGTGACGTGACCCCGATTCCCCATAATGGCTGCCGGCCGCCGAAACGCCGCCGGGTCTGATCGAGGCCATTTTCTCCGGGTTTCCTGCCGCGGCCGTTCCCTCAAAAGAACCTGGCCGCGTCAGTGTTAGCAAGGAAGCCCGTTTTTGACACAGATGTGTGAGGTCGCTCCAGTGATCCAGAAGAACTGGCAGGCATTGATCAAACCGAACAAGCTCGACGTCCAGCAGGGCGGCGACGCGGATCGGCAGGCAAC
>JAIOJF010000031.1 GCA_019911965.1 Paracoccaceae bacterium | reverse complement strand
GATGTGATATGCTGGTTGGGTGAAAAAGGCGATTCCAAACTGAAAAGGGACGGGATATTTGAGCAAGGTCGAGATCGGGCTGTTCCGGGGGCTGAATGTCGGCGGGCATAATGTCCTGCCGATGGCCGATCTGCGTGAAGTGCTGGCGGGGCTGGGGGCGCGGGATGTGCGCACCTATATCCAGAGCGGCAATGCCGCCTGGCAGGGCGCGCTGGCCGAGGGCGATATCGCCGATGCGGTGGCCAGGGCCAGGGGGTTTCGCCCCGAAGTGCTGGTGCTGCCGCTGGAAAGCTATGCGCCTGTGGTAGAGGCCAATCCGTTCCCCGAGGCGGAGGCCGATCCGAAATCGCTGCATCTGTACTTCCTCGCCTCGCCCTCGGTCGTGGATGAGGCGGTGCTGGAGGCGGCGAAAGGCGAGGGCGAGCGGTTCGTTCTGACCGAGCGGGCGCTCTATCTCCATACGCCGAAATACCTGTCCGGCTCGAAGCTTGCGCCGAAGCTGGAGCGCCTGCTGGGGGTGGCGGCAACCGCGCGGAACTGGACCAGTGCGGTGAAGATATTGGAGATGGCGCGGGGGATTGCCGGTTAGGCGATGCCCGAACCCGCCGCCAGTGCAATGGCAACGAAGAAGCAGGCCGAGGCGGCCAGCACGAAGCCGTGCCAGATCGCGTTGGAGAATTTCAGGCTTTCCCAGACATGGAAAACCACACCGGCAGTATATAGCAGCCCGCCGGCCGAGATCAGCGCCAGTGCCGCCAGCGGCAGAACCGCGATCATCGCGCCGATCAGAACCAGGCACATCCAGCCCATAAGCAGGTAGAGGAATATGCCGTTCTTGCTTTTGTTGTGCCAGAAGAACAGCTTAAGCACCATGCCGACAGCCGCCAGCGCCCAGACCGCGATCAGCACAAGATAGGCAGTCACTGAACCGATCATCACCACCAAAGGCGTATAGGTGCCGGCGATCTTCAGGTAGATCGCGGCATGGTCGATCCGCCGCAAGGTGGGGCGCAGGCCTTCCCAGGGGGTCATGTGGTAGATCGCCGAGGCGCTGAACGTGGCGATCAGCGCCAGCCCGTAAACCGCCAGCGCCGCGCTTTCGCCGCCACTGACACGGCCATAGCTCCAGATCATCAGCCAGGCGGCACCCGTCAGCGCACCGGCCACGCCAAGCGCGTGCAACGTACCATCCGCGATCCGTTCGGAGCGGGCATAGGCGGGATAGACGGACGGGGCGGGCGCTGGTCTGGTCATGGCACCAGATTATCCCGGCGACGTGCCGCCGCAAGAGTTTACGCTGGGGCAAGGGCGGCGGGTCGGCGGAGTTTCGCCGTCGCGCTGTCCGGTCCGAAAACCGGTGCCCACTTTTCGGATTGCGCTTGTTTGTTTACGCGCAATTCGCCCGAAAACCGGTTCCCACTTTTCGGATTGCGCTTGTTTGGTTACGCGCAATTTTTCCGAAAACCGGTCCCCACTTTTCGGATCGCGCTTTTATTCCTGCCAGTTTTCGCGGGTATGCGAGCCGTCGCAGAAGGGTTTCCTGGCCGACATGCCGCAGCGGCACAGGAACATGGTGGCCTTCGCCTCGCCTTCGGTGCCGTCGGACAGGGTGATGCCGGTGACGTTCTGGACCTTGTAGGGGCCGTTCCTGGTGACGGTGATGATCGGAGTATCGGACATGGATGCCTCTGGATTGATGGTTGACTGCAACCTCTAGGCATTCGCGGGGATTGCGGCAACGGGCGGTTGATCACATTGGCGTGGGTAAACCGGCCTTGCGGCACCTGCGTCGGATTGATCCCCTGATGCCGGAAGGCCTTGCCTTCGCCCGACCGGTGCGGCTTAATCCGGCGCGACGGCCCGGCCCGGTGGCCTGGCAGGCAGCCGCATCGGACATGCGGATCGCGGGGGGCTGGCAATTGGCACGAATAATCCTGACCGCCGATCAATGGCGCGGACATCTGGCGATGCTGGCCTTTTCCGCGCTGGTCGCGGGGTCGTTCAGCCTTGGGGCCATCGTTGCCAACGAGATCGCGCCGCCGGCGATCACGGCGGTACGCTTCATGCTGGCCTCGGTGGTGATGGGGCTGTTCGCGCTGGCCGGCGGCAAGATGGCGCGGCGGCATTTCCAGGCGCCCTGGCGCTACCTGCTGCTGGGGGGCATGTTCGCCTTTTACTTCGTGATGATGTTCGAGGGGCTGAAGACCGCCAATCCGGTATCGGCGGCAGCGGTGTTCACGCTGATGCCGATGATGGCGGCGGGGTTCGGATACATTGTGCTGCGCCAGGTGACGACGCCTCGGATGGCGCTGGCCCTGTCCATCGCCGCATTGGGCGCGCTCTGGGTGATCTTCAAGGGCGATCTCGGGGCGTTGTCCAGCCTGGATGTCGGGCGCGGCGAGGTGATCTATTTCATCGGCTGCATCGCACATGCGCTCTATATCCCGCTGGTGCGCCTGTTCAATCGGGGCGAGAACGCGGTGGTTTTCACCTTTGGCGTGCTGGTGGGCGGTTCGATCCTGCTGGTGATCACCGGCTGGAGCGATCTTGTGGCAACCGACTGGGCGGCGCTTCCGATCATGGTCTGGATCACGCTGGCCTATCTGGTGGTGGCCTCGACCGCCGCGTCTTTCGTGCTGTTGCAATATGCCACGCTGCGGCTGCCATCGGCCAAGGTGATGGCCTATTCCTACCTGACGCCGAGTTTCGTGATCCTGTGGGAGGCCGGGTTTGGCCGGGGTCTGCCGCCGGTGATGGTGTTCCTCGGGGTCGGGGCCACCATCGTGTCGCTGCTTATCCTTCTGAAGGACGAAGCAGCTTCGTGAACAGATTGGTGAGGTAAGCCGCCGCATCGTCGAACCTCTGATCGGCGCGTTCGCCAAGCACCACCGCGACCTGAATGTCGAAATCGGCGTAGTGCTGCGTTGTCGCCCAGATCGAGAAGATCAGGTGATAGGGGTCGACCGGCGCGATCCGCCCGGCATCGGCCCAACCGGTGATGATGGCGGCCTTTTCGTCCACCAGGTCTTTCAGAGGTCCGGCGATCTGATCCATGATGCGCGGCGCGCCCTGCAGGATTTCATTGGCGAACAGGCGGCTTTCGCGCGGGAAGTCGCGGGCCATTTCCAGCTTGCGGATGACGTAGGAGGTGATCTCGTCCACCGGATCGCCTTCGGCATCGAGGCTGCGCAAAGGGTCCAGCCAGGTATCCAGCAGGTCTTCCAGCAATTGCTCGTGAATCGCGTCCTTGCTGTCGAAATAATACAGCAGGTTCGGCTTGGACAGCCCGGCCTCGGCGGCGATCTGGTCGATGGTGGTGCCGCGAAAGCCGTAAGCCGCGAAGACTTCAAGCGCCGCGCTGAGGATCAGCTCGGACTTTTCCTTCTGGATTCGCGTCTGGGTCTTTGCTGACGCTGCTCGTGCCAATGGATCGCCTCCGCTTGCTGAACGCGGCCGGTTTCTGACCGTTTGGTCAAGGAAGAGCATGAAACCTGCAGCGCTGGCAAGGCTTTTGCAGACGTGACCGTTACGCCGGGCGACGTCCTGCCGCCGGAATCCCGGTTTGCGGGCCAAAAAGAAGCACGGGAAAGGGCTTGCCCTCCATGCTGCGTCGCGGCATAAACGATGCGACATGAAGTTGCGGCATCCGGCGGATCGCCGCAACTATCTTACCGAAGCGATGCGCGAGAGACCCTATCATGGCCATTAGCAAAGACCGTCCCTGGCTGTTCCGCACTTATGCCGGGCATTCCACCGCCAGGGATTCCAACGCGCTGTATCGCGGCAACCTGGCCAAGGGGCAGACCGGAT
Source organism: Paracoccaceae bacterium (assembly GCA_019911965.1). GTDB lineage: Bacteria > Pseudomonadota > Alphaproteobacteria > Rhodobacterales > Rhodobacteraceae > UBA5972. The sequence continues at coordinate 159,023 of JAIOJF010000031.1, read as the reverse complement.
TGTCGGTCGCCTTCGATCTGCCGACCCAGACCGGATATGACAGCGATCATGTTCTGGCGCGCGGCGAGGTGGGCAAGGTCGGGGTGCCGGTGGCGCATCTGGGCGACATGCGCGCGCTGTTTCTGGATATCCCGCTGGAGCAGATGAACACCTCGATGACGATCAACGCCACCGCGCCCTGGCTGCTGGCGCTGTATATCGCGGTGGCCGAAGAACAGGGGGCCGATATCGCCGCCCTGCAGGGCACGGTGCAGAACGACATCATCAAGGAATACCTGTCGCGCGGCACCTATGTCTGCCCGCCGAAGCCGAGCCTGCGCCTGATCACCGATGTCGCGGCCTATTGCTATACCAATGTGCCGAAATGGAACCCGATGAATGTCTGTTCCTACCATTTGCAGGAGGCAGGAGCAACGCCCGAGCAGGAACTGGCCTTTGCGCTGGCCACCGCGACGGCGGTTCTGGACGATGTGAAGGCCAAGGTTCCGGCGGCGGATTTTCCCGAAGTGGTTGGACGGATCAGTTTCTTCGTCAATGCCGGTATCCGCTTCGTGACCGAAATGTGCAAGATGCGCGCCTTTGTCGATCTCTGGGACGAGATTTGCGAGCATCGTTATGGCGTTGAGAACCCGAAGATGCGGCGGTTCCGCTATGGTGTGCAGGTCAACTCGCTTGGCCTGACCGAGCAGCAGCCGGAAAACAACGTCTACCGCATCCTGCTGGAAATGCTGGCGGTGACCTTGTCCAAGAACGCCCGTGCCCGCGCCGTGCAATTGCCGGCCTGGAACGAGGCGCTGGGCCTGCCGCGGCCCTGGGATCAGCAATGGTCGCTCAGAATGCAGCAGATCCTGGCATTCGAGACCGATCTGCTGGAATATGACGATCTGTTCGATGGCAACCCGGCGGTGGACCGCAAGGTCGAGGCGCTTAAGGCTGGCGCGCGCGAGGAACTGGCGCAGATCGACGCGATGGGCGGCGCGGTGGCGGCGATCGAATACATGAAGGGCCGGCTGGTGGAGTCCAACGCCGAGCGGCTGGGCCGGATCGAGGCGGGCGAAACCACGGTGATCGGCGTCAATCGTTTCACCGAAGGGGCTGCCAGCCCGCTGACCGGCGGCGAAGGCGCGATCATGGTGGTCGATCCTGCCGCCGAGGCCGACCAGATCAATCGCCTGACCAATTGGCGCAATGACCGGGATGCGGGCGCGGTGGCGGCAGCCCTTGAGGGCTTGCGCGAGGCGGCGAAATCGGGGGCCAATATCATGCCGCCATCCATCGTGGCGGCCAAGGCAGGCGTGACCACCGGCGAATGGGGCGAGGTGATGCGCAACGTGTTCGGCGAGTACCGCGCGCCCACCGGTGTGTCGAAATCAATCTCGAACCGCACCGAGGGGCTGGACAGCCTGCGCGAGGCGGTGGATGCGGTCTCGGCCCGTCTGGGCCGGCGGCTTAAATTCCTGGTCGGAAAGCCGGGGCTGGACGGCCATTCCAACGGTGCCGAGCAGATCGCGGTGCGGGCGCGTGATTGCGGCATGGACATCACCTATGACGGTATCCGCCTGACGCCCGAGCAGATCGTGGCGGCAGCGCTGGAGGATCAGGCGCATGTGGTTGGCCTGTCGATCCTGTCGGGCAGCCATGTGCCGCTGATCGCCGAGGTGATGAACCGGATGCGCGAGGCCGGGCTTGGCCATGTACCGGTGGTGGTTGGCGGCATCATCCCGGATGATGACGCGGACACGCTGCGCGGCTTCGGGGTGACACAGGTCTACACGCCGAAGGATTTCGAGTTGAACCGGATCATGCGGGATATCGTTGATCTGGCCGATCCCGGGGTGGCGGCGGCCGAGTAGGGCTCAGCCGTTATTCGGATCACAGCCATCCTCGGCAGCCGCGCCGAAGGCCTTGTAGCGCTGCCAGAACGCCTCGTCGCTGCGGCGGTCGGACTGGCGGACTTCCTGGGCGCGATGCGGGTCCTTGAAGAAGGTGGCGGCCAGTTTCTGGTCCTTGCGGCTGAGATAGAGGTCAGCGACGGTCTGGATACAGCCGCACAACTCGCGCGAGGCCCCCGGACGACCGGATTTCAGGCAGGCATTGCCGATCAGGTCCGCCGCTGCGACGGGCTGCGAGCCGGCCAGCAGAACGGCGAGGGCTAGGAAGTATTTCTGCATCAGGACCCCTGTGACTGCATCAGTGCTTCGCCGCTTGATAGCACGATTTTCCACGCGGTGACAGTTGTGGTTGGCGGCAAAGCGCATGCCCTCAATGCAGCCTGGCATGGACCAGATAGCCCGCGATCATGTCTTCACCGAGCGCCTGCATTGCCTTCAGGCGGTGCAGGCCTTCGATCAGCACGAAGGCCGCGCCATCGCTGCGCACCCGGATCGGGGTTTGCTGGCCGTTTTCCAGAATATCCTCGGCCAGTGCCTGAACGCGGGTCTGGTCCAGCGTTTTCAGGCGTTTGACCGGGACGCGGATGGCTTCAATCGGGAAGTGCTGGAGTTTCAACATGACGCAACCATGACTGTCCTGGCCACGCTTGGCCAGTCCCCAAATTCAGGAGCGCGGCGTGGGCAGGGGCGAGGGCCTTGCCCTCGCGCTCCCGCGAGTATTTGTGCCAAAAAGAAGCGCCGGGTTATTGCGCCCACATGCGTAAAAGGTTCGATCTGGTGCGTTGCAGCCGACCAAGCTGGATGGCGTCGCCCTTGGTTGCATCCTCGTGGGCGATGGCGGCGTCCAGATCCATCATCAGGTCGCGCTGGGCGGGATCGCGCAGCAGGCTCTGGACCCAGCCGACAACCGCCAGCCTTGTGCCTTGGCTGACCGGCGCGACCCGGTGCAGCGTGGTGGAGGCATAGACAATAGCCTCACCGGGCGGCAGTTTTATCGCGCGGTCCTCGAAGCGGTCGTCGATCACCAGTTCGCCGCCGGAATAGGTATCGGGATCGGACAGAAACAGCGTGAACGACAGATCGCTGCGCCCGCCCGCCATGATCGCGTCATCGACATGGGCGCCATAGGTGTGGCCCGGCTGATAGCGCGACACCATCAGCCGCAGGAAGGTTTTCGGCCGCGCCGCCGCGCGGAACACCGGATGGCGCATCAGTGCTGCCTCGACCATTGCGAGCACGGCGCGGCTGTCGGCGCTGTCGGTTGCCTGCTGGTTGGCCTTGACCCGGCGCGCCATAGGCCCGGCGGTTCGGCTGCCATCCTCGAAGTCAAGGCCGGCAGCCGCCTGTTGCAGAACTTCAAGATCGGTCGGCGTGAACAATTCGCTCAGAACCAGCATGGGCGTTTACTCGACCTTCAGGATGGTAAAGCGGATGCGCCCGGCAGCGGCGTAGAGAATGCTGGCGTCGCTGCCCACCGTCTGGGCGTTCAAGGCCGGGAACAGGGCAGCGGCTGGTTCCAGCGCGGCCAGCACATCGGCGGCGGCCCGGGCGACGGTTGCATCCTTCGAGGCGGCCAGATCACTGGCGGTCGCCCGCACGGTTTCGACAAATCCCCAGGCGTCGCGGTATTCGTGCGGCTCGGCAACCCGGCCTGCATCGACGCCCGCCTCGAAATCCGCGGCGGCGGTTTCGATCAGATGGACCATCGCCTCGAACGCGTCGCGCGTGCTGAGACCGTCCGCGCCATGTGTGGCCCTGATGGCTGCCAGCAGGCGGGATTCGGCGGCGGCGACGGCGGCGGCATCGGCCCCGGACAGGACCAGATCGGAAAACTCGGTATATTCGTCGATGAAACCGTTCTGGCTGAATTCCGCCAGGCCTTCCTCAAGATCGGCGTAATCGGCGTGGTGCGAGGTTTCCAGCTGATCCTTCGCCTCGGCAACTTCCCCAAGGGCGTAGAGCGTACCGACGATCCTGATTGCCGCGTCGAACAGGCCGAGATGGACCAGGAATTCAACGCCGCTGTCGTCGGTTTCGATCGCGCCTTCGCCGGCCTCGCCCGCTTCGCCCGATATTGTTGCCTGCGCCAGTAGCATCGGCGCGGCACCGTCGGCATGCGCCGGCTGGCCGCTGGAGCCCAGTGCCAGGCCAAGCCCGGTCAGCGCGGTGGTGCCGATCAGCGCCCATTTCTTCGGCGATGCGGTGCGGGGTGTCTTGTCAGAATCGCTCATCATTTTCCCTTAACCTGAGTTTTTTACTCGGATAACGCCGATTGCCATTTCCTGTCAACCGGATTGATGCGGCGCGGATATGCGTGTCGGGCCTTTCCAAGTGGCAGGCCATCCTGTATCTGGGGCCAAACCCGCATTCAGGCGCGCCCATGACCGAACTTTCCCGCATCCGCAATTTCTCCATCGTCGCCCATATCGACCACGGCAAATCGACGCTGGCGGATCGTCTGATCCAGTTGACCGGCACCGTGGCCGAGCGCGATATGAAGGCGCAGATGCTGGACGCGATGGATATCGAGCGCGAGCGCGGTATCACCATCAAGGCCAATACCGTGCGCATCGAATATCCGGCGAAAGACGGCATCACCTATATCCTGAACCTGATCGACACGCCCGGCCATGTCGATTTCGCCTATGAGGTGTCGCGTTCGATGCGTGCGGTCGAGGGGTCTCTGCTGGTGGTGGATGCCAGCCAGGGGGTCGAGGCGCAGACGCTGGCCAATGTCTACCAGGCGATTGACGCCAATCACGAGATCGTGCCGGTGCTGAACAAGATCGACCTGCCGGCGGCGGAACCCGAGCGGGTCAAGGAACAGATCGAGGATGTGATCGGGCTGGATGCCTCGAATGCGGTGGCGATATCCGCCAAATCCGGGCTTGGCATTCCCGAAGTGCTGGAAGCGATCGTCCAGCGCCTGCCTGCCCCCAGGGGCGAACGCGATGCGCCGCTGAAGGCGATGCTGGTGGATTCGTGGTACGACGCATATCTCGGCGTGGTGGTGATGATCCGGGTGATGGACGGGGTGGTCAAGAAAGGCGACCGCATCAAGATGATGCAGACCAACGCGGTTTACGGCATCGACAAGCTGGCGGTGCTGAAGCCGCAGATGGTCGATATTGCCGAGCTTGGCCCGGGCGAGATCGGGGTGTTCACCGCCTCGATCAAGCAGGTGCGCGATACCCGTGTCGGCGATACCGTGACCACCGAGAAGAAAGGCTGCGCCACGCCGCTTCCGGGCTTCAAGCCGGCCCAGCCGGTGGTGTTCTGCGGCCTGTTCCCGGTTGACGCCGCCGAGTTCGAGGACCTGCGCGACGCGATTGAAAAGCTGGCGCTGAACGATGCCAGCTTCACCACCGAAATGGAAACCTCCGCGGCACTTGGCTTTGGCTTTCGCTGCGGCTTCCTGGGCCTGTTGCACCTTGAAGTGATCCGCGACCGGCTGGAACGCGAATACGATATTGATCTGATCACCACCGCGCCTTCGGTGATCTATCATGTCCATCTGCGCGACGGCACGATGCAGGAATTGCACAATCCTGCCGACATGCCCGACCTGACCCATGTGGATCATATCGCCGAGCCGCGCATCAAGGCGACGATCCTGGTGCCGGATGAATATCTGGGCGACGTGCTGAAGCTGTGCCAGGACCGGCGCGGCATCCAGATGGACCTGACCTATGCCGGTGCCCGCGCGATGGTGGTCTATGACCTGCCGTTGAACGAGGTGGTGTTCGATTTCTACGACCGCCTGAAATCGGTCACGAAGGGCTATGCCAGTTTTGACTACCAGATGTACGGCTACCGCGAGGATACGCTGGTCAAGATGCAGATCCTGGTGAATGACGAACCGGTCGATGCCCTGTCGACGATGGTCCACCGCGACCGGGCCGAGGCGCGGGGCCGGGCGATGGTGGAAAAGCTGAAGGAACTGATCCCGCAGCATATGTTCAAGATCCCGATCCAGGCGGCCATCGGCGGACGGATCATCGCGCGCGAGACGATCTCGGCCCTGCGCAAGGACGTGACCGCCAAGTGCTATGGCGGCGACGCGACGCGCAAACGCAAGCTGCTGGACAAGCAGAAGGCGGGCAAGAAGAAGATGCGCCAGTTCGGCAAGGTGGAAATCCCGCAGAGCGCGTTCATTTCGGCGCTGAAGATGGATGGGTGACCTCCGCTTTTGCGCGGATGACAACGTGGGAACTCCCCGAAACGCTTGCCGCAAGCCTGCGGTTGCCGGTACCATTCCCGCCTCAAGCCCTGGACCCGCAAGATGCCCAACCACCCAGACACCATCGTCATCACGCACGGCGTCTTTGATCTTCTGCATTCCAACCATATCGAGGCCTTGCGCGTGGCGAAATCCTTTGGCGGGCGGCTGATCGTCGTGGTCCATAGCGACGCCGTGGCCGCCGCCTACAAGCGTCTGCCGGTCCTGCCCGAGGATGAGCGCCTGAAACAGGTGCAGTCCATCCGCCATGTCGATGCCGCGTTCATTGATCGTCGCCGGGAAACCCCGGAGATGCAGGAAGACACCTTCCAGCAGTTCCATGCCGACCATTATGTCTATTTCGGCCAGGGGCTTGAGGCCGAACTGGACCCCTGGGCGCGGCGGGGATTGCTGCGGCGGTTGCCTTATCACGACGGTATTTCGACCTCGGTCATCATCGAGTCCGTGCGCCTGCGATACGGCGAAGGCGCGGCCTGACCAAGCGCAGACATCGCAAATTCATTGGCCCGGCGCGGCGTTCCGCGATATACCCGACGGAAAACCGGGCCGGGCGCGTTTCATGCCTGACCCAAGCCACGGGAGGCGCCGGTGACACCATCGTTCGAGACCTATGCCGCGATCCGCTTCGGCTATGGCCTGCGCCCCGGCGCGACCCCTCCGCAATCGCCCGAAGCCATGCTGGCCGCCCTTGCAGGCCCTGATCTGGCGGCGGCGGACTGGCCGATTGCCGGATTTGCCGAAAAGGCCGAGGCCGAGCGCGCACTTGGCCTGTTGCGCAAGGCGCGGCGCGAGAAGGTTGACGGGGCCGAGGAAGAGTTCAAAGCCGCCAACCGTGCCGCGCTGGTGGTGTCGGCGGGCGAGATGCGCCATGCCATGCTGCGCGCGATCACCGGCCCGGATGGATTGCGCGAGCGGATGGTGCGGTTCTGGGCCGACCATTTCTCGGTCAATGCCCGTGGCAAGGGGCTGCGCGATGTCACCAGCGGCTATATCGAGGATGCCATCCGCCACAACATCACCGGCAATTTCCGCGATCTGTTGCGGGCGGCGTCCCTGCATCCGGTGATGCTGATCTACCTCGATCAGGTGCTGTCGATCGGGCCGAATTCCCGGATCGGCAAACGTGCCGGGCGCGGGCTGAACGAGAATCTGGCCCGTGAAATCCTGGAATTGCATACGCTTGGGGTGGGCGGGGCCTATGCCCAGACGGATGTGCGCCAGTTCGCGGAATTGCTGACGGGGCTGTTTTACAATTTCCGCACCGGTTTCGATTACCGCGTGCAGGCGGCGGAGCCGGGGGCGGAAACCGTGCTGGGCGAGGTTTATGGCGGCGGGCGCACCGAAAGGCTGGCCGATATCCATGCCGCGCTGGATGATCTGGCCCGCCATCCCGACACCGCCCGCCATATCGCCCGCAAGCTGGCGGTGCATTTCGTGGCCGACGATCCCGATCCGGCGCTGGTGGCGGCATTGGAGGCGGCGTTCCGCGACAGCGACGGCGATCTGATGCAGGTCTACGGCGCGTTGCTGGCGCATCCGGCGGCGTGGTCGGATTTCGGGGCCAAGGCGCGCCAGCCTTTCGATTTCATCGTTGCGGCTTTCCGCGCGCTGGGCACCGATCCCGGCGAGATTGCGAACCTGAATTTCCGCAAGACGCGGCAATTCCTCAGCGGGCCGATGGCGGTGATGGGGCAGCCCTGGCAGCAGCCGCCCGGCCCCGATGGCTGGCCCGAGGCGCTGGAGGACTGGATCACGCCGCAGGGCCTGGCGGCGCGGGTCGAATGGGCGCTGATGGCGATCAACGCCTTTGGCCGCGATCAGGACCCGGCGGCGTTTGCTGTCGCCGCACTGGGCGATATGGCCGATGACCGGCTTCGCCGCATTGTCGGCTTCGCGGAAAGCCGGGCCGAGGGGATGGCGCTGGTCCTCGCCTCGCCCGAATTCAACCGCCGATAGGAGGGCGTCATGGCGCATAACCCCAACCGCAGGCAGTTTCTTCTTCGCAGCGCGGCGCTTGGCTGTTCGGCCGCCGCCAGCCCGTTCTGGACACCGATCACGCTGGCCTCGGCACCCTGGGATACCCGGCTGGTGGTGATCATCCTGCGGGGCGGCATGGACGGGCTGGATGTGGTCCGCCCCGCCGGTGATCCCCTGTTCGCAGAATACCGCCCCAACCTGTCCGACGATGCCGCCAGCAGCGATCTGGACGGCTATTTCCGCCTGAACGGGCATCTTGGCGCGCTGGCGCCCCTGTGGCAGGCGGGCGAGGTCGGCTTTGCCCATGCGGTGTCCACGCCCTACCGCGACAAGCGCAGCCATTTCGATGGCCAGGACATGCTGGAGGCGGGCACCGGCATGGATGTCGGCATCGGCGCGGTGCGCGATGGCTGGCTGAACCGGATGCTGCAATCGGTGCCCGGGGTCGATGCTCGCACCGCCTTTGCCGTCGGGCGCGAGGACATGATCATCCTGAACGGCAATGCGCCGGTCTCAAGCTGGTCGCCCGAGGCACGGCTGGACCTGTCGCCGCAGGGCCGCCGGCTGTTGCAGGCGCTCTATCACGAGGACCCGCTGTTTCAGGAGGCCGGCAATACAGCCACCGAACTGGTCGAGATGCTGGAAACCGGCGATGCCGGGGATGACGGCGAGGGTGATGACAACGCGATGATGGCGTCGATGATGAATGCCGGGCGGGCGGCGCGGGCGGGTGCGCTGGCGCGGTTCGCCGCAGAACGGTTGAACCAGGATACCCGAATTGCGGCCTTTTCCATCGGCGGCTGGGATACCCATCGCACGCAGGCCAATGGCATCAAGCGGGCGCTTGGCGAACTGGCCGATGCGGTGCTGACGCTGAAGCAGGTGCTGGGCGCGAACTGGGACCGGACGGCGGTGCTGGCGATGACGGAATTTGGCCGCACCGCGCGCGAGAACGGCAGCCGCGGCACCGATCACGGCACCGGTGGCGCGATGCTGATGGCCGGTGGCGCAATCCGTGGTGGCCGGGTCTATGGCCAATGGCCGGGCATTGCCGAGGCCGAACTTTATCAGCGGCGCGATCTGATGCCGACCGGCGACGTGCGTGCCTATGCCGCGCAGACCATGCAGGGCCTGTTCGGCCTGCCCCGCGATGTGCTGGAGGGCAGCATCTTTCCCGGACTGGACATGGGCAGCGATCTCGGTATCCTTCGCTGAAAAGCAGGCACAAGACAGGGTGGTCCGGTGGGTGAACAGCACAATGACGGCGAATTGGTGGTCGGCTGGAAAGCACCGCCGCGCCCCGGCGATCAGGTCCTGAACGGAAGGTTCGTGCGGCTGGAACCCCTCAGCCCCGACCGCCATGCCGCCGATCTGCACCGCGCCAATTCCGCCGATACGGACGGGCGTATCTGGAAATATCTGCCTTATGGTCCGTTCTCGTCGGTGGCGGCCTATCATCACTGGATGCGCGATGCGACAGCGGCGGGCGATCCGTTCTTTTATGCCCTGATCAACCCCGAAACCGCCCATGCCGGCGGCGTGATGAGCTTGATGCGGATCACGCCCGAGGCCGGTTCGATCGAGGTCGGGCATATCAACATCGCCCCGGAAATGCAGCGCCGCCCGGCAGTGACCGAGGCGATGTTCCTGCTGATGCAATGGGTGTTCGAGGCCGGCTATCGCCGGTTTGAGTGGAAATGCGACGCCTCCAACCGCCGCTCGCGCCGCGCCGCTGAACGCTTCGGCTTTTCCTACGAGGGCGTGTTCCGCCAGCATACCCTGTCCAAAGGCCGCAACCGCGATACCGCGTGGTTCGCCTGTATCGACAAGGAATGGCCGGCCCTGAAGGAAGCCTATTCCGTCTGGCTGTCGCCATTGAATTTCGATGCCGGCGGGCGGCAGGCGGAATCGCTGGCCGATCTGACGCGGCTGGTGCGGGTCAGTCAGGACCCCGCGTTACTGTGAGCGACCGGCTGCTTGCGGCCAACGGGCAGGCGGCGCTGCTGCTGATCCATCCGTGGTGGGGCCTCAGCGTCGGGACAAGGGCGCTGGGCGAACGGTTTCACGCAGCCGGGATCACCGTGATGCTGGCCGATCTGTTCGGCGGTCGGATCGCGGGTAATGAACAAGAGGCGCGGGCGCTGCGGGCCGCCAAACGTGCGCAACCGATGTATCGCGATCTGCTGGACGATATCGCCACGCTGAAAGCCGCCACCGGCGCGGCGCGCGTCGGGGTGCTGGGCCTGTCGATGGGCGGGCATTGGGCGATCTGGCTGGCGCAGAATGCCCCCGCCGAGGTGGCCGCCTGCATCACCTGTTACGCCGCACGCGGCGGCAATTTCGCCGCTGCCGATTGCGCCTTCCAGGCACATTTCGCCGGAACCGATCCTTTCGTGAGCATGGGCGCAAGGCGGGGAATGCTGGCGGCAATCCGCAAAACCGACTGCCCGGTCGAGGTGTTCGACTATCCCGCCACCAGCCACTGGTTCGCTGAATCCGACCGACCGGAATACGACCCCGACGCCACGAAGGCCGCATTTGAACGCAGCTTGCGCTGCCTGACCGCCGCGTCTGCTTGACAGTGGCGGGGCCAGGCCCGACATGAACCCTACCGATCCTGAACGAGGTGATCCAATGCCCGATCCGCGCCACGAGGTGCTCGACTTCCTGCTGACGCGCCGCTCACGCCCGGCCAAGACCCTGACGATGCCGGTGCCCGACCGCGCCGCGCTGATGCCGATGCTGCAGGCGGCGGCACGCACGCCCGATCACGGCAAGCTGGAGCCGTGGCGCTTCATCGTGATCGAAAAACCGGCTTGCGCAAGACTGGCGGAGCTGACGGCGACGCGTGGGGCCGCGATGGGGCATGACGGCGAGCGTATCGCCAAGGCGGTCAGTCAGTTTGGCGATGCCGATCTGGTGGTGGCGGTGATCGCAGCGCCGGTGGCCAGCGAAAAGGTGCCGGAGCTGGAGCAATTGCTGTCCGCCGGGGCGGCCTGCCTCGCGCTGTTGAACGCGGCCCTTGCCTCGGGCTGGGGGGCCAACTGGCTGTCGGGCTGGATGGCAACCGACCGGGACTTCCTGCGCGACGGGCTGGGCCTTGCGGCGCATGAATTCGTCGCCGGTTACATCCATATCGGCAGCGAAACCTCCGCCCCGCCGGAACGCCCGCGCCCTGACCTTGCGGCAAAGACAAGCTGGCTGGCCGAATGATCCTCAGCGATTTTCTGAAGGCACTGGGCCAGATCGACGACCGCGCCTTTCGCGGCGTATTGCTGCGGGCACTCGGGCTGACGATCCTGTTGCTGGGCGGCTTTGTCTGGGGCACGTCCCTGTTGCTGGGCTGGCTGCTGCCGGACACGGTCAGCCTGCCGTGGATCGGCGATGTGACCTTCATCGAAACCCTCGCCTCGGGCCTCGGCGTCGGGGCGACGCTGATCCTGTCGATTTTCCTGATGGTGCCGGTCGCCTCGCTGATTATCGGCGTGTTTCTTGAGGAGATCGCGGCGGCGGTGGAAACCAAGCACTACCCGGCCCTGCCATCGGTCGGCGGCACGCCGTTTCTGGCCGGGTTGTCCGAGGCGGTGCGGTTCCTGGGCCTGCTGGTGGGGGTGAACCTGCTGGCGCTGGTTCTCTATCTGGTCTTCGCGCCGCTGGCACCGCTGATCTTCTGGCTGGTGAACGGGTTGCTGCTGGGGCGGGAGTATTTCCAGCTTGTCGCGCTGCGCCGCCTGCCGTCGGACAAGGCGAAAGCGCTCAGACGCCGGAACTTCCTGCAAATCTGGCTGGCCGGAACACTGATGGCGGTGCCGCTGACGGTGCCGGTCCTGAACCTGGTGGTGCCGATCCTTGGCGTGGCCACCTTCACGCATCTGTTCCACCGGCTGAATCGGAATTAGCGTGCGGGCTTGAAAATGTCGATATCGGCGATACTGATCCAGCCGTTGACGATGGTCAGTACAATCGGAACATAAACGATGGTTGCCAGAACCGTGGTCCAGATCACCTTCTTGCGCATCATCGGCCTGGCCGGTGACGAGGCCGGGGTGCCGGCCACCACATTGCCATCCTCGCGCTGAGTCGTCAGCCGCTGCGGCAGGATGACAAACAGGCTGATCACCCAGATGACCAGGTAAAGGACAACCGCCGAAACCGGGTTCATCAGACCTGCTCCAGCTCGACCAGCGTGCCGGTGAAATCCTTGGGATGCAGGAACAGCACCGGCTTGCCATGCGCGCCGATCTTCGGCTCGCCATTGCCCAGAACCCGCGCGCCACTGGCCAGCAGGCGGTCGCGGGCGGCCAGAATATCGTCAACCTCGTAGCAGACATGATGGATGCCGCCCGAGGGGTTCTTGTCGAGAAAGCCCTGGATGGGCGAGCCTTCGCCCAGCGGATGCAGCAATTCGATCTTGGTATTCGGCAGTTCGATGAACACCACTGTCACGCCGTGGTCCGGTTCTTCCTGCGGCGGGCGCACGGTTGCGCCCAGCGTATCGCGGTATTGCGCGGCGGCGGCGGCAAGGTCTGGAACGGCAATGGCAACATGGTTCAGGCGGCCGATCATCGGGGTCTCCTCGGGCTTGATGTTTGGGGGCTGTGATAGGCGATCCGGGCGGGCAAGGGCAATGCCCGAGATCGCCCGCGCCGCGCGTTAAGGCGGCTTTAGGAAAGATCAGGGTTACTGGAGGCCTGACATGATCGGCCGAAAGGGGGAGGACATGGATGATTCGACAGGTATCAACGGCACAAACCTGGTCAGGCCGGTACGAAGCCAGCCACTGGCGGGCCTCACGATCCTGCTGGTGGAAGACAGCCGCTACGCGTCCGAAGCGGTACGCCTGATCTGCCAGCGCAGCGGGGCACGGCTCAGGCGGGCGGATTGCCTGCGTTCGGCGCATCGCCACCTTGCCACCTATCGCCCGTCGCTGGTGCTGGTCGATCTGGGCCTGCCGGATGGCTCGGGCCTCGATCTGGTCCGCGAACTGGCAGCGCTCGGCAATCACGCGCCGGTGGTGCTGGCCACCAGCGGCGACGATCCCGGCCTGGCCGAGGTGGCGGCGCGCACGGCAGGGGCGCATGGCTTCATCGCCAAGCCGCTGCAGAATATCGCTGCGTTTCAGGACCTGGTGCTGGGCTATTTCCCGGATCGCGCTAAAAGCGGCAGGAATGTCGTTCCGTTCCAGAGCCGCGTTACCCCCGACCCCCTGGCCATGCGCGAGGATATCGCACATGCACTCGATCTGGTGCGTGACACGATGCAGGACGGCAGTAGCGAGACGCTGGACTATTGCCGGCAATTCCTGACCTCGCTGGCGGAATCCGTCGGCGATCAGGGCTTGAAAACCGCCGCCGGGCGGCTGCGGGTGCAGGCGGACGATCAGGCTGGCGGGGGCGTTGCGGCATTGCTGCCCGAGTTGACGCGACGGATCGAGGCCTTGTCGGCGATCTGAGGGTGGCCGGGGCGCGGGGCGTGTAAAGTGTCGCATTCAGGCTGGTAATCCATGCGCCGATGCTGCCATTCTTCGGCCCATGAGAAACCTTGAAAACAAATGGCGCGGTCGGGGCCTGCCGGAAGGTGCAATTCTGGCCGAAGGCGATGTCCGGGCCGACCCGGACGCCGCCCGGGCCCTATTGGCGGCCTGCCCGGTGGCGGCTGCAACACCGCTGGCCGAGGCTGCGGGACTGGCCGCCGATTGCGGTATCGCCCGGCTGGCGATCAAGGATGAACGCGGCCGCATGGGGCTGGGCAGTTTCAAGGCGCTTGGGGCGGCGCATGCCATTGCCAAGGCGGCCTTCGCGCGACTGGGCGATGATCTGTTCGCCACCGGTGCCGCAGCGGCAGCATTGAAAGGGCAGGTCTATTGCGCCGCGACGGCGGGCAATCACGGCCTGTCAATCGCCGCCGGGGCAAGGATATTCGGGGCGCGGGCGGTGATTTTTATCGCCGAAACCGTGCCCGAAGGCTTCGCCGCCCGCCTGAAGGCCAAAGGTGCCGAGGTAATCCGCGAGGGCGCGGATTACGAAGCCAGCCTGAAAGCCGCCGAAGCCGCCGCCGATCAGAACGGCTGGAAATTGCTGTCCGATACCAGTTGGCCGGGCTACACCGCCTTGCCGCTGGACGTGATGGAAGGCTACCTGATCACCGCAGCCGAAGCCGCCGAACAATGGCAGGGCCCGGAACCCAGCCACATTTTCCTGCAAGCCGGCGTTGGCGGGCTGGCCGCGGCGGCGGCAATGTATTTCCGCGCATGTTGGGGCCAGTCCATGCGCATCATCGTGGTCGAACCCGCAAGCGCACCGGCCCTGCAGGCCAGCATTGCCGCCGGCAAGCCGGTGGTGACAAGCGGGCCGGTTTCCAACATGGGCCGACTTGATTGCAAGGAACCCTCGCACCTGGCGTTGAAGGCTCTGGCGCGCGAGGCCGATGATTTCCTGACGCTGGATGACGATTACGTCAGCGCCGCGATTGCCGATCTCGCCAAGGCCGGGCTGGCAACCTCGCCATCCGGCGGGGCTGGTTATGCCGGGCTGAAATACGGGCTGGCACAGGGCCTTTATGGGCTTGGGGGGCAAGCGCGGGTGCTGGTATTCCTGTCGGAAGGCCCGGCCGATGACTGATTTCGCCGCGCCTGAGTTCCGCGCACGCGTCGAACGGGCGCAGGCGGCAATGGCGCAGGCGGATTTCGATGCGCTGTTCCTGACCACCGAGGCGGAGATACGCTATTTCACCGGCTTTCGGACGCTGTTCTGGCAAAGCCCGACCCGGCCCTGGTTCCTGATCGTTCCCGCCAGCGGCGATCCGGTGGCGATCATCCCGTCGATCGGGGCGGACCTGATGGCGAAGACCTGGATCAGCGATATCCGCACCTGGCCCTCGCCCCGCCCGGACGATGAGGGGATCAGCCTGCTGCTGGAGGCCTTGCAGGGTTGTGCTCGGATCGCCATGCCGATGGGCGAGGAGGCCTCGCTCCGGATGCCGCCGGCGGATATCGACCGGCTGCGCGCAGGGCTGAACGCCGAATTCGCCGATGCAACACCGCTGATCAAACGCCTGCGGATGGTGAAATCGCCAGCGGAAATCGCGCATCTGCGCACCATTTGCGAAATTGGCAGCGCCGCATTCGCCCGCGTGCCGGGGCTGGTTCAAGACGGGCAGCCGCTGGCCGAAGCCTTCCGCGCCTTCAAGATCGCGCTGTTGCAGGAGGGCGCCGAGGAGGTGCCCTATCTGGTCGGCGGGGCCGGGCCGGGTGGTTATGGCGACGTGATCTCGCCCGCCGGAGCAGTACCGCTGCAAAATGGTGATGTGCTGATGCTGGATACCGGCGCGACACTGGCCGGGTATTTCTGCGATTTCGACCGCAACTTCGCCATCGGCCATGCCGACCAGCCCGCCCGCGACGCCTATCGCGCCCTCTGGTCTGCGACCGAGGCCGGACTGGCCGCCGCGCGCCCCGGCGCAAGCTGCGCCGATCTTTTTGCCGCGATGACGGCGGAACTGCCCGGTGCGCAATCTGCTGTCGGGCGGTTCGGACATGGGCTGGGGATGCAGTTAACGGAATGGCCCTCGATCATGCCGATCGATCACACGATCCTTGAGCCCGGCATGGTGATGACGCTGGAACCGTCGCTGGTATATGGCGGGGGCCTCATGCAGGTGCATGAGGAAAACATCCTGATCACCGATGGCGCCGCCGAATTGCTGACGCGCCGGGCGGCACCGGACCTGCCGGTGATCTGAAGGGATACGCGATGGCATTGGCATTCGACACCGATGACGGATTTGCCGGTTCGGCGGCGTTGGGCCTGATCGTGCTGAAAACCGACGAGACGATGGAGGTCGAACTGCGCGAGCCGTTCGCGCGGGCAGGGCTGGCCTGCTATCACGCCCGCATCCCGATGCACCCGACCATCACGCCCGAAACCCTGGCCGAGATGGCGCGTGATCTGCCCGCCACCGCCGCCCTGTTGCCCGATGGCACGCCGTTTGGCGCGATCGGCTATGGCTGCACCTCGGGCGCGACGGTGATCGGCCCGGAGCGGGTGGCTGAGCTGGTGCGCATGAAGCATCCCCACGCCAATGTCACCGATCCGGTTTCGGCGGTGATGGCCGGGCTGGCGGCGCTGAATGTGCGCCGGATCGGCCTGCTGACGCCCTATCTGCCGGAGGTGACGCGGGCGATGCAGGCCCTGCTGGCGGCGAACGGGTTCGAGGTGGCGCGGGTCGGTTCGTTCGAGGAAGGCGAAGACCGCGTCGTCGCCCGTATCACCGAGGCGGCGACGCTGGCGGCGATGGTCGAGATCGGCAGCGATCCCGATTGCGAGGCGGTGTTTGCCAGTTGCACCAATCTCAGGACCTTCGGCATTCTGGATGAAGCCGAACGCCTGATCGGCAAGCCGGTCGTGTCGTCAAACCAGGCGCTGGGCTGGCACATGCTGAGGCTGGCAGGGGTGGCGACGCATGGCCTGGGGCCGGGGCAATTGTTTGGCTGCTGAAGGCCGTTATTAGGTTTTTCAGGATCCAAGCTGACCGGGCAGCGGTCAGGTGGGTTTTTTCTTTGCCGCCGGTTTCTTCGCCGCTGCCTTCTTTGCCGCGGGTTTTTTCGCCGCCGCCTTCCTGGCGGCCGGTTTTTTCGCCTTGCCCTTGGCCTTGGTCCCGGCCTTGGCGGTGATCAGTTCCACCGCCATTTCCATCGTCACCGCTTCGGGCTCAACCTCCTTGGGCAGGGTGGCATTGACCTTTTCCCATTTCACGTAAGGGCCATAACGCCCCGGCATGACATTGACCGCGCCGCCCTCAGTGGGGTGCTCGCCCAGTTCATGCAGCGGCTTGGCCGCCACGCCGCGCCCGCCGCGTGCCGCCTTCTGCGCCAGCAATTCCACCGCATGGTTCATGCCGATTGTCAGAACGTCGTTGGGGTCCTTCAGGTTGGCATAGGTCTTCTTTTCCTTGCCATCCTCGCCCACGCTCAGATGCAGGACGTAGGGGCCGAAGCGGCCGAAATTCGCTTCGACCGTGCCGCCTTCGGGATGGGTGCCGATCAGCCGGGGCAGGGACAGAAGCTCCAGCGCGCGTGCCAGTTCGACGGTGCCGAGGTCCGTGCCCTTGGGGATCGAGGCACGTTTGGGCTTGGGGTTTTCCTCGGTCAATTCGCCAAGCTGGACATAGGCCCCGAACCGCCCCGAGCGCAGCGTGACCGGCTCGCCACTATCGTCGTAGCCCAGCAGTTTTCCGTCGGGCCCGGCGATGTCACCGGCTTCGGTTTCTCCGGCAAGGGGGCGCGTGTAGCGGCATTCGGGGTAGTTCGAGCAGCCGATGAAGGCACCGCCCGAGCGCGCGGTGCGCAGCGACAACCGGCCATTGCCGCAGGTCTTGCAGATGCGCGGGTCGGTGCCGTCCCCGGTTGCCGGGAACAGGTGCGGTTCCAGGTATTCGTTTATCTTTTCAAGGACATCGGTGATGCGCAATTCGGCCGTTTCGGCAATGGCGGCAGAGAAGTCGCGCCAGAACCGGTGCAGCACCTTCTTGTAATCCTCGCGCCCGCCGGAAATGTCATCAAGTTCTTCCTCCAGCGAGGCGGTGAAATCGTAGCCGACATATTTGTTGAAATAGCTTTCCAGGAATGCCGTCACCAGGCGGCCCTTGTCCTCGGGGTGGAGGCGGCCGCTTTCCTTGCGGATATAATCGCGGTCCTGAATGGTGGTGACGATCGAGGCATAGGTCGAGGGCCGCCCTATGCCGAGTTCTTCCATCCGCTTGACCAGGGTCGCCTCGGTATAGCGCGGCGGGGGTTGGGTGAAATGCTGTTCCGGCGTGACGGCGCGCTTGGCAATCGCCTCGGCCTCGGACAGTTGCGGCAGGCGCTTGTCGTCGTCATCGACAACATCGTCGCGGCCTTCCTCGTAGACTTTCAGGAAACCGTCGAACAGCACCATCTGGCCATTGGCACGCAGGATCACCTGGGCGTCGGACGAGCCGATATCGACGCTGGTACGCTCCAGCCGGGCGGATTCCATCTGGCTGGCCAGCGTGCGTTTCCAGATCAGATCGTATAATTTGCGCTGATCGGGTTCCAGGCGTGCTAGCTTGGCCGGGTCCTTCGCCATGTCGGTCGGGCGGATGCATTCATGCGCTTCCTGGGCGTTCTTGGCCTTGTTCTTGTAGATGCGCGGGCTGGCGGGGACATATTCGGCACCATAGCGGGTGGTGATCTCGTCGCGCGCGGCAGCCACGGCTTCGGGGGCCATGTCGATGCCGTCGGTCCGCATATAGGTGATGTGGCCGGCCTCGTATAGCCGCTGCGCGGTCGACATCGCCTGGCGGGCACCCATGCCGAATTTGCGGCTGGCCTCCTGTTGCAGGGTCGAGGTCATGAACGGGGCCGAGGGGTTGCGCGTGGCGGGTTTGGCTTCGACCGACAGGACCTTCAGGTTGCGTGACGAAACGGCGCTGACGGCAATTTCGGCGGCTTCGGCGCTGGCAAGATCGAACTTGTCCAGTTTCCGGCCGCCCAGAACCGTCAGGCGTGCCTCGAATTCCTGGCCGCGCGGCGTGGTCAGGTCCGCCTTCACGGACCAGTATTCGCGGGCGCGGAAGGCTTCGATTTCCATCTCGCGCTCGACGATCAGGCGCAGGCAGACAGATTGCACCCGGCCGGCCGATTTCGCCCCCGGCAGCTTGCGCCACAGGACCGGCGACAGGGTGAAACCGACCAGGTAGTCCAGCGCACGGCGGGCGAGATAGGCCTCGACCAGGGCGGTGTCGATCTGGCGCGGGTTCTGCATCGCCTCGGTCACCGCGGATTTGGTGATGGCGTTGAACACCACGCGTTCGACAGGCGTGTCCTTGTTGATCGCGCGGCGCTTGCGCAGGGCCTCTTCCAGATGCCACGAGATCGCCTCGCCCTCGCGGTCGGGGTCGGTGGCGAGGATCAGGCTGTTGTCGTCCTTCAGCGCGTCGGCAATGGCGCGCAGATGTTTCTGCGAGGCCGTCGCGACCTCCCATTTCATGTCGAAATCCTGTTCGGGATCGACCGAGCCGTCCTTCGGCGGCAGGTCGCGGACATGGCCATAGGAAGCCAGAACCGTGTAATCACTGCCCAGATACTTGTTGATGGTCTTGGCCTTGGCGGGCGATTCGACGACGACAACGGGCATTACAGGTCCTGTTCTTTTTGGGCTTAATGGCTTGCTCTTGTGGGCGCGGAACATGGTTTGGCTGCCGGGGGCTTGTCAATGGCATAGTTTTTGCCTCGGCGGATTGACGGCAGGGGCGAACCTTTGATCAGATGGTGCGAGGGTGTGTTGGAAAGGGTGATGAGATGGGTCGCGCGGTTTTGTGGGTGGTGTTGGTCTGGCTGCCGGCCTCGCTGGCGGCGGCGGAGTATTCCGAACCGGCGCGGGGCACCCAGACCCGCCAGGCATTGATGGATGCGATACGGCCCCATGCGGAATGGAATCTGGGCGTGCCGGTGGAATTCGTGGTCGATGACCTGCGCGTTGCAGGCGATGTCGGATATGCGGAATTGTCGCCGCAGCGCCCGGGTGGTGCGGCGATCGACATTTACCAGACCCCGATGTACCGGCGCGGCCAGGCCGATCCGGAATTTCAGGACGGGATGTACATGCATGTCCTCTATCGGAAATCAGGGGCAACCTGGGTGGCGGTGCATTTTTCCATCGGGGCCACGGATGTCTGGTTCTCGGACCCTGAATTGTGCCGCGAATACCGCGCGGTGATCCCGGAGTTTTGCAACTGAGCCGGTGATCACACCACCAGCGACAGCATGCCGCCGGATTGCCGCGCCAGCTTGCCCTGCAATTCCAGCGTGACCAGTTCGCCGGACACCTTCTGCGCCGGCAGGTCCAGTTCGCGGATCAACTGGTCTTCCGGGATCGGCGAGGGGCCAAGCAGCGTCAGGATACGCCGCGACAGATCGAGCGCTGCGGCAACGCTGGCCGGGCGGTTTGGTTTCGGGGCCTCGGCCAGCCCGGGCATGGCCATCTGGCGCGGCGGGGCCGGTTCCGGCAGTTCCAGCGCCTCGGTCACGTCCTTGCCCGAGCGCACCAGCGTCGCGCCATCGCGCAGCAGCATGTTGCAGCCCGCGGCGCGCGCATCCAGCGGATGGCCGGGCACCGCCATCACCTCGCGGCCCTGATCGGCGGCATCACGCGCGGTGATCAGGCTGCCGGATCGCGCCGCCGCCTCGACCACGATGACGGCGCGCGCAAGGCCCGAAACAATGCGGTTGCGGCGCGGGAAATGCCGCGCCTGCGGGGCAAGGCCGATCGGCTGTTCCGACAGGATCGCGCCCTGTTCGGCGATCTGGTCGGCCAGTTTCTGGTTTTCGCGCGGATAGACATGATCGACCCCGCCAGCCATTACCGCCACCGTGCCGGTGGCCAGCGCAGCACTATGGGCCGCCGTGTCGATGCCGCGCGCAAGGCCGGAAACCACCACGAATCCGGCCGCGCCGATGTCATGCGCCAGCAGTTTCGCCATTCTTGAACCCAGACTGGAGGCGTTGCGTGCACCGACCATCGCCACTGCCGGGCGTGCCAGAAGGCCGGGATTGCCGCGCAGCCACAGAACCGGCGGTGCATCGGACACATCCGCCAGATCGGCGGGATAGCCCGGCTCGCCGAAACACAGCAGGTGCGCGCCGATGCGGCGCCCGGCGGCATATTCGCGTTCCGCTTCGGCAAAGGAATAGGGCAGGTAATTGGTCACCCCCGCCGCACGGGCAATGTCCGGCAGGGCGGCAATGGCGGCTTCGGCGCTGCCATATTCGCCCAGCAGGCGATGGAAGGTGGCCGGCCCGACCCGGCGCGAGCGGATAAGCTGCAATTGCAGGATCAGGTCGCGGTCAGATGCGGGCCTTGCCGATCGCCGGATCGGGGAGTGGGAAGAATCAGTCACCTAAAGCTCCGTGGCAGCGGAAATGCGGTGATGATCCCCTGACTTCGTTAATGCCGGGTTAACCCCGTCAGACCCCCGCGCCGCCGACAGTCAGCCCGCCGATCAGCAGCGTCGGCTGGCCAACGCCCACCGGCACCCATTGCCCGGCCTTGCCGCAATTGCCCATGCCGGGATCCAGCGCCATGTCGTTGCCGATGCCGCGAATGCGCTGCAGGGCGGTGGCACCGTCGCCGATCAGGGTCGCCCCCTTGACCGGCGCGCCGACCTTGCCGTTCTCCACCCGGTAGGCCTCGGTGCAGGCGAACACGAACTTGCCGTTGGTGATATCGACCTGCCCGCCACCGAAGCCGACCGCCCAGATACCATCCTTGATATCCCCAACCAGCGCCTCGGGATCGGCATCGCCGCCCAGCATGTAGGTATTGGTCATCCTTGGCATCGGCGCATGCGCATAGCTTTCGCGCCGCCCGTTGCCGGTGGGGGCCACCCCCATCAGCCGCGCATTCTGACGGTCCTGCATGTAGCCGACCAGCACGCCATCCTCGATCAGCGTCGTCTTTCCCGAAGGCGTGCCTTCGTCATCGAAACTGAGCGAGCCGCGCCGGTCCGGGATGGTGCCGTCATCCAGCACCGTCACACCCTTTGCCGCCACCTGCTTGCCCATCAGACCGGCAAAGGCCGAGGTTCCCTTGCGGTTGAAATCCCCCTCCAGCCCGTGGCCGATCGCCTCGTGCAACAGGATGCCCGGCCAGCCGGGGCCAAGGGCGACATCCATCACCCCGGCGCGGGCATCAATGGCCGAAAGATTGACGCGGGCGATCCTGAGCGCCTCGACAGCCGTTGCCTGCCAGCGTTCGGGCGCGATCAGACCGGCCAGCCCGACCCGCCCGCCACCGCCGGCGCTGCCGGATTCGCGCCGGCCGTTTTCCTCGACGATCACGCTGATGTTCAGCCGCGCCATCGGCCTTGTATCGGACAAGAGCGTGCCTTGGGGCCTGAGGATATGCACCTCCTGAAGGCTGGCGGCGATGGTTGCCGATACCTGCACCACGGATGGATCGCGGTCCCGCAGCCAGGCGTCGATCTCGCGCAACAGCGCGACCTTGGCGGGAAAACCGGCGCTGGCGATCGGATCGGCATCGGTGTACAACCGCCGGTTGGTGGCTTGTGGCGGCGCAGCCAGGGCGCCCCCGGCACCGACTGCCAGGCGTACGGTATCAACCGCGCGTGTCAGCGCCGCCTCGGACATTTCGGTGGAATGCGCATAGCCGGTGGCCTCGCCGCAGACGGCGCGCAATCCGAACCCTTCGGCGGCATCGAACGAGGCGGTTTTCAGCCGCCCGTCATCAAAAACCAGCGCTTCCGAACGGCGGCGTTCCAGGAACAATTCGCCGTCATCGGCACCTTCCAGCGCGCGGTTCAGCAAGCGTTGCGTGCGGTCGCGGTCCAGCGCGGTGGCGAAGGGCCGAAACCCGTCAGGCTGATCGGTCATTGTGGAAAAACTCCTGAAATCCGCGACATTTCCCTGCAAAGCGGTCGAATACCGCAAAAGAGAATCTTGTTTAACCTGCCCATTTATGATTTCTCGGGACGCAGAAACAACCGGGGATTCTCTGCCCGGATGCAGGGGAACCTCCAATGGGCGGCAATAATGCCGCATAACACGGGAAGATTTGGGATGCGTTTGGCAAGATTTGTTGCGGGAATCGGGGCATTGGCAGGCGGCGTTGCGGCCGGCGGGGCCGTGATGGCCCAGGATGCACTGGACGGGCTGGAAACCATCGGGCGGCCGACGGCGGACGGGATCGCGTTTCAACCGGCGGCAACCATGCTGGCCGAGAACATTCACTGGCTGGACAATTTCATCCTGTGGATCATCAGCGCCATCTGCCTGTTCGTTCTGGCGCTGCTTGTCATCATCATTGTCCGCTTCAATTCGCGGGTCAACAAGACGCCGGCCACCTTCACCCACAATTCGGTGATCGAGGTGATCTGGACGCTGGTGCCGGTGCTGATCCTGATCATGATCGGTTTCGCCTCGCTGCCGCGCCTGTTCGAGCAGATGGAAATTCCCGAAGCCGATGTCACCATCAAGGTGACCGGCAACCAGTGGTACTGGACCTACGAGTATCCCGATCACGAATTTGCCTTCGACAGCTACATGCTGGGCCATCCCGGTACGCTGGACGGCGATCAGGCTTACGTTCTGAACGACGAGGTGCGCGCGCTGCTGAAGGCCAAGGGCTATGCCGAGGATGAATTCCTGCTGGCCACCGATACCGCCGTGGTGGTGCCGGTCGGCAAGAACGTGGTGCTGCAGATCACCGGTTCCGACGTGATCCATGCCTGGACGATCCCGGCCTTCGGCGTGAAGCTGGACGCGGTGCCGGGCCGGTTGCAGCAGACCTGGTTCAATGCCAACAAGGAAGGCATCTATTTCGGCCAGTGTTCCGAATTGTGCGGCAAGGATCACGCCTATATGCCGATCACCGTCAAGGTCGTGTCGCAGGAAAACTACGACAAATGGCTGGATGGCGCGATCGAGGAATATGCCGGCAAGCCGCGGTCGATTGCCGTCGCCTCGAACTGATCTGACCCAGGGCGCGGTACGCCCCCGGACAGGGGGGCCTCGCGCCTGAAGATATGGATGACCCGATGAGTGACGTGAACGCCGCTTCAAAAGGCCGTGACGCCGAATTTGGCGATTACTTCGCGTTGCTGAAGCCGCGTGTGATGTCGCTGGTGATCTTCACCGCCGCGGTTGGCCTGTTTGTCGCGCCGGGCGTGGTGCATCCGCTGATCGCGTTCGCCTC
The DNA here is from genome assembly GCA_019911965.1 of Paracoccaceae bacterium. GTDB lineage: Bacteria > Pseudomonadota > Alphaproteobacteria > Rhodobacterales > Rhodobacteraceae > UBA5972. The sequence continues at coordinate 135,183 of JAIOJF010000031.1, read as the reverse complement.
GATCCTGTTCATCGCCATCGGTGCGGGTGCGTCGGGCGCGCTGAACATGTGGTGGGATGCGGATATCGACGAGATCATGAAGCGCACCGCCAACCGTCCGGTTCCATCGGGTCGGGTAACCGCCGAAGACGCCAAGATGCTGGGCCTCTGGCTGTCGGCATTGGCGGTGATGATGCTGGCACTGACGGCGAATTTCATCGCCGCCGGGCTGCTGGCCTTCACCATCTTCTTTTACGCCGTGATCTACACGATGTGGCTGAAGCGTTCGACGCCGCAGAACATCGTGATCGGCGGCGCTGCGGGTGCGTTTCCGCCGATGATCGGCTGGGCGGTGGCGACAGGTGGCATCTCGGTTGAATCGATCCTGATGTTCGCGCTGATCTTCATCTGGACGCCGCCGCATTTCTGGGCGCTGGCCCTGTTCATGAACGACGATTATTCCAAGGCCGGGGTGCCGATGCTGCCGGTGACGCATGGCACGCGCGAGACCCGCAAGCAGATCCTGATCTATACGCTGCTGCTGCTGCCGGTGGGGCCGCTGCTGGCCTTCTCGTCAATCGGCGGGCCGGTATTCCTGGGCGTGACGATCGTGCTGAACCTGCTGTTTCTGGCCGGTGCGCTGCGCCTGTATCGCCGCAACGATGCGGCGGCCACGGGCGACAAGTTCGCCGCGGAGCGGAAGTTCTTCCGACTGTCGCTGATCTATCTGTTCGTGCATTTCGTCGCCCTTCTGGCCGAGGCTGTTCTCACCCGCGCATCGCTTTCGCTGGCCGGCTGGCCGGTATGGGTGGGATGATGGCGATTGTGCGCGAACACGAACTGCACCAGCGCCGCCGCAAGCGGAACGCCATCCTGGGGCTGGTTCTGGCGGCCTTCGTGGCGATGGTGTTCGGCATCACGCTGGTGAAGATGCAGAATACCCGCGCCGCCATGTCGGATGCCGAAAATTCGCGCCCGGCGCAGGCGGAGGCCAGTGAATGAGCGCGACGCAGAACAACCGCACCGCCTTTCGGCTGGTCGGGCTGGTCGCCTTCATGCTGGCGATGTCTGCCGCTGCGGTGCCGTTCTACAACTGGTTCTGCCGCGTCACCGGCTTTGGCGGGGTAACGAGTGTCGCCGAACAGGCCAGCGAGCGGGTGCTGGAGCGCACGATCACCATCCGTTTCGACGCCTCGCTTGAACGCGGGATGCCCTGGGAATTCCGCCCGCTGCAACGCGAGATGACACTGAAGATCGGGGAAACCGGCCTTGCCTTTTACGAGGCCTACAACCCGACCGACCATGTGATCGCCGGAACCGCCAGCTATAACGTGGCCCCGTTTTCCGCTGGCTATTATTTCAACAAGATCGACTGTTTCTGCTTTGAAATGCAGGTCCTGCAACCCGGCGAGCGGGTCGAGATGCCGGTGTCTTTCTTCGTCGATCCCGAATTTGTAGACGACCCGGAAGCGAAGTATGTGAACGCGATCACGCTGTCCTACACGTTCCACGAAACAGATTTGCCGCCGGACAAGGTTAGCCTTTCCAAACCGCAAACAAATCCGCTAAATTGAGCCGAAAACTAGGGAAGACCACTCAAATGGCCAATGTAAAGAACCACGATTATCACATTCTGAACCCCAGCCTCTGGCCCCTGATGGGGGCGCTCGGGGCGCTGGTCATGTTGTCGGGCGCCGTTATCTGGATGCATGGCGGCACCTCGGCGGTCGGGCTGGTCGGGTTGGTGCTGGTGCTGCTGACGATGTACCTGTGGTGGCGCGATGTCGTCTTTGAGGGCGATGCCGGCGATCACACGCCGGTGGTGATGATCGGGCTGCGCTATGGCGTGATCCTGTTCATCATGTCCGAGGTGATGTTCTTCCTGGCCTGGTTCTGGAACTTCTTCAAACACGCGCTTTACCCGATGACCGAGGGTTCGCCGCTGGTCGATGGCGTCTGGCCGCCGACCGGGATCGAGACCTTCGATGCCTGGCACCTGCCGCTGATCAACACGCTGATCCTGCTGTGCTCCGGGGCCGCCGCGACCTGGGCGCACCATGCCATCGCGCATGACAATGACCGCAAGTCGCTCGTGAACGGGCTGGCGCTGGCGATCGTGCTGGGGATCCTGTTCACCTTCTTCCAGGTCTATGAATACAGCCACGCCGCCTTCGGTTTCGCCGGCAATATCTACGGCGCGACCTTCTTCATGGCGACCGGGTTTCACGGCTTCCACGTCATCATCGGCACGATCTTTTTGACGGTCTGCCTGATCCGGGCGCTGAAGGGGCATTTCACGCCCGAGCATCACCTGGGCTTCGAGGCCGCCGCCTGGTACTGGCACTTCGTCGATGTCGTGTGGCTGTTCCTGTTCTTCGCCGTCTACGTCTGGGGCGGTTGACGGGAAAGATTTCTCGCCGCCGGCGGGAGTATTTTCGGAACAAGGCTGGAAGGGCGTGGTATTGGCCGCGCCCTTCACGCCGTTCGGGAGGTTGCGGTGCGTTTGCAAATGATCGCGCCAATTCTGTTCGGGATTGTCGGGGCAGCAATTCTTGCCGGCCTCGGGTTCTGGCAGTTGGAGCGGCTGGCGGTGAAAGAGGCGCTGCTGGCGCAGATTGCCGCCGAGATCGGCGCTGATCCGGTGGATTTGCCGGTGGCCGGTGCGCCGTTGGTCGAGTTTCAGGCGGTACGGCTGGACGGGCGGTTTGTGGGCAAGGAATTGCATGTGCTGGCCTCGACCCGGGATGCAGGCGCAATTTACCGGATCATATCGGCATTTCAGTCCACCGGCGGGCGGCGTGTGCTGGTGGATCGGGGTTATGTTCCGCTGCCGCTGAAGGACGCCCCGCGCGCGGGGGTGTCCGCGCGGATCACCGGCAATATCCGCACGCCCGACGAGGTGGATGCCTACACGCCCGCGCCCGATCCGGCGGCCAATATCTGGTTTGCCCGCGATGTTCCGGCGATGGCGGCGGCGCTGCGTACCGAGCCTTTGCTGGTCATCCTGCGTACCAGCGACGAGGCGGCCCCTGCCATCCGGCCCCTGCCGCTGAACGCCTCCGGCATTCCCAATAACCATCTGAACTATGCGATCACGTGGTTATTGTTCGCGCTGGCGTGGTTGGGGATGACAGTCCTGTGGCTTTGGCGTATCAGGCAAAGACTCAAATGAAGCCGATCCTGAAGTGCTGCCATGAAATATGTCTCGACCCGGGGTGCCGCCCCTGAACTCAGCTTCGAAGAGGCGATGCTGACCGGGCTGGCGCGCGACGGCGGGCTGTATGTGCCCGAGACCTGGCCGGAACTCAGCAAGGCCGAGATCGCCGGGCTGGCCGGGCTGCGATATGAGGATGCGGCGTTTCGCATCATGAAGCCCTTCATCGGCGACACTTTCGGCGATGACGAATTCCAGGACATCATCGACCGCGCCTATGCCGGGTTCGGCCACGAGGCGAAATGCCCGATCACCCAGATCGGCGAGAACGATTTCCTGCTGGAACTGTTCCACGGCCCGACACTGGCGTTCAAGGACGTGGCCATGCAGCTTATCGGCCAGATGTTCGAGGCGGCGCTGAAGCGGCGCGGCGAGCGGGTGACGATCGTCGGGGCCACTTCGGGCGATACCGGGTCTGCCGCGATCGAGGCGTTTCGCGGGCTGGACGCGGTGGATGTCTTCATCATGTTCCCCGATGGCAACCGGGTATCCGAGGTACAGCGCCGCCAGATGACCACGCCGGTTGAGGAAAACGTGCATGCGCTGGCGGTCGATGGCGATTTTGATGAATGCCAGGCCCGCCTGAAGGACATGTTCAACGATTTCGCCTTCCGCGATACGGTGAAGCTGGCGGGTGTCAACTCGATCAACTGGGCGCGGGTGCTGGCGCAGGTGGTGTATTACTTCACCTCCGCCGTGTCGCTGGGTGCGCCGCACCGCAAGGTCAGTTTCACCGTGCCGACCGGCAATTTCGGGGATATTTTCGCGGGCTACGTGGCGCGGCGGATGGGGCTGCCGGTGGATCGCCTGATCATTGCCACCAACCAGAACAACATCCTGCACCGCACGCTGGAAACCGGCTCTTACACCAAGGCTGGGGTGACGCCGTCGATCTCGCCGTCGATGGATATCCAGGTCTCGTCGAATTTCGAGCGCGCGCTGTTCGATGTCTATGACCGCGAGGGCGATGCGGTGGCACAACTGATGGACGAATTGCAGGGTCAGGGGGCCTTCACCCTGTCGCAGGGCGCGTTGCAGCGGCTGCGGATGGAGTTTGACTCCGGCGATTGTTCCGAGGATGAAACCAGCGCCGCCATCGCCACACTCTACCGCATGACCGGCGAGGTGGTCTGCCCGCATACCGCCGTCGGCATCAAGGTGGCCGCCGACAAGCGGATCAGCGGGCGGGTGCCGATGATCACGCTGGCCACCGCGCATCCCGCCAAGTTTCCCGACGCGGTCGAGGCGGCCTGCGGTCTTCGCCCCGGCCTGCCGGCACGCATGGCCGATCTGTTCGAGCGCCCCGAACGGCTGACACATGTGGTCAACGATCTGGTCGCGATCAAGGACATCATACTGCAAAGGACCGCGCATGAGCGTTGAACTGCATCGCCTGTCGAACGGCTTTCGCATCGTGACCGAACACATGCCGGGGCTGAAATCGGCCAGCCTGGGCATCTGGGTCAATGCCGGCGGACGCCACGAACGGATCGAACAGAACGGCATCGCGCATTTTCTGGAACATATGGCCTTCAAGGGCACGACCAGCCGCAGCGCGTTGCAGATTGCTGAGGCGATCGAGGATGTGGGCGGCTATATCAACGCCTATACCAGCCGCGAGGTGACGGCCTATTACGTGCGGGTGCTGGAAGATCATGTGCCGCTGGCGCTGGACGTGATTTCCGACATCCTGCTGAACCCGCTGTTCGAGCCGCGCGAGATCGAGATTGAACGCGGCGTCATCCTTCAGGAAATCGGCCAGACCTTCGACACGCCCGATGACATCATCTTCGACTGGCTGCAGGAGGCATCCTATCCCGGCCAGCCCCTGGGCCGCTCGATCCTTGGCCCGGCGGAGCGCGTCAAGGCCTTCAGCCGCGAAGACCTGACCGGATTCGTGGCAGAGCATTACGGCCCCGAACAGATGATCCTGTCGGCGGCGGGTGCGGTCGATCACGACCAGATCGTGCGGATGGCGGAAAAGCTGTTCGGCCATCTGCCGGCACGATCCGCCCCTCTGGCTGTGGCGGGGCAGTTTTCCGGGGTGGAACATCGCGTCATCAAGGACCTTGAGCAGGCGCATTTCACGCTGGCGCTGGAGGCCCCGGGTTATCGCGACGATCAGGTCTATGTCAGCCAGATATTCTCGATGGCGCTGGGCGGCGGCATGTCGTCCCGCCTGTTCCAGGAGGCGCGGGAAAAGCGCGGCCTGTGCTATTCTATCTTCGCGCAGGCCGGGTCATTCGCCGATACCGGGATGCTGATGATCTATTCCGGCACCTCGGCGGCGGATATTGCCGGGCTGGCGGGATTGTGCATCGACGAGATCAGGCGTGCCGCCGACGATATGAGCACGGTCGAGGTTGACCGGGCACGCGCGCAACTGAAGGCGGGGCTGCTGATGGGGCTGGAAAGCCCGGCCTCGCGCTGCGAACGGCTGGCGCGGATGACCGCGATCTGGGACCGCGTGCCAAGCCTGGAGGAAACCGTGGACCGGATCGACGCGGTGACGGCTGCGCGGGCGCTCGATTTCGGCAGATCGCTCTGCACCAGCGGAAGTGCTGCGATGGCTCTCTACGGGCCGGTCGGCGCAACCCCCGGACTGGCTGAGCTGAGCGAGCGGCTGGCAGCATGATCTTTTCGCGGCGACGCTATGTGGTCATTGAAACTGACCGCATGACGCTGCGGCTGCCCAAGTCTGCCGATCACCGGGCCTGGGCGCAACTGCGCCACGAAAGTGCTGTATTCCTGCAGGCATGGGAGCCGTCCTGGGCGCAGGATCACCTGTCGAAAAAGGCGTTTTCAAACCGTGTCTATGCGGCGGCGCGCTCGGTCGATACCGGCATCGGGCTGCCGCTGCTGCTGATCCGCCGCGCCGACCGTCAGTGCCTCGGCGCGATCACGCTGGACAATATCCAGCGCGGCCCGGCCCAGACCGGCACCCTGGGCTACTGGATCGGCGAGCCTTTCGCGCGGCAGGGCTATATGCGCGAGGCGGTTTCGGCGGTGGTGCATCATGCCTTCACCGATCTCGATCTCAGCCGCATTCAGGCCGGCTGCCTGCCGGAAAACAAGGCCTCGCGCGGGCTGCTGGAGAAATGCGGCTTCAAATATGAAGGTGTCGCGCAAAGCTATCTGCAGATCGCCGGGCGCTGGCGCACGCATGTGCTCTACGCCAATCTGCGCCATGACCGGCGCGGCCGTACCGAAGCCGGCTGAGTTTCGCGTCGTTGGCCCGGACGTGCCTAGCCCAGTGCCCGGGCGATCCGCGCCACGCCTTCCGGGATACGTTCTGCCGGGATCGACGAATAGGCCAGCCGGCAGAAACTGCGCCCATGCGCGGGATCGGTGAAGAACGGGCTGCCCGGTTCGATCAGCACACCGTCCGGGCGCAGACGGCGCATCAACGCCTCGGTATCGGTGCCGGTGGGGGCCTCGACCCAGAAGCTGGAGCCGCCAAACGCCGCCGACCCGGCCACCTTCAGCGGCGAGGCGGCCAGCGCTTTCGCCATGACCCTGCGGCGCGCATGCAGCGCATCGCGCATCTGGCTGATCATCGCATCGTAGTGCCCGCGGGCAAGAAAATAGGCGGTTGTGCGCTGGATATGCCCCGGCGGATGCCTGAGGATCGCGTGCCTTAAGGCGCGGGCCTCGGCGATCAGCGGTTCCGAGGCCACCAGGTAGCCCAGGCGAAGCCCGGGGAACAGCGATTTGGAAAACGAGCCGACATAGACAACCCGGCCATCGCGATCCAGCGATTTCAGCGCCGGTGCGGGAGGGTTGAGGAACGACATCTCGAATTCATAATCATCCTCGACCACGATGAATTCGCGTTCGCGCGCCAGTCGCAGGATTTCATGGCGACGCTCCAGCGGCATGGTGACAGTGGTCGGGCATTGATGGCTGGGGGTGACGAATACCACATCGGCATTGTCCGGCAGGCGGGCAGGCGGCAACCCGGCCTCGTCAACCTGTACCGGGTAAAGATTGGCCTCGGAATGGTGCAGGATATCGCGCAGGCCGGGATAGCCGGGGTCTTCATAGGCGGCATGGCTGCCCGGGCCGAGCAGGATACCGGCGGCCAGCCACAGCGCGTTCTGTGCGCCGACGGTTATCAATATCTGTTCCGGGCGGGCCAGGATGCCGCGCCGGGGCAGGGTGTGACGGGCGAGAAAGCGGATCAGTTCGCCATCGTCGCGTTCGGAATAATCCGCGGTCAGGCTGTCGAAATCCTTGCGCCCCAACGCCTGATGCGCGCAAAGCCGCCAGCTTGACTGATTGAACAGGTCGGGATCGGCTTGTCCGTAGATGAAGGGAAAGGGATAGCTGCGCCAGTTCGGCACCTTTTCCACCAGCCGACTGCCGCTATAGCGATGCCGAATGGCCCGGTCCCAGTCCACCTGATCGGCGCCGGGACCGGGGGCCTGATCGGGCATCGGCGCAACCGGCGCGGTGTCGGACACGTAATAGCCCGATTTCGCCCGCGCCGACAGGTAATCATCGGCCACCAGTTCGTTATAGGCCAGCGTCACGGTGATCCGTGAAATTCCCAGATGCCGCGCCAACTTGCGCGATGACGGCATCTTGTCGCCCGGGCTGAACCGCCCCGACAGGATCGCCGCCGCCACGATCTGCTGCAACTGGATTTGCAGGCTGCCCTGAAAGCCGGGATCGAGAAAGAATGTGTCTTCGCCGACAGCCATGCGCGCCTCCGTTCTGGACCTATCATAGGGACAGAACTGGCCTTACGGAAGGGGCGGCACTCACAGGCGGCGGAAGTTCGATCGCCCCTCGTCATTGTAGAAATAGGGCACCCGCGCGTTGCGCTCGGGATATTTCAGATCAACCTCGATCTCAGCCAGAACCACCTCGGTGATGAACGGCAGATCAAAGCCGCGCGCCTCGGCCAGGGGGATCCATTGCAGATGGCTCAACTCCTCGCAGGCTTCGCTGAAATCGTCGAGATGGCTGACAACCCGGTCGGCATCGACCACGAAGAACCGCGCATCGAACCGCCTGGGCCGCCCCGGCGGGGTGACGGCGCGGAACACGAACCGCATCCCCGCCCCGCTGGGCAGCACGCCATGCGCGAAGAAATTCCGCCAGTCTGCCGGAACTTTGTCGGCCATCGCGGCAGCCTTGTCGCTGGCCTCGCCCAGCAGAAGACCGGTTTCTTCCCAGACTTCACGGATCGCCGCCAGGATCAGCGGTTCGGCGAGCCTGGGATCGGCATCCATGCGCAGGCGTTCCATGCATTGCGGCTGAAGCACCCGCGCCAGCGGTACATCGGCATCGGTCTTGTCCAGCGCACCGCCGGGGAAGACGAACTTGTTGGGCATGAACGCCGCCTTGGCCCCGCGCTGACCCATCAGGATCTTCGGCGTGGTTTCGCGGTCGCGCAACAGAACAACCGTGGCCGCATTGCGTAAATCTGACTTGTTCATGCCCAGGCTGCCTTCCGCTTTGCGCCTTGATAGGCGGGTGCGGCAGGACTGTCCAGCGGCTCGCCCCTCAGCCGCCGGAACCGGCTCCGAAGCCATGCATCCGCTTGGCCCACTGGATCGCCACGAACATTCCCTTGAACCGGGGCAGCATGTAAAGCGCCAGCGCGCTGAAGCCGATGCAGAACACGACGGCGGCAATCAGCGGATCGGGGCGCAGATTGGCATAGACCACCAGGATCAGCGGCGCCAGGATATGGCCGGTGACCAGGATTGTCATGTAGGCCGGGCCGTCATCGGCGCGGTGGTGATGCAGTTCCTCGCCGCAGACCGTGCAAGTGTCACGCGTCTTCAGATAGGTCCGCATCAGCGGGCCGGTTCCGCAGGACGGGCATTTCAGCCGCCATCCGCGCAGCATTGCCGGGCGCATTGGACGTTCGCCGCCGGCATCATCAGGCGCGGTGATGTTATGTTCGGTGTCTGATTCCATGCACCCTTCTAGGGGGGAAACACGTTCGGGAAAACCGGCACATCCGGACTTGCGTCCGGATGTCGCTGTCGGTTTTTTTGACCTGACTGCGACGGAAACTCCACCGGCCGGCGTTAGATGGTGTGAAGGCGGCAGAAAGCTGGCCTTGAACATCATACAGGAGAACAGACATGAAAGCTTCCAAACTGGCAGGTATCGCCGCAATACTGACAATCGGCGCGGTCGCCGTGGCATCCATCACCCCCGCGATGGCGCGTGACGGGCAGATGGGCGGGCGCGGGCCGGGGCCGCGTTTCGATTTTGAAACGCTGGATGCCAACAAGGACGGCAAGGTGACGCCGGAAGAAATGGCCGAACACCGCGCCGCTGAGTTCCAGGCCCGCGATACCGATGGCGATGGCCTCCTGTCGCAGGACGAGATGGTTGCCGCCGTGATGGCCAGGGTGCAGGCCGGCATGGCCGAACGGATCGGCCGCATGATCGAAAAGCGTGACGCCGATGGCGACGGCAAGATCAGCCTTGCCGAAATGCCCGGCGGCGACGAGCGCGGTGCGCGGATGTTCGAGCGCATGGATGCCGATGGCGACGGCGCGATCTCGGCTGAAGAAGTCGCCGAGATGCAGGATCGGGGCGGCCGCGGCAAGCACCGCCACGGGCACGGCCACGGCAAGCATGACGGCAAGCGCTGGATGCAGGACCGCGAGCAGTAATCGCGCGGGCGAGGGCCCCGGTTTGCGCCGGGGCCCGACCGGTTTGCCCTTGGCGGGGAAACCGACTACGCATTCGGGACATGGACATGCCGTTCGATCAGATGTCGCAGGCCAGCGATGAGGCGCTGTTGGTGCTCTATGCCAACGGCGATCCCGATGCCGCCGCGGCGCTGACCCGGAGGCTGACGCCGATGGTCTTCAGCCTGGCGCAGCGGCTCTTGCATGACCGGGCCGAGGCCGAGGATGTGACCCAGGATGCGATGCTGAAACTGTGGCATGCCGCGCCCGACTGGCGGCAGGGTGACGCGAAGGTTTCGACCTGGCTCTACCGGGTGGCGCGCAACCTCTGCATCGACCGTCTGCGCCGCCGCCGCAGCGTCGGGCTGGACGAGATCGCCGAACCCGAGGATGACAGGCCGGGAGTCGAGGCGGGTATGCAGTCGGCGTCGCGGGCGGCGGCCTTGCACCGGGCGCTGGCGGAATTGCCGGATCGCCAGCGCGAGGCGGTCATGCTGCGCCATCTCGAAGGGCTGGGCAACCCCGAGATCGGTGCGGAAATGGATATCAGCGTCGAAGCGGTGGAAAGCCTGCTGGCACGCGGCAAACGCAGATTGACGGCGCTTCTGATGGGGCGGCGCGATGAACTGGGACTGGAAAGATGAACGACCGGAAGGGAACGGATATGGCTACGGATGAAGCCGGGCTGGAAGCCTTTTTCGCCGCCGCGAGGCAGCAGAACGACGCGCCATCCGAGGCGCTGATGACGGCGATCCTGGGCGACGCGCTTGCCGCGCAGCCGGCCCGGCGCGGCCTGCCGATGGCGGCTTCACCCGCGCCCCGGCGCTGGGCAATGCGCGACCTCTGGCAGGGGCTCGGTGGCTGGCAGACGGCGGCGGTGCTGGGCGTCTCATTGGCGATCGGCGGGGTGCTGGGTTATACCCCTCCTTCAGCGCTGGAACCCCTGACGGCCGGTGTTCTGGATGGAACCGGCATGTTGCAATCGGCGGATTATTACATGCTTGATGACATGCTGGCGGAGGGCTGAGCGATGGCGGATGATCTGAACAAACAACCCGGTCGGCGGAACTGGACGCGGATTGCGTTGATCGTGTCGCTGGCGCTCAATCTCGGCGTGGCGGGAATGATCGGCGGCGCGATGTTGCGCGACGGCCCGGAGCGACATGGCCGGGCGGATCGCGATATCTCGGCGCTTGGTCTGCGGCTTTATTATCGTGCACTTGGCGATGACCAGCAGGAGGCGCTGAAGGCGGCTCTGGCGAACCGGCGGGGCTCGTTCCGCGCCGGGCGGGAAACGCTGAAAGCGCATATGAGCGATCTGGCCGCCGCGCTGAGTGCCGATCCTTATGACGCTGCGGCGGTCGCTTCGTTGCTGCAGGCGCAAGGCGACCGGGTATCGGGCAACATTGCGCTTGGCCACAAGCTGTTGCTGGACCGCTTTGCCGCGATGGCCCCCGAAGACCGCGCCGCAATGGCCGAACGCCTGGTGGCCGGGCCTCGCCATCACCGGTGATGCACGGGCAGGGCGGGGTCTTCGGTCCGCTCGATCATATTGCAGGAATGGTCGGGTTTGCGGCGCGGTGGATCGCATTTGTCCGGTATCACACCAATGATGCATTCGGGCCGTTGCGGGCGGTCTGGCCCGCCGGATTACGCGGCATTTGCCGCCGCGAGCGCGTTGTGCCGGGGGTTTTAGTCTATCCTGTCAAGTCCCCAATCACATTCCGGTCGCCGTCTCTTGTGACAGTACCCGTCTGCCTTTCAGGTGGGCGTTCCAGTCAGATCGCAGCTTTTCGAATCTGGCCAATCCCCCTTCATGCCGCTGAATTGAACAATGTCACCATGTTGCGGCCCTCGGATTTTGAGGTGTAGAGAGCCGTATCGGCCTGCCGGATAAGGTGGTCGATATCGACGCAATCGGGGTTGCCAAGCGTCACGCCCACACTGACTGTCACGCTCAGCCCGCCGGCCAGGCCATCCACGCAGAACGGAGTTTCCTCGATCACCCGGCGCAGGCGCTCCGAGGCGCTGCGGGCCTGGTCTTCGGTAGTGTCGGGCATGGCGATCAGGAATTCCTCGCCGCCAAGGCGCGAGACCAGATCGACGCCGCGCAGGTTTTCCTGAATGCGGCGGGCAAATTCCTTCAGCACCTGATCGCCGGCGGCATGGCCGAAGCCATCGTTCACCCGCTTGAAATTGTCGATATCCAGCACCATCAGCGCAAACCCCTTGCCGGTTTCGCGCGCCCGTTCTGCGATCTTTTCCATATGCTGTTCGGCGTAGCGGCGGTTGTACAGGCCCGTCAGCGGGTCCTGCACCGCCAGCCGCAAGGTATCGGTGACGTTGCTGCGCAGCCGGTCCGATATCTGCTTGCGCCGGATCTGGCTGTTCAGCCGTGCCGTCAGTTCCAGCCCATCCACAGGATCGAAGATGTAATCGCTGGCCCCGAGGTCCAGCCCCTTGGCCGCCTTCACCTGATCGGCCTCGGGCACCACCAGAACGATGCCGACATGCCGGGTTTTCGGGCGCGACCGCAGGTAGGATACCAGCCGCAGGCCATCGGTATAGCCGCCCAGCTTGGTATGGATGACATAGACATCGGGCAGATCGTCGGCGCTGGCGGCAATCACCTCGTCCTGGGTGGTGGCGATGCGGCAGTGCAGCGGCGAATGCTGGTTGATGCTGCGTTCCCAGTCGCGCCCGGTGCGTTGATCAGGCGGCACCAGCATCACGCGCCCCGGCGGCAATTCTGCGGCCTGTTCCGCCACGCTGGCCAGCCCCAGATCGCTTGTCGTGCGGTCGCGCAGGCTGAGTTCATCCAGCATGAACTTGGCGCGCATCAGGTTGCGCACCCGCGCGAACAGCGCCAGATCGTTGATCGGCTTGGACAGGAAATCGTCCGCGCCGCATTCCAGCCCTTCCAGCCGGTCCGAGGCGGCGAACAGCGACGTGACCATGATCACCGGGATATGCGCGGTAGCGGGATCGGCCTTCAGGCGGCGACAGACATCATAGCCCGTCATGTCCGGCATCAGCACGTCCAGCAGGATCAGATCGGGCTGGCCACGCCGGGCCTGGGCGATGGCATCGGCCCCGTTTTCGGCCTGGATCACATCGTAATAGGCTGCCGCCAGCTTGGCGCGCAGGATGACACGGTTGGTGGCCACATCATCAACGATCAGTATGCGCCCTGACATGTGCCCTCCCTTTCCCGCGCTTGTGCTGCCGGTTATGCTGTGGCCTGACCATAGCGCCCGAGTCGTTAACAAAGCCTTTAAGACTGGACGCAGCGCCACAGCGGAACGGAACCCCGGTACATGCAGCAGGATCAGGCGGAAAGCATCGCGATACAGGCGCTTGGCTGGCTTGCCAGTGACGGTGATCTGTTGGGAATGTTCATGGGCGCGAGCGGCGCGGATGTCAGCGATCTGAGGAAAATCGCCGGTGATCCGGTCTTTCTGGGATCGGTCCTGGACTTCATCCTGATCGACGATTCCCATGTCACCGGCTTTTGTGACGCCACCAACCTGTCCTATGACGCACCGATGCGGGCACGTCAGGCCTTGCCGGGTGGCGCACAGGTCAACTGGACCTGACGGCTAGAATTCCTCGACCATCGCGACACCGCCGAGCGACCGCAGGGCACCCTTGATCTGCGGCAATACGCAATAGGATTTCTTCAGCTTCACCACGACCTCGCCGCGCCCGCCTGGCAGGGTCGGGTCGAGAAGCGCGATGTCGATCGGCCCGCGGCTGTGGTCGGGTGTGTCCTTCGAGGTTTCCGCAATCAACTCCGCAACTGCCGAAACCGCCGAAATCTCGTTCACGTAAATGCGAAACCCGACCGAAGCGGCATCGGCGACCGCGGCATCCACCGGCTGTACACTTTGCGCCAGCAGCTTCAACTGATCGCCCTGCTTTTCCGCCGATACTCGCATCACCAGATTGCGCCCGACCACCAGCAGGTCGCGGTATTTCTCCAGCGCTTCGGAGAACATCGTCACCTCGAAGCCGCCGGTCGGATCGGTCATCTGCACAAAGGCGAACCGGTTGCCACGCGCGGATTTCCGTAATTGCACGCTGCCGATGGTGCCTGCGATCTTTTCGCCTACCGAACCGCCTTCTGCCTTCTGGCGCAATTCGGCCAGCGTCAGCACGCCCTTGCGTTTCAACGGGCCGCGATAATCGTCCAGCGGATGCCCCGACAGGTAGAAGCCGACCGCCTGGTGTTCCTGGCCCAGCCGTTCCGCGGGCAGCCAATCCTCCGGCATCGGCAGGCGCGGGGCCGGCAGGTCCTCGCCGCTGTCACCAAACAACCCGCCCTGGGCCGAGGCGCGTTCATCGTGGATCGCCGCTGACCACGCGACAAGCTGATCCAGCGATTCCAGCGCCTTCTTGCGGTTGCCGTCCAGTTGATCGAAGGCACCCGCCCGCGCCAGCATTTCCAGCGGCCGCTTGCCGATGCGTTTCAGATCGACCCGCGAGGCGAAATCGAAAAGGTCGCGGAACGGCTTTTGCCCGCGTGCCTCGACGATCAGTTTCATCGCCTCGGCGCCGACATTCTTCAGCGCCCCGAGCGCGTAGTGGATCGCGCCATCGCTGACCGAGAATTTCGCACCTGAGCGGTTCACGCAAGGCGGCAGCAACGGAATCTCCATCCGCTTCACTTCGTCGATATAGGTGGCCAGCTTGTCGGTCAGGTGGATATCGCAGTTCATCACCGCCGCCATGAATTCGACGCCGTGATTGGCCTTCAGCCAGGCGGTCTGATAGCTGACCACCGCATAGGCCGCCGCGTGCGATTTGTTGAAGCCGTAATTGGCGAATTTCTCCAGCAGGTCGAACACCTCGGTCGCCTTTTTGGCATCCACCCCGTGTGCCGCCGCGCCTTCGGTGAATTTCGGGCGTTCGGCGTCCATCGCCTCCTTGATCTTCTTGCCCATCGCGCGGCGCAGCTCGTCCGCCCCGCCAAGGCTGTAGCCGGCCATGTCGCGGGCGATCTGCATCACCTGTTCCTGATAGACGATGATGCCTTGCGTCTCGTCCAGAATATGGTCGATCGAGGGATGCAGCAGCTCGCGTTCCTCTAGCCCGTTCTTGACCTTGCAGAATTTCGGAATGTTCTCCATCGGGCCGGGACGATAAAGCGCGACCAGCGCCACGATATCCTCGATCGTATTGGGGCGCATCCGCCTAAGCGCGTCCATCATACCCGAGCTTTCAACCTGGAACACCGCCACGGTGCGGGCCGAGGCGTAAAGCTCGTAGGTTTTCGCATCGTCCAGCGGGATCGTGCCGATGTCGATCTCGACGCCGCGCGCTTTCAGCAGGTCCAGCGCGTTCTGGATCACCGTCAGGGTTTTCAGGCCGAGGAAGTCGAACTTGACCAGCCCGGCCTGTTCCACCCATTTCATGTTGAACTGGGTGGCCGGCATGTCCGAGCGCGGGTCTTTATAAAGCGGTACCAATTCGTCCAGCGGACGATCAGCGATCACTACACCGGCGGCATGGGTCGATGCGTTCCGGAGGAGGCCCTCCACCTGTTGCGCGTAATCCAGCATCCGCGCCACCACCGGTTCGGCCTTGGCCTCCTCGCGCAGGCGCGGCTCGTCGGCCAGTGCCTTTTCGATGGAGACCGGCTTCACCCCCTCCACCGGGATCAGCTTGGACAGCCGGTCCACCTGGCCATAGGGCATCTGCAACACCCGGCCTACATCCCGCACCGCCGCCTTGGACAGCAATGCACCGAAGGTGATGATCTGCGCCACCCGGTCGCGGCCATATTTGGCCTGCACATATTCGATCACCTCCTCGCGGCGATCCATGCAGAAATCAATGTCGAAATCCGGCATCGACACCCGCTCGGGGTTCAGGAACCGCTCGAACAGCAGGGAATAGCGCAGCGGGTCCAGATCGGTAATGGTCAGCGCATAGGCCACCAGCGAGCCCGCGCCCGAGCCACGCCCGGGGCCGACCGGAATGCCCTGATCCTTGGCCCATTTGATGAAATCGGCAACGATCAGGAAATAGCCGGGAAAGCCCATATGCTCGATCACGCCCAGTTCGAAATCCAAGCGCGCCTGGTATTCCTCGACCGGGGCGGCATGCGGGATCGTGCCAAGCCGCGCCTGCAACCCCTCATTCGCCTGGCGGCGCAACTCGGCCACTTCGTTTTCCGCGAATTTCGGCAGGATCGGATCGCGTTTGCGGGCGCGATAGGCGCAGCGCCGGGCGATTTCCACGGTGTTTTCAATCGCCTCGGGCAGGTTGGCAAACAGGGCGGCCATCTCCGCCGGGGTCTTGAAATAATGCTGCGGCGTCAGGTGCCGGCGCGGTTCCTGCTGATCGACATAGGCACCGTCGGCGATGCAGATCAGCGCATCATGCGCCTCAAACATGTCGGATTTCGGAAAATACACATCGTTGGTGGCGACCAGCGGCAGGTCCATCGCATAGGCGATCTCGACAAAGCCGCGCTCGGTTGCCTGTTCGGCAAGGGTATATTGCCCGTCCGCACCGGGATGGCGCTGCACCTCGATGTAAAGGCGATCTCCGAACATCTTTGACAGCCGCGCCACCAGCGCCTCGGCCTTGGCGCGCTGGCCGTCCAGCAGGAATTGCCCGACCGGTCCGTCCGCCCCGCCGGTCAGGCAGATCACATCGCCGGAATGCGCCGCCAGCTTGTCCAGCGTGACCCGGGG
The DNA here is from genome assembly GCA_019911965.1 of Paracoccaceae bacterium. Lineage (GTDB taxonomy): Bacteria > Pseudomonadota > Alphaproteobacteria > Rhodobacterales > Rhodobacteraceae > UBA5972. Next base: position 118,630 of record JAIOJF010000031.1, on the reverse strand, counting down.
CAGGCCATCGCCCGCCTCCAGAAATGCCGCCGAGTTCAGCTTCATCAGGTTGCCATAGCCGGCCTCGGTCTGGGCCAGCAGCAGGATCGCGCGGGGTGGCGGTGGGCGGTCGCCGGGATGCGCGGGCGCGGCATATTCCAGATCAAGCTGCACGCCGAGGATCGGTTGCACCCCCGCCGCCGCCGCGCCTTCGGAAAACTCCAGCGCGGCAAACATGTTGTTGGTATCGGTCACCGCCACCGCCGGCATACCCGCCGCGACGCACATGTCGGGCAGCTTTTTCACCCGGATCGCGCCTTCCAGCAGCGAAAATTCGGTATGCAGGCGGAGATGGATGAATCGGGGATCGTTGCGCATGGCCGCGACCCTAGCGCAGCGCGATTTCGCGTGAAAGCGCCTGTTGGCCGGGATCGCGGACAAATCGGTAAAAACCGATCCAGCGGCATTGCAAGGCTCCGATAAACTTCTTGAAACCAGCGGCCTTGTCCGCGTAACCTGATCGGCAGAAAAAAACAGGGGGGCCGCGCGTTCGCTTTCCGTCGCCCGGGTGGATGCGCACAAGGCTGAATGCAAAGAATGCGGCAGGATTTTCAGATATGGAAATCGAGTTTCTTCTGAATGGAGAGACCGTCCGCCTGTCCGATCAACCAGCTACCCGTACGCTTCTGGACTGGCTGAGGGAAACCCGCAAACTTACCGGCACCAAGGAAGGCTGCAACGAAGGCGATTGCGGGGCCTGTACGGTGATGGTGTCGTCGCTGGATGGCGATGGCGTGCAGCATCAGGCGCTGAATGCCTGCATCCTGTTCCTGCCGCAACTTCACGGCAAGGCGGTGCGCACCGTCGAAGGCCTGTCCGGGCCGGGTGGCGAGATGCACCCGGTGCAGGCGGCGATGGTCGATCATCATGGCAGCCAATGCGGTTTCTGCACGCCCGGTATCGTGATGTCGCTGGCCACCGCGCACCGCAACGGCGAGCGGAATCATGACGATGTGCTGGCCGGAAATCTCTGCCGGTGTACCGGCTATGCCCCGATCATCCGCTCCGCCGTTGCGGCCACCGAACAGCCGGTGCCGGACTGGCTGGACGACGAGGCAGAGGCGCTTGGCGCGATTGCCGCGGGCGGTTCGGCCCCCGGCACGCTGGACGAACTGGCCGCCTGGTACGAAGCCAACCCCGATGCCACGCTGATTGCGGGTGCTACCGATGTTGGCCTCTGGGTGACCAAGCGACTGGCCGAACTGAACAAGCCCTGCTTCATCGCGCGGGTGCCCGAATTGCAGGCCATCGAGGTTGACGATCAGGCAATCCGCATCGGTGCCGCCGTCAACATGAACGCGGTGCAGGCGCTGATGGCCGATCACCACCCCGATTTCGCCGAGATGATCCGCCGCTATGGATCGGTGCAGGTACGCGGCGCGGCCACGATCGGCGGCAATATCGCCAACGGCTCGCCCATCGGCGACGGCCCGCCGGCGCTGATTGCCTTGGGCGCAATCCTGCATCTGCGGCTGGGCGGTGAAACCCGCGATCTGCCGCTGGAAGACTACTTCATCGCCTATGGCAAGCAGGATCGGCGGCCGGGCGAGCTGGTGACCGCCGTGTCGATCCCGCGCCAGGCGGACCGGCTGAAATGCTACAAGATTTCCAAGCGGTTCGATCAGGATATCTCGTCGGTCTGCGGGGCGTTCAACGTGGCGACCGAAGACAACCGCGTGGTCTCGGCCCGGATCGCCTTTGGCGGCATGGCGGCCATTCCCAAACGCGCCAGCGCGGTCGAGGCCGCGCTGATGGGCAAGCCCTGGCGGGACGAGACGATCCGCGCCGCGGCCGAGGAATTTCCCAAGGATTTCCAGCCCATCGACGACATGCGCGCCTCGGCTTCCTATCGCCAGCTTGTCGCGCGCAACCTGTTGCTGAGATATTTCGCCGAAAGCCATCTGGGGCGCAAACATACCAGCGTGCTGGAGGTGCGGGCATGAGCGTGGCCGAACCCAAGCCGCACGATTCCGGGCCGCTGCACGTCACCGGCCAGGCGCGCTATATCGACGATCTGCCGACCGAGGAAGGAACCTTGCACCTGGCCTTCGGCCTGTCGGAAATCGCACATGGCGAGATCGAGGCGATGGATCTGGCACCTGTGCGCGCCGTGCCTGGCGTGGTTGCGGTGTTGACAGCGCTGGACCTGCCGGGGGCCAACGACGTGTCGGCGGGTGCCAATGACGAGCCGCTTTTGTCGGACGGTAACGTGCATTTCCTGGGCCAGCCGCTGTTCCTGGTGATCGCCGACAATCATCTGGCGGCGCGCAAGGCGGCGCGGCTGGCGCGGATCGACTACATCGAGAAACCTGCGCTGATCAGCATCGACGACGCGCTGAACGCCGGCAGCCGGTTCGAGGACCCCCTGACCTATTCCAAGGGCGACCCCGACGCCGCCATTGCCAAGGCCGCGCATAGGATTGAAGGTCGGATCGAACTGGGCGGGCAGGAGCACTTCTATCTGGAAGGCCAGGTCGCGCAGGCGGTGCCGCTGGAAGGCGGCGAGATGCTGGTGCGTTCGTCCACCCAGCACCCGACCGAAATTCAGCATAAAGTCGCCATTGCGCTGGGCCTGCCCTATGCCGCGGTTCGCGTCGAGGTGCGGCGTATGGGCGGCGGCTTTGGTGGCAAGGAAAGCCAGGGCAATGCGCTGGCGGTGGCCTGCGCCGTGGCCGCAAGGGCCACCGGCAAGACCTGCCGGATGCGGTATGACCGTGATGACGACATGGTGATCACCGGCAAGCGGCACGAATTCCGCATCGACTACCGCGCCGGGTTCGATGATGACGGGCGCATTGCGGGCGTTGACTTCACCCAATATGCCCGCTGTGGCTGGGCGCGCGATCTGTCCACCCCGGTGGCCGACCGCGCCATGCTGCATGCCGATAATGCCTATCATCTGCCCGCCGCGCGGATCACCTCGCACCGGCTGAAAACCAACACGGTCTCCAACACCGCCTTTCGCGGCTTTGGCGGGCCGCAAGGGGTGGTCGGGATCGAACGGGTGATCGACCATATCGCCCACAGCCTCGGCAAGGATGCCAGCGAGGTGCGCGAGGTGAATTACTATGCCTCGTTCAAGGACAAGGCCGGTGAGACAACGCCTTATCATCAGGAAGTGTCCGACAGCGTCATCCGCGAGATCACGGCGAAGCTGGCCAAGACCTCGGATTACGCCAGGCGCCGCAAGGCGGTGGCCGAGTGGAACGCGTCGCATCCGTTCCTGAAAAAGGGGCTGGCGCTGACGCCGGTCAAGTTCGGCATTTCGTTCACGCTGACGCATCTAAACCAGGCCGGGGCTTTGGTGCATATCTATTCCGATGGTTCGGTCAACCTGAACCACGGCGGCACCGAGATGGGGCAGGGCCTGTTTACCAAGGTGGCACAGGTTGCCGCCGATGCGTTCGGCCTGCCGCTGTCGGCAATCCGCATCACCGCCACTGATACCGACAAGGTGCCGAACACCTCGGCCACGGCGGCCTCCAGCGGGTCCGATCTGAACGGCATGGCGGTGAAAGAGGCGTGCTATCAACTTCGCAACCGGCTGGTCCTGTTCCTGAAGAACCAGTACCGCGTGGCCGCCAGGGAGATCGACTTTGCCGATGGCAGGGTGATGGTCGCCGACCGCAGCTTCAGCTTTGCCGAGGTGGCGGCAGCGGCCTATCAGGCGCGGGTTTCGCTGTCGGCGAACGGCTTTTACGCCACGCCGGATATCGTCTGGGATCGCATCAAGGGGCGGGGGCGGCCGTTTTATTACTTTGCCTATGGTGCAGCGGTGACCGAGGTTGTGATCGACACCCTGACCGGCGAAAACCGCATCCTGCGCACCGATATCCTGCATGATGCCGGGCGTTCGCTGAACCCCGCGATTGATATCGGCCAGGTCGAGGGGGCTTACGTGCAGGGGGCCGGCTGGCTGACCACCGAGGAACTGGTCTGGGACGGCAAGGGCCGCCTGACGACACATGCGCCTTCGACCTACAAGATACCCGCCTGTTCCGACCGGCCGGAAGTGTTCAATGTGGCGCTGTGGGATCGCGGACTGAACAAGGAAAAGACCATCTACCGTTCAAAGGCGGTGGGCGAGCCGCCCTTCATGCTGGGCATTTCCGCCTTTCTGGCGCTGTCGGATGCGGTGGCGTCCTGCGGCGATGGCACAATCTATCCGAGCCTTAATGCCCCGGCGACTGCGGAACGGGTATTGTTCGCGGTGCAGCGGCAAGGTGCGGGGGCCGGTCATGGGGTTTGATATGACCGCCCTTGCCCGCGCGGTGGAAACCCACGGCCCGGTGGTGCGGATCGTGATTGCCGAAACCAAAGGCTCCGCGCCGCGCGATGCCGGCACCTCGATGCTGGTCCGGGCTGATGGCCAGGGCGGCACAATCGGCGGCGGAACGCTGGAATTTCAGGCGGTTGCGGCGGCGCAGCGGCTGCTGGGTCAGCCCGGCGAATGGCGGCGTGCCTTCACCAAGGTGCCGCTTGGCCCGGCGCTGGGCCAGTGCTGCGGTGGTGCGGTATCGCTGCTGGCCGAGGTTTACGGCCCGGTGGAAATCGCCTACCTGACCCGACTGGCTTCAGGGGCCGCGCATCTGTCGCGCCCGGTCCTGTCCGGGCCTGCCCCGACCGGTGCCGCCGCCGCCCCGCACGCCATGCTGGCCGCCGGACGGCTGGTGGAACCCTTTGCCGAAGCTGCGGCGCCGCTCTGGATTTACGGGGCTGGCCATGTCGGGCGGGCATTGGCCTGGCAGATGCAGCGCCTTGGCTTTGCGATCACCTGGGTCGATACCGATGCCGGGCGCTTCCCCGATCCTCTGCCGGACGGCATCACCCCCCTGATCGCTGCCCGCCCCAACGAGGTTGTGCGTTACGCACCGCCCGAGGCGATGCACCTGATCGTGACCTATTCGCACGCGCTGGACCTGGAATTGTGCCATGCCATCCTTGGCCATTCCTTCCGGTTTGCCGGGCTGATCGGTTCGGCCACCAAATGGGCGCGGTTTCGCGCCCGCCTGGCCCAGCTTGGCCATGCGCCCGCGCAGATCGCCCGGATTAGCTGCCCGATCGGCCTGCCGGATTTGGGCAAGGAACCCGAATCTATTGCCGTAGGGGTGGCAGCCCAGCTATTGAAGGAAAGGGTCCGGCATGAACCGGCCCGGGAAAGCGCAAAGGAAATGGCCCAATGACAGCGCTTCTGACCCTCGACGGACTGACCAAGGCCTATCCCGGCGTGATCGCCAATGACAGCGTCAGCTTCGAGATCGGCGAGGGCGAGATCCACGCGCTACTGGGCGAGAACGGTGCGGGCAAGTCCACTCTGGTCAAGATGATCTACGGTCTGGTGCGCCCCGATGCGGGCCATATGACCTTTCGCGGCAAACCGTTTCATCCCGGCGAACCCCGCGCCGCGCGCGCCGCCGGTGTGGCGATGGTGTTCCAGCATTTCTCGCTGTTCGAGGCGATGAGCGTGGCCGAGAATATCTCGCTCGGTATGGAAAATCCGCCGTCGCGCCGCCAACTGGCCGCGCGTATCCGCGAGGTTTCCAACGCCTACAAACTGCCGCTCGATCCTGACCGGATCATTGGCGATCTGTCCGTCGGCGAACGCCAGCGGGTCGAGATCATCCGCTGCCTGCTGCAGAACCCCAAGCTCTTGATCATGGACGAGCCGACTTCGGTTCTGACACCGCAGGAGGTGGATGTCCTGTTCGAGACGCTGAACAAGCTCAGCTCTGAGGGCACGGCGATCCTCTATATCTCGCACAAGCTGGAGGAAATCCGCACGCTCTGCCATCACGCCACCATTCTGCGCCACGGCAAGGTGGTGGACAATTGCGACCCCACGCAGCAGACGGCGCGGCGGTTGGCGGAAATGATGGTCGGCTCGGCGCTGCATATCCCGGCCAAGAAGAACCTGCATCCCGGCGAGGTACTGCTGGAGGTGGATCACCTGAGCGCGCGTTCACGCACGCCGTTCGGCACCTCGCTTAAGGATATCAGCCTGAAGGTCCGCTCGGGCGAGGTGATGGGGATCGGCGGCGTTGCCGGCAATGGCCAGGACGAGTTGTTGTCGGCGCTGAGCGGCGAGATACTTGTGAAGCGCGAGATGATCCGGGTGCTGAATGTCGATACCGGGGACCTCAGGCCAAACGAGCGGCGCGAGCTTGGCCTGCTGACCGCGCCCGAGGAACGCTTGGGCCACGCTGCCGCGCCGAACATGAGCCTGACCGAAAACGCCATGCTGACGGCGCATCAGCGCCAGAAGCTGACCACCGGCGGCTTCCTGCGCTGGAACGCGGCGCGCGGCTTTGCCCGCGCCATCGTCAAGCAGTTCGATGTGCGTACGCCCGGCATCGCCAACGCCGCGCGTTCATTGTCGGGGGGCAATCTGCAGAAATTCGTGATCGGCCGGGAAATCCTGCAAAATCCGCGCGTTCTGGTGGTCAACCAGCCGACCTGGGGGGTGGATGCGGCGGCGGCCTCGGCCATTCGCCAGGCACTGATGAACCTGGCCGAGGCCGGGGCGGCGGTGGTGGTGATCAGCCAGGACCTCGATGAATTGCTGGAAATGTCGGATCGTCTGGCGATCCTGAACGAAGGACGCCTGAGCGTGCCGGCGGAAGCCGCCGATCTGACGATAGAAGCGATTGGCCTGATGATGGGTGGAATGGAGGCCGCAGATGTTCCGGCTTGAAGCGCGCCCGCAGGCGTCGAAGACCTGGATCGTGCTGACGCCGATCCTCGCCGTGGTGGCGACGATGTTTGCCGGGGGCCTGCTGTTTGCCGCCCTTGGCAAGGACCCCGTGGCCTCGATCCAGTTGATTTTCTGGGATCCGCTGTTTGGCGAATTTGCCGCGATGGACCGGGTGGATATCCTGAAAAAGGCAGGGCCGCTGATCCTGATCGCGCTGGGCCTGTCGATCGGCTTTCGCGCCGGTATCTGGAATATCGGGGCCGAGGGCCAGTATATCATGGGCGCGATCTGCGGTGCCGCGGTCGGGCTGGCGTTTTACCCGATGGAAGCCACGTTCATCTTTCCGCTGATGGTGATCGCCGGGGCGCTGGGCGGCTGGGCCTGGGCGATGATCCCGGCCTTCCTGAAGAACCGCTTCGGAACCAATGAAATTCTGGTCTCGTTAATGCTGGTCTATGTGGCCGAGCATTTCCTGTCGCAGATGTCGCTGGGCCTTTTGAAAAACCCCGAGGGGCGCGGCTTTCCGGGATCGCGCAACCTGCAGCAATATGCCAGCGCCTCGAACCCTGAACTGTTCCCGGGCACCGGTATGCATTGGGGTGTGATTGCCGCGCTGGTGGCGGTGATCGCAGCCTATATCCTGATGAACCGGCATCTGACCGGCTTTCAGGTGCGGGTAACTGGCGAATCGCCTCGCGCCGCCGCCTTCGCCGGCATCATCCCGCGCCGGATCGTGGTGTTCTGCCTTGGCACATCGGGTGCGCTGGCCGGGCTGGCCGGGTTGTTCGAGGTGTCGGGTCCGGCGGGCCAGATCAGCATCGACTTCAACCAGGGCTACGGCTTTACCGCCATCATCGTGGCCTTTCTGGGCCGGCTCAATCCCTTCGGCATCCTGCTGGCCGGGCTTCTGATGGGGCTGACCTATATCGGCGGCAATCTGGCCGAACAGGCCGCCGGTCTGCCCGCCGCCGCGATCCAGGCGTTCCAGGGGATGCTGCTGTTCTTCCTGCTGGCGTTTGATCTTCTGTCGAATTACCGCATCCGCCGGGTGCGCCGCCGGGTCGTGCCGCAGGTCACGGAACCGACCGCTAGCCAGGAGACCGCCTGATGGATTTCTCAGCTCTGAGCCCGGTCGCCCTGATCGCCAGCCTGATGGTGGCCTCGACCCCGATCCTGCTGGCGGCCATCGGCGAGTTGGTGGTGGAAAAATCCGGTGTGCTGAACCTTGGCGTCGAGGGGATGATGATCACCGGCGCGATCTTCGGCTTTGCCATCTCGGTTGAAACCGGCTCGCCCTGGCTGGGGCTGGTGGCGGCGATGGTGGGTGGCGCGGGAATGGCGCTGATTTTCGGAATACTGACGCAGGTGTTCCTGTCCAATCAGGTGGCCACCGGGCTGGCGCTGACGCTGTTCGGCCTGGGTTTCTCGGCGCTGGTCGGTCAAAGCTATACCGGCATCAAGCCGCCGCCGTTTCCGCGGCTGGACATCCCGGCGCTGACCGAGATTCCCTATATCGGGAAGATCCTGCTGAACCACGATTACATGGTCTATATCTCGCTGGGGCTGGTGCTGGCGGTGTGGTATTTCCTGCGCTTCACCCGCAAGGGCCTGATCCTGCGCTCGATCGGTGAAAACCACACCGCCGCGCATGCGCTGGGCTACAAGGTGATCCGGGTGCGGCTGCTGGCGATCATGTTCGGCGGTGCCTGTGCCGGGCTTGGCGGGGCCTATCTGTCGCTGATCCGGGTGCCGCAATGGACCGAGGGCATGACCGCCGGGGCGGGCTGGATCGCGCTGGCGCTGGTGGTGTTCGCCTCGTGGAAGCCGGGCCGCCTGATCATCGGGGCCTATCTGTTCGGCGGTGTCACCATCCTGCAATTGAACCTGCAGGCGGTCGGCGTCAACATACCCGTCGCCTACCTTTCGATGGCGCCTTATGTCATAACGATTCTGGTGCTGGTGATCATCTCCAGCGACCGCAAAAAGATCAGCCTGAATGCACCGGCCTCGCTTGGCCGGGTGTTCCACGCCTCGAATTAGCGGCATACAGCCAAACCGGGCCGGCTGCCGGCCCATAACAGGAAGGAAGAAAGTATGAAGATTTTCAAAAGAATGGCCGCCGGCGCGGTGCTGGCACTCGGCCTTGCCGGTGCCTCGGGTGCCGAGCCGCTGAAGGTCGGCTTCATCTATGTCGGCCCGGTCGGCGATCTGGGCTGGTCGTACCAGCATGATCTGGGCCGCCAGGCGATCGAGGCGCATTTCGGCGATCAGGTCGAAACCTCCTATGTTGAAAGCGTTCCCGAAGGTTCGGATGCCGAGCGCGTGCTGACCCAGATGGCACGCTCCGGCACCAAGCTGATCTTCACCACCTCGTTTGGCTACATGGACCCGACGCTGAATGTCGCCGCCAAATTTCCGGACGTGAAATTTGAACATGCCACCGGCTACAAGCGTGCCGACAACGTGTCGACCTATTCCGGCCGCTTCTACGAGGGGCGTACCGTGCTCGGCCATATCGCCGGCCATATGACCAAGACCAACACCATTGGCTATATTGCCTCCTATCCGATCCCCGAAGTGGTGCGCGGCATCAACTCCGCCTACTTGGCCGCCAAGGCGGTGAACCCGGACGTCAAGTTCAAGATCGTCTGGGCCTTCACCTGGTTTGATCCCGGCAAAGAGGCCGATGCGGCCAATGCGCTGATCGAACAGGGTGCCGACGTGATCATGCAGCACACCGACAGCCCCGCCGCGATGACCATCGCCGAAGGCAAGGGTATCTATGCCTTCGGTCAGGCGTCCGACATGATGCAGTTCGGCCCGAATGCCCGCCTGTCGTCGATCATCGACAACTGGGACCCCTATTATATCAGCCGCGTGCAGGCCGTGCTGGACGGCACCTGGGTTTCCACCGACACCTGGGACGGTATCGGTGCCGGCATGACCGGCATCGGCGAGTTCAACAAGAACATCCCGGACGCGGTAAAGGCCTCGGCCGCCAAGTTGAAGGATGATCTGGCCTCGGGTGCCGTGCATTCCTTCACCGGCCCGATCAACAAGCAGGACGGCTCGCCCTGGCTGGCCGCTGGCGAAATTGCCGATGACGGCACGCTGCTTGGCATGGATTTCTATGTCGAAGGCATCGAAGGCGAATTGCCGAAGTAATCGCCCGGCCAATTGAACCTGGAAAGGCCCGCACGCGTTGCGGGCCTTTTCGTTTGCCGTCGGCGCGGCGCGAGCAAGGATCGCGCGTTGACCGGGCCGGGTGGTCGGCGTATCGTCAATGCCCGCTGCCCTGAAACGGAAACCCCGCGCATGAGCCCCTTTTCCGCCCCGATCGCCGAACAGATATGGGACATGAAATACCGCCTCAAATCCGGGGACGGCACGGCGCTGGACCTGACGGTCGAGGATAGCTGGCAACGTGTCGCCACCGCGCTGGCCGCCAATGAAAAGGACCCCGGCAAATGGGCCCCGGTCTTCTTCGATGCCCTGGCCGGGTTCAAGTTTCTGCCGGCGGGCCGCATCCTGGCCGGGGCAGGCACTGACCGGTCGGTCACGCTGTTCAACTGCTTTGTCATGGGCACCATCCCCGACACGATGGGTGGCATTTTCGACAATCTGAAAGAGGCCGCGCTGACAATGCAGCAGGGCGGCGGCATCGGTTACGATTTCTCGACCATCCGCCCGAAGGGTGCGCCGGTTGCCGGGGTGGCGGCGGATGCGTCCGGGCCGCTCAGCTTCATGGATGTCTGGGATGCAATGTGCCGCACCATCATGTCGGCAGGTTCGCGCCGCGGCGCGATGATGGCGACGCTCAGATGCGACCACCCCGATATCGAGGCCTTCATCGAGGCCAAGCAGGACCCCGCCCGCCTGCGCATGTTCAACCTGTCGGTGCTGATCACCGACGCCTTCATGGCCGCCGTGAAGGAGGATCAATCCTGGGACCTGATCTTCAACGGCAAGGTTTTCAAGACGCTGTCGGCGCGGGTCCTGTGGGACCGGATCACGCGGTCAACCTATGATTATGCCGAACCCGGCGTGATCTTCATCGACCGGATCAACCAGCAAAACAACCTCGCCTATTGCGAAACCATCGCCGCCACCAATCCTTGCGGCGAACAGCCCCTGCCGCCCTACGGGGCCTGCCTTCTGGGATCGGTCAACCTGGCGCGGCTGGTGGTTGATCCGTTCAGCGCCGATGCAGGGCTGGACGAGGCCGCGCTGGATGATCTGGTGCGGGTGGCGGTGCGGATGATGGACAATGTGGTCGATGCCTCGCGCTTTCCGCTGCCCCAGCAAAAGGCCGAGGCGCTGGCCAAGCGGCGGATCGGCCTTGGCGTGACCGGGCTGGCCGATGCGCTGCTGATGACCGGTTTGCGCTATGGCTCGGACGAAGCGGCGAGGCAGACCGAGGCCTGGATGCACCGGATCGCCCGCGCCGCCTATCTTGCCTCCACCGATCTGGCGGCGGAAAAGGGCGCGTTTCCGCTGTTTGACCGCGACAAGTTCCTGGCATCAGGCGCACTGGCCGGGATGGATATGGACGTGCGCGCCGCCATCGCCGAAAAGGGCATCCGCAACGCGCTTTTGACCTCGGTCGCGCCGACCGGCACGATTTCGCTTTATGCCGGCAATGTCTCGTCGGGGATCGAGCCGGTCTTTGCCTATGCCTACAAGCGCAAGGTCTTGCAAAAGGACGGTAGCCGCACCGAGGAAGAAGTGGTTGATTACGCCGTGCGCCTGTGGCGCGAGATGTTCGGCGATGCGCCCTTGCCGGAGCATTTCACCGACGCCCAGTCGTTGTCGCCGCTGGAACATGTGGCGATGCAGGCGGCGGCGCAGAAATGGGTGGATTCGTCGATTTCCAAGACCATCAACTGCCCCGAGGACATCAGCTTTGCCGATTTCAAACAGGTCTATACCGCCGCCTGGGAACAGGGTTGCAAGGGCTGCACGACCTATCGGCCGAATGCGGTGACGGGGAGTGTGTTGAGGGTTTCGGAAGAACCGAAAACGCTTCCAGAGCTTGCAACAGTCGCCAAACGCCTTGATTGGGCGAGAGGCCGTGCAGGACTATCCACGAAACGAGCCTTGGCCGAAGCAATTGGTACCAGTGAACAGTCAATTGGCCCCATCTTGAATGGTAAGCGCGATCTTTCAAACGAGCTTGCTGGTAGAGCCGCAGAAGCATTGAGGGTTTCTGCAGGTTGGCTCCTGTTCGGTGAAACCGAGGGGGCCCCCGAAACCCTCGCCACCACCGACGCCGAACCGCAAACCCCCCACGGCGATGTGGTCTATATTTCCGAACCGCTGGACCGCCCCGGCGCGCTGGATGGCAATACCTACAAGGTCAGGTGGCCCGACAGCGAACATGCGCTTTACATCACCATCAACGATATCGTCATCAACAACCACCGCCGCCCGTTCGAGGTGTTCATCAACTCCAAGAACATGGAGCATTTCGCCTGGACCGTGGCCTTGACGCGGATGATCTCGGCGGTGTTCCGGCGTGGCGGCGATGTCTCCTTCGTGGTGGAGGAGCTGAAAGCCGTGTTCGATCCGCGCGGCGGGGCGTGGATGGAGGGCAAGTATATCCCCTCGATCCTCGCGGCCATCGGCGGGGTGATCGAGCGGCACATGATCTCGATCGGGTTCATCGAGGAAGGCGGCCACCTGAAGGCCGACCCGCACCCCAACGCCACCGCGATGGCGGTCGGTGATCGGCCACGCGGCGCGTCCTGCCCGTCCTGCGGGCAATACGCGATGCAGATGGTCGAAGGCTGCATGACCTGCCTGGAATGCGGGCACTCGAAATGCGGCTGAGGCTGGCAGGGGTGGCGGGGTAGTCGCGCAACAGTTCGGGGCACATCACTTTTCCGCACCCCGACCGGAAACCGCCGTATTCCTGCCCATCTCGGATGGCACCAATAGCCTCAAAATATGTCCCGATGGCCCGCAGCCGCCGGCCGTTGCCGAATTGCACTATCCAGATTCCGGCGATGGCGATAGGGTTGGCGGGTCCGTCCGGACCAACGAAAAGAAGAAATGAGGCTTGGGGATGCGCAGTATTCTGTTGATCCTGCTGATGATTCTGCCCGCCGCCGCACCGCAGGCAGGCGAGCGGGAATGGCTGGGCAGGGCACGCCTGTTCACCAATGACAAGCTGGGCGACGGGCAGGACCGCTGGCGCACCGGCAGTTATTCCCTGAGCGCCATTCGCGGCCAAAGCTGGGATGGCCACCTGCCGGCCGGGCTTGGCGATCTGGTGGAATACCGGATACGCACCGCCATCATCGCCCCCGATGACCTGAGCAATCCGGTTCTGGGCACCGACCGGCGCTATGCCGCCGCGATCCATTTCGGCGCGATCAGCCATTTCCGGCGCGGTGCGCTGGACATTGCGCTGGGCCTCGACATGGTCGTGACCGGGCCGCAGACCGGGCTGGGCGATTTCCAGTCCTGGGTGCATGGCGGCCTTGGCCTCGGGCAGATCCAGGTGCTGGGCAGCCAGATCGGCAACGCGCTGTACCCGACCCTTGTGGCCGAAGTGTCACGGGAATTCGTGCTGGCCGCCCCTGGCGGACGGCGCACCACCTTCCGCCCGTTCCTTGAGGCACAGGCCGGGGTGGAAACCCTGGCGCGGATCGGTGCCGATTTCACCTTCGGCCCCGCAGGCGAGGGCGATTTCATGGTCCGAGATGTCGGCACCGGCCAGCGCAGCACCGCGATGAAGGGCAACCGTACGCGGGGCGTTACGTTCGTGCTGGGCGGCGATATCGCCTATGTCGCCGACAGCGCCTTCCTGCCGCGCGCCTCGGGCTTCGGGCTGACCCCGGCGCGGGTCAGGCTGCGGGGAGGTGTGCTGGTGGAAGAAGGCCAGCGTTCGCTGTTTTACGGCCTGACCTGGCTAGGACGCGAATTCGTCAACCAGCCCGAGGGGCAGGTTGTCGGCTCGGTGGCGATCCGTATGCGGTTCTGAGCCCGCAGCGTCTCAGGCTTCGGCCATCACCGCCGCTGCTGCCGCCAGCGCACCGCCACCATGCGGGATTTGCAATGCGGTCAGACCGGCCTCGATCGAGCCCAGCACACCCAGCACCATATGTGCGTTGACATGGCCCATATGCGCGATACGGAAGAAGCCATCGCTGTTGGGGTCTGCATCGGTGTTCATGCCAAGGCCGATACCCAGCGTCACACCGGTATTCGCCTCGACCCAGCGGCGCAGGCGGGTGCCGTCGGGCGCGCCGATGCGCACCGAAGTCACCGCGTTCGAGCGGTTCGCAACCTCGCGGATATTCGCCGCGACCGGCCCGCCATCGCCCCAGGCCGCAAGGGCGGCCCAGACCGCGCGCGCCAGTACCGCATGCCGCGCCCAGGCGGCCTCCAGCCCTTCCTCGTGCACCAGCATGGTCAGGCTTTCGCGCAGGCCGAACAGATGGTGCGTCGGCGCGGTGCCGTTGAATTTCTGGTAGAACATGGTGCCGCGTGTACGTGGCGTCCAGTTCCAGTAGGGTGTGACCAGCCCGGCGCTTTGATGCACCGCCATCGCCTTTTCGCTGAACCACACGAAGGCCAGCCCGGGCGGCACCATCAGCCCTTTCTGGCTGGCGGCAACCATCACATCCACGCCCCAGGCATCCATCTCGAAGCGGTCGCAGCCCAGCGAGGCGATGCAATCGACCATCAGCAAGGCGGGATGGCCGCAATCGTCGATGGCTTTGCGGATCGCGGCGATATCGTTCAGCACGGTCGTCGCGGTATCGGCATGGACCGTCATCACGGCGCGGATCTGGTGGCCCTTGTCGGCCTTCAGCGCCTCGGCCAGCCGCGCCGGATCAACCGGGCTTTGCCGCCCGAAATCCAGCATCGTCACATCCACGCCCAGGCCGCGTGCCGCCTCGGCCCAGCCTTCGCCGAACCGTCCCGTCACCAGCACCAGCGCCTTGTCGCCGCGCGAAAACACATTGGTCAGCGAGGCCTCCCAGGCGGCATGGCCATTGCCGATATAGATCGCGACATCGCCCTTGGTCCGCGCCACCGCCTTCAGATCGGGATAGAGCGTATCCACCATATCGTGCAGCGGACCCTCGTAGATATTCGGGGCCGCCCGGTGCATCGCGTTCAGCACCCGGTCCGGTGCCACCGAAGGGCCTGGAATGGCGAGATATGTGCGTCCGTTTGCAAGCGTCATCTGCGTCGTCCTCAAATCTGGTCCGCCATGCCTAAGCCCGCCGCGCGGCAGCGTCAATTGCCGCCGGTGCGGGCGGGATGGCAAACCTTTGCCGGTGCGCCGCTTGTCAGCCCGCGGGCGATGGTCTAAGGCCCCAGCAAGACCAGAGAGGGCCGATGCCCGCCCGCCAAGAAGAGTTACGATGCTGTCCAGATTGCTGAAATCGCTGGAAGACCGCGAACGCGCCTGGCGGGAAAGCTTCGGCAACGATATCTCGACCCCGGCCAAGCGGCGGCAGGCGCGCTGGCATTTCAACTGGGTCGATCACGGCATCCTGCGCTATTGGTGGACCAATTTCGATCAGGTGGCGCCGGGTGTCTATCGCTCCAACCAGCCTTCACCGGCGCGGCTGGCGCGGTATCGCGACAGGGGCATCCGGTCTGTCCTGAACCTGCGCGGCACCAGCCTGTACAGCTACTACCTGTTCGAGCACGAGGCCTGCGCCGCCCTTGGCCTGTCGCTGACCGATATCAACCTGTTCCCCACCGCGCTGCCCACCCGCGAGGCGATTTTCGAGCTGGAAGGCCATTTCCGTTGCCTCGAAAAACCCTTCGTCATGCATTGCAAATCCGGGGCGGACCGTGCCGGTTTCGCCTCTGCGCTGTATCTGTTGCTGATCGAGGATGCGCCCGTCGAACAGGCGATGCGGCACATGTCGTTCCGCTATCTGCATATCCGCGCTTCGGCCAAGGGCATTCTGGACTATTTCCTTGAATCCTACGCCGAAACCAACAAGGTTTCCCCCATCGCCTTTCGCGACTGGGTTCAGACCATGTATGACCGCGATGCAATGACCGAGGCTTTCCTCGCCAGCCGTGGCAAGGGCAGGGGCTAGGCGTGGCGCATCTCGACGCACAACAATCCGCCACCAAGGGCCGCGCGCTGGCGGTCTGGCTGCTGCGCGACTATTTCCGCCCGCATCTGGGCTGGATCATCATCGCCTTCATCCTGATGGCGATTGAAGGCGCCATGCTGGCAATGATCAGCTACATGGTCGGTCCGATGTTCGATGATGTCTTCGTCGCCCGCGACAAGGTGGCAGTGTTCTGGGTCGGTGGCATTGTCATGGGCGTGTTCATCATCCGCGCCGCGGCCGGCTTTGGCCAGCGGGTGCTGCTGACCATGATCGGCCAGCGCGCCGTGGCAGGCGTGCAGGTTGATCTGGTGCGCCACATGATGCGGCTGGACAGCGTATTCTTTCAGGACAACGCGCCGGGGGCGCTGATCGAACGGCTGCGCGGCGACACCTCGGCGATCTATGTCACCTGGGGCGTGATCTTCACCTCGATCGGGCGCGATGTGATTTCGCTGATCGCGCTGTTGTCGGTGGCCTTGTCGATCGACTGGTTGTGGACCCTGATCGCCATTGCCGGGGTCCCGGCGCTGATTGTGCCGGTCAGCCTGCTGCAACGGCTGATCCATGCGGCGACGCGCCAGGCAAGACAGAGTGCCGCCATGATCTCGACCCGGCTGGACGAGATTTTCCACGGCATCAACCAGATCAAGCTGAACAATCTGGAAACCCATCAGGACAACCGGTTCCGCAGGTCGATGGCGGAATATATCAACGCCCAGATACGCTCGGAAGCCGGTCAGGCCGGGGTGCCGGCGATGATGGATCTGGTTGCCGGCCTCGGGTTTTTCGGCGTGCTGGTCTATGGCGGCTTCCAGATCATCGAGGGCACCAAGACCATCGGCGAATTCATGAGCTTCTTCACCGCGATGGCGCTGATTTTCGAGCCCCTGCGCCGCATCGGCAACGTGTCCGGCCAGTGGCAGGCGGCGGTGGCAAGCCTGGAACGGCTGCACGCGATTTTCGATGCCAAGCCGGGCATTCTGAGCCCCGCCGATCCGGTAGAATTGAGCGACGCGGCGGCGCAGGGCGATGTGGTGTTGCAGGATGTGGTATTCTCCTATGGCGACCAGCCGGTGTTGCAGGGACTGTCGTTCACAGCCGAGGCCGGGCAGACCACCGCGCTGGTCGGAGCATCCGGGGCCGGCAAAAGCACCGTCTTCAACCTGCTGGCGCGGCTGGTCGAGCCGCAATCGGGTCAGATAACCGTAGGTGGCGTAGCTATCAACCGCGTCGCGCTGGCGGAGCTTCGCCGCCTGTTCGCAACCGTCACACAGGATGCCGCCCTGTTCGACGAGACCCTGCGCGAGAATATCATGCTGAGCCGCCCCGATGCCGATGACGCGGCTCTGGGTCACGCGGTTTCAGCGGCTTTCGTCGCCGATTTCGCCGACCGCATGGCACTTGGGCTGGATGCGCAGGCGGGGCCGCGCGGCTCCAACCTGTCGGGTGGCCAGCGTCAGAGGGTGGCGATTGCCCGCGCCGTCCTGCGCGATGCGCCGATCCTTCTGCTGGACGAGCCGACCTCGGCCTTGGATGCCCAATCCGAGGCGGCGGTGCAGCAGGCGCTGGATGCGCTGTCGGAAGGGCGCACCACGCTGGTGATCGCGCACCGGCTGGCCACTGTGCTGCACGCTGACAAGATCGTGGTGCTGGACAAGGGCAAGGTGGTGGACGAGGGCACCCACGCCGAACTGCTGGCCCGCGACGGGCTTTATGCCAGCCTCTACCGGCTGCAATTCGGCGGGTGATCCGCCGGGGAACGCGCCGGGTACCGCTCTGCCAGCCGCGCCGGATCGGCCCCGCCCAGATAGCGCAGCAACCGCCACAGATTGCCCGCCCCCTGTTTCAGCCAGCCCCGCGCCAGATACCTGTCCGCCCCGGTGATCGCCTGCACCGGCAGCAGCATCACCCGTCCGTCCAGCCGGCGGACCAGCGCCACATCCTCCATCAGCGGAATATCCGGATAACCTCCGGCCCGGTCATATAGTGCACGCGGCACCAACAGGCCCTGATCGCCGTAGGGCAGGGCGAACATTCGTGTGCGGATATTCGCCCAGAACGCCACGAGGCGCGGTGCCAGCCCCTCGGCGCGAAAGGCCAGCCGGAAACAGGCCGCGCGCCCGGGATATTGCCCGAGATGCCCCAACACCGCCGCCGCCCAGCCCGGGGCCAGCACCGTGTCGGCATGAAGCGCCAGCACCCAGCCCCCTTGGGCCGCCGCCACACCGCGCCGCAACTGCCCGCCGCGCCCCGCAGGCCCGGACAGGAACTGCGCCTCAATCTCTGCCGCCAGCGCCACGATATCGTCGGTCGAGCCGCCATCGCTGATGATCACCTCGCGCACCAGCCCGGCCTCCAGCCCCTCGAACAGCGCCGCCAGCACAGCGGGCAGGGTGGCGGTGGCGTTCAGCGTCGGAATGACGATGGACAGGGGCGCGCGCATGGGATTCCAGTTAACCGAAGGGCTTTTCGCCACCTTACCCCCTGTAACCCGGCCCGGCGACGCTTATATTGCAACCCGAAACCCAAGGGAGATGACATGCCAGCGGAACATGCAAGCGACCGGGCCGTCCTTTCGGTCAGTGGCAGCGATGCCAGGGATTTCCTTCAGGGGCTGGTCACAAATGACCTCGATCACCTGAAATCCGGTCTGGTCTATGCCGCGCTTTTGTCGCCGCAAGGCAAGTACCTGTTCGATTTCCTGATGTTTGAACAGGGCGGCGCGATCTGCCTTGATATCCGCGCCGACCGCGCCGATGCGCTGGCGGCAAGGCTGTCGATGTACCGCCTGCGGGCCGATGTGCAGATCGAAAAGACCGCCCTCAAGGTCTTTCGCGGGCTGGGTGACGCGCCCGCCGATGGCCTGCCGGACCCGCGCAGCGCCCGCCTCGGCTGGCGCTACTACGGCGACGGCGAAGGCGGCGACAGCGTCACCGACTGGGACGCGATCCGCGTGGCCGAACTGATCCCGGAAACCGGCGTGGAACTGATCGAGAATGACAGCTACATCCTGGAATGCGGCTTCGAGCGCCTGAACGGCGTCGATTTCCGCAAGGGCTGCTATGTCGGCCAGGAGGTCACCGCGCGGATGAAGCACAAGACCGAGTTGAGGAAGGGGCTGGCGCGGGTGACACTGGATCGCCCGGTTGCCACCGGCACGGCGGTGCTGAGCGGTGAACGCGAGATCGGTACGATCCGCACCATTGCCGGAACCGATGCCATCGCCTATCTCAGATTCGATCAGGCGCAGGGCGATCTGAAGGCGGGTGAAGCCAGCGTTACCGTATCAGGCTGATCGGGCCTGTTCGATAAATGCTGGTCGTCGGAGCCTGTTCGCGCCGGTAGCGCCAATTGTCAACCGCCTCGAACCAGCCTGGCGAAGGCCGCGAAGCCTTCGGAATTGCCGGCAATTACTGCACCATCTTCCAGAACGTCCTTGTCCGGCTCGATCGGCGCGATCAGCCCACCGGCCTCGCGCACCAGCAGCAATCCCGCCGCCATGTCCCAGGGCTTCAGCCGCCGCTCCCAGAACCCGTCGTAACGCCCCGCCGCCACATAGGCCAGGTCCAGCGCCGCCGAGCCAAAGCGGCGGACGCCGGAGCAGGAGGGCAGGATGCGCGCCAGGTCCTGCAGGGTGTCCGGCAGGTCCGAACGGCCACCGAAGGGCAGGCCGGTGGCGAACAGCATCTCGATCATCTGGCGGCGTGCCGATACCCGCTGGCGGTTGTCGTTCAGCCAGCAGCCGGCACCTTTTTCAGCGGTGAACATCTCGTCGCGGATCGGATCATAGACCACTGCAGCCACGATCTCGCGCTTGTGCTCCAGCGCGATGGAGACCGCCCAATGCGGCAACCCGTGCAGGAAATTGGTGGTGCCGTCCAAGGGATCGACGATCCAGCGCCGGGTCGGATCGGCGCCTTTCACCTCGTCGCTTTCCTCGCCCAGCCAGCCGTAATTTGGCCGCGCCGTGGTCAGTTCCTCGCGCACGATCTCCTCGGCACGGATATCGGCCTTTGACACGAAATCCCCGGCCCCCTTGGTCGAGACCTGCAGTTTCTCGACCTCGCCGAAGTCGCGGATCAGCGAGCGCCCGGCCCGCCGCGCGGCCTTGATCATGACGTTCAGATTTGCGCTGGCCTGTGACATCGCGGCTATCCTTTGAAACCCAAGACCCGCTCTATACGGCTACTGACCCGGCAGGCCAAGGGTGGTTCTCCCCCACGCCCCCGCCGCGCCTTATGCGCGTTCGGAATATTCCATGGTTTCGGTGTTGACGATGATCTGTTCGTCCTGC
The DNA here is from genome assembly GCA_019911965.1 of Paracoccaceae bacterium. Classification (GTDB taxonomy): domain Bacteria; phylum Pseudomonadota; class Alphaproteobacteria; order Rhodobacterales; family Rhodobacteraceae; genus UBA5972. Next base: position 98,514 of record JAIOJF010000031.1, on the reverse strand, counting down.
CCGACAAAGGGCGGCACCATGATGCGCACGCCGTTGTCCAGCACCGCCGGTTTGAACGAATTGGCGGCGGTCTGGCCCTTCACCGCCGGTTCGGTCTCGACGATGGTGCAGGTCACCTTCGCCGGCAGCGTCGCCGACAGCGCCTCGTTGTCGTAATATTCGATCAGGATGGTCATGCCGTCCTGCAGGAAGGGGCGGCGTTCGCCCAGGATATCGGCGGGCAGTTCGATCTGCTCGTAGGTTTCGGCATCCATGAACACCAGCATGCCGTCGGATTCGTACAGGAATTGCTGGTCTTTCTGGTCAAGCCGCACCCGTTCCACCTTGTCCGCCGAGCGGAAGCGTTCGTTCAGCTTCGTGCCGTTGCGCAGGTTCTTCATCTCGACTTGCGCAAACGCGCCGCCCTTGCCGGGCTTGACGTGATCGACCTTGACCGCGACCCAAAGGCCGTCATTATGCTCCAGGATATTGCCGGGGCGGATTTCGTTACCGTTGATCTTGGGCATGTCAGAAGCGACCTTGTCTGGTGATTGGGGCGGGAGGTTGAATCCCGTTCGCGCGCACCTATATCTTGCAGGGTGGGGTCTGGCAAGTTGCCTGAAAGGCTGTTTTGTGCGAACGAGGTATGCGTTTAACGCATGGGTGCTATTCCGAGAATGCACCCCCGAATCGTCATAAAACCGCCATATTGCGCCCCAACCCGAAAAGACAAGAGCAAAAAGAAAAAGGACGGCGTATGTTTGATTACGTTGATGCAACCGCCTTCACCAACGACCAGGGGTCGCGGGCGCGCAAATTGTTTGCCGCCGTCGTTCTGGCCGCGCTGGATGACGCGATTGCCGATGACAAGAAATATGGCAATGGCCCTGAAGTGATCGCCCGTTGGGCCAGGTCGCGCGATGGCCGTGAAGTGCTGATGTGCGCCGGGATCGACCCGAACGAGCGTTGCGTGAAGGGCATGATGGATTTCGTGCGCCGTGGCGTCCGCACGTCGGTCGCGCTGTCGCGCGAGGAAAGCGAACGTCAGAACGCGGCCAAGGCTGCCGCCTGACCTCGACAGGTCCGGAAATCTGAAAAGCGCATCCGAACGGGTGCGCTTTTCGTTTGCAGCACGCCTTGTTCTCAGGTGCCGCGCGGCTTGGCGCGGCGGGTCGGGGCGGCGATGGTCGGGTCCTCGGGCCAGGGGTGGCGCGGATAGCGGCCCCGCATGTCCTTGCGAACATCGGCGTAGCTTGAGCGCCAGAAGCCCGGCAGATCGGCAGTGGTCTGCACCGGGCGCTGGGCTGGTGACAGCAATTCGATCAGCAGCGGCAACCGGTCCGGCCCAACCGTCGGATGCTCGTCCAGCCCGAACATTTCCTGCAGGCGCACCGAAACCGAGGGCTGCGCACCGCCGTAATCCACCGCCAGCCTTGTGCCCGTGGGCGCGGTGATCGAGGCCGGTGCCAGCCGGTCCAGCAGCTTGCCCTGCTCCCAGGTCAGCCGCGCCGCCAATCCGGGAAAAAGGTCCAGCGATTTCAGATCCGATGCCCGGCGGCAATTGCCGAGATAAGGTGCCAGCCAGTCCGGCAGGGCTTCCAGCAGACCGGCCTCGGAGAAATCCGGCAGTTCCGCGCCGCGCAGACGCAGAAACTCCACCCGCGCAATCAGATATGTCGCCGCTTTCGAGAATGCGAGTGCCCCCAGCCCGAGATCGCGGATGCCGTCGATCATCGCAGCGGCGATGCGCTCGGGCGGGCAATCGCGCCAATGCTGGTCGCTCAGCACCAATGCCCCGAACATCTCGCGGCGGCGCGCCAGCACCGCACGGTCGCGGCGCGACCATTGGCAGATATCGCCAGCCGTGATCCGATCCGCGAACAGGCCGCGCAATTCCGCCTCGCTGAAGGTGGCGGCGATGCGGATGCGCGCCTCGACCGGGTCGCCGTCCAGATCGGTGGCGACGATCATGCGCTGGCCGGCCAGCGATGCGCCGGGATCGAGGTAAGCGCCCTTGCCGCCGGACAGAACGAAGCGCGGCTCATCACCCTTGCGGCGCAGGCCGATGCGGTCGGGATAGGCCAGCGCCGCCATCTCGCCAACACCGGGGCTGGTGGCCAGCGGCGGTTTCAGCCGTTTCGCCTGATCGCGGATGCGGGCAAGTGTGGCGCGGTTGATGCGGATGGCATGGGCGGCCTCGAAGCCCTTCGGATCACGAAAGGCCGCCAGCCGCAGCGCCAGATCGTCGGGCTGGGCCTGCCCCGGCAATGACAGGATATCGCGCTCCTCGATCAGGGCGGCCAGAATACCGGCATCGCGCCCGCCAAGCAGCAGCATATGGCCAAGGCGCGGATGCAGCGGCAGAGCCGCCAGCGCCTTGCCATGCGCGGTGATCGCGCCGTCGTCATCCAGCGCCCCCAGTGCCTGCAACAGGGCGCGGGCTTCGGCCACCATGCCGGGATTGGGTGGCGTGAGGAACGGCAGGTCGGCAGGATCGCGCGCGCCCCAGAGCGCACAATCCAGCACCAGGGGGGCCAGATCGCCAACTTCGATCCCGGCGGGCGGAAAGGGGGCCAGCGCGCCTTCCTCGCCCCGCGTCCACATCCGGTAGCAGATGCCCGGTGCCAGCCGCCCGGCGCGGCCCTGCCGCTGGGTGGCTTCGGCGCGGGTCACCCGTTCGGTGACCAGCCGCGACATGCCCGAGGAGGGGTCGAACCGGGCGCGGCGGGACTGGCCGCAATCGACCACGGTTCGCACATCCTCGATGGTCAGCGAGGTTTCGGCGATGGCGGTGGCCAGCACCACCTTGCGCCCGGATGTCGCGGGCCGGATGGCGGCCCGCTGGGCGCTGAAGTCCAGGGCTCCGTAGAGGCGGTGCAGGCTGCAATCCGCCGGCAGGCGGTGCTTGAGGGCGGCGGCGACGCGGGCAATCTCGCCCTCGCCGGGCAGGAAGACGAGGACGCCGCCGCTGGTGTCGGCCACCGCCTGTTCCACCAGCACCGCTGCGGCGGTTTCAAACCGTGGCCCGCGCCCGCCCGGTTTCGCCCAGGGGCGGTCCAGCCAGCGGGTTTCGACCGGGTAGGTGCGGCCCTCGGAGGTGATGACAGGCGCCGCGCCCATCAGGGCGGCAACCGGTGCGGCATCCAGCGTGGCCGACATTACCAGCAGCATCAGGTCCTCGCGCAGCGCGGCACGGATATCCAGGCACAGCGCCAGCCCCAGATCAGCGTGGATCGAGCGTTCGTGAAACTCGTCGAAGATCACCGCGCCGATGCCGTCAAGACCGGGATCGGACTGGATCATGCGCGTCAGGATGCCCTCGGTCACCACCTCGATCCGGGTGGCGGGGCCGGTGCGGCTGTCGCCTCGAATGCGGTAGCCGATGCTGTCGCCGACATCCTCGCCCGAGGTTTCCGCCATCCGCTCGGCGGCAGCGCGGGCGGCGAGGCGGCGGGGCTCCAGCATCAGGATGCGGCCTTCGACCAGTCCGGACTGCAACAAGGCCAGCGGCACGCGCGTCGTCTTGCCGGCACCCGGTGGTGCTTGCAGCACGGCCCGGCCGTCGCGGCTCAGCGCGGCGAGGAGGTCGGGGATGACGGCGTCTATCGGCAGGGTCACATGCGGGATCCGTGGCAAGGCGGGCCGGTCCTTGTTAACAGCCCGCCCCGGCCATGCAAGCGCCGGGGGCTGCGCGCCCCCGGACCCCTCGGAGTATTTGGACCAAAAAGAAGCAGGCGGGGGCCGGGTTCTGGACAGGCGCGGCGTTTGCGGGCAGAAAGCCGGGCAGGAACTGGAAGGCATCCCGCGTGAGCGATACCGAAACCCTGATCCGGGACATTCTGGCCGGGCAGCGCCGTGCGCTGGCCCGCGCGATCACGCTGGTGGAAAGCACAAGGCCGGATCATCGTGCCAGGGCGCTGGCCTTGCTGGACGGATTGCGGGCAAAGGGCGGCAAGCAGGCGCTCAGGATCGGGTTGTCGGGCACGCCCGGGGTCGGCAAATCCACCTTTACCGAGGCGTTCGGCATGATGCTGATCGGGCTGGGCCTGAAGGTGGCGGTGCTGGCGGTCGATCCGAGTTCGGCGCGATCGGGCGGTTCGATCCTGGGCGACAAGACGCGGATGGAACGCCTTGCCCGCGAGGCGAACGCCTTCATCCGCCCGTCGCCAAGCCAGACAGCCCTTGGCGGCGTGGCGCGGCGCACGCGCGAGGCGGTGGAGTTGTGCGAAGGTGCCGGGTTCGACGTGATCCTGATCGAGACGGTCGGGGTTGGCCAGTCCGAGACGATGGTGGCTGACATGTCGGATATCTTCGTGCTGCTGCTGGCCCCGGCGGGCGGCGACGAGTTGCAAGGCGTGAAGCGCGGCATCATGGAAATCGCCGATCTGATCCTGATCAACAAGGCGGATGGCGAGCTGAAAGCGGCGGCGGCGCGGACCTGCGCCGATTATGCTGGCGCGATGCGACTTCTGCGCAGGCGTTCGCAGGACCCGGACGGATTTCCCAAGGCACGTACCGTTTCGGCGGTAACCGGCGAGGCGCTCGGCGATGTCTGGGCCGATATCACCGAACTGGCCGACTGGCGACGGACGAACGGGCATTGGGATGCGGCGCGGGCAAGGCAGGCGCGGCGCTGGTTCCACGAGGAACTGCGCCTTGGCCTGCTGGCGAAGCTGACTGCCGATCCATCATTGGCGGGTCGCGTGGCACGACTGGAGGCGGCGGTTGAACGCGGCGAAGTGGCCCCGGCGGCAGCGGCGGCCGAGGCGCTGGCCAGCCTGGCGAGCACGCAATGAGCGGCGAGAAGGCGAACCTTCTGTTCGCCGGTGACCATCTGCGGGCGGTGTCCTTTGGCGCGGCCAGGCGTGCCATCCTGACCTTCGATCACCGCGAACCCGGCAAGGCGGCGTTCGGGCCGCCGCGTGCGGTGAGGCGCTTTCTGGATCAGGGCTGGGCGGTTTTGCGGATCATGACCCGCGTCAACGACTGGTTCATCAATCCCGATACCGAGGCGATGGAGGCCGCGCTTGCCGCGCATCTGGCCGGTTTTGACGAGGTTCGCGCCATCGGCTTTTCGATGGGTGGCTATGGCGCGTTCCGCTTTGCTTCGGCGCTTGGTATCACGCGGGTGGTGGCGATCTCGCCGCAGGTGTCGATCTCGCCAGAGGTGGTGCCCTGGGATACACGGTTCCACGACGAGGCGGGTGAGTTTGATCCCGCCCTTGGCGATCTCGCAGCGCGGCCAATGCCCGGGCTTGGGGGGGTGATCGTGACCGATCCGTTCCATCGCCATGACCTGAGGAACGCTTTGGAAATCGCGGCGCTGTTCCGGAATGTCCGGATCCTGCGGCTGGGGCTGGCGGGGCATCCGGCGGCGCGGCCCCTGATGCAGACCGGGCGCGGCCATCTGGTGCACGATCAGGTGCTGGCGGACCGCCCAAGCACTGAAGCGCTGCGCGAAGGGTTCCGGCAGGCCCGCCGCGAGATGCCGGATTACCGCCGGAAGCTGGTGGCGCTTGCGCGGATGCATGGCCATGCCGATCTTGCGGCGCGTCTTGCCGGGGCGACCCTTTAGGTGGCAGGTGGGTCGGGTGCCGCCGATCAGGCGGGAATTGCCAACAACCTCCCTTGACGGCCCGGACACATGCGCCTAAAGAGACGGCTCGAAATTCACTGTGCCGCCTCGCGGCGCACGATTATGCTGTAACCGCACGATACGCTGTAACCGAAGGACACCGATATGTCTCGCCGCTGTGAACTGACCGGCAAGGGTGTGATGGTTGGCAACAATGTCAGCCACGCCAACAACAAGACCCGCCGCCGCTTTCTGCCGAACCTGAACGATGTGACGCTGGCCTCGGAAACGCTGGGCCGCGCCTTCAAGCTGAAGATTTCGGCCGCTGCCCTGCGCACCGTCGATCACCGGGGCGGGCTGGATGCCTTCCTGGCGAAAGCCCAGGATCGCGATCTGTCGGTGAAGGCGCAGAAGATCAAGAAGGACATCGAAAAGGCCCAGGCCGCCGCCTGATCGCCGAATCGCCTGCTTGGATTTCAGCGGCCCTGTCCATACGGACGGGGCCGCTTCATTTTGTCTTATGCCAACCGCCGTGCGGTGTTACTAGGTATGGGACATGATCCTGTTCGCCCGCCTGTTCCCAGTCCTTCTGAGCCTCGCCCTGGCCTTTGGCAGCGTGGCCACCATTGGCGTGCCGGGATTCGGCGGGCCGGATCGCACGCTGGTCATCTGCACCGACGGGGCGGCGCGGACCGTCACGCTGGATGCGGATGGCAATCCGGTCAGCCATGCTCACGATTGCCTCGATTGCTGCCTCGCCATCGGGCCGGTGCCGCAAATGGCCGCCATTGCCGGACCAGCCGCGCAGATCGCGCCGGAGGCCCGGCTTGTCGCCGATACATCCGCAATCCGCACCGCAGCGCAATTGCGGCCGCATCCGCGGGGGCCGCCCCGCACCGTCTGATCCGACATCCACAAAGGAAAACACCGAATCAGACAGGAGGCAGACATGCCCTTCACCACATCCCTTATCCGCCGGGGTATCCTCGGCACCGCCGCAACCTTCGTGCTGGCGATACCGGCGCTGGCCGGCGACATCACTGTCCATGACCCATACGCCCTGTCCAGCGGCGCGATGGCCAAGGCCGGTGCCGCCTTCATGCAGATCACGAACGAAGGCCCCGAGGACGACCGCCTGATCGACGTCAGAAGCGACATTGCAAAAATGACCGAACTCCACACCCATGAGATCGACGCGCAAGGCGTTGCCCGCATGATGAAGGTCGAGGAAGGCTTCGTCATCCCCGCCGGCGGCATGCACAGCCTGGAACGCGGTGGCGATCATGTCATGTTCATGGGCCTGACACAGGGCCTGGAGCAGGGCGACAGCGTGGCGGTCACGCTGGTCTTCGAAAAGGCCGGCGAGATGGTCATCGACGTGCCTGTGGACCTGGCCCGCAAGCCCGGCGGCGGAATGAAGATGCAGCACAAGACCGACAATTGATCACCGGCGCGGCCTGCCGCCGGTTGGCTGGCGGGCCGCGTTTCGCTGGTTGGAATGGGGCCGCCATTCGGTTAGGAAGATCGTGATCGCCACTTCCGAAAGGCCGCGCCATGACATTTGACAACCTGACCATCGTCGATCACCCGCTGGTGCAGCACAAGCTGACGCTGATGCGGGAAAAGGACACCTCGACCGCCGGGTTCCGCCAGTTGCTGCGGGAAATCTCGATGCTGCTGGCCTACGAGGTGACGCGCGACCTGCCGATGACGATGAAGAATATCGAAACCCCGCTGATGGAGATGGATTCGCCGGTGCTGAAGGGCAAGAAACTGGCGCTGATCTCGATCCTGCGGGCGGGTAACGGCTTGCTGGACGGGGTGCTGGAACTGATCCCCTCGGCCCGGGTCGGCTTTGTCGGGCTGTACCGTGACCACAAGACGCTGCAACCGGTGCAGTACTACTTCAAGGTGCCCGAGGGGTTGAACAACCGCCGGGTCATCGCGGTCGATCCGATGCTGGCGACCGGCAATTCCTCGGTCGCGGCGATTGATCTGCTGAAGGCTGCCGGGGCCACCGATATCCGCTTTCTATGCCTGCTGGCTGCCCCTGAAGGGGTGAAGCGGATGGCCGAGGCGCATCCCGATGTGCCGGTGGTAACCGCGGCGCTGGACGAAAAACTGAACGAGCTTGGCTATATCCTGCCGGGGCTAGGGGATGCGGGCGACCGCATGTTTGGCACTAAATAAGCCAAAAACCGGGCGCGTCGCCCTTTACTATTGTTTCACATTTGGGCATTCTCTGTTGCAATAACAGGGGGCAAGAATGCGGGCAGTACGCGCGATCCTCGTGGGAGCGATGGTTCTCTCACTCTCCGGTGGGGCCGGGGCGAAGACGCTTCGCCAGGTGCGCGGACCGGCCGAAGTGCCGCCTGCCAGCTATACCGAATCCTTTTACGTCGACAGCAAGGGCTGCATGTTCATCCGTGCCGGCTATGGCGGCAATGTGTCCTGGGTGCCGCGGGTCGATCGCAGCCGCCAGGTGAACTGCAATTATCCACCCACCGGTGTCGCAGGTGCGACGCCGCCTGCCGCAGCGCAGACGCCACAGCGGGTTGCAGCCGTGCCGCAACCGGCACCGGCCCCTCAGGCCGCACCGGTCGCGCCGCCGCCGGTGCGCACCACCACCACTCCTGTCGCCTGGAACTGGTTTGACGGTGCGCCAGCCTATAACGGCGGACGCGGGCAGATCCCGGCCCCGGCCCCGGCTGCGGTTGCCGTTGCCGTTGCCCCTGCCGCCGCGCCGGTTGCAGCCCCGGTCGCCGCGCCGCCCAGAGTGCAGGCGCAGCCGGTGCAGACCGCCGCCTATTCCAATGGCGGCTGGTTCGGCACACCGCTGGCCATCCGCACCGTACCGCAAGCGGTGCATCCGGCGGATCACCTGAACGGACGGTTGGGCCGCGTCGCTGTGGCCCCGGCTGCCGCGCCGCCGGTTCTGGTTACCCGGGCCGCGCCGGTGGCTTTGCCGGAAGGCTATGTCAGCCTTCTGAGCGAGGGACGGCAGGCCGCGCGACGTGGCGTTGGAACGCCTGCGGGACAGGCCGCGATGGATCTGATCTGGACCGACACGATGCCGCGCCGCCTGATCGACGCCACCACCGGGCGCGACGTGACGGCGGAATATGCCGGCAATTACGGCGTTGCCGCCACGCGGGCCTATACCCCGGCGGGCGGTGTCGCCACCACGGCTGGCCAGCCGGTGCGGTATCGCCAGCGCGTGCCGGACGCGGCCTCGCCGTCGAACATGATTGACCTGCGCAATATCGAGGATACCTCGGCCCCGGCAATTGCGCCGGTCGAGCAGGCAGCTGTGGCCGCCCCGGCCCCTGCTGCCGGTGGCGGGCAGTTCGTGCAGGTGGCGACCTTCGGCGTGCCGGCCAATGCCGAACGCACGCTGGCACGGTTCAGCGCCGCTGGCCTGCCGGTCTATGCCAGGCCGGTCAGCCGTGGCGGGCGGACCCTGAAGATCGTGATGCTTGGCCCGTTTGCCGATGCCGCCAGTGCCGCCTCGGCCCTGTCGGCGGCGCGTGGCGCGGGATTTGACGACGCATTCATCCGCTAGTTTGCGGTGATCGGGCGGGGATGGAAGTTCCCGCCTCGGCGTGTCAGGATTTTTCCGCGACCTTTCCCCGCCATCCGACGTTTGCGAACCCGCGCAGTTCCGCCGCTCGGTGGTTGGTGTCTTTACCCCTCAATTGACAAGATTCGGACTTTCCGCCAAACCGTGGCTTTCCTGACCGAAAGGCAAATTCGATGATCCCTGCTGTTCTTCCGACCTATGCCCGCGCACCGATGTCATTCGTCAAAGGCGAAGGCTCCTGGCTGATCGAGGCGGATGGCAGCCGATATCTCGATCTCGGGGCGGGTATCGCGGTCAATGTGCTGGGTCATGCGCATCCCCAACTGGTCGAGGTGTTGAAGGCGCAGGCGGAAAACCTGTGGCACACGTCGAACCTCTACAACATTCCCAACCAGCAGGTGCTGGCGGACAAGCTGGTCGCGGCGACATTCGCCGATACCGTGTTCTTCACCAATTCCGGGGCCGAGGCGATGGAATGCGCGATCAAGATGGCACGCAAGTATTTCAGCCATCACGACCAGCCCGAGCGCAGCAATATCATCGCCTTCCGGGATGCTTTTCATGGCCGTACCCTTGGCACCATCGCCGCCGCCGGTGGCGAGAAGCTGCTGAAGGGCTTCGGCCCGCAATTGCCGGGCTTCACGCATGTGCCATTCGGCGATCTGGCCGCCACGAAGGCCGCCATTGACGAACATACCGCCGCCATCCTGATCGAGCCGGTACAGGGCGAGGGTGGCATCGTACCAGCCGAGGATGCCTTCCTGAAGGGCCTGCGGGCGCTGTGCGACGAACACGGCCTGCTGCTGATCATGGATGAAATCCAGTGCGGCATGGGCCGTTCGGGCCGCCTGTTCGCGCATGAATGGTCGGGCGTCACGCCTGACATCATGGCCGTTGCCAAGGGCATCGGCGGCGGCTTCCCCCTGGGCGCGTGCCTTGCCACCGAACGCGCGGCGGCGGGCATGATCGCTGGCACCCACGGTTCCACTTATGGCGGCAATCCCCTGGCCACGGCGGTGGGTGCGGCGGTGGTCGATATCGTCGCCGATCCGGCCTTTCTGGACGGCGTGTGCCGCCGCGCCGGGGCCTTGCGCCAGAAGCTGGAGGGCCTGGTTGCCGCGCATCCGCAGGTATTCGACAGCATGCGGGGCGTCGGGCTGATGCTGGGCATCGTCTGCAAGGTGCCGAATACCGATGTGGTCAAGGCCGGATATGCCGAGAAACTGCTGACCGTACCGGGTGGCCAGAACGTGATCCGCATCCTGCCGCCGCTGAACCTTTCGGACGACGACATGGCCGAGGCACTGGCGCGGCTGGACCGCGCCGCGATCGCCGTCGAGGATGCCATCGAGGCGGCGACATGAAGCATTTCCTCGATATCGACAAGACCACCTCGGGCGATCTGCGCCAGATCATCGAAAGCGCCCGTACCATGAAGATCGCGCGGGGCGGCAGGCCCAAGGGCACGCCGGATGACGATCAGCCGCTGGCTGGGCGGATGGTGGCGCTGATCTTTGAAAAGCCCTCCACCCGCACCCGCGTGTCCTTCGATGTCGGGGTGCGCCAGATGGGCGGGCAGACGATGGTGCTGTCGGGGGCGGACATGCAGTTGGGCCACGGCGAGACCATCGCCGATACCGCCCGCGTCCTCAGCCGCTACGTCGATCTGATCATGATGCGCACATTCGAGGAAGAAACCCTGCTGGAAATGGCCGAACATGCCGATGTGCCGGTGATCAACGGGCTGACCAACCGCACCCATCCCTGCCAGATCATGGCCGATGTGATGACGTTCGAGGAACATCGCGGCCCGATCAAGGGCAAGAAGGTGGTGTGGTCGGGCGACGGCAACAATGTCTGCGCCTCGCTGGTGCAGGCGGCGGGGCAGTTCGGTTTCGATTTCACCTTTACCGGGCCGGAAACGCTGGAACCCGAAGCCGCCTTCATCGGTGCCGCCCGCCGGCAGGGCGTTGCGGTGACGATGGAGCGTGATCCCGCCCTTGCGGTTGCCGGGGCCGATCTGGTGGTCACCGATACCTGGGTGTCGATGCACGACAACCCCTCGACCCGCGAACGCCGGCACAACCAGTTGCGCCCCTACCAGGTGAATGCGGCACTGATGGCGAAGGCCGGCCCGGATGCCCTGTTCATGCATTGCCTGCCGGCGCACCGCGATGACGAGGTGACATCGGAGGTCATGGATGGCGCGCATTCGGTGGTGTTTGACGAGGCGGAAAACCGGCTGCATGCGCAGAAGGCGATCATGCGCTGGTGTCTGGACGTTTAGGGTTTAACGCCGCCGCTTCACCCTGGGAACCGAGGTGCGGATCATCCGGTACTGGGCTTCAGGATGCGGCGGTGCGCCCTTCGTCGCCCGCCAATACCCCGCTGCGCCGCGTTTCAGCCAGGCGGGCAGGGCAAAGACCAGCCCGAACACGAAACCGCCCGCATGCGCCCAATAGGCCACGCCGCCGCCCTCGATATCCGCGACGGACCCGTTTGCGATCTGCAGGCCGAACCAGACCCCCAGCATCAGCCAGGCGGGTACGGTAAAGACGCGGAAGAACACGATAAAGATCACCAGCACGTCCACCCGGGCACGCGGGAACAGCAACAGATACCCGCCCAGCACCCCGGCAATCGCCCCCGATGCACCGACCGTCGGCACCCCGGACCAGGGCGCCGCCAGCACATGCGCCAGCCCGGCCCCGATGCCGCATAAAAGGTAGAACAACAGGAATTTCAGCGGCCCGAAGGCATCTTCAAGATTGTCGCCGAATATCCACAGGAACAGCATGTTGCCGATCAGGTGCAGAAACCCGCCATGCAGGAACATCGAGGTGACCAGCCCGTGCCAGCCCTGCCCCTGGCTGACCTGTTGCGGGATCAGCGACCAGTCCAGCAGGAAGCCGGACATGGCCCGCTCATCCATGTTCAGCCCCAGCATCGCCAGAAACACCACCACGTTCAGCACGATCAGGCCGATCGTGACAAACGGCGTGCCGGCGGACGGGTTGTGATCGCGGATCGGAAACATCAGGCGGCCCTGTGGCAGTTGCGCCTCACAGGGATGCGCCAAAGCCCGCCGCATGTCCAGCCATCAGCGCCGCCCCTGCCTCAGAACGGCAGCCCGACATAGTTTTCCGCCAGCGAGGTCAATGCCGCTTCCGACGAGAACAGGTATTCCAGATCGGTCGCCTGCAACTTGTCCTCATAGGCGATATTGTCCGGCAGCTTGTGCAGAAGCGTCGTCATCCACCACGAGAAACGCTGCGCCTTCCAGACCCGCGCCAATGCCTTGGCGCTGTAGGTTTCCAGCCCGGTATCGTCGCCCTTTTTGTAGTGATCGAGCATCGCGTGATAGAGGTAGTAGATATCGCTGGCCGCCGAGTTCAGCCCCCGCGCCCCGGTCGGCGGTACGATATGGGCGGCGTCTCCGGCCAGGAACAGGTTGCCGTAGCGCATCGGCTCGGCCACGAACGACCTGAGCGGCGCGATGGATTTCTCGATTGACGGCCCGGTTTCCAGCTTGGCGGCATCTTCCGCGGGCAGGCGGCGCTTCAACTCGGCCCAGAAGGCGTCATCCGACCAATCCTCGATCCGGTCCGTCAGCGGCACCTGGATGTAATAGCGGCTGAGCACCTGACTGCGGAGCGAGCACAGGGCAAAGCCCCGGTCCGATTTGGAATAGATCAGTTCCGGGCTGACCGGCTTCGTGCGGCTCAGAACCCCCAGCCAGCCGAACGGATAGACCTTTTCGTATTCCTTCAGCACATTCGCCGGGATCGCCTTGCGGCTGGGGCCGTGAAAGCCATCGGCACCGATCACGTAATCGCAATCGACGCGGATGATCTCGTCGCCCTCGCGGTAGGTGATGTAAGGCGTATCCGAGGTCAGATCGTGCAGCGCCACATCCTCGACATTGTGGATCACCTTGCCGCCCATTTTCGCGCGGGCATCATAAAGATCGCGGGTCAGTTCGGTCTGGCCATAGACCACCACCGAATTGCCGCCGGTATGCCCGGCCAGATCGACCCGGCGCTTGCGCCCGTTATCGGCGATGAAGAAGCCGTCGTGAATCTCGCCCTCGGCATCCATCCGTTCGCCGCATTCCGCCTCGCGCATCAGTTCCGCAAAGCCGTGTTCCAGCACACCGGCGCGGATCCGCCCCAGCACATATTCGCGGCTGTGCTTTTCCAGCACGACATTGTCGATGCCCTGCAAATCCAGCAATTGCGACAGCATCAGCCCCGACGGCCCGCCGCCGATGATTCCGACCTTGGTTTTCATCTGTTCGTCCTTTTCGTCATCTGCCCTTGGCGGGCGGCGCATGCCCTCAGGCGGCGCATTCCAGTAACAGCGTGCCCGACGCGGTGTTCGAGATCGGAATGTGGTAATTCCGGGTAATCTCGATCACATCGTCGCCCAAAGCCCCGCGCATCATCATCCACATCAGGAATTCGGTGCCCTGTGCGCCGGCCTTTTCGACCAGTTCCATGCGGGTGATCCTGGTCAGCTCGTCCGGATCGGACACGATCTTGTCCAGGCAATACTGATCAAACTCCTTGTTGATGAAGCCCGCCCGCTGGCCGTCCAACTGGTGCGACAGCCCGCCGGTGCCCAGCACCACGATCTTGGCATCTTCCGGAAATGACAGCAGCGCCTTGCGCAGCGCCCGCCCGAAGGCCAATGCGCGCTTCAGCGTCGGGATCGGGTGCTGCACGGTGTTGGCGCTGATCGGCACGGTTCGCGGCATGTCGGGATGATGCGGCGCACTTGGCCAGAACAACTGCATCGGCACCACGAAGCCATGATCGACCGGCAATTCCTGGCAGGAGGTGATGTCGAATTCGTCCGCCACCATCGATTCGATGATATGCCACGACAATTCCGGCGCGCCGGGGAACGGATCGAGCGACGGCAGGCCCCAGCCCTCGTCCTCGTTGCGGTATTCATGCGCCGCGCCGATTGCGAAGGTCGGCATCCGGTCCAGAAAGAAGCCAAGCCCGTGATCGTTGTAGATGTTGATCACGTAATCCGGCTTGTTGTCCTGTATCCAGGCGTGAACCTTCGGATAGCCATCGAAGAACGGCTTCCAATAGGGATCGTCGTACAACTTGTTCTGGATCGCGTTGCCCACCGCTGGGATGTGCGAGGTGGTGATACCGCCGAGAATCCTTGCCATGTCCTGTCTCCCTTATGCCTGGCTTTTCAGGAAAGCCCTGAATTCATCTGCACTCATGCCGGTCTGCAGGCCGCCGACATCCTGCACCCCCAGTTTGAAAATCCCGGCAAACTTGGCGAGGTAGTAGATATTGCCGCCCGCCTCGATCAGGCCCAGCACATCGCGCGCACGGATGGCGGCCTTTTGCTGATCGTTCAGGCCGTATTGCGCCATGTAGCCTTCTTCATCGGCCACAAAGGCATCGCGGTTGGCCTTGTTGTTGAACGAGTAGCACATCTTGTTCAGCGCATAGCCCTTCATCGCCTGCCTGCCGTCAAAGATCGTCGTGCCGGGAATGTCGATGTGATAATCGAATGCGGGTCGGTCCATGTCGTGTCTCCGGTTGGTTCGCGCCAGCGAGTGGCCGCTTCAGCGGGCCCAGTACAGGCGCATCGGGTTGTCGATCAGCAGTTTTTGCTGGCTGTCCGGTTCAGGGGCGATGCGGGGGATGTAATCGACCAGCATGCCATCATCGGGCATATGCGTTTTCATGTTCGGATGCGGCCAGTCGGTGCCCCACAACACCCGGTCGGGATAGGCGTCAACCACCGCACGCGCGAACGGCACCACATCGTCATAGGGCGGGCCTTGCACCGACAGGCGCTCGGGGCAGGTGACCTTGGACCACAGGTTGTCCATCTCGCCCATCAGGCCGAGGAAGGCCTGGAAATCCGGGTGATCCACCCCTTTTGCGACATCCGGGCGGCCCATGTGATCGACCACGATCACCGTCGGCAGGCGTTTCAGGAACGGGATCAGCCGGGTCAGATCGGCGGCCTCGAAATAGACCACGATATGCCAGTCCAGCCGGGCGATCCGCTCGGCGATGGCAAGGAACACTTCGGGCGGCGTCGCATCGACCAGCCGCATGACGAAATTGAACCGCACGCCGCGCACCCCGGCCTCGTCCATCGCTTCCAGTTCGCCGTCACTCACGTCTGGTCCGACCGAGGCAATCCCGCGCGCGCGTTCACCCGCCGCGCGGCAGGCATCCACCATCGCCCGGTTATCGCGGCCATGACAGGTTGCCTGCACGATCACGTTGCGCTCGACGCCCAGAAAATCGCGCAGGGCGAACAATTGCGCCTTGCCGGCGTCACAGGGCGTGTATTTGCGTTCGGGTGCGAAGGGAAACTCGGCGCTTGGCCCGAAGACGTGGCAATGCGCGTCTACCGTGCCTTTCGGCAGCACGAATTTCGGCTTGCTCGGGTTGGGCTGAAACACCAGCCAGTCGGCATCCATCTGTTGGCTGTTCATGCGAAAACCACCCCGTCCATCAATTTGCGCGCGGTGCGCAGGATCGCCGCCGAGGCGACCATTCCGCCTTCGTCAAGCCGCGCCACCACGCTCATCTCACCGCCCGGATGCTCGATCCGCAACACCCGCTCTGGCCCGTCACCGCGCGAGGCCAGTGCAAAGGCCGGGCTGCCCTCCAGCAGGCAGGCCGTGGCGACCGAGACCGCGCCCAGAACCCCGATGGTCTTGTGGCAGCGATGTGGAATGAAGGTGCGGGTCGAGATCGCGCCGCCGTCTTTTGGGGCGGAGACCATCGTCATCTTCGGCACCGATTTCGCGGCCACATCGCCCAGATTCATCATCGGCCCGGCCTTCAGGCGGATCGCCTCCAGCCGTGTGCGCAAGCCCGCATCCACTTCCAGCGCCCCGGGGGTTTCCGTGCCGGATATGCCAAGATCAGCCGCCCGCAGCACCACGCAGGGCATGCCGTTGTCGATCAGCGTCACCTCGATACCGTCGATCCGGTCAACCGCATTTCCGGTCGGCAGCAAGGCCCCGCAGGACGATCCGGCGGTATCGCGAAACGCGATCGGTATCGGGGCGGCGGTGCCCGGCACGCCGTCGATCCGCGCCGAGCCATCGTAGCGCACGACCCCGTCCGGCGTTTCGACCCGTGCCACCGCGATCTGGCCGGTATTGTCCATATGGATCGTCACTTCGGTCACATCGCCGGTTGGCGCAACCAGGCCGCGCTCGATCGCGAAAGGGCCGATGCCTGCAAGGATATTCCCGCAATTCTGCGCATCCGTCACCACCGCCTGATCGACGAAGACCTGCAGGAACAGGTAATCCACATCGACGCCCGCCCGCGCGGATGCCTGCACCACCGCCACTTTCGAGGTCAAGGGATCGGCCCCTCCCATGCCGTCGATCTGGCGGATATCGGGCGAGCCCATCATGGCCAGCAGAAAGGAATCGCGGGCGGCAACGTCCATCGGGAGATCGGTGGCCAGGAAGTAACCACCTTTGGACGTGCCGCCACGCATCCACATGCACCGCGCCTCAGCCATGAGGGGCCTGCATGTATGTCTTGTTTTTCCGGGTAAGCCGAAGGGGCAACACACCTGCACCTTCGGGCGTGGCAGGGTGCGACTCAGACATATTTCAGCCCCTTGGCCGCCAGCCGCTCGCGCATCTGGTAGATGTCCAGCCCCAGCTCGCCCGCCTCGAACCGCGCCCGCTTGCCGGCCTCGTTGGCCTCGCGGGCCAGTGCGGCCGCCAGCACCTCGGCAGCCTCGGCGCGGCGTACCACCACCACGCCATCGTCATCGGCCACGACCACGTCGCCGGGATAAACCACCTCCTGCGCACAGACGACAGGGATATTGACCGATCCCAATGTCTCCTTGATCGTACCTTGCGCGCCGACAGCCTTGGACCAGACCGGAAAGCCCATTTCGCCCAGATCGCGCACATCGCGCACCCCGGCGTCAATCACAAGCCCGGCACAGCCCCGCGCCATCGCGCTGGTGGCCAGCAGATCGCCGAAATATCCCGCATCCGAGGGCGAGGTGGTGCCCAGCACCAGCATGTCCCCCGCCTGCACCTGTTCGATGGCGACATGCAGCATCCAGTTGTCGGCGGGCGGTGCCAGGATCGTCACCGCCGAACCTGCCACCCTTGCACCGGACTGGATCGGGCGCAGATAGGAGGCCAGCAACCCCTTGCGCCCCTGTGCCTCGTGCACCGTTGCCACGCCACAGGCGGCCAGCCCGTCGATCACCGGTTGCGCGGCGCGCTCGACCGACTGAACCACCACGCCCAGAGTGCCGGCGGGAATGCTCATGCCAGTTCATCCACGGTTTGCGGAAAGATCGCCTGGAAGCCTTCGGCATATTTTGCCGCCCGCCCGCCGGCCTGACCGCCGGAATTGCGGCGGAAATGGTTGGCGCGGTTCTCGGCGACGTTTTCGTAGAAATGCCACAGATGCTCCTGGCCTTGCATGCACTGGATGGCGGCCCATTTCTGGTCCCAGACCTCGGTGATGTCCAGAAACACGTTCGGCTTCCAGTCCATCTGCTCGGTCTGGTGCGGCTCGAACAGGTAGAGTTGCGGCGCAGCAAGCACCTTCTGGCCCGGATTATGCCCCCAGGCCTGCGCCATCATGCGGGTTTCCAGCGCGAACTGCGTCGTGTTCATGTGGTCGGTATTGTAGGGGTCCCATCTGGAATGCGACATCATCCAATTCGGCTGTACCTCGCGGATCACATCGACCATGCGGTCCTTCGCCTCGCGGCCCAGATCAAGCGGGTAGTCGCCCAGATCGAAGAACCGGATATCGTGCAGCTTCAATGCGGCGGCGGCGTTTTCGGCCTCTACCCGCCGCGCCGCTTTGACCTTGTCCAAGGTCATGCTGTCCTGTTTCCACAGCTTGGCGCTTTCGCCGCGCTCGCCATAGCTGAGGCAGACCACCGTCACCTCGTAGCCGAGGCGCTGGTGCAGCGCGATGGCGCCCCCGGCACGCCAGACGAAATCGGCGGAATGCGCCGAGATGACCAGGGCGGTCTTGCGGGCGGCTGGCGTCGGTGCGGGCATGATCGGTTCTTCCATTGATGTTCGGGGCGGGACAGGGTTGCTCTGCCAGGGTCTGCCGCGATGGTGATGCCGATGGCGCGCAAATACTATTTCAAATGACCCGGAACGCTATAAGTTTTTGCTATACGACAGGGTTCGGTGTGATCTAGTATCGACCCTGCCATGCAACCGGACTTTCCAAATCTCCGCCACCTGAGGGCCTTTCGCGAAGTCGCGCATCACCGTGGTATCAGCGCCGCCGCCGATGCGGTGTTCCTGTCGCAACCGGCGATCACCCAGGCGATTTCAAAACTCGAAATCCGGCTGGGCGTGATCCTGTTCCAGCGCCTGACCGACGGCATGCTGCTGACCGAACCAGGTGAAATGTTCCTTACCCGGGTAGAGCGGATGCTGGACGAACTGGCGACCGGCAGCGCCGAGGCGCTGGCTCAGGCAAGCCGACCTGCGAAGGGATTCGAACGCTTCGACCGGCTGATGACGGCGGCGCAATTGCGGGCGCTTATAGCCTTGTCGGAGGCACGCAACTTCTCCATCGCGGCGCGCAATAGCGGCATTTCGCAACCCTCGATCCACCGCGCGGCGCGGGATCTCGAACGCCTGGCGGGGTTCGCGATGTTCAGGACCGCCGCGCATGGCATCGAGTTGACCCAAAGTGCCGAGCATCTGGCCCGGCGCGCGCGGCTGGCTGCGGCGGAACTGCGGCAGGCGACCTATGAACTTGCCGCATGGAAAGGCCGCGATGTCACGCGCATCACCATCGGTTCGATGCCTTTGTCGCGTACCCGTATCCTGCCGGTGGCGATGAATGCGATCCTGCGCGAAAAGGCCCTGATCCAGCTTCAGACCATCGAGGGGCCTTATACGGAACTGCTGCGCGGCCTGCGGCACGGCGACAGCGATTTCCTGATCGGCGCGCTGCGCGACCCCGCACCGGCCGATGACGTGGTACAGGAACGCCTGTTCGACGACACGCTGGCCATCGTGGTGCGGGCAGGTCATCCGCTGGCCGACCGGCCCGATGTCACGCTGGAAGACACCCTGGACTATCCCTGGATCGCGCCGCCCAGGAACACGCCGGCGGGGTCCTATCTCAGCGATGTGCTGCGCATCCCCGAGCGCGAATATACCCCCGTCCGGGTGGTCACAAGCTCTCTGATCATGGTGCGCGGCCTGTTGCTGGAGGGTGATTACGTCACCATCATTTCCGGCCAGCAGGCGCAGTTCGAGCTGGAACAAGGCGCATTCGTGACGCTGGCGGTCGATCTGCCGGGCAATACCAGACCCATCGGCCTGACCTTCCGCGAAGGCTGGCAGCCGACCGAAACACAGGCGCGGTTCCTGACCTTCCTGCGCGAGGCAAGCCCCGCGCACGGGTATTCACAAACTGAATAACGATGGCAGCTATTCGATTTTGTTTCCCCGTGTTGCGGTGTTAGAACAAGGCCCTGACCAGCGCCCATGCAGGCGGCCCGGCGATCATGCCGATGGCCGTAAGCACGACAAAGAGGCACCCGAAATGACGATGAAAAAGGATTACGAGGATATCCCCGGAACCTTCGTGTTCGATGCCGACCGTTCGCGCGAGGGGTATCATCTGAACCAGTTCTGCATTTCGCTGCGCCAGCAGGCGAACCGCGAGGCCTTCAATGCCGACGAAGGGGCCTATCTCGATCGCTTTCCGATGACGCCCGAACAGCGCCAGGCAGTCTTGTCGCGTGACTGGAACGGCATGTTGGCGCTGGGCGGCAATGTCTATTACACCTCCAAGCTGGCGGCAAATGACGGCATCAATTTCCAGCAACTTGCCGGCATCATGACCGGCATGGGCAACGAGGCATACCGCGAGATGATGGTGAAGGGTGGCCGCTCGATCGAAGGCAACCGCTACAAATCCGAATGGGGTGAAGAATAATGGCACGAATTACCGCAGGCGTCGGCTGCAGCCATGTGCCGGCCATCGGTGTGGCGATGGATACCGGCATCACCGACCAGCCCTATTGGCAGCCGGTGTTCAAGGGCTTCGAGAAAAGCCGCGACTGGATGAAGGCGGCCAAACCGGACGTGATCTTCCTGGTCTATAACGATCATTGCACGGTATTCGATGCGTCGTGCATTCCGACCTTCGCGCTGGGCTGCGCGGCGGAATTTCACCCCGCCGACGAAGGCTGGGGCCCGCGCCCGGTGCCGGTGGTGCGCAACCACCAGAAACTCGCCAGCCATATCGCGCAATCGCTGATCCTGGATGAATTCGACATCACCATCATGAACGAGATGGAGGTGGATCACGGCCTGACGGTGCCTCTGTCGGTGATGTATGGCGAGATCGACAAGGATGGCGAATGGCCGGCACTGGTCATCCCGCTTTGCGTCAACGTGGTGCAATACCCTGCGCCGACCGGCAACCGCTGCTTCAACCTTGGACGCGCGGTGCGCCGCGCCATTGAAAGTTTCGATGAAGAGCTGAACGTGGTGATCTTCGGCACCGGCGGGATGAGCCATCAATTGCAGTACAAACGCGCCGGGCTGATCAACGCCGAATGGGACAAGCGGTTCATGGACATGCTGGTAAACGATCCGGTCGCCGCCAGCCAGATACCGCATGTGGAATACCTGCGCGAGGCTGGCAGCGAAGGCGTGGAAATGGTGATGTGGCATGTCATGCGCGGCGCGCTGGATGAACAGGTGACCGAGGTTCACCGGCATTACCATGTGCCGGCCTCGAACACCGCTGTCGGGCATGTCATTCTGGAAAACAGGGGATGAAGGATATGAAGGTTTGTGTTGCCGGAGCATACGGCGCGTTCGGGATCAAGCATCTGGATGCGCTGGCCAATATCGACGGGGTTCAGGTAACTTCGGTGATGGGGCCGACCAGGGCGAAGATCGAGGCATTGGCGGCGGAACGCGGCATAGGTCATGCAGCAACCTCGCTCGAGGAATGCCTGGCGCGCGATGATGTTGAGGCGGTGATCCTGGCAACCCCGACGCAATTGCACGCCGAACAGACCATCGCCTGCATGCGCGCAGGCAAGCCGGTTCTGGTGGAAATCCCGATGTCCGACACGCTGGACGATGCGCGGGCGATCTGTGCGGTGCAAAAGGAAACAGGCGTGATGGCGATGGCGGGGCAGGTGCGCCGCTTCAACCCCAGCCACCAGTGGATCCAGAACCGGATCGCGGCGGGCGAGTTGAAAATCCAGCAGATGGATGTGCAGACCTATTTTTTCCGCCGCTCGAACATGAATGCCAAGGGCGAGCCGCGCTCATGGACGGATCATCTTTTGTGGCACCATGCCTGCCACACCGTCGATCTGTTCCAGTACCAGACCGGCGAGACCTGCTCGGAAGCCTTCGGCATTCAGGGCCCGCCGCATCCTGAACTCGGTATCGCGATGGACATGACCATCGGCATGAAGGTGCCGTCAGGGCCGATCTGCACTCTGTCGCTGTCGTTCAACAATGACGGGCCGCTGGGCACGGTGTTCCGCTATATCTGCGATAACGGCACCTATATCGCGCGCTACGACGATCTTTACGACGGCTATGACAAGCAGATCGACCTGACCGGCACCACGGTGTCGAATAACGGCATTGAACTGATCGACCGCGAGTTCTTCGCCGCCATCCGCGAGGGGCGCGAGCCGAACGGCTCGGTGCATCAGGTGCTGGCGGCGATGGAAACCCTGGACCGGATCGAACGCAGCTTTCAAAGCTGACGATGGGTGAGAGCCTCGTCCTGATCCCCGGCCTGCTGAGCGATGCAACCGCCTGGGCGGGCGTGCGTGATCGGCTGGGGCAGGGCACGGTCTGTGATGTGACGACGCAAGCCAGCCTTGGCGAAATGGCGGCGGATGTTCTGGCGCGGCATCCCGGCGTGCTGGCGGTGGCCGGGCATTCGATGGGGGCACGGGTGGCGCTGGAAATCTGGCGGCAGGCACCTGCCCGCGTGGCCCGGCTGGCGCTGCTGGACACCGGCATTCACGCGGCAACCGAGGCGGAAAAACCGGCGCGACTGCGGCGCATCCGGCTGGCGCACGAGGCCGGAATGGCGGCGTTGTGCGAAGACTGGCTGCCGCCGATGGTCCATCCGGACCGTCTGGAAGATGCCGGCCTGATGGCCCCGCTCAGGCGGATGGTGCAATCCATGACGCCCGACATCCACGAACGCCAGATCGGTGCGCTGCTGGCGCGGCCCGGGCTTCGCACGCTTCTGCCGACGATCACCTGCAAGGTGCTGGTCGCGGTCGGTCGGCAGGATCGCTGGAGCCCGGTGGGCCAGCATAAGGAAATGGCCAGCCTGATCCCCGGTGCCAAACTGGTGGTGATCGAGGATGCCGGTCATTTCGCCCCGGCAGAACGCCCCGATCAGGTGGCGGATGCGATGCGGGATTGGCTGACGGCCTGAACCGAAGCTCAGGCCTTCAGGATGTTTGGCCGCCGCTTCCCGCGTTGGCGGGAATGACCGCAGGGCAGGGGCTTCAGGCCGGTTTGGTCGTCAGCGGCGTTACGTTGCCTTCGGGCTTGTCGGCGGCATTGGCGTCGATGAAATTGATAACGATCGGCCGGATATTCTTGCGCCAGGCCTTGCCCGAGAAGATGCCGTAATGCCCGGCACCGGGCTCGACATGGCTGGCCTTCATCGAATCGGGCAATCCGGTCAGCAGATCAAGCGCGGCAATACACTGGCCGGGGGCGGTGATGTCATCATCCATGCCTTCGACCGTTTTCACCGCGGTGCGGGTGATCTTGCTGATATCGACCTTGTGACCCTTGATAACAAATTCGTTATTGGCGATCTCGCGGCCTTTGAAAATGCGTTCGACCGTCGACAGGTAGAATTCGCCCGTCATGTCCATCACGGCCAGATATTCATCGTAAAAGGTGTTGTGGCGGTCGTGGTCGGCGGCTTCCTCGCGGGCGACGCGGCCTATCTGGTTGCTGAACGCTTCCGCATGGCTGCCGAGATTCATCGAGATGAACGACGAAAGCTGTACTGCGCCGGGATAGACCAGTCGGCCAAATCCCTTGTGCTTGACACCGACGCGCTGGATCACGGTGCGTTCCAGATGGCCCATCGTGACGCGGCGGCCGAAATCCGTGACCTCGGTCGCGGCGGCGTCGGGATCAATCGGTCCGCCGATCAGTGTCATCGTGCGGGGCTGCGATTCAGGGTCGGTTTCCGCCAGGTAGGCCACCGCCGCCAGCGCCAGCGGTGCGGGCTGGCAGACTGCGATAACATGCGTATCACGGCCCATTTCCTTCATGAAATCAGCCAGGTAAATGGTGAAATCCTCGATATCGAACTTGCCTTCGCTGACCGGGATATCGCGCGCATTGTGCCAATCGGTGATAAAGACGTCACAGTTCGGCAACAGGCTGCGGACCGTGTTGCGCAGCAGGGTCGCGTAATGGCCGGACATCGGCGCGATCAGCAACACCCGGCGGTTGGGCGGGTTCGGGCGGTCGACACGGAACTGGATCAGATCGCCGAATGGCCGTGTCAGCACGGTTTCGACCTTTACCACGTATTCGCGGCCCGCCGTGACCACCGAGTCGATACCCCAGTCAGGCTTGGTGACCATGCGCGAAAACGCCCGTTCGGTCACCTCGCCCCAGGCGGCGAAGGTCGCCGGCAGAGGGCTGTGGCTGAGACCGAAAACAGGATTGGACCAGTACGCCTTGGCGGTCGCACCCATCCATTCGCTGCCCAGACGGTAGCTTTCAAAAAGATCGTAGGTTGCAAAATTCTGGTTCATAGTCCTATTACCCGCCTCGATTCGCTTGATCCGACCGGATAAAGCCCCCCGCCTTTACACCGGATATGTGTAACGGCTTATAATGCACATGCAGAAACTGGGAGCAATTACCTAAAATGCCTTCTGATGAAGTGACCCCCGAAAGCAACATCGACCTGATGAATGCCAATATTCAGCGGATCGAGGAATTGACGCAACGGTTGGTCGCGGCGCTGGCGCACAAACGTGAATCCGATCCCGGGCTGGAAGGCCCGAGTCAGGAACTCTACATGAAGGCGGCAACGGCCTATATGGCCGAGATGATGCAGCATCCGTCGAAAATCCTGGAACAGCAGGTTTCGTTCTGGGGCAAGTCGCTGAAACACTGGGTCGAGGCGCAGGAAAGCCTGTTGTCCGGCAAGCTGGTGCCTGAGGATCACACCCCGGCGGACAAGCGGTTCAAGGACGAGATGTGGTCCACCCATCCCTATTTCAACTACATCAAGCAGCAATACCTCTTGTCGTCCGAAGCGATCAGCAACGCGGTTGCCAACCTGGACGATCTGTCCGAGGCCGACCGCAAGCGGATCAGCTTCTTTTCGCGCCAGATCGTCGATCTGATGTCGCCGTCGAATTTCCTTGGCTCCAACCCCGAGGCGCTGAAGCGTGCGGTGGAAACCAGCGGGCAATCGCTGGTGGACGGGCTGGAAAACCTGGTGCGCGATATCGAAAGCCACGATGGCGGCATGGCCGTTACGCTGTCCGATCCCGAGGCGTTCAAGGTCGGCGGCAACATCGCCACTTCCGAAGGCGCGGTGGTGTTTCAGAACCGCATGTTCCAGTTGATTCAATACGCGCCGAAGACCGAAAAGGTCCACAAGACGCCACTGATCATCTTCCCGCCCTGGATCAACAAATTCTACATCCTGGACCTGAAGCCGCAGAACAGCCTGATAAAATGGGCGGTCGAGCAGGGCTATACCCTGTTCGTGGTGTCCTGGGTCAATCCCGATGCCACCTATGCCGATGTCGGCGTCGATACCTACATGACCGAGGGTTTCCTGACCGCGATCGACGAGGTGAAGAAGATCACCGGCGAAAAGCAGGTCAACGCGGTGGGCTATTGCATCGCGGGCACCCTTTTGTCGGCAACGCTGGCCTATATGGCGAAGAAGAAGGACAAGTCGGTCAAGGCGGCGACGTTCTTCACGGCGCTTGTGGATTTCGAGGATCCCGGTGAAATGGGCGTGTTCCTGTCGGAGGATTTCCTTGACGGGATCGACCGCGAGCTTGAGGCCAAGGGCTATCTGCATTCCTTCTTCATGCAGCGGACGTTCTCGTATCTGCGGGCAAACGACCTGGTCTATGCCCCGGCGATCCGGTCATACATGATGGGCGAGGCCCCGCCGGCCTTCGATCTGTTGTTCTGGAATGGCGATTCGACCAACCTGACAGCACGGCTGGCGCGGGAATACCTGCACCAGCTTTGTGTCGGCAACGAATTGTCCAAGGGTGAATTCACGCTGCTGGGCGAGACGCTGAACCTTGGCGACATCAAGACGCCGATCTGTGCCGTTGCCTGCGAAACCGATCATATCGCCAAATGGCAATCGTCGTTTACCGGGCTGAACAAGTTCTCCGGCAAGCGGACTTTCATCCTGTCCGAAAGCGGCCATATCGCCGGTATCGTCAACCCGCCGAGCAAGAACAAGTATGGCCATTACACCAACGATGCCGCGATGGTAACGCCGGATGAGTGGAAGGCCGGGGCCACTTTCAACGAAGGCTCGTGGTGGCCGCGCTGGGATGGCTGGCTTGGGGCGCAGTCCGGTACGATGGTGCCCGCACGCCAGCCCGGCGGCAAGGATCACCCGGTGATCGAGGCCGCGCCCGGCTCGTATGTGACGGCCAAGCCGGATACCTGATCCGGTATTGCAAATTTTTTTCTGCAACGCAGCATTTTCCTCTTGAAATGCTGCGTTGCAGCGTCTATCTGACTGCCAGACGAAACAACCACCCTCCGATGGAGCTTTCAAATGGCCAAGAAAACCTACGACAATCCGTTCGCCTCGATGTTTGCCGATATGCCGGTCGACATGAGCATGTTCAACGACGCCTTCAAGAACACCGCCGCGATTGGCGAGAAGTTCAGCCGCGTTGCCCTGAACGCTGCCGAAAAGAACGCCGAGATTTCCAACAAGTGGACCAAGGACACGCTGGCCAAGCTGGCTGTTGTTTCCAAGGTACAGGAAGACCCGGCCGACTATTCCAAGGTCCTGACCGATTTCGCCTCCGGCTCGGTTGAAGCTGCGTCCGAGCATGTCGCGGCCTATGCCGAAGTTGCCAAGCAGGTTCAGATGGACACTGTCGAGCTGCTGATGGCGACCGGCAAGGAAGTTCAGGCGGAAGCCTCGGCTGTGGTCAAGAAAGCCACCGTTGACGCGACCGATGCGGTCAAGAAAGCCACCGCAAAAGCTGCGTAATTCACCATTTCCTCCCTGTTGGTGAAGTACCTGGGCGGGCCGCAAGGTCCGCCCTATTTCGTTTTGGATCAGGGGTTTAAGCTGGCTGGCCACTCGTCGGACAGAAATAATGCTGCAGCGCAGCAATTTCCCCTTGAAATGCTGCGCTGCAGCATGTATATCCTTGTAACAGAAACACAGCCCTCTGGAAATGGAGCCCGAAAATGAGCAAGAAAACCGAAACCAACCCGTTCGCAGCCATCTTTGGCGATATGCCGGTCGATATGAGCGCCTTCAACGACGCCTTCAAATCCTCGGCAGCCCTCAGCGAGAAACTGTCGGGCATCGCCCTGTCGGCAGCCCAGAAAAACGCCGAGATTTCCGCCAAGTGGACCCGCGACACGCTGACCCGCATGAACGTCGCCACCAAGGTGCAGGATGGCCCGGAAGATTATTCCAACGTGATGAAGGAACTGTCGTCGGCGATGGTCGAAGCCGCCTCGGAAAACGTCGCAGCCTATGCCGAAGTGGCCAAGAAGGTGCAAATGGATACCGTCGAACTGATGATGGCCGCCAGCAAGGACGCGCAGACCGAGGTTGCCGCGACTGTGCGCAAGGCCACCGACGATGCCGTTGACGCGGTCAAGAAAGCGGCGACGAAAGCCGTCTGATCTGCCCCACTCTCCCTCGTGGCAGACCCAAACGGGCGGTCCTGAAAAGGCCCGCCCGTTTTGTATCTTGCTGCAGGCGCAATGCCGCACTAGCATTGCCGCAATGCAACGAAGAGGCCCGCCATGACCGAAGCCGCCACGCCGCTGCTGATCAAGCGTTACGCCAGCCGCCGTCTCTACAACACTGAAACCAGCGATTACGTGACCCTGGAAGACATCGCCGAGTTCATCCGCTCGGGGCGCGAAGTCCAGATCATCGACCTGAAATCGGGCGACGATCTGACCCGGCAATACCTTCTGCAAATCATCACCGAACATGAAAGCAAGGGCGAGAATGTCCTGCCGATCAATGTCCTGAACGAGCTGGTGCGCAGCTATACCGATACCGCGCAAAGCTTCGTGCCCGAATTCCTGTCGCATTCCTTCGACATGATCAAGCAGGGCCAGCATGACATGATCGAGAACCTCCAGAAGGCGATCCCCGATCCGATGGCGGCCTTTGGCGGTATCGAGGGCTGGCGGCGCAAGCAGCAGGAATTCATGGACGCGATGATGGGCAACTGGGGTCGCAAGAAGCCCGAGGAAAAGCCCCGCAACGAGGCTGAACTGGAAGCAATCAAGCGTCAGCTTGCCGAATTGCAGGCCAAGCTCAAGGACATGTGATCGCCGCGATGCCTGCCTTCGGCACCCCCTGTTGGTGGCAGGACGGCGCGGACCTGCCGGTGCTGCCCGAAACCCCGCCTGCGAAAACCGAAATCCTGATTATCGGGGCGGGCTATACCGGTCTCAGCGCCGCCATCACCGCCGCACGCGAAGGGGCAAAGGTCACGGTGATTGACGCAATGGTGCCGGGCCAGGGGGCATCCACCCGCAATGGCGGCATGATCGGCGCACATGCCCGCGTCGCGGTCGATGCGATCTCTGCCGCCTTCGGGCGCGACACCGCCATTAGGCTGGTGAACGAGGCACCGAAAGCCTATGCCTTCACCCGCGGCCTGATCGCGGACGAGGGCATTGACTGCGATTTCATCCAGACCGGGCGCGTGGTGCTGGATTCCACCCAAAAGGCCTTCGATCAGTCGCGCCGCCTGGCCGAGGCGCTGCACCGGCTGGCCGATTACGACATGCAGGTGGTCGAAAAAGCCGATCTGGGCCCGCATATCGCCACTGACGCCTATAAGGGCGGGGTCTATTATCCCGATCACGGCGGCTTGCATCCGCGCAAGTTTCATGACGGGCTGATGCGGGTCGCGCTGGGCGCGGGTGTGCAGGTGGTGCAGAACTGCCCGGTCCTGTCGGTTGAGGGCCCCGAAGGCGCGTTTCTGGCACATACCGCCAGCGGTAGCATCCGGGCCGACAAGGTGATCTTCGCCACCAACGGTTATACCGGCGCAAGGTTCGGCCATATCTCGCGGCGCATCTTCGCGCTGCCCAGTTTCATCATCGCCACCGAAAAGCTGGATGCCGGGCTGATCGCCCGTCTGGCCCCGGGGCGGCGGATGATGGTGGAGACAAGGGCGCGGCATTCCTATTATCGCATTTCCCCCGATGGCAGCCGCATCCTGTTTGGCGGGCGCGCCGGAATGGTGCCCTACGGCCCGGTTTTCGCCGCGATGCGGCTGCGCGAAACGATGGTGGGTATCTGGCCCGAGTTGAAGGATGCCGCGATCAGCCATTCCTGGCGCGGCAATACCGGCTTCACGTTTCAGCAGATGCCGCATGTCGGGCGCCATAACGGCCGACATTTCGCCTTCGGCTATTCCGGCAGCGGCGTGGCGCTGGCACCGTACCTTGGCATGAAGGTGGCCTATCAGGCGCTGGGCGACCAGCGCGGCGACACCGCCTACAGCGAAACCGTGCCGACCACGCGGATCTGGTATTCCGGTGGCCGGCCCCTGTTCCTGATCGCGGGCGAAGTCTGGTATCGCCAGGTCGTTGATCGCTGGGAAGGCCGGCAGGCGCGCCGCTGACACGCTGTCGGCGGGCGCTCAGACGTTGGTCAGCAGGTGCTCGCGTTCCCAAGGGCTGATGATCTGCAGGAATTCGTCCTGCTCGGACCATTTCAGCGCCGCATAGACCTTGCAGAATTCCGGCCCCAGCACTTCGGCCAGTTTCTCGGATTCCTCGAATTGCAGCAGCGCATCGCGCATGCTGAGCGGGATATCTTCCTCGTTGATATAGGCGTTGCCCTTCATCTCGACCCTGGGTTCGGTCGCCTCGGTCAGGCCGAGATAGCCGCAGGCGAGGCTGGCCGCGATCCCGAGATAGGGGTTGCAATCCATCCCCGCCAGCCGGTTCTCGATCCGCCGCGATTCAGCCGAGGCCACCGGCACCCGCAGGCCGGTGGTGCGGTTGTCGCGGCCCCATTCCAGATTGATCGGCGCGGAATGGTCCGGCACGTAGCGGCGATAGGAATTGACGTAAGGCGCGATCATGGCAATCGCCGCCGGCAGATGGTTCTGCAAACCGGCCACGAAATGCCGGAACGCCCCGGATTCCTGCCCGCGATCATCGGTGAAGATGTTCTGCCCGCTCTCCAGATCGACCACGGAATGATGGATATGCATGGCCGAGCCCGGCTGGTCCTGCATCGGCTTGGCCATGAAGGTGGCGTAGCAATTATGCCTGAGCGCGGCTTCGCGGATCAGCCGCTTGAAGTAGAACACCTTGTCGGCCAGCCGCACCGGATCGCCATGCGGCAGGTTGATCTCGATCTGCCCGGCACCGCCTTCGTGGATGATCGTGTCGATGCCGAAGCCCGTCGCCTCGGCAAAGTCGTAGATATCGTCGATGATCGGTCCGTATTCATCCACCGCGGACATCGAATAGCCCTGACTGGCCGCAACCCGACGTCCCGAACGGCCGATCGGCGGTTCGATCGGCTGCGACGGATCGGTATTGGGTGCGATCAGGTAGAACTCCATCTCGGGCGCGACCACCGGCTGCCAGCCGCGATCATTGAAAAGCTCCACCACCCGTTTCAGCACGTTGCGCGGCGCAAACGGCACCGGGTTGCCATCCTGATCGTCGATATTGTGGATGATCTGGATCGTCGGATCGACCGTCCAGGGCGCGGCGATGGCGGTGTCGAAATCCGGCGTCAGCACCATGTCGGGATCGGTATAGCGTTCCTCGCCCCCGAAATCGGCCCAGCCGCCTGTGATGGTCTGGTAAAAGATCGAATCCGGCAGGAAGATGCTTTGCGAGGCTGCGAATTTCGCCGCCGGCATCGCCTTGCCGCGCGCAATCCCCGGCATGTCGGAGATGATGCATTCAACCTCGTCCACCTTGCGCCCGTCCAGGAAATCGCGGGCGGCCTGCGGGATCAGATCCAGCCAGTCTGTGGTTTTCTTAGCCATTTTTCACCTTCAAACGCGCGGTTGTTTGAAGAACCGCACCATCCTGTCGACCATCCATGTGCGGGTAATGTCCGTATCCAGCCGCGCGGTTGCGTCGTCCAGCAGGGCATCGGGCACCACGCCGCGACCGCGTTTTTCAATCAGCCCGGCAATGAAATCCGAGCCATATTCGGGATGCGGCTGCACTGTCAGTGCCTTGTCGCCATAGGCCAGCACCGCGTTTTCGCAAAACGGCGACGAGGCCAGCACCTCGGCCCCGTCGGGGCGCTCCACCACCTGGTCCTGATGCCAGGCGTTCAGCGTCAGCGTCCCGCCATCCTTCAGCGCATATTCCGCGGGGCCAACCGCCCAGCCGCCAGCAAATTTCTCCACCCGGCCACCCAGCGCCTTGGCCAGAACCTGATGGCCGAAGCAGACACCGATTATCGGCACGCCGCGCGCGTAAGCCGCGCGCAGGAAATCCTCAAGCCGGGCAATCCACGGCAGGTCTTCGTATGCGCCATGCCTGGAGCCGGTGATCAGCCAGCCATCGGCGGCATCGACCGCGTCCGGGAACTGATCGTCCACCACGCTGTAGACCTGAAACTCAAAGCCGTTGCCATCCAGCAGGTGCTGGAACATGTCGCCATAATCGCCGAAATCGGCCAGCAGCCCCTCGGGCGCGTGGCCGGTTTGCAGAATTCCGATCTTCATGGATCACCTGTTTCAAGCGGTGGCTGATGCGTAGCAGAGGACCCCGTGCAAGGGCAAGCCCCGCTCAGACGGTTTCCATATAGGTGGTGAATTCGAACAATCGCGGCTGGTTGATGAAGCCGGTGATCTCCTGTCGCTTGCACATGACATAATTGCGGATCAGGTTTTCGTGGAAGATGCGGGCAATCATCGGATCACCCTCGAACAGATCGACCGCATCCGACCATTTCATCGGCAGGCGCGGCAGGTCGGCATCATAGGTGTTGCCGCTGACCGGGGCAGGTGGTTCGATCGCGTCGTCCATTCCGACCAAAGCTGCCCCAAGCACCACTGCCAGCATCAGGTAGGGATTGGCATCGCCGCCCGAGACCCGGTGTTCGATGCGGCGCGATTTCGGGTTGCCGCCGGGGATGCGCACGGCGGCGGTGCGGTTCTCGTAGCCCCAGGAGACCGCTGTCGGGGCGTGGCTGTTGGGGGCCATCCGCCGGTAGGAATTGAAATGCGGCGCGAAGACCAGGGTGGAGGCGCGCATCGCCTTCAGACAGCCGCCCACCGCGTGGCGCAGCCGGTCCGAGCCCTGTGCCGTGCCGTCATCGAATATGTTGGCGCCGCTCTCGTCCAGCACCGAGAAATGCGTGTGCATGCCATTGCCGGCCTCGTCGGCATAGGGCTTGGCCATGAAGCTGGCGGCAAAGCCGTGCTTGCGCGCCACGCCGCGCACCGCCAGCTTGAACAGCCAGGTGTCGTCGGCGGCCTTCATCGCGTCGTCGGTATGCAACAGGTTGATCTCGAACTGGCCGAGGCCGGATTCCGAGATGGCGGCATCCGCCGGCAGGCCCATCGCCTCGCAGGCATCGTAAAGGTCGGTGAAGAACTCGTCGAACGCATCCAGCCCGTTGATCGACAGCACGTCACGCGAAGTAACGGTCTGCCCTGTCAGGGGTGAAATCGGCGGCGTGGGTTCCGAGGCTTTGCCGTCGAGCAGGTGAAACTCAAGCTCGGTGGCCACCACCGGCGTCAGCCCCTGTTCGGCGAAACGGTCCAGCACTGCCTTCAGGGCATGGCGCGGATCGCCGGAGAACGGCTGGCCGCGATCGTTGAACATCCAGAGCGGCAGCAGGGCCGATGGCGTGGCGAACCAAGTCATCGGCACCAGCCCGCGTTCGGTCGGGATGACGCTGCCATCGGCATCGCCGCTGTCGAACAGCAGCGGGCTTTCCTCGATATCTTCGCCCCAGATATCGACGTTGAGGGTGCTGAGCGGCATTCTGAGATCGCCGCCGAATGCCTTGCTGGCCTGGCTGGCCGGAATCCGTTTGCCGCGCGGCAGGCCGTTCAGGTCGGAGGCGGCGATGCGCAGCGACTTGATTTCGGGGTGGGCGGCCAGCCATGCCTGATTCTTGGCCTGTGATTTGGTGGTCATGTGAACTTTCCTGATCGCCCGGTGCGGCTTGCCTTGCGGGCATTTTCCGCCAATATCAGCGGGCGCAAGGCAAAGGTCAATCGCCATGACCTGCCGGGGTGCGACCGGGCGGCCATTGCATTTGCAACAAACCTGCGGTAAGCCGAAAGAAGTGACATGTTTCAAGCCTAAAGGATATCCTGATGACCGACCGTCCCAAGCTGAAAGCCAAGGATGCCCCCGACCTGTCATCGTTCGCCTGGGACGATGCGTTCTTGCTGGAAGACCAGCTTGAGGAAGACGAGCGGATGATCCGCGACGCTGCCCGCAGCTTTTCAACCGACGTGTTGCAGCCCAAGGTCATCAAGGCCTACCGCGAGGAAGAAAGCGATCCCGGCGTCTTCGCGAAGATGGGCGAGATGGGCCTGCTCGGAACCACCATCCCCGAGGAATACGGCGGGCTGGGGGCCGGTTACGTGGCCTATGGCCTTGTCGCGCGCGAGGTCGAGCGGGTGGACAGCGGCTATCGGTCCATGATGTCGGTGCAATCCTCGCTGGTGATGTATCCGATCTATGCCTATGGCTCGGAAGAACAGCGGCAGAAATACCTGCCGAAACTTGCCAGCGGCGAATGGATCGGCTGTTTCGGGCTGACCGAACCCGATGCCGGGTCCGATCCCGGCGGCATGAAGACCCGCGCCGCCAAGGTGCAGGGCGGTTACGTGCTGAACGGCACCAAGATGTGGATTTCCAACGCGCCCTTCGCCGATGTCTTCGTGGTCTGGGCCAAGTCCGAGGCACATGGCGGCAAGATCCGCGGCTTCGTGCTGGACAAGGGCATGAAGGGCCTGTCGGCCCCGAAGATCGAGGGCAAGCTGTCCCTGCGCGCCTCGACCACCGGTGAAATCGTGATGGACAATGTCGAAGTTGGCGAAGACGCGCTGCTGCCGCATGTCGAGGGGCTGAAAGGCCCGTTCGGCTGTCTGAACCGGGCGCGCTACGGCATTGCCTGGGGCGTGATGGGGGCGGCCGAGTTCTGCTGGCATGCCTCGCGGCAATATGGCCTCGATCGCAAGCAGTTCGGCAAGCCGCTGGCGCAGATGCAGTTGTTCCAGAAGAAACTGGCCGACATGCAGACCGAGATTTCGCTGGGCCTGCAGGCCGCGCTTCGGGTTGGCCGGCTGATGGATCAGGCCAAGGCGGCACCCGAGATGATCTCGATCATCAAGCGCAACAATTGCGGCAAGGCGCTGGATATCGCGCGACTGGCCCGCGACATGCATGGCGGCAACGGTATTTCCGAGGAATTCCAGGTGATGCGCCACATGGTGAACCTGGAAACGGTGAACACCTATGAGGGGGCGCATGACGTTCATGCGCTGATCCTGGGCCGCGCCCAGACCGGCCTGCAGGCGTTTTTCTGAGGTTTCGGTCATCCGGCGGAGCCACCGCTTGCGCGGGGGCAAGACCTTTCAGCCGCGCCTGAGGGCGCGGCGGTTGCCTCCGGCGGGAGTACTTTTGCCAAAAAGAAGCGCGGGAAGGGCTTTGCGCGGGGCCTTGCACGGGCCGTCGCAAAGGCCGATATTGACCTATCATGAGCCTGCCCCCCGGATTCCTTGACGAATTGCGTACCCGCACGTCCCTCGCCCAGGTGGTGGGGCGCAAGGTTACGTGGGATGCCCGCAAATCCAATCCCGGCAAGGGCGATTACTGGGCACCGTGCCCGTTCCACCAGGAAAAGACCGCCTCGTTCCATCTGGATGACCGGAAGGGATTTTATTACTGCTTTGGCTGTCACGCCAAGGGCGACGCCTTGTCGTTCATCCGCGAAACCGAGAATGTCGGCTTCATGGAGGCGGTGGAAATGCTGGCCCGCGAAGCGGGGCTGACCATGCCGGCGCGTGATCCGCAAGCGCAGGTCAAGGCCGACCGGGCAACGGAGCTGGCAGCGGTGATGGAGCAGGCGGCGCGGTTTTACCGGTTGCAGTTGAACACCGCGCAGGGATCAGCGGCGCGGGATTACCTGGCGGGGCGCGGCCTTGATGAGGCGGCGGGCGAGCGGTTCGGCATCGGCTATGCGCCCGACAGCCGCACCGCGCTGACGCGGGCGCTGGGCGAGGCCGGGTTGGCCAGTGATCTTATCGTCGAGGCGGGGCTGGCGATCCGGCCGGACGATGGCGGCACGCCTTATGACCGGTTTCGCGGCCGGATCATCTTTCCCATCCGCGATGTCCGGGGCCGTTGCATCGCCTTTGGTGGTCGCGCGATGGACCCGAATGCGCGTGCCAAGTATCTGAATTCGCCCGAGACCCTGCTGTTTGACAAGGGCCGGAGCCTTTACAATATCGGCCCGGCGCGTGAAGCGGCGGGCAAGGTCGGCGGGTTGATCGTGGCCGAGGGTTACATGGATGTGATCGCTCTGGTGCGGGCCGGGTTTGAACATGCCGTTGCCCCGCTTGGCACCGCGATCACCGAGGATCAGTTGCATCTGATGTGGCGCTTGGCACCCGAACCGGTGATCGCACTGGATGGCGACAAGGCCGGATTGCGTGCGGCGATGCGGCTGGTCGACATCGCGCTGCCGCTCTTGGAGCCGGGGCGGAGCCTCAGGTTCTGCCTGCTGCCTGAGGGGATGGACCCTGACGATCTGTTGCGTGCACGGGGCATTGGCGCGATGCAGGCGCTGCTGGACGCCGCGCGACCGATGGTCGATCTGCTTTGGCAAAAGACCATCGAGGGCCGGGTGTTCGACAGCCCCGAGCGCCGCGCCGGGCTGGACGCCGATCTGAAGGCGGCGCTGGCGACCATCCGCGATGGCAGCATCCGTGGCCACTATGCCGAGGCGCTGCGCGAACGGCGGGCAGCTTTGTTCGCGCCGTTGCGCGGGCCGGACAGGCCGTTCCGGGGCGGCGGTTTCCGGCCGATTATTCCGGTGGCGGCAACGGAGGGGACGCGCAATTCGCTGCTGGCGCGCGATACCGGGGCCGATTCGACCGATCAGTTGCGCGAAGCGATGATCCTGGCACTGTGCCTGAGCTATCCCGCACTGGTTGCGAAATTCGAGTCAGCGCTTGAACGGCTGATACTGTGCGGTGCGGGCTATGACCGCCTGCGTACCGCGATTTTAAGCCATGCACCTGTTGCGGGTGGAAACGCGGGCAGCCTGCAGCGCGCGATTACCGAGGCGATTGGCCCGGCGGTGCTTGAAAACCTCCATGCGCTGCGCCATCTGAAGGTTTCCCCCTTGCTGGCAAGGCGGGTCGATGAGGATATGGCAGCGCGAGCGCTGGCCGAGGAACTGGCCAAGCTGGAAACGGTGCGCGGGGCCAGGAGCGAGATCAGCGAGGCGATGGTGGACATGACCGGGCTGGTCGACGAGGGCCTGACCTGGCGTCTGCAGCAGGCGGCAGAGGCGAAAAACCGCGCCCTGCGCACGACCCTGCCGGAGGGCGGAACCGAGGCGGAAGACCGCGAAAGCCTGTCGGCCTTCCTGCAGAATCTGATCGACGATCAGGTTTGGGTAAAGAAAAAAGGGTAAACAGCATTGCGAATCAGTGATTCGCTGTGTTGATTCGACCAAGTGATTCGCACCGCCAGATCGATGGCGGGTGCCAGAACCGGGGAATGACCGATGGCCGCCAAGGATACCGAAGCGACGAAGACCGAGGAACAACCGGAAAACGCATCCCTTGGCGACATGAGCCAGGCCGCCGTCAAGAAGATGATCGGCGAGGCGCGGGCGCGCGGCTATATCACCTATGACGAATTGAACAAGGTCCTGCCTCCGGAACAGGTGTCGTCGGAACAGATCGAGGATGTGATGTCGATGCTGTCCGAAATGGGCATCAACATCATCGAGGATGACGAGGCCGAGGACGAGGAAGGCAAGGCTACCGATCTGGTCGAGGCGTCGACCTCCAAGGAAGTCGCGGTCTCCACCGTGCAGACCGAAGTGCTGGACCGCACCGACGATCCGGTACGGATGTATCTGCGCGAAATGGGCTCGGTCGAACTGCTCAGCCGCGAGGGCGAGATCGCCATCGCCAAGCGGATCGAGGCCGGGCGCAACACGATGATCCTGGGGCTGTGCGAAAGCCCGCTGACCTTCCAGGCGATCACCATCTGGCGCGACGAATTGCTGGAAGAGGAAATCCTGCTGCGCGACGTGATCGACCTTGAGACTACATTCTCCGGTTCGGTCGAGGGCGATGAGGAAGCCGAGGTCGGCGCCGAAACCGGCGGCGTTGCGGCCAGCAACAGCGACGATGGCAGCCAAGGCGAAGGTGATGACGACACCACCGGGGCCGAGACAGATGCCGATGGCAATCCGATCAGCCGCGACGACGATGACGACGAGGACGAGGACGATCAGGCCAATCTGTCGCTGGCGGCGATGGAGGCGGCGCTGAAGCCCCGGGTGCTGGAAACGCTGGACCGGATCGCGGACGATTACGCCAAGCTGTCCGACATGCAGGACAACCGGATTTCCGCCACGCTGAACGAGGATTCGTCATTCTCGACCAAGGACGAGACCACCTATCAGTCCCTCAGGGCCGAGATCGTCGAACTGGTCAATTCGCTGCACCTGCACAACAACCGGATCGACGCGCTGATCGATCAGCTTTACGGCATCAACCGCAAGATCATGCAGATCGACAGCGCGATGGTGAAGCTGGCCGACCAGAGCCGCATCAACCGGCGCGATTTCGTCGAAGCCTATCGCGGGCAGGAACTGGATCCGGCCTGGCTGGACCAGGTGGCCGAGATGACCGGGCGCGGCTGGAACACCTTCATCGAGAAATTCCGCGATCAGGCGGAAGACCTGCGCAACGAGATGGCCGAGGTCGGGCAATATGTCGGCGTCGACATTTCGGAGTTTCGCCGCATCGTCAACCAGGTGCAGAAGGGCGAGAAAGAGGCCCGCCTGGCCAAGAAGGAAATGGTCGAGGCGAACCTGCGCCTGGTGATCTCGATTGCCAAGAAATACACCAACCGGGGTTTGCAGTTCCTCGATCTTATCCAGGAAGGCAATATCGGCCTGATGAAGGCGGTGGACAAGTTCGAATACCGCCGGGGATACAAGTTCTCCACCTATGCGACATGGTGGATCAGGCAGGCGATCACGCGCTCGATTGCCGATCAGGCGCGCACCATCCGTATCCCGGTGCACATGATCGAAACCATCAACAAGCTGGTGCGCACCGGTCGCCAGATGCTGCACGAAATCGGCCGCGAACCGACGCCGGAAGAACTGGCTGAAAAGCTGCAGATGCCGCTGGAGAAGGTGCGCAAGGTGATGAAGATCGCCAAGGAGCCGATTTCTCTGGAAACCCCGATCGGCGACGAGGAAGACAGCCAGCTTGGCGATTTCATCGAGGACAAAAATGCCATCCTGCCGCTGGAAAGCGCCATTCAGGGCAATCTGAAGGAAACCACGACGCGGGTGCTGGCGTCGCTGACACCGCGCGAGGAGCGGGTCTTGCGGATGCGCTTTGGCATCGGCATGAACACCGACCACACGCTTGAGGAGGTCGGCCAGCAGTTCAGCGTAACCCGCGAACGCATCCGCCAGATCGAGGCGAAGGCCTTGAGGAAGCTGAAGCATCCGAGCCGGAGCCGCAAGCTGCGGAGTTTCCTGGATCAGTGAGGGGTTATACTCGTGGCCACGTTTCCTGAAACGAGAAAGAGAGTTGGCGACTATATCGCCGACGATTATTAAAAAAGATACCGGCAGGACGGGTTTCTTTATCCTTACAGCGATCTTGCAAGCATATTAGGTGTCTATCAGGCGACAATTGGAAAAACGCCCGTTCGTAGCGGCATAATTCAGGACTTAGATCGACAAGGGTTGCTAGCAACGGCAATCCCAAGGGGCAACAAAAAGCATTTCTTAATTTCACGCAAACAAGGTGAATAGCAGCCTGTGTAGGGTGCGCATTCATGGCGCACCTCTTTGGTCGCAATCACACCACACCCACCTAACCACTCCACCTCCCCGCTTAACCACCCATTAACCGCGATGATCCACGTTATCGGGCATGTCCAACTACCGCCGACCACGGCTGCCCGGTGCCCGCATCTTCTTCACGGTCAACCTCGCGGATCGCGGGTCGAACCTGTTGGTACGCGAGGTCGAGGCATTGCGCGATGCGGTGCGCCGTACCCGGGCCGAGCGGCCCTTTCAGATCGACGCCTGGGTAGTCCTGCCCGATCACATGCACTGTATCTGGCAATTGCCGGAGGGTGACGCAGATTATTCAACCCGCTGGTCGGTCATCAAGGCGCGGTTTTCACGCGGAATGCCGCATTCACCGCGCCGCGCCAGCCATGTTGTGCGGCGGGAACACGGCCTCTGGCAAAGGCGGTTCTGGGAACATCACCTCCGCGATGATGAGGATTGGCGCGCCCATATGCGGTATTGCTGGTTCAATCCGGTCCGGCATGGGCTGGCCGACCACCTGTGGGATTGGCCGTTTTCGTCCGTGCATCGGGACCGGACGCTGGTGGAGGAGGTGCGCCATGAATGCGCACCCTACGGGTTGTTGTAGGGTGCGCATTCATCGCGCACCCCCGGCCATCACGCCTGCAACGACCGCACGCCGATCTCGCCTTCGCGGGCATTGCGCATCGCCAGGGCCATCGAATGCGATCCGGCGGCAGTGGTGAAATAGACGATCCTGTCATAAAGCGCGACGCGGCGGATTTCGCGGCTGTCCTCGACCGATTGCGTGCCCTCGGTGGTGTTGAACACCATCGTCACCTCGCCGTTCTTCATCATGTCGACGATATTCGGCCGCCCCTCATAGACCTTGTTCACGGTCTCGACATTTATCCCGGCCTCGCGCAGGAACGCCGCCGTGCCCGACGTTGCCACGATGTCAAAGCCAAGGCCCGCCATGATCCCGGCGGCCTCGGCCATGGCCGGGGTCTTGTCCATGTCCTTGACCGAGATGAACACCTTGCCGCCTTCGGGCAGCTTGTGCCCGGCCCCAAGCTGCGCCTTCAGGAAGGCGCGCGGGAAGGTCCGGTCCCAGCCCATCACCTCGCCGGTGGAGCGCATTTCCGGGCCAAGAATGGTATCCACGCCGGGGAAACGGTTGAACGGCAGCACCGCCTCCTTGACCGAGAACCACGGCGTCTGCGGGTCCGCCAGGGTCAGCGGATCGGCCAGCGGCAGGTCCTCGTCCTCGGTCGCATCCTTGTAGGGCGGGCGCATCGGGAAAGCGTCCAGGCTTTCACCGGCCATCAGCCGTGCTGCAATCGAGGCGATGGCGCTGTCGGTGGCCTTGGCGACGAACGGCACGGTGCGCGAGGCCCGCGGGTTGACTTCAAGGATATAGATATCGCCGTCCTTGATGGCGAATTGCACATTCATCAGCCCGACCACGTTCAGCCCCAGCGCCAGCAATTCCGATTGCCGCTTCAGTTCCGCCACGATCTCGGCCGACAGCGAATAGGGCGGCAGCGAACAGGCGCTGTCGCCGGAATGCACGCCGGCCTCTTCGATATGCTGCATGATGCCGGCGACGTGCACGCGCTTGCCGTCGCACAGGGCATCGACATCCACCTCGACCGCGCCGGACAGGTAGCTGTCCAGCAGCACCGGCGACTTGCCGGAAACCACCACCGCCTCGTTGATGTAGCGTTCAAGCTGGGCGTCGTCGCGCACGATCTCCATCGCGCGCCCCCCCAGCACGTAGGACGGGCGGATCACCAACGGATAGCCGACCTCCTGTGCGATGGCCATCGCCGCCTTGCCGGATTTCGCAATGCCGTTTTTCGGCTGCTTCAGGCCCAGATCGCCCAGCAGTTTCTGGAAGCGCTCGCGGTCTTCCGCCAGATCAATGGCGTCGGGCGTGGTGCCGAGGATCGGGATGCCTTCTTCCTCAAGCGCATTGGCCAGCTTCAAGGGCGTCTGGCCGCCGAACTGCACGATCACACCATGCAGCGTGCCGCTTTGCTGTTCCACGGCCAGGATTTCCAGCACATGTTCCAGCGTCAGAGGCTCGAAATACAGCCGGTCCGAGGTGTCGTAATCGGTGGACACCGTTTCCGGGTTGCAGTTGATCATGATGGTCTCGTAGCCCGCATCGGTCAGCGCATAGCAGGCATGACAGCAGCAATAATCGAACTCGATCCCCTGGCCGATCCGGTTCGGCCCACCGCCCAGGATCACCACCTTCTTGCGATCCGTTGGCCGCGCCTCGCATTCCACGTCGCCCAGCACCGGGGCCTCGTAGGTGGAATACATGTAGGGCGTCTGCGCCTCGAATTCGGCAGCACAGGTGTCGATGCGCTTGAACACCGCCTTTACGCCGGCGCGGATGCGAGTGCGGCGGATTTGTGCCTCGTCGCGGTTGGTCAGCATCGCCAGGCGGGCATCGGTGAAGCCCATCATCTTCAGATGCCTGAGGCCGGCGGCATCCTTCGGCAGGCCGTGTTCCCGCACCACCGCTTCGGCGTCGACGATCTCGCGGATGCGCGACAGGAACCAGGGGTCGTAGGCGGTGGCGTGCTGGATATCCTCATCCGTCAGGCCGTGCCGCATTGCCTGCGCGATCAGCCTCAGGCGATCCGGCGTGCGCGCGGAAATCGCCCGGATCACCGCCGCCTTGTCCGGCGCGCCGTCGATGGCGATCTCGTCAAAGCCCGACAGCCCGGTTTCCAGGCTGGCCAGCGCCTTTTGCAGGCTTTCATGGATGGTGCGGCCAATCGCCATCGCCTCGCCCACGGATTTCATCGCGGTGGTCAGTTCCGCCTTGGCACCGGGGAATTTCTCGAACGCGAAACGCGGAATCTTGGTCACGACATAATCAATCGTCGGCTCGAAACTGGCCGGGGTCACCTTGGTGATGTCGTTGTCCAGCTCGTCCAGCGTATAGCCGACCGCCAGCTTGGCGGCGATCTTGGCGATCGGAAAACCGGTCGCCTTCGAGGCCAGCGCGGATGAGCGCGACACGCGCGGGTTCATCTCGATCACCACCATGCGCCCGTCCGCCGGATTGACCGCCCATTGCACGTTCGAGCCACCGGTTTCCACCCCGATCTCGCGCAGCACATTGATCGAATGCGTGCGCATCATCTGGTATTCCTTGTCGGTCAGCGTCAGCGCCGGGGCGACGGTGACCGAATCGCCGGTATGCACGCCCATCGGATCGACGTTTTCGATGGCGCAGACGATGATCGCGTTATCCGCCTTGTCGCGGACCACCTCCATCTCGAATTCCTTCCAGCCCAGCAGGCTTTCGTCGATCAGGATTTGCGAAACCGGCGAGGCGTCGAGCCCGGAAAAGCAGATTTTCTCGTAATCCTCGCGGTTATAGGCGATGCCGCCGCCGGTGCCGCCCATGGTGAAGGCCGGGCGGATGATGGCGGGCAGGCCGACCACGTCCAGCGCCTCGATGGCGGCGGCAACACCCGCCTTCAGATCGTATTTGCCGTTCGCGCCCTTGGGCGAGGACACGATGGTGGCGCGGGGATTTTCGATGCCCAGACGATCCATCGCCTCGCGGAACAGCTTGCGGTCCTCGGCCATCTCGATGGCCTTGCGGTCGGCCCCGATCAGTTCCACGCCGAATTTCTGCAATATGCCCAGATCGTCCAGCGCCAGCGCCGTGTTCAGCCCGGTCTGCCCGCCCATCGTCGGCAACAATGCGTCGGGGCGTTCCTTTTCGATTATCTTGGCCACGATTTCGGGGGTGATCGGCTCGATATAGGTGGCGTCGGCCAGCGCCGGGTCGGTCATGATGGTGGCCGGATTGGAATTGACCAGCACTACCCGGTAGCCTTCCTCCTTCAGCGCCTTGCAGGCCTGAGCGCCGGAATAATCGAACTCGCAGGCCTGGCCGATGATGATAGGGCCGGCGCCGATGATCATGATGGATTTGATATCGGTTCTTTTTGGCATTGTCGGCCCCATGCGTTCGACCCGCGCGGAGGGTGCCCGTCGGGGTGCGTTCGTCGCTTCGCTGCAAATTGCCGTGGTTATAGACAGTGGCGTCCGGGGCGCAAGGGGGAAACGGGCCTGCGTGACCTTGCGGCCGGTTCCACCGCTGCCCGATCCTGCAAAGGCATTTTCACGTCGCCGCGCCATTCAGGCGGCCCGGTCGCCGGGACGGACGACCGGGCCGGCAGGGTGCGCGAACGCCAGGATCAGATGGCGGGCACCCCGGCTTGTTCGGTTATGTGCGTCGATCAATCATCGTCGTAATAGCCGCGCGCCGCGTCCTTGTGGCAGGCGACACAATTCGAGATGGTGCCGATGGCCGGGTTGGCCTTGATGTAACGCGCCGCCTTCTTGCGGTGTTCATGGATGAACCAGGGCAGTTCGGTAATCCGCATCGGCACCACATCGGCGGGGATTTCCTGCAGCCAGCGCGGATTGCGGCCGTCGCGATCCGCCGCACCCGCCAGCAGGTAGGCCTCGATCGCCTTGGCCGTGGCGGCGTCAAGGCTGGCATCCTCGCCGTAATGGTTGGACAGATCGCCCATGATCGCCGACCAGGATCGCTTCGGCAGGAAATAGGCCTGAAACGCCAGGTGGCAGGCCGAGCATTCCTTCCCGGTCAACGCTTCGCCGGTGCTCTGGGCCAGGGACGGGCCGTCAAGGCAGGTCGTGGCCGTCGCAGCCAGTAAAATCGTGCGGAACAGGTGTTTCATTTCGTCTTCCTTCGTGTCAGAGGCCGGTCAGATAGGCGATGAAATCGCCCTTTTCGGTGACGGTGCAGTCACGCCCAAGAACCGAATTGCAGTTGCGCCCGAACCATTTCGCCACCTTCTCGGGATCGGTGAAACGATCCGGTGCCACCGAAACCGCCATCGGGTCGATCACCTTGCCGACGCGGGTCTGGCCGGTCTGACGCGGGTCCTTGCCGTGGCAGGTGGTGCAGGACGGCGTGTCGGGCTTGCCGCCGGCCTGATTGGCCGCGTAGAACGCC
Organism: Paracoccaceae bacterium; assembly: GCA_019911965.1. Classification (GTDB taxonomy): domain Bacteria; phylum Pseudomonadota; class Alphaproteobacteria; order Rhodobacterales; family Rhodobacteraceae; genus UBA5972. The sequence continues at coordinate 55,066 of JAIOJF010000031.1, read as the reverse complement.
TGGCCATTGGTGGCGGAAAAGGCCGCGCCCCCCGCTTCGGCCTGCAGGGCGGCGATGATGGCCTCGCGCGGTCCGGCGCTGGCCGCCGGGGCAAACAGGGTGGCGGCGATCAGGGCCGCCGCGGCGGGCCGCAGATATGAATTCATTCGGTAGTCTCCTTTGCGGGGATGGTCATGCGGGGGATCGCGATATTGCCGGGGTAAAACAGCCCGGTTTCGGCATCGCTGTGGCAGGCAAGGCAATTGACGCGGCTGTAGACCGGGGCGGCGGCGAACACCGAGGCGTCGATATCGCGGTGCTTGCGTTTCCAGAACCGGCTTGCCGTCAGGCTGAATGGCTGGGCCGGATCGGTCCGCGCGAAGACGTGGGCGGGCCTGGTATCTGCGGTCTCGCTGGCATTCGCGCTCAGCCAGTCGGTGATACCGGCGGCGGTTGCGGGATCGAGGCTGGCATCCTCGCCGAAATGCGCATCAAGCCTCGCCATCAGCATCACCCAAGCCTCGCGTCGCAAGAGGCTGGGCGCGAAGGCCATGTGGCATTCACCGCATTCGCGGCGATAGGCGGCATTGGGTATCGGCGCGGGCACGCCGTATCCGGGCCGCGCCGCCAGCGTAAGGCCACCCCAGATTGCCGCGCCGATCATTGCCGCAGCCAGCCCGGCGGCCAGCATTGGCCGCGCCGCTGTTGCGGAGGGCAGGCGGTCACCGGGGCGGCGCACCTTGCGTCCGGTCAGCATGGCGCGCGGCAGGTTCTCGGCCTCGCGCCAGCTTTCAAAGATGGCACCGGCGACATGCAGCGCGATCAGCACCAGCAGGGCGATGGCCAAGCCTTCGTGCAATTCTGCCAGATCATGGGCGGTGTCATATGACAGCCAGAAAGCCAGCGGGCCGGTCTTGAACATGCCGCCCAGCACGATCACGCCGCTGATGACCAGCGCCAGCAACAGGCCCAGCAGCCCGAGCACCATCGCGCCACCGGCAGGATTATGGCCCAGATGCCGGGGCGCGGTGCCTTTGGCCAAAGCACGCAAATAGGTAAACAGCGCCCTTGGCCCGGTAATGAAACCGCCGAACCGGGCATATGTGCCCCCCAGCAGGCCCCAGATCAGGCGGATCGCGATCAGCAGGCCAACCGCTGCACCGGACCAGATATGAACATCCAGCCAGGGCGCATCCAGCACAAACCCGGTGATCCCGGCCCCGGCCACCGCCGCCAGCAGCGACCAGTGGAAAATCCGCACCAGCGGGTCCCAGACAAGGATCCGCGCCGTGGAGCGAACGCCTGATCGGGCAGGAGTATCGGTTACGGATGTCATGTCAGCGCAATGCCCCGGGGGTTGAACCTGTCGTTCGCTCTGCATGGCCGCGCCGCACCGGATTGGAAATTGGGCTTTCGATCAGGATGGCGGCTTCGCGCGGCCCTAAACCCCAGTTTAGAGGCACCGCGCGGCCTTCCGGCGTCGCGTCAGGGCCGCTGACCCTTGACATCGCTGCGGCAAACGCGTGTATCCGGCGGGATCGAATTCCAGCCCGAGGGACCGAAGCCATGCACGCTTATCGCAGCCATACCTGCGCCCAACTGAACGCCGCCAATGTCGGCGAAACCGTCCGCCTGTCGGGCTGGGTCCACCGGGTGCGCGATCATGGCGGGGTGCTGTTCATAGATTTGCGCGATCATTACGGCGTGACGCAATTGCTGTGCGATTCCGACAGCCCGGTCTTCGCCGGGGTCGAGAAGGTGCGCAGCGAATGGTGCATCCGCATTGACGGCGAGGTGAAGGCCCGCGACGAAAGCCTGGTCAATGCCAAGCTGCCGACCGGCGAGATCGAGGTGTTCGTGCGCGATCTGGAGGTTCTGGGCCAGGCGGCGGAACTGCCGCTGATGGTGTTCGGCGATCAGGAATACCCCGAGGAAACCCGCCTGAAATACCGCTATCTGGACCTGCGCCGCGAGAACATGCAGGAGGCGATGAAGCTGCGCTCGGATGTCGTGGCCTCGATGCGCAAGCGGATGTGGGACAAGGGGTTCCGCGAATACCAGACGCCGATCATCACCGCCTCGTCGCCCGAAGGTGCCCGCGATTTCCTGGTGCCCTCGCGCCTGCATCCCGGCAAGTTCTACGCCCTGCCGCAGGCCCCGCAGCAATTCAAGCAGTTGATCATGGTGTCGGGCTTTGACAAGTACTTCCAGATCGCGCCGTGTTTCCGCGATGAAGACCCGCGCGCCGACCGCTCGCCAACCGATTTCTACCAGTTGGACATGGAAATGTCCTTCGTCACCCAGCAGGACGTATTCGACACCATCCAGCCGGTGATCGGCGGTGTGTTCGAGGAATTCGGCAAGGGCCGCAAGGTCGACCAGACCTGGGAGCAGATTTCCTTCGCCGATTCCGCGCTGTGGTACGGCACCGACAAGCCGGATTTGCGCAACCCGATCAGGATGCAGGTGGTGTCCGAGCATTTCGCCGGGTCGGGCTTTGCCATCTTCGCCAAATTGCTGGAACAGGACGGAACGCAAATCCGCGCCATCCCCGCGCCCGGTGGCGGCAGCCGCAAATTCTGCGACCGCATGAATGCCTTTGCCCAGAAGGAAGGCTTGCCGGGGATGGGGTATATTTTCTGGCGCGATCAGGGCGACGGCATGGAAGCCGCAGGCCCCCTCGCCAAGAACATCGGCCCAGAGCGCACCGAGGCGATCCGCCAGCAGCTTGGCCTTGGCGTCGGCGATGCGGCGTTCTTCCTCGGCGGCAAACCCGAGGCGTTCGAGCGTGTCGCGGGCAAGGCCCGCACCGTCATCGGTGATGAACTGGGCCTGACCGATCAGAACCGCTTTGCCTTCGCCTGGATCGTCGATTTCCCGATGTATGAAAAAGACACTGAGACCGGCGATATCGATTTCAGCCACAACCCCTTCTCGATGCCGCAGGGCGGGCTGGAGGCCTTGTCGGGCAATCCGCTGGGCGTGCTCGGCTACCAGTACGATCTGGCCTGCAACGGCTACGAGATCATCTCGGGCGCGATCAGGAACCACAAGCTGGAGATCATGATCAGGGCGTTCGAGCTGGCCGGCTACGGCGAGGCCGAGGTCCGCAAACGCTTCGGCGGCATGGTCAACGCCTTCCAGTACGGCGCCCCCCCGCATGGCGGCTGCGCGGCGGGCATCGACCGCATCGTGATGCTGCTGGCCGATACCGCCAATATCCGCGAAGTGATCATGTTCCCGATGAACCAGCGCGCCGAAGACCTGATGATGCAGGCCCCCAGCGATCCGACCAACGAGCAGTTGCGCGAACTGGGGCTAAGGGTGCTGCCGAAGGAGTGATCGGCGGCTTTCGGTTCAACCTCGCAAGGGTTTGGTAATGCACCACCTTTCGGTCACGATCTACATGTTGCTTGCGCCGACAATGGCGGGCGTATTCGTGGTTGTCGCGCTCGTCATGGGATATGCCGCGCTGTCGTCATTGTTGATCGCGGCAGGGATTGGGGCTGTAACCGCCATTGCCGCCAGTTGGGCGCTGGCGCATATTCTGGGCCGTCTCTGAGCGAACACAAAGGCAGGATGGTCTTGCCCCATGCCGGGGTGAATTTGTCACAAGGCCGGTTTCCGGTTTGGATTGCACCAAGGAAAGCCGCCCGCTATATCGCGCCAAAGCGATCAATTCAGGAGTATGCGATGAAACGCCCGGCCGGATATACCAGAACCCAGATCGCCCTGCACTGGCTCGTGTTCCTGCTGGTGGCGGCGCAGTTCCTGCTGCACGAGTCGATCGCCGAGGCCTGGGACAAGTTTCAGGACGGCGTCGCGGTCGAGTTTTCGCTGCTGATTGCCAGCCATGTGGTTGGCGGCATTTTGATCCTGGTCTTTGGTATCTGGCGGATCGCCATCAAGATCCGCCGCGGCGCACCGGCCTTGCCCGACAGCGAACCACGCCTGCAGCAGATCATCGGCCACGCGACGCAGGGCCTGTTGTACCTGCTGCTGATCCTGATGCCGGTATCGGGCATGGTGGCGTGGTTCGGCGGTGTGGCGCTGGCGGCGCAGGGCCACGAGGTGATGCGGATCGTGCTGCTGGCGCTGGTCGTGCTGCATATCCTCGGCGCGCTCTACCACCGCATCGTGCTGAAATCCGGCGTGATGGAGCGGATGCTTCGCCCCGAATCCTGACCCTGTAGCCTGAACGTTCAGGCGTTCAGGAAATCCCGCGTCGCAGCCTCGAATTCGCGGGGTTTTTCGGCATGCAGCCAATGTGCCGCACCGTCGATGGCTTGAAAGCGGGCGGCGGGAAACAACGCCCTGATCGCCGGTTTGTTGGCGTCCTGAACGTAGTCCGACAGACCGCCGGACAGGAACAGCGCCGGGCCATCGAACCGCGCATTGCCCTGATCGGGAAAACTCAGGATATCCGGCATCGCCGCGTCCAGCACATCGAGGTTGAGCATCCAGCGCGGGCTTTCGCCCTTGAGATCGAGACTTTGCAGCAGGAAGGCGCGGGTGGAATCATCCGGCACGATGGCGGCCAGTGCCTGATCGGCCTGGCCCCGGCGTGTGATGCCGGTCAGGTCCAGATTTCGCATTGCCGCGATCAGATGCGATTGCGTGTGGTTGTAGGCAACAGGGGCCACATCCGCCACGATCAGGCGGCGCACCAGGCCCGGATGCTGCAGCGCCAGCACCATCGCCGCCTTGCCGCCCATTGAATGGCCCAGCATATCGGCCTGCCCGCCGGCAGCCGCGATCACGTCGGCCAGATCGGCGGCCTGATCGGGATAGCTATGGCTGGAATGCCAGGGGCTGGCAGCATGGTTGCGCATGTCGACGGCGATGACCCGGCGATCATCCGCCAAACGTTTCGCCAGCACTCCCCAGTTCCGGGCCGAGCCGAACAGCCCATGCGCGATGATCAGCGGCACACTGGCCTCGCGGCCATAGGTGGTCTGGTTCAGCATGGTGATGGTCCTTTCGGTTGCGCCGCGCATATAGGCAAGCTTGCGACATATCGGCAAGTGCATTGCAAAGGCGGCGCGGCATCCCCAGTATATATGCGAGTTTATGCATAAAAGGAGCGACCAATGGACAAGAGCATCGACGTGACCCTGAAAGGCAAGATGGCCGAGGTGATCGACAAGGTAACCGAGGCGCTGAAGGGGCAGGGATTCGGTATCCTGACGCGGATTGATGTCGATACCACGCTGAAAACCAAGATCGGTGCTGATTTCCGCCCCTATGTCATCCTCGGGGCCTGCAATCCCGGGCTGGCGCATCAGGCCCTGTCGGCGCGACCCGATGTCGGGCTGATGCTGCCGTGCAACGTGGTGGTCGATCAGGTGGCGGATGGCGAATGCCTGGTGCGGTTCATTGATCCCAACGCAATGATGACCTTCGGCGATCTCGGCGCGGATGCAACCCTGCAGCGGGTCGGGGCCGAGGCGGCGGACAAGATCCGCGCGGCGGCGGCGGCATTGTAGGGGCTCGCGTCGCCGGATTTCCCCCGAACCGCCGCAATTCCTCCGCTTTCGCGGGCTAGTCTCGGGCAGGATGCAGCCCGTCCCGACCGGGGCGGGCAAGGGGAATGGCATGTACAACACGTCGCTGAAATCGGTGACTGCCGAGATCGAGGATCTTCTGGTCGAGAAATTCTCGGCCCGCGGGCGTGATCTGAAGGCCAAGCTGAAAAGCGCCGGGCGGCGCTTGCCGCGGCGTATCCGTTCGGAAGCCGAATATCTGGTCGAGGCCGAGGCCCGCTGCGCCAATCCCAAACGCGCCAGCCAGTATGACCCGGCGCGCGTGGTCGAAGCGCATCGCCGCTGTGTCGCATATCTGCAAAAGCTGGATACCAGAATCGCCAGGTCGCGGCGGCGGACCTCGATCATGGCGTCGATCCTGGTCAACCTGTTGCTGCTGGCGATGCTGGCGGCGGCGGGCTACAGCCTGTTGCCGTGATCAGGGCTGGATGAAACTGCCGTTGCGCAGATCGGCAAATGCCTGCATCAGTTCCGCCCGCGTGTTCATCACGATCGGCCCGTGCCAGGCCACCGGCTCCTGGATCGGCGTGCCCGACACCAGCAGGAAACGCACACCTTCCGGCCCGGCCTGAACCGTGATGCTGTCGCCGGTGCCGAACTGCACCAGCGTGCGGTTGCCGGACATATCGCGGATATTGACCTCGCGCCCCGCCACTTCCTTTTCCAGCAACACGCCGCGCGGTGCGGAAGCATCAACAAAGCTACCGGCCCCGGCGAAAACATAGGCGAAGGTCTTGCGGTATGTGTCCATCGGCAGGGTCTTCACCACCCCCGGCGGCACCGAGACATCCAGATATTGCGGATCGGCGGCGATACCATCGACCGGGCCAAGCCTGCCCTGATACTTGCCGATAATCACCCGCACCCTGGTGCCGTCATCGTCGATCAGTTCGGGGATTTCGGCCGAGGGCACGTCCTGATAGCGCGGTTCGGTCATCTTCAGCGCCGGCGGCAGGTTGGCCCAAAGCTGAAAGCCGTGCATCTGGCCGCTGGCATTTCCCTGCGGCATTTCCTGATGCATGATGCCGCGTCCGGCGGTCATCCATTGCACGTCGCCCGCGCCCAGCGTGCCGACATTGCCCAGCGAATCGCCGTGCTCGACGCTGCCGGCCAGCACATAGGTGATGGTTTCGATGCCGCGATGCGGGTGCCAAGGGAAGCCCTTGAGGTACATGTCCGGATTGTCGCCGCGAAAATCGTCGAACAGCAGGAACGGGTCCAGCATTTCCGGATCGTGAAAGCCGAAAGCGCGGTGCAGATGCACGCCGGCCCCTTCGAGGGTTGGCTGGGCAAGGGTGGCGGAAGTGACGGGTCTGACAGACATGATATGGCTCCTCTTTGACCCTGGACATAGGTGTGATGCTGTTTGATGAACAGTACGCGAAAACGAAATAGATTGTTGCGATTTTGGAAACAACGGAGCGGTCCGGTGAGGCAAGATATCGGGTCCACTCGTCCGGTGGGGTGCGACGGTCTGTTTCTCCAGGTGATCAAACGGGTTGGAACACCTGGCCGCATCCAGCCGTAGCCCGCAATCACTTGCGACAGGAATTGCCGTTTTCCGGCTTTCGCGGCGGTGTCGGCTGCACTAGCGTCGCAACATACCGCATCCAAAGGAGGCCGCCATGCCCGATGTCGAGCTTGATTTCACCCGCACGGAATACGCCGCGCGCCTGGCATCTGTCCGCGCGGCGATGGCCAAGGCGGGGGTCGAGGTTCTGTTCACCTGCGATCCGTCCAACATGGCCTGGCTGACCGGTTACGACGGTTGGTCGTTCTATGTGCATCAGGGCGTGCTGGTCGGCCCGTCCGGCGATCCGGTCTTCTGGGGGCGGCGCATGGATGCGGTGGGGGCGTCCAAGACCTGCTACATGGCGCTGGACGATATCCACGGCTATTCCGACGATTACGTGATGTCGACTGAGCGCCACGCCATGCAGGACCTCGCCCGGGTGATCCGCGCCTATGGCTGGGACAAGGCGCGCCTCGCTACCGAGCACGAGAATTACTATTACTCCGCCCGCGCCCATGCCGTGCTGTCCGCTGAACTGGGGCGCGAGCCGTTGGATGCCACGGCGCTGGTCAACTGGTGCCGGGCGGTCAAATCCGAAACCGAGCTGACATATATGCGCCGGGCGGCGCGGATTTCCGAATTGATGCATGAGCGGATCCTGCAGGTGTTCGAGCCCGGCAAACGCAAGAACGAGGTGGTGGCCGAGATTTACCATGCCGCGATGATGGGCGGCGAAATTGATGGCGAGGTATTCGGCGGCGACTACGCCGCGATCTGCCCCTTGCTGCCCACCGGCGACGAGGCCTCGGCGGCGCATCTGACATGGAACGACAAGCCGGTGCCGGACAATTCCGGTACGTTCTTTGAAATCTCGGGTTGCCACCGGCGTTATCACGCGCCTCTGTGCCGGACGATCTGGCTGGGCCAGGCACCCGCGGATGTTGCTTGGACGGAAATGGTGGTGCTGGAAGGCATCGAGGCTGGCATTGATGCCACCCGCCCCGGCAATGTGGCCGGCGACGTGGCGCGGGCGTTCTACAAGGTGCTGGACAGGCATGGCGTCGAGCGCGAGGGGCGCTGCGGCTATCCGATCGGCATGAGCTATCCGCCGGATTGGGGCGAGCGGACATTCTCGATCCGCCCGTCCGACACCACGGTTTTACAGCCGAACATGACGTTCCATTTCATGCCGGCGCTCTGGATGGCGGATTGGGGGCTGGAGATTACCGAGACCCTGCGCATCCGCGATTCTGGCGCGGCCGAGCCGCTGTCGGATTATCCAAGAAAGCTGTTCGTGAAGGCATGATGTGTCGGCGGCAGGCGAGTGATCGCCGCCGCCGCCCTGATCAGACCGAGGCCGTCAACCCGCCATCCACCCGGATATTCTGCCCGGTGATATAGCTGGAAGCGTCCGAGGCGAGAAAGGCGATGGTTTCGGACAATTCGCGCACCTTGGCATAGCGCCCGGCGGGGATCCGCGCCACACGATCGGGTTTTTCCGGCAGGCTGTCGATGAAGCCCGGCAGTACGTTGTTCATGCGGATGCCCTCGGGTGCGTAGCGGTCGGCGAACAGCTTGGTATAGCCCGCCAATGATGCCCGGAACACCGCGGAGGTCGGAAAATCAGGGTCCGGTTCAAACGCCGCGAAGGTCGAGATGTTGACGATTGCGCCCTTGCCCTGCGCCTGCATCACCGGCAGCACAAGGCGGGTCATACGCACCACGTTCAGGAAATAGTAATCCAGCCCCAGATGCCAGTCGGCATCGCTGATCTCCATCACCGCACCTTTGGGGCCGTGGCCGGTGCAGTTGACCACCGCGTCGATCTGCCCGAACCGCGCCATTGCTGCCGCCACGAAAGCCGCCAGATCATCTGGGTTGAGGTTCGAGCCGGTGAAGCCAAGCCCGCTCAGTTCGACCCCCAGCGCCTCGCCCTTGCCAGAGGATGACATGACGGCGACATCATGGCCGCGTTCGGCCAGCAGGCGGGCGCTGTCGGCACCGATGCCGCTGCCACCACCCACGATCAGGGATACGGGTTTGCTCATGATTTCAATCCTTCCTCAGGTTTTCTTGCGATCATCGGCGATGTTCATCAGCGCCTGGCCACTTTGCCCGATCGGCACGCTGGCGAACGGGCCGCCGTGGCACATATGGGCGGGGTCGGTCGGGTCCAGCGGGCCGGCCTCGGCAAAGACCTTTGCGGCGAATTGCTCGGCATTGTCCTTCGGGCGATAGCCCAGGAACCCCGCGGCGGAATTGTCGACCGGGGCACGGTCGTTGTTGGACACGCCGTAAACCACGGTGAAACCGGTTACCGGCGTGTCGATGGCGCGTTCGACAAGGTGGATCAGGTCGTCATAGGACAGCCACGAGCTGACGGCGCGCGGGTTGGAGACCTTGGCCGCCGACAGGATGCGCAGGCAGACCGCCTCGATATCGCGGCGGTCCCAGTAAAGCCGCGCCAGATCCTCGGCGAAACACTTCGCCAGTCCGTAGAAACCGTCGGGGCGATGGGCGACATCGGTGCCGATGCGCTCGGTCTTGGGATACATGCCGACCGCGTGGATCGAACTGGCATAGACAACCCGCCGCACGCCGTTGCGATAGGCCGATTCCCAGATATTGTAGGCCCCGATGATGTTCGGCCCCAGGATTGTCTCGAACGGCGCTTCATCCGGCACTGCGCCGAAATGCACCACCATGTCGGCCCCGTCCAGCAGCGCGGTGATCTGATCGAGATCGGCAAGGTCGGCGCGTATATAGCGTTCGCCAGGATAAAGCTTGCCGATATCCTCGGCGATATCGGACGAGACCAGTTCATCGGCCAGTTTCGTCAGTGGCTCGCGCAGATACGAGCCGAGGCGGCCGGCAGCGCCGGTCAGAACGATCTTTTTCATGTGCACATGGCTCCTGTTGCAGATGTCGGTTTCAGATCACGGCTTTTTCCAGGAACGGCTCGCCGCGTTCGATCCGGGCGTACCCGAAGGGGGACAAGTCGATGCTGCGGAACTCGCCATAGGTCAGCAATTCCGCCATGCCGCGCCCCATTGCCGGGGATTGTTGCAAGCCGTGGCCGGAAAAGCCGTTGAGGAACAGGAAGTTGGATACTTGCGTATGTGGCCCGACAATGGCGTTCTGGTCCAGCACGTTATAGGCGTAATGCCCGGCCCATTCGGTGACCACGCGGATCGCCTCGAATTGCGGGATGCGGTGCGCGATGGCAGGCCAGATGTGATCGGTCCAGAGGTCATTATCCATGCTGAAATCGTCGTAATCCACCGCCGGGTCGTAATCGGCATGGCCCCCCGCCAGATAGCTGGCCGGGCCGTCCTGGCGCACATGCACGCCGGAGGGATCAATCGTCAGCGGCAATTCGCGGTCCAGCGGCTTTTCGGCGGTGAAGACCCAGGTGAAGCGTTTGCGCGGCTCGACTGGGATGTCGATGCCCGCCATTCTTGCGGTGCGTGCGGCGCGCGGGCCGGAAGCGTTCACCACCTGGCCGCAGGCAATCACTTCGCCGGTTTTCAGCGTCACGCTGTCGATGCCGGTGCCGGCGGCGTTGCGGGTCATCGCCACAACTTCGTTGGCGATATACTCGACCCCGCGTTCGCGGGCCTGCCTGCGCCACCACTCGAAGATCGTGCCGCCGTCGAAATAGCCTTCGTTCACCCGGTTGATGCTGCCCAGCACGATGTCATCGACATTGTAGAACGGATAGGCGGCCTTGATCTGGTCCGCCGTCATCAGTTGCGTGGCGGCCCCGGCCTCGGCCTGGACCGCGTGGCTTTCGCGCAAGGTCGCGGCGAAGGCCTCGTTGTCGGCCAGATACATGTAGCCGTAGGACTGGATGGCAAGCTCCGGCACACGTTCATCGCCGCCCATATAGCGGCGGAAATTGTTGATGAAATCCGCGCCGAACTGGGAAATCTGCACGTTCAGCTTGCGGCTGAACTGCTGGCGGATGCAGGAATTGGTATGCGCGGTCGAGCATTTCAGATAGCTCGGATCGCGTTCCACCACCAGTACCCGGCCAGTGAAGTCGGGATTGTCCGTCAAAAACCAGGCGGTGGACGAGCCAAGCATCGCACCGCCGACAATCACCACATCATAAGTAGTACGCGCCGGGCTGGCGGGCATTCGGGACGGCTGCATCAGAATTCCTCTCCTTTCGCGGCGCGGGCCAGCAGGTCGGCAATCTCCGCCTGGCTCAGGCCATAATCACTGGCGGCTCTTTCTGCGCTGATATAACCAAGGGCCAGATCACGGCGCACAAGGGCGGGATCGCGGCTGGCCGGATCGCCGTAACCGGCACCGCCGGGAAACGCCATCATCACCTTGCGACCGTGCGGCACAAACTGCTTGCCCTTGCCCTGCATGCGGGTCTGGTCGTCGCGTGCGATGGTGGTGGCCCCGCCCGGCCTGCCACCGCGCCGCCCGCGTGCCGGATGATCCACCCGGTCAAGCATCGCCTGAAAGTCGAATTCATGGCCTTCGACCGCGCCGACCTCCATGTATTGGCCAAGGCCGCCGCGATATTGCCCGGCCCCGCCGCTGTCAGGGCGCAGTTCCTTGCGCCAGACGATCACCGGGCCGACCTGTTCGGTGGCCTCGACCGGCATTGTCATCACGCCCGAGGGGAACGCGGTGGCGTTCATGCCATCCACCCCGGGCCGCGCGCCTGAGCCGCCGGAATTGAATGTCAGCACTTCGGCCCGGATGGCATCATCCGGCGCGGGCGCATCCGTGCGCGGGCGCAGGCTGAGCTGGAAATTGCACAGACACCCAGCCCCTTCCGCCGGCACCGTGTCCGCCAGCAGTTTGTCCAGCGCATCATAGATCGCATCCGGCAGCATATGCCCGATCACATGGCGCAGCGCGACCGGTGCCGGGTGCACCGCGTTGACGATGGTGTTTTCCGGCGCGGTGATGCGGAACGGCTCCAGACTGGCGGCGTTGTTGGGAATATCCGGCGCGATGGCGCATTTCAGCGCGTAGCAGGAATAGGCCTTGGTATAGACCAGCGGCACGTTGATGCCCTTGCGATCCGGGGGCGAGGTGCCGGCCCAGTCGCACGAGACCCGATCGCGCCCGATGCTGATGCGCACCTTCAGGTCGACCGGATGGCTGTAGCCGTCAATCCGCATCGCGCCATCGGCGGTGCCGGGTTTCAGCGCATTGATCCGTGCCAGCGTCGCGTCGCGGGAATTGGCCAGGATGAACCCGGCAATGCCGCCGAGATCGACCAGCGCGAATTCCTGCATCATGTCGATCAGGCGGCGATGCCCGATGCCGTTGCAATTGGCCAGCGCGAACAGATCACCGATCAATTGATCGGGCTGGCGGACATTGGCGCGGATCAGGGTGATCAGCGTCTGGTCGATGCGGCCCTGATCGGCGAATTTCATGATCGGGACATAGAGGCCTTCCTCGAACACCGAATTGGCATCCGCCCCGAAGCCGCGCCCGCCGACATCGACGACATGTGCGGTGCAGGCGAAAAACCCGGCCAGCGCGCCCTTGTGAAAGGACGGCGTGACGACAGTGAAATCGTGCAGGTGGCCGGTGCCTTCCCAGGGGTCGTTGGTGATGTAGATGTCGCCGTCGCGGATATTGTCACGCCCGATCCGGCGGATGAAATGCGGCACCGCATCGGCCATCGCGTTGACATGGCCGGGCGTGCCGGTAACCGCTTGTGCCAGCATCCGGCCCTGATCGTCGTAAACCCCGGCGGACAGATCACCCGCCTCGCGGACCGAGGTGGAAAAGGCGGTTCTGACCAGCGCCTGCGCCTGTTCCTCGACCACCGAGATCAGGCGGGTCCACATCACCTGAAAGGCCACGCGCGACGTTTCAGCCATATGCGGCCTCCGTATCTGCCCTGCGCACGCGCAGGTGAATGTCGATGCAGCCGTCCTCCAGCGCGACGGCGTCACGGCTGGCGGGCAGCACGATGGTAGTCTCATCCTCGCAGATCAGGCCGGGCCCGGCGATATGGCTGCCGGGGGTGAAGGCGGTGCGGGGATAGATTGCGGCGGTGTCCCGGCAGCCAAGGGCGGCGTCGAACAAGTCACGCTGGCCGGTGGCATCGGGGCTGGCGGCAGGGGCGACCGGTGCTGCGCGGTCTGCGGGTTCGGTGGCGGTATAGGCGTTGACCGACCAGACCGTCACCTCGACCTCCATGCCGTCGACCTTGCGCCCGAACAGGGTGGTGTATTCGCGCTCGAACAGGTCCAGGAATACCGCCGCATCCGGGGCGGCGGCCTGATCCCGGCTCAGCACGACCGGGATTTCCCAGCCCTGACCGCGATAGCGCATGTAGACCTTGAAATCCGCCAGCACCTCGGCCTCGCCGTCGCAGGAGCGCACGAAGCGGGTGGCCTCTTCGATCATTTCCGCGAACAGGGCCTGCACCGCCGCCGGATCGAAGGCCGAAAGCGGCATGAAGACGCTGCGGTTGGCCTCGAAACTGAACGGCGCACGCAGGAAACCGATGGCCGAGCCGACACCGGCACCTTGCGGCACCAGACAGCGCGCGATGCCCAGCTTTTCGCAGAGCCGTGCCGCATGCAAGGGCGCGGCCCCGCCAAAGGCGATCATCGTGTAATCCGCCAGATCCTCGCCGTTCTCGACCGCGTGGACCCGGGCGGCATTGGCCATGTTCTCATCCACCACCTCGGCCAGCCCCCAGGCGGCGGTGGTTGCGTCCATCTCCAGCACCTGGCCCAGCACCCGCTCAAGCGCCGCTTCGGCCCGGTCCGGGTAAAGGCGGATCGTGCCACCGGCGAAGCCTTCGGCGTCCAGCTTGCCCAGCACCAGATCGGCATCGGTCACCGCCGGGCTGTCACCTCCCCGCCCGTAACAGGCCGGCCCCGGTTCGGAACCGGCGCTTTCCGGCCCGACACGTATCTGCTTCATCAGATCGACATGCGCCAGGCTGCCGCCACCGGCACCGATTTCCACCATGTCGATCACCGGAATCGAGATCGGCATGCCCGAGCCTTTCTTGAAGCGATAAGACCGCGCCACCTCGAAGACCCGCGCGGTTTTCGGGGTCTGGTCGCGGATCAGGCAGATTTTCGCGGTGGTGCCGCCCATATCGAAGGACAGCACCTTGTCCAGCCCGTGCCGCGCCGCGATGTCGGCGGCGAATACCGCGCCGCCTGCCGGGCCGCTTTCGACCAGCCGTACCGGAAACTCCGCCGCACTTTCCAGCGAGATGATGCCGCCGCCGGAATGCATCAGGAAGACCGGGCAGTCGATGCCGTGATCCGCCAGCCGGCCCTTCAGGCGGCCAAGATAGCTTTTCATCAGGGGCTTGATATAGGCGTTGGCGATAGTGGTGTTGAAACGTTCGTATTCGCGCATCTGCGGCGACACTTCCGACGACAGCGACAGCATCACGCCGGGCAGCCGTTCGGCAAGGATATCGCGGATCAGGCGTTCATGCGCGTCGTTCACATAGGAATGCAAAAGGCCGATGGCGATGCTGTCATAGGCGGCGGCCTTTAAGGTATCGGCCAGCGCATGGATTACCGCGCGATCCAGCGGGATCAGTACCTGGCCGCGTGCATCCATCCGCTCGGCCAGCGTATAGCGGCGATTGCGCGCCAGCAGGGGCGCGGGCAGGACGAGGTTCAGATCGTATTGCTCGAACCGGCTTTCGGTGCGCATCTCGATCACGTCGCGAAAACCCTCGGTGGTGATCAGCGCCGTCTTGGCACCGCGCCGTTCGATCAAAGCATTGGTCGCCAGCGTCGTGCCGTGGATGATCTGGCCAATCGCTCCGGGGGCAATTCCGGCTTTGCGGCAGACTTGGTGCAGGCCGTCGATGATGGCGTCTTCCGGCGCGCCGTGGGTTGTCAGCACCTTGGTGGAATGGCGGCTGGTGCCGGCTTCCAGCACCACATCGGTAAAGGTGCCGCCGATATCGACGCCTGCCCTGATACCCTTGTCCGCCATATCGCTGATCCTCTCAGGCGGGGTGCTGCCGGTTGAATGGCCCCGCTGATCCGATTGGTAGGACATGGCCCGGCGATAGTCCATTGCCCGCATTCGCAGCGTGCGATACGTCAGGATTGCGCATTTTGCCGCGCCGATAATGCTTGATCCGCAGCCGCCTTGCATGCCAGCGTTCCGGACGGCGAGAAGGCCCAGCCCGACAAGCCGGGAATGCGGCGAAACCGGGCCTGTCGCCCGTGGACCTGGCGGGGATCGGTATGAAAGCGGGATATCTGGCGATCTGCAAGGGGCTTGACCGGGCGGTCATTTTCCTGTGCGGCGCGGCCTGCGTGGTGCTGACGGCCTCGGTCCTGGCCATCGTGATCCTGCGGTTCGGCTTCAACACCGGCAATATCAAGCTGCAGAACCTGGCGGAATATGCCTTCGCGGTGCTGATGATCCTGTCCCTGCCTTATGGCCTGCGTCGGGGCGGGCATGTGCGGGTCGAGGTTCTGTCGGATTGCCTGCCTGCCGGTTATGCCCGGCTGGCCGACCGCGCCGCACTGGTGATCTTTCTGGTGCCCGTGTTCGGGCTGATGATCTACGCTTGGTGGCCAGATCTGGCCTATAGCTGGACGATCCTTGAAGGCTCGGTCGAGACCGGCGGGCTGGGCGGCTTGTTCCTGGTCAAGACCATGCTGCCGCTGGCGGCGGTGGCGATGATCCTGCAAGGCATCGCGGTGCTGCTTGATCCGCGTGTGTTGAGCGAATGATCGCGCACGAATTCTTCCTGGCCGGCATGATGCTGGCGCTGTTCGCCGGCATTTTAAGCGGCGTGCCGGTGATGCTGGCGATTGCCGGGGTGCCGTTGCTGGCGGCACTTGTCGGCAGTTACTTCGGGGCCTTCGACCTTGGCTTTCTGAATTTCTTTCCGGCGCGGGTGTTTGGCGTGATGTCCAACCCGCTGCTGATCGCGGTGCCGTTATTCGTGCTGATGGGAGTGTTGCTGGAGAAATCCCGCCTGGCCGAGAACATGCTGGACGTGCTGGGGCGGATGCTGGGCGGATCGTCGCGCGGCATGGCGTTGTCGGTGCTGGCGTTTTCGGCGATCATCGCGGCCTCTACCGGCATTGTCGGGGCGACGGTGGTGATGCTGGTGCTGATCTCGCTGCCATCGATGCTGGAGGCCGGGGTGCCGAAGCGGCTGGCGGCGGGCACCATCTGTGCCAGTGGTACGCTGGGGCAGATCATCCCGCCGTCCATCCTGCTGGTGCTGCTGGGTGATCAGATCGGCAACACCTATCTGGAGGCGCAACAGAAGGCCGGCAATTTCGCGCCCGATCCGGTGTCAGTCGGCGATCTGTTCGCGGGTGCCTTGCTTCCGGGGCTGGTGCTAGTCGGGCTTTACGGTATTTACCTGTTCGTGCGGCTGCGCCCGTCGAAACGCCCGGCCAGAGTGATCGCTGCTACGGCGGCGGTGCGGCCATCCGAGGTTCTGGCCAGCTTCATCCCGCCCTTGCTGCTGATCCTGTCGGTGCTCGGCTCGATCCTGATGGGGATTGCCACCACCACCGAGGCGGCCGGGCTTGGGGCCATCGGTGCGCTGATGCTGGCGGGCTATCGCAGCGGCGTGGCGGGTTTCGGGCGGGTGCTTGTGCTGCTGGCGGTGCTGGCGGCCTTTGCGCTGATGCTGCTCAGGCTGGTCAGCGATGCGCGCAGCGAAAGCACCGGGATAGGCCTGCTGGCGATCTTTCTGGCGGCGCTGCTGGTGCTGGGCGTGGCGGTATCCGCCTACCGGCTGTGGCAGACCAACCTGATGCAAAGCGCCATTGGCGACACGCTCCGGATATCGGGCATGGTGTTCGGCATCGTCGTCGCGGCCTCCATGCTGGCGCTGGTTTTCCGCGGCTTTGGCGGCGAGGAAATGGTGATGGAGATCATGGTCGCCATCCCCGGCGGCGAATGGGGGGCGCTGGCGGCGGTGATGGTGGTGGTGTTCTTCCTCGGCTTCATCCTGGAGGCGGTCGAGATCATCTATATCGTGGTGCCGTTGCTTGGCCCGCCCTTGCTGGGCGGCGATATTTCACCGATCTGGTTCGGCGTCTTGCTGGCGATGAACCTGCAAACCAGCTTCCTGACACCGCCTTTCGGTTTCGCGCTGTTCTATTTCCGCTCCACCGCGCCGCGCGACATTACGACAGTTGACATATATATCGGCGTGGCTCCCTTTGTAATCATGCAACTCATCGGGTTGGGCTTTTTGATTGCCTTTCCGGAACTGGCCACATGGTTGCCAAAGCTGGTTTTCGGAAGCTGAAGATCATCAACAGGGACAAGGAGAAATCACCATGAAACGCAGAACCTTCCTCAGCAGCGGTGCCGGATTGGCCGTTGCCGCCACCACGCTGGCAAGCCCGGCCGTGGCGCAGGGCAAGATCGAATGGAACCTGCCCACGGCATTCCCGAAAAACGCCCCCGGCGTCGGATCGAACGTCAAGAATTTCGCCGCCAAGGTCGAGGCGATGTCGGATGGCCGCCTTACCTTCAAGGTGTTCGGCGGTGGCGAACTGGTGCCGCCCTTCGCGGTTGAAGACGCGGTGCAGCAGGGCAATGCCCCGGTCGGCCACGGCCCGACCTATTACGCCGCCGGCAAGAATCCGGCACTGCACTGGTTCACCGCCGTGCCCTTCGGCATGACCTCGAACGAGCATTTCGCCTGGCTGAAATTCGGTGGCGGGCAGGCGATCTGGGATGACATTTATGCCCAGCGTGGCCTGAAGCCGTTCTATTCCGGCAACTCCAACACCCAGTCGGGTGGCTGGTTCAAGAAAGAGGTCAACACCCTTGCCGACCTTAAGGGCCTGAACATGCGTATCGCCGGGCTTGGCGGTGAAATCATGCGTAAACTCGGCGTCAACGCGATCCTGATGCCTCCGCCGGAGATTTTCCCATCGATGCAGTCCGGTGCGATTGATGCCGCCGAATGGGTTGGCCCGATGCTGGATCAGGCGTTCGGCTTGCAGAAGATCACCAAGCTTTGCTACCTGCCGGCACTGACCGAGCCAGGTGCCGGGCTGGCGATCGTGTTCAACCAGGATGCGTGGAACGAATTGTCGCCCGATCTTCAGGCGATCTGTGAAAACGCCGCCCATGCGGCTGCGTTGGAGAACCATGCAAACTTCGATTACCACAACGCCCAGGCGCTGGCCGCGCTGAAGGCCGATGGCGTCGATTTCCGCGCCTTCAGCGACGAGATCGTCACCGGCATGCGCGGCGCATGGGCCGAGGTCCAGGATGAGCTGACCAAGTCCAGCGCCGATGTGGCGCGGGTGCGCGAAAGCTATGATGCCTATCTGGCATCGGCGCAGGATTACGCCAAGGCGATGCAGGTGCCGGTACTGACCGGCCGTGCCTGACGCTGAACTGAAAACGGGTCAGGCGGTTCGCCGCCTGGCCCTGCCCGCCGGAGGTTGATGCCGACCGTCAGCGCGAATGATCACGCGGTGTCAGGCCGTGCAGTGCGAAATCGAAATAGGTTTCGACAATCTCGTCGATCTGCTTGCCCTTGCTTGGATCGAACCAGCGCGACAGCCAGTTGCACATGCCAAGGATGGCGAAAGCCGTGATCTTGGGGTCGTGCCCTGCACGAAACTCGCCACATTCCTGGCCTTCGGTGATCAGCCGCGCCCAAAGGTCGCTGTAATCCTTCCAGACCCGGCGAAGATCGCTGAACTTCTGGTCGGTGCCGAAGAAATGATCCTCGCGCAGCGCCACGGTCATTTCCAGGTAGCTGGGATTGTAGCTTTGCAGATGGTTCTGCATCGCATCATGCAGCTTGTCGGCGAATTTGCGGTTGGACTGCACGATGTTGCGCAGACCGATCAGCAAGGCGTGGCTTTGTGGCAGGATGATTTCGGCCAGAATCTCGTGCCGACCCTTGAAATAGTAGTAGACCGCCTCGCGCTTGATGCCGACCGCCTTGGCAATATCCTCGATCGAGGTTTGTTTCACGCCTTGCCGCTCGAACACTTCGGTGGCGCGTCGCAATATTTCGGTGCGTCTGCTCATGCGGGTTTTTCGGTGGTCCGATGGTTTGCGGGTCTGGACGTGCGGCGATGACTGTATGTCCCTATTCACATTAATAGCCCGGGAAAGCAACCAAAATGACAACCCTGTTCAAAGACTATTTACACACCTGTAAAAACCCGATAGCGTTTTCTGAGTGATCGGATTGTTCCGCTGGCTGCCGGGTTCCGGCGATTGTGCAAGGAAGAAACTGAAGATGGGATCGGATATGGACGCATTGCGCAAAGAGTTTCTGGGCAAGACGTACCCGAAATTCTCGGTTGCCGTGGAAAGAGGCCGAATCGCCCAGTTCGCCCGCTCGATCGGCACCGACGATGCGGTGTTTTTCGATGAGGATGCCGCGAAACAGCAAGGATACAGGGCGATTCCTGCCCCGCCGACCTTCGCCTATTCCATCACGATGGATGCCGGGCAGGCGTTCAATGTGCTGGAGGACATGGGCGTCGAGAAGTCGAAAGCGATGCATGGCGAGCAGGGTTTCACCTATTTCGCCGATATCTGCGCGGGCGACACGATCACCGGCCAGCAGAAAGTGACCGATATCTACGACAAGAAGAACGGCGCGCTGATCTTCTTTGTCACCGAGATGAAGCTGGAGAATCAGGCGGGCACTCATGTGGCCGACTTACACTCTGTAATAGTTATCCGGAACGGGTGAGGGCATGGCGCAAGGTTTGAAATTTGCCGATCTGGAAATCGGAACCGACATTCCGGGCCTGTCGAAAGGCCCGATCACCCGCACCCAACTGGCGCTGTTTGCCGGTGCCTCGGGCGATCACAATCCGATTCACCTGGACGACGCCGAGGCGCAGGCCGGTGGTCTGCCGGGGGTCATCGTGCATGGCATGCTGATGATGGCGACGCTGGGTCAGATGCTGACGAACTGGTGCCCGCAGCAACGGCTGCGCAAGTTTTCCAACCGTTTTGCCGCGATGGCGGTGCCGGGCGATACGATCATGTGTTCGGGCCGCATCACCGCCAAGCGGGAAGAAGGCGGCGAACGGCTGGTCGATCTGGAAATCAAGGCCGAGAATCAGTCCGGCGCGGTGCTTCTTGTCGGCGCTGCAACCGTGGCGGTGGATTGAGGCGTCAAAGGCAGGGAACTCGTGGCAATGGCATATCTCGCGGAAATTCCTTACGGAGCTTACTGGAGCACCCCGTTCGCCCGATGGCAGGGGGCGCTGGCCAACCTGCATTCGGTCGAACTGGCGGCGCATGTCGCCAAGGGCGAACTGGACCGCCGCGGCATTGATCCCGGCTGTTTCGATTTCGGCGTGCTTGGCATCAGCGTGCCGCAGAAGCATTCGTTCTACGGCTTCCCCTGGCTTGCAGCCCTGATCGGGGCCAGGGACGCAACCGGCCCGGCGATCGGTCAGGCCTGTGCCACCTCGGTGCGGTGTCTTCTGACCGGCGCGCAGGAAATCGAGGTCGGCCAGACCGATGCCGCCCTGCTGGTAGCCTGCGACCGGACCTCGAACGGCCCGCATATCTATTATCCCAATCCGGCTGGACCCGGCGGCCTGGGTGCCCATGAAAACTGGGTGATGGACAATTTTTCCTGCGATCCCAATGGCGGCCACGCGATGGTGACTACGGCTGAAAACGTCGCCGCGAAACACGGGATCGGCACCGAGGAACAGCATGAACTGGTCCTGCGCCGGACCGAACAATACCGCGCCGCCCTGGCCGATGACCGGGCGTTTCAGCGCCGCTACATGGTCTCGCCGATGGAGGTGCCCACGCCGAATTTCCGCAAGACGGCGATGGTTCTGGATGGCGATGAAGGCGTTACGCTATCCACCGCCGAAGGGCTGGCGAGGCTGAAGCCGGTTCTGAAAGATGGCACCGTGACATTCGGCGGCCAGACCCATCCCGCCGACGGCAATGCCGCGATCATCGTGGCCTCCGCCGATCGCGCCCGCGAGATGAGCGCCAATCCGAAAATCCGGGTGCGTATCCTGGGCTTCGGCTCGGGTCGGGCCGATGCGGCCTACATGCCTGAAGCCACCATCCCCGCCGCCCGCGCCGCGCTGAAACAGGCCGGACTGGGAATTGCCGACATGGACGCGATCAATTCGCACAATCCCTTCGCGCTGAACGACATCCTGTTCGCCCGCGAAACCGGGGCCGATGCGAACAGGATGAACAATTACGGTTGCTCGCTGATCTGGGGGCATCCGCAAGGGCCGACGGGCATGCGCTCGATCATCGAGCTGATCGAGGAACTGGCGCTGCGCGGCGGTGGCAATGGATTGTTCGAGGGCTGCGCCGCGGGCGATACGTCGATGGCCGTGGTGATCAACGTGAGCGATGGCTGATGGATATCTCGGTCTGGATAGAACGTCATGCCGGGTTCAGCCCTGACAAGACCGCCATCCGGTTCGAGGGCGCTGATCTGACATATCGCAATCTGGCCCGGCGGATCGGCGAGGTTTCCGGTGTGCTGCGCCAGGACCTGAAGGTCGGGCGCGGCGACAGGGTTGCCTGGCTGGGCCTCAATCATTCCGATCTGGTGGTGTTGCTGTTCGCCTGTGCGCGGCTCGGTGCCATCGTGGTGCCGATGAACTGGCGGCTGGAAGTTGCGGAATATCGCGCCCTGCTGGAAGATTGCACGCCGAAGGTACTGGCGACCGGCCCGGGATATGCCGAAAAAGGGGCGAAGGCTGCGGAGGGTCTGGACCTGACCCTGATCGGCGCTGGTGCCGTGGAGGTGGGAGCGGGCAGCCTGGATCAACTGGCGAAAAAGGCTAGGCCGGTGCAGGAGGCGGAGGGCGTCGGCGGGCCGACGGACGCGGTTCTGATCAGCTATACCTCGGGCACGACGGGCAAGCCGAAGGGTGTTCTGCTGGACCAGCACGCGATTTTTGTCAATGCGGTCAACAGCATACATATGCACACGATGACCGCATCCGATGTCGTGCTGAACACGCTGCCGATGTTCCATGTCGGCGGCATGAATATCCTGTCGCTGCCGACGCTGCGGTCGGGCGGGTTGCTGGTGCTGCACGCGAAATTCGATGTGGACGCGACCTTCCGGTCGCTGGAGCGTGACAAGGTGAACCTGACGGTGCTGGTGCCGACGCAGATCACCGCCCTTCTGAACGACCCGCGCTGGGCGAGCGTCGATCTTGGCCATCTGCGGATGATCTCGACGGGATCGTCGATGGTGCCGCAGGGCCTGATCACGCGGGTGCATGAGCGCGGCGTGCCGGTGGTGCAGGTGTATGGTTCGACCGAAACCGGGCCCATCGCGGCCTATCTGACGGCTGATCTGGCCTGCGCCCATGTCGGTTCGGCCGGGCTGGCGGCGATCCATTGCGGGATGCGCATCGTCGATGAAACGGGCCGCGACCTGCCGCCCGGCGAAAGCGGTGAAATCCTGATCAAGGGCGAAAACCTGATGCGCGGCTATTGGCAGAACCCCGACGCGACGGCGCGCGCCCTGGTCGATGGCTGGTTCCACACCGATGATGTCGGGCATGTGGATGCGGCCGGGTTCCTCTATGTCGATGACCGCAAGAAGGACATGGTGATATCCGGTGGCGAGAATATCTATCCCGCCGAACTGGAAAACCTGCTGGCGGAACATCCCGGCATTGCCGAGGTCGCCGTGATCGGCCAGCCGGACGAGGCCTGGGGCGAGATCGTGGTGGCGATGGTGGTGGCGCGCGAGGCCGGCAGCCTGTCCGACCGGAACGTGATCGCGTTTCTTGACGGCAAGCTGGCGCGCTACAAGCATCCGCGCAAGGTGATCTTCGTGGACGCGCTGCCGCGCAACACGATGGGCAAGGTGATCAAGGACGACCTGCGCAAAAGGGTCGCCCGCAATTGCGATAATTCAAGGATATCCGCGACATGAGCAGCAAGATCGGCATTGATGTAGGCGGCACCTTTACCGATTTCTATTATGTCGGCGAGGGCGAGGCACCGCGCATCCACAAGACCCTGTCAACGCCGGAAGACCCGTCGATTGCGGTGGTGAACGGGATGGCGGAAATCGCCGCCTCCCTCGATCCGCCCCTCAGCCTGCACGATTTCGCCGCCTCGATTGACACCATCGTGCACGGCACGACCGTGACCACCAATGCCACGCTGACACGGCGCGGAGCGAAATCCGGCTTGCTGACGACGGAAGGCCTGCGCGACGCGCTGGAAATGCGTCGTGGCATCCGCGAGGAACAATACAACAACCATTTCACCAATGTCGTGCCGCTGGTGCCGCGCTATCTGCGCAAGGGGATCGGCGGGCGGCTGGATCGGCGCGGCCGGCAGGTGGAGCCGCTGAACCTGGATGATGTGAAAGACGCGATTGACGATTTCCGCGCCGAAGGGGTGGAGGCGGTTTCGATCTGCTTCATGAACTCTTTCGCCAATCCCGACCACGAACGCCAGGCCGCCGAGATCGTTCGCCAGGAAATGCCGGGGGCTTACCTGACGGTCTCCAGCGATCTTTTGCCGACCATACGTTTTTACGAACGCATCAGCACGACCGCGCTCAATTCCTATGTCGGGCCGATCCTCAGCCGCTATATCGACCGGCTGCAATCCTCGCTGGCGGAGGTCGGCTTTGGCGGGGTTCTGATGATCATGCAATCCAATGGCGGCGTGATGTCGCCGGACGTTGCCCGCAACGCCGCCGCGTTGACGCTTTTGTCGGGGCCTGCTGCGGGGCCGGGGGCGGGCCTTGGCTTTGTGCGGGCGCATGGTCAGGACAGTTGCATCGTGGTCGATATGGGCGGCACCAGTTTCGAGGCGGCTTTGGTCGATGGCGGGCCGGTGATGGTCAATGAAGGCTATATCGACCGCCACCGCCTGGCCCTGCCTATGCTGGGCATTCACACGATCGGGGCAGGTGGCGGCAGCGTCGGCTGGATCGACGAGGGCGGCCTGCTGCGGATGGGTCCGGAAAGCGCGGGGGCCGATCCGGGGCCCGCGAGTTATTCCAAGGGCGGGGTGAAGCCTGCCTGCACGGATGCCAATCTGGTGCTGGGCTATCTGAACCCTGAGTTCTTCGCTGGTGGCAAGATGGCGCTGGATATGGACGCCGCGCGCGCCGCGATCAAGCAGGCGGTAGCCGATCCGCTGGGCCTGAGCGTCGAGGCCGCCGCTGCCGGCATGTACCGCGTCATCTGCAACAACATGGCGCAGGGCGTGCGCGAGATCACCATCAAGCGCGGCTTTGATCCGCGCGAATTTCCGATGGTGGTGGCTGGCGGTGCCGGGCCGATCCATTCCTGCCTGATTGCTGATGAGCTTGGCATCCCATTGCAGATCGTACCGCGGTCATCCTCGATCCTCTGCGCCGTCGGCATGTTGATGAGCGATCTGAAGCATGATTTCGTGCGCACCTTCGTCTCGCCGATGGACGCCATCGACTGGCCGGCCCTGACGCGGCTGGTCGATGCGATGAAGGCCGAAGGCGGCGACTTGCTGACCTCGGAAGGGATCAAACCAAAGGCGCAGGAATTCACCGTCAAGTTCGACTGCCGCTATCTCAAGCAATATCACGAGGTTTCGTTCGAGGTCTCCGACGCCGATTTCACCGCCGCGAATGCCGCCGCGATCACCGCCGCCTTCCATGCCGAGCATAACCGGCTCTACGGCTACTCGCTGGACGATATCGACGCCGCGGTCGAGATCATCAATGTCCGCGTGCAGGCGCTGGGACGCACCGACAAGCCGCCCCTGCCCGAGGAAAAACGGGCGGGTGCGGATGCCAGCGGCGCGATCAAGGGGAAGCGATCCGTCTACGTGCCCGAAGACAATGCGTTCAGCGACGTTCCGGTCTATGATGGCCACATGATTGTGCATGGCAACCGGATCGACGGCCCGGCAATGATCGAGGAAGCGACCACCGCGATTTTCGTCTCACGCGAATATTCTTGCGTCTGCGACCGGTTCGGTTCGTTTGCCATCTATCGCAAGGGGCAGGAAAGCCTTGTCGCCACCGCTCTTGAGGAGCCGAGATCATGACCCAGATCGACCCGATCCTGTTGTCAGTTTACGCCCGTACCTTCAAGTCGATCACCGACGAGATGAGCATCTCGGTCGAGAAATCCGCACGCTCGCCGATCCTGTGCGAGGCCAAGGATTTCGTGACCGGCCTTTATGACAAAGACGGCAACATGCTGGAGCAGACGGAAAACCTGCCTATCCTGGCGTTCTCGTTGGCGCCGGTCTGCCGTTACATCATCGAATTTTACGGCGACGACATTCACCCCGGCGACGTGATCTTCCACAACGATGTCTTCTCGATGGGCAATCAGAACAACGACGTTGCGGTGTTCAAGCCGATCTTCTTTGACGGCGAGCTGGTGGCCTGGGCGGCGGTGAAGGGCCATCAGGCCGATATCGGCGGCAATGTGCCGGGTGGGTACAACCCGCAAGCCAAGGAGGTTTGGCAGGAGGCGTTGCGCATTCCGCCGGTCAAGGTTTACGAGCGCGGCAAGCGCCGCCGCGATGTGTGGAGCCTGATTTTTGCCAATATCCGGCTGGAGATTGTCGAACATGACATGAAGGCCCAGATGGGGGCCTGCACGGTGGGCGAACGCCGGGTGCAGGAATTGCTGGCGAAATACGGCATCGACAGTTTCAACGCACACAAGGCGGAATTGTTCAACGCTTCGCGCCGGATGATGGAAGCCGAAATCGCCAGCGTTCCCAACGGTGTCTACAAGGGCGAGGGCGAGATCTACTTTGACGGCCACCACGAAGGCAGCCGCTTCACCATCCGCGTGACGATCACGGTCGAAGACAAGAACATTACCTTCGATTACACCGGCACCGATGCCCAGACCGACGGCTTCGTGAACGGCACCTATACCTCCAGCGCCTCGGCAACGATCCTGACCTTCCTGCAGATGGTCAACCCGGACATCCCCCATAACGAGGGCATGATCCAGCCGATCCGCATGATCATTCCCGAGGGTACGGTGCTTAATGCCTCCTATCCAAAGGCCACGACCTTCGGCAACCATCTGTGCCCGCCCAATGCCGATGCGATCATCCGCGCCCTTGCGCCGGTGATCCCGGATCGGGTGACGGCAGGGTGGAACAACCTTCTGTGTTCGCTGACCACCGGGATCGACGCCGAAAAAGGCGACAAATATGTCGATATCGGCTTCATGGGGCTGAAGGGTGGCTCGGGCGCGATGCTGGGCACCGATGGCTATGATCATATCGGCATGATTGATGCCTCGGGCGGGTTGCTGGATCAGGATTACGAGATGTTCGAACAGCAAACCCCGCATCTGCTGAAAAAGCACGAATATATCCGCGACTCTGCCGGTGCCGGCGAATGGCGCGGCGGCCTCGGGGTGGAGACCGAGTTCATCATCGGCAGCGAGGACACCCAGTTTGTCACCTTCGGGGATGGCGATTTCGAACCGGCCTTCGGGTTGTTCGGCGGTGGTGACGGGACGTTGAATTCGATCACGCTGACCTATCCCGATGGCACGAAACTTGTGCCGCATAACAAGGACCTTATTACTGGCGTGCCCAAAGGCACGCATTACCACCAGTTTGCCGGTGGCGGCGGCGGTTACGGCGATCCGAAGAAGCGCGACCGTGCCCAGCTTCGCCGCGAGGTCCGGAACGGCGTGATTTCAGCGCAGGCCGCGCATGATGTCTACGGCCTGGAAGACTGACGGGCGCAAACAGATGGACTTCACCCTCAGCGATGAACAACAGGCGGTGCGCGATACCTTCGCGCGGTTCTCCGACGAGCGCATTGCCCCGGTGGCGGCGGCGCTGGACGAGGCGCATGACTATCCCCGCAATCTGGTGCGCGAATTATGTGCGCTGGGCTTTGCCGGCATGCGTTACCCCGAGGAAGACGGCGGATCAGGGGCCGATCTGGTAACCTTTTGTCTGGCACTGGAGGAGGTCGCGCGCGGCTCCATGTCGGTGGCCGGCTGCATCGCCATGCAATCGCTGATGGGCACGCGGTTCTTGCAGATGCTGGGCAATGCCGATATCAAGACCCGCCTGTTCGCCCCGGCCCTGAACGGCGACAAGATCGGCGCGATCTGCATGACCGAACCCGATGCCGGATCAAACCTTGGTGCGATGTCCACCAGCGCGAAAAGGACCAAAGGCGGCTATCTGCTGAACGGCCAGAAAATGTGGGTGACAGCCGCACCGCTGGCGGATTTCTTCACGGTTTTCGCCAAGGCCGGCGAGGATCAGAAGATCACCATCTTCCTGGTCGAACGCGATTTTGCGGGCCTGCAGATCGGTCGCGCGATCGACAAGATGGGGGTCTGGGCGCTGCCGACCTCGGAGGTGGCGTTTTCCGATTGCTTCGTGCCGGACAGCCACCGCCTGAGCGCGGAAGGCGAGGGCGAAGTGCATTTGCACAAGCTCTTGGCGGAAATCCGCATCATCACCGGCGCGATGGCTCTGGGCGGCGGCAAGGCGGCCCTGGCCGAGGCGATCCGCTATGCGGGCGAGCGGGTGCAGTTCGGCAAGCCGATCAGCCATTTCCAGGCGATCCAGTTGAAACTGGCGGAAATGGCCACCGATATGGCAGCCGCCAGCCATCTGGTCGCCTATGCCGCCTGGCTGAAGGACAATGACCGCCCGCATGCCAAGGAGGCGGCGATGGCGAAACTGAATGCCTCGGAACTGGCGGCGGATGTCTGCGAGAAGGCGGCGCGCATTCTGGCCTCGTATGGATACGCGATGGAATTTCCGGTGCAGCGGTACTTGCGCGATATCCGCTTCACCCTGATCGGCGGCGGCACCAGCGAGTTGCTGAAACTGAGTATCGCAAGGGAGCTGAGATCGTGAGCAAGACCCGCAAGATCCGTATTCTGCTGGCCAAGCCGGGGCTGGACGGCCACGATGTCGGGGCCAAGGTGGTGGCGCGTGCGCTGATAGATGCCGGGTTCGACGTGCGCTATACCGGCCTCAGGCAAAGCGGCGAGGATATCGTGAACGCAGCACGGGATTTCGATGCCGATGTGATCGCGCTGTCGATCCTGTCAGGCTCGCACATGCCGATCTGCGAAAGGCTGAAAGGGCTGATCGACGCCTACCAGTTGACGGATCGGCTGTGGGTGGTCGGCGGCAATATTCCCGCAGCCGACCATGCGGCGTTGCGCGAAATCGGGGTGGATGCGATCTACAACACCTCGTCGTCGCTGGCCGAAATCGTGGCTGCAATCAAGGAGAAGACCAGTGAACAGGCAGGGCAAGACAATGGATGACCGCCGGTTCAACGAATCCGGGATCGAGATCAACCCGCTCTACGGACCCGAAGATATCGCGGCCTCGAAGGTCGGGGATGGTGACGATATCGGTGAACCGGGGGCCTTCCCGTTCACCCGTGGCATTCACCGCGAGATGTATCGCAAACGCCCCTGGACGATGCGGCAATATACCGGTTTCGGCAATGCCGAGGATACCAACCAGCGGTTCAAATACCTGATCCGCACCGGCAATACCGGCCTCAATGTCGCGTTCGATCTGCCGACGCAATGCGGCTTTGATTCCGACGATGACATGGCCCAGGGCGAGGTTGGCCGGGTCGGCATGGCGATTGACACGCTGAAGGACATGGAAATCGCCTTTGACGGCATCGACATCCAGAACATCACCGTCAGCATGACAATCAACGGCACCGCCGCGATCATGATCGCGATGTATCTGGTGATGGCGGAAAAGCGCGGCTTTGATCTTAGCAAGCTGCGCGGCACCTGCCAGAACGATATCCTGAAGGAATTTGTCGGACGCGGCACCTGGATTTACCCGGTGGAACCATCGGTGCGGCTGGTGGCCGATACCATCGAATATTGCGCCCGCCACGCGCCGCTCTACAGCCCGGTTTCGGTCTGTGGCTATCACATCCGCGAATCCGGCGCGACACCGACCGAGGAAATCGCGCATGGCTTCTGTATCGCGCGGGCCTATCTGGATGAAGGCCTGAAGCGCGGCATGGATATCGACGAATTCGCCTATCGCATGTCGTTCAATTTCAACATCTTCGGGCAGTTTTTCGAGCAGATATGCAAGTTCCGCGCCGCCCGCCGTCTGTGGGCGAAAATCCTGAAGAATGAATATGCCGCGAAGGATCCGAAATCCATGTGGCTGCGGATGATCGCCGGTGGCGGCGGGTCCGGCCTGACCATCGAACAGCCCGAAAACAACATCGTGCGCGGCGCTTATTATGCCATGATCAGCGCCCTGTCGGGGGCGCAGACGATTGCGCTGTGCTGCTATGACGAGGCGTATACGATCCCCTCGGAAAAAGCCCAGCAGATCAGCCTGCGCACCATGCAGATCATGATCGAGGAAATGGGCATGACCGATACCGTCGATCCATTGGCGGGGTCTTACTATGTCGAGACCCTGACCAACCAGATGGAAGCCGAGATCGTGCGCATCATGGCCGAGGTCGATGCCGAGGGAGGAATCGTCAAGCTGATTTCCGAGGGCAAAATCCAGGCGCATGTTTCCAAGGGGGCCTACGAGCATCAAAAGGCGCTGGAAAGCGGTGCGTTCCGCAAGGTGGGTGTGAACTGTTACAAGGTCGAGGAAGAAAAGCCCGAGGTCGACATGCATCCCTACAAGCCCGAGGATGCGGTGAAACAGACCGAACGGTTGAAAGCCGTCCGTTCCGGGCGTGACAATGCGGCGGTGGATGCCGCGCTGGCCCGTCTGAAAACTGCCGCCGAGGGCAGCGAAAACATGATGCCGGCGCTGGTCGAGGCGGTGAAGGCCTATGCCTCGGTCGGGGAAATGAACCAGGTGCTGACATCCGTGTTCGGCCAATATGATGAACCAAACATCTTCTGAAAGATTTCAAATGCTGCCACAGAACAAATGCCCGCCCGAGATCGAAGACTACGTGTCCGCCCAGTCACTGGCGGAGGCCGTTGCGGCAATGGCGGACGGTCAGGGATCGGCGCTGGCCGGTGGCTCGGACCTCTGGGCGCAAAAGGACAGCGGCAACGGGCGGATGCGCAAGCGTCTGGTCAATATCAACCGGGTGCCGGACCTGCGCGGAGTATCCGAGGCTGGCGGCGTGATCCGGCTGGGTGCATTGACCACGATGACGGAGCTTCTGGAAAGCACGCTGCTGCGCGACAAGGTGCCGGTGCTGGCTAAGACGGCGGATCGTTTTGCCTCATCCCAGATCCGCAATGTGGCGACAATCGGCGGCAATATCGCCAATGCCTCGCCGGCGGGCGACGCGGTGCTGCCGCTGATCGGGCTGGATGCGCAGGTTGAACTTGTCTCGAAACGCGGCAAGCGCAGCCTGCCGCTGGACAGCTTCTTCCGGGGTCCGGGCAAGACCGTGATGGAAGCGGACGAGTTGATCGCAGCGGTCGAATTCGCCACCCCACCGAAAGGCTTTCACGGCGTTTTCTGCAAGTCCGGGCCGCGCCCGGCTCTGGAAATCTCGGTTGTCGCGATGTGCCTGACCGGCATTCTAAAGGGCGGCAAACTGACCGGCCCGCGTCTGGTTTTCGGCGCGGTCGGCCCGACGCCGATGCGCTGTGTGAAAACCGAGGCCCTGATCGACGGCAAGGCGCTGGACGATGCGCTGATTGCTGAAGCCCTGGCGATAATGGCCACGGAAATCGCCCCGATCGACGATTTCCGCGCCTCGAAATGGTATCGAACGCAAATGGCCCAAACCTTTCTGGAAGCGGAGTTGAACGCATGTCGCTGACCCACAAGATCACCTTTGCCCTTAACGGCAAACCGGTTCGCGCGGATGCGGACGTGGCGTCCTCGGCGCTGGAACTGCTGCGCGGCGCGTTCGAGCTTGGCGGCACCAAACTGGCCTGCGGCGAAGGCGAATGCGGCGCCTGCACGATCATCGTTGACGGGCGGTCGCGCAATTCCTGCCTGATGCCTGCGGTCGATCTGGAAGGGCGCGAGGTGCTGACGGTCGAGGGCCTGTGGCGCGAGGACGGGATTGATCCGGTGCAGCAGGCCTTCGTTGACGAAGGGGCGATCCAGTGCGGGTTCTGCACCCCCGGCATGATCATGCAGACCAAATATCTGTTAAGCCGGAACCCCGACCTGACCGCCGAAGAAGCCGAGCGCGGGCTGGAAGGCAATGTCTGCCGTTGCACCGGCTACAAGAAAATCATCGCGGCGGCGATTGGCGCCGGCACCGGCGCAAGGGATTGACCGACATGGACAAGATCATCGAAAAACACAGCATGATCGGCAAGCGCGTCACCAAGCTGGACGCGCCCGACAAGGCGGTGGCGCGGACGCGCTATATCAACGACATGGTGCTGCCGCGGATGCTCTACGGCAAGATCCTGCGCACCGACCGGGTGCATGCCCGCATCCTGTCGATCGACACCTCCGCTGCCGAGGCGCTGCCCGGTGTGCAGGCCGTCATCACCGCGAAGGACACACCCGGCGGCAAGATCGGCGTGCTGCGCGACAACCCGCCGCTGAAAGGCGATGTGGTGCGCTGCATCCGCGATGAAATCGCCGCCGTCGCCGCCGAAACCGAGGAATTGTGCGACGAGGCGATCCGCCTGATCAAGGTGGAATACGAAGACCTGCCGACGGTGTTCGATTGCACATCGGCACTGGCCAATGGCGCGCCGATCATCCACGAGGACCGGCCCGACAATATCGCGATGGAACAGAATTTCGAGCATGGCGACATGGCCGAGGGCGAGGCGCAGTCCGATTTCGTGGTCGAAGGGGCCTATAACGTCCACTACGTTACCCATTGCAACATGGGCGTAAGCTGTACGGTGGCGGATTACGATACCGACGGGCGGGTCACGATCTATACCCAGACGCAGTACCCGTTCAACGTCAAGATGGATATCGCGCCCTCGCTCGGTGTGCATCCCGGCGATGTGCGGATCATCCAGCCGCCGGTTGGCGGTGCGTTCGGCTCCAAGCTGGACGTGTACCCATACGAGCCGATCTGCGTGTTCCTGGCCAAGAAGACGCGCCGCCCGGTCAAGCTGATCTATTCGCGCGAGGAAGAATTCATCGCCTCACCAACCCGCCAGCCGGTGGAATTCAAGATCAGGGCGGGGATGAAGAAGGACGGCACGCTGACCTTCCGCGATTGCGATTCGCTTCTGAACAATGGCGGCTACACCTCCTGGGGCGCGACCACGCCTTATGTGACGATGCGCACCATGACCTCGCATTACACGGTGCCGAATGTGCGCTACCGGGCGCGGGCGGTCTATACCAACAATCCCTTCGCCGGATCGTTTCGGGGCTACGGCAATGTGCAGGCGACCTGGGCGCTGGAAACCCATATGGACAAGATGGCGGAAAAGATCGGCATGGACCCGATCGCGTTCCGCCTGAAGAACGCCAATCCGCCGAACCAGATCACGCCGCAGGGATCGAATCTCGGCTGCATTGATCTGGTCGGCTGTATCGAGCAGGCGGCGGCGAAATCGGATTTCCTGGCCAAGTGGCATGCCAACAACAAGGCTTGGGCGGAACCCGGGCGGTTCAAGCGCGGCATCGGTATCGCCACCTCGCTGCACAATGCCGGGGGCGCGAAAATCCACAAATCCGACGGCTGCGGCACCATGCTGAAGATGGACGATTACGCGCGCGTGACCATCATCACCGGCGGTTCGGAGATCGGGCAGGGCCTTGATACGGTGCTGGCGCAACTGGTGGCCGAGGAACTGGGCGTGCCGATGCGCGACATCACCATCATCAACAATGACAGCGCCCTGCGCCCCTGGGATGTGGGGGTTCATGCCAGCCGCACCACCTATATCGCCGGCAATTCGGCGGTTCGGGTGGCGCGCAAGGCCCGCGATCAGATCCTGCGGGCGGCGGCGGCGCATACCAACATGTTGCCGGACATGCTCGATCTGCGGCAGGGCCATGTGGTGCAGGCGGAAACCGGGCTGGCGCTGATGCCGCTGGACCGGATTTTGCGCCAGATGCACTTTGCCGGGGCCGAGGCGGAACTGGTGATGGCGACAGATTATTACGAGCCGCCCAGCGAGCCGGAAGACGCCAACCATATGGGCGACATGTCGGCGGCCTATTCCCATGCCGCGCATGTGGCCGAGATCGTGGTGGATACCAGGCTCGGTACGATCAAGGTCGAGAAAATCTGGTCGGCGCAGGATGTCGGGCGGGTGATCAACCCTGTCGGGCTGGAAGGCCAGATCGAGGGCGGCATTGCGATGGGTCTGGGATATGGCCTGAGCGAGGAACTGAAAATCGTCGAAGGCAAGGTTCTGAACCCCAGCTTCCGCGATTACCACGTCATGACCGCGCCTGAAATGCCGGAACTTGACCTGACCTTCATCGAAACCGGCGATGCCGAGGGTCCGGCAGGGGCCAAGGGCATTGCCGAATTGCCGACTATCGTGATCGCGCCGGCCATCGGCAATGCGCTTTACAACGCCACCGGCGTGCGTATTGATCACCCGCCGCTGACCCCGGAAAAAGTGGCCCGCGCCATTGCCGCCCACAAGGGGCTGCTGGGGTGAAACGCCGGACCGTCATCTCGCTGGAACAGGCATTGTCGATGCCCTACGCGACGCTTCGGTTCGTCCAGGAAGGCTGGCGCGTGATCCGCATCGAGGCCACGCCCAGCGGCGCTGGCCTGCCGGGCGATCCGAACCGCTATATCGGCTCGGTGGTGGCGGATGATGATCGGCGGAGCTACTTCGTGGCCCCCAATGTCGGCAAGGAGGCGATTGCCCTCAACCTCAAATCCCCCAAAGGGCAGGAGGTTCTGTACCGTCTGATCGACGAACTGGATGCCGAGGTGTTCTGCTGCAACACGCTGCCATCGCGCCATGCCGCACTTGGCGTCGATTATGCCACGATGTCGGCGCGCAAACCCGATCTGATCTGGGCCGCGATATCTGCGATGGGGCCGGATTATCCCGGCATTCCGGGCTATGATCCGGCCATTCAGGCGATGGCGGGATATATGGAACTGACCGGCCCGGCGGATGGCGCGCCGACGCTGGCAGGGGTTCCGATCATTGATCTGAAGGCGGGCGACGAGGTTTATGCCGGGGTCTTCCGCGCCTTGCTGGACAAGGCGGAAACTGGTAAGGGCGCGGAAATCCATGTGTCGATGCTGCAGGCGGCCGCAAGCTGGCTGATCACCACGCTGCCGCTTCTGGATTTCGGCTGCGATTATTCCGAAGTCACCCGCTGCGGTAACGAGCATCGGAAATTCATCCCCACCAATGCCTACCCGACATCGGACGGCTTCATCTTCATGGCCATCGGCTCGGACGTGCAATGGCGCCGCCTTTGCGCCCTGCCGCGTTTTGCCGCCATCGGCAATGATGTGCGCGCCACCAATGCCGGGCGGCACAAGGAACGCGACGCCATCCACCGCGATATCGCCGCGATCACCGGCAAGGCCAGCGCCGACGCCATCGCCGTCGATCTGCGCGCCGCGACCATCCCGCATGCGCCGATCCAGACCATCCAGCAGGTGGCGCAAATGCCCGCACTGGCGGCGAAACTGACACGCACCACGATGCCGGATGGCCGCGAGATCCGGATGCAGCCGCTGGCGGTTGGTGCGCCCAGGGCGGGATTGCCGTTCCCGCCGAAATATTCCGAACATACCGCCCGGATACTGGCCGAAGGCGGCTATTCGCAGGCGGAAATCGCGGCACTTGTGGCGGATAACATCATACCTGACATTTAATCATCTGGGAGATCGGACAATGGGAAAACTTGACGGCAAGGTGGCGCTGGTCACCGGATCGGGGCGCGGCATCGGCCAGGCGATTGCATTGAAACTGGCCAGCGAGGGGGCGCGGGTTGTCGTCAACGACCTGGACGAGGCGGTTGCGGGCGAAACCGTCGGTGCGGTGGAAAAGCTGGGCTCGAAGGCGGTGGCCTGCGTCGGGGACGTCACGGCCAAGGATTTCGGCAGCCGCTTTGTCGATACCGCTGTCAGCAACTTTGGCGGCGTCGATATCATCGTCAACAATGCCGGCTATCCCTGGGACGCGGTGATCCAGAAGATGACCGACGAACAATTCGAGGCGATGCTGGAAATCCATACAATGGCCCCGTTCCGCATCCTGCGCGCGGCATCGGATTTCATCCGCACCGCCGCCAAGGCGGAAAAGGCGGCGGGGCAGGAGGTGTACCGCAAGGTCGTCAACATCTCGTCGATCGCCGGACTTTACGGCAATGCCGGGCAGATGGGCTATGCCGCCGGGAAATCGGCGCTGGTCGGCATGACCCGCACGCTGGCCAAGGAATGGGGGCGCTACAACGTCAACGTCAATTGCGTGGCCTTCGGCTATATCAAGACCCGCATGACCGAACCCCTGGGCGACGATCAGTCGGTGGCGCAGATCGGCAATCGCGCGGTCAATATGGGGGTCCATCCCGATATGCTGAAGGCGATGAACCAGATGATCCCGATGGGCCGTGGCGGCACCCCGGAAGAGGCCGCGGGCGCGGTTTACCTGATGTGTTCGCCCGAGGCGAATTACATCAGCGGGCAGGTACTTCTGGCGTCTGGCGGGCTGATCATGTGACAGGCGCTGCCGCCGGGCCAGGGCTTTGCCCGGCGGTCGTTTGCAGGCAGGTCAACTGCCCGTTCAGGCATCCGCACCAGACAATTTGCGGTTTCGCTTGCTAATTTCCTATTTACGTACAAGAATACGACTTTAAGAGATCAAACGGTTCCGGCCTGAATTCCGTGGCGATTCCACGAAATCGCTGCACTTGCAGGCGAAACCACGCAAAGGCGAGGACAGATGCGCGAGATACTGATTCTGGGCCGTGGCGGTCAGGGGGCGCAAACCGCCGGCAATCTTCTGGCGCAGGCGTTTTTTGAAAAAGGTCAATACGTCCAGACTTTCGCCACCTATGGCGGCGCGCGGCGCGGTACGCCCGTGATGTCGTCGATCCGGGTGGATGACCGCCCGATCAAGGTGCGCAGCAATATCGAACGTGCCGATGCGATGCTGTGTTTCGATGACAGCCTGCTGGATCAGGCGTTTCTTAAAAATGCCGACAACAAAACCTTGGTGGTGGTCAATTCCACCCGCCCGGCCTCGGATTTTGCCGGGCTTGGCGATTACCGGATCGTTCCCGTGGATGGCCGCCGTATTGCGCGTGACAACGACATGGGCAAGGTCATCAACTCGACTTTGCTCGGGGCCTTTGTCGCGGTGATGGGACAGCCGGGGATAGATGCGATTTCCGATGTGATCGAAAGCAATGCCCCGGCCAAGAAGGCGCAGAACGTCGCCGCCTGCCGCGAAGCATTCGACAAGTTCAGCGCCACCGCGAAGGAGCCAAGCCTATGAGCCGCGAACCGTCGTTTCTGTGGTCCAACTCGACCAGCGAGGGCCGCCTGACCGGCACCTGGCGCACCGCCTCGCCGGATTACCGCAACCTGCCGTCGCCCTGCCTCGGGGCCTGTCCGGTCAACGGGCGGATCGCAACCTGGATCGGCCAGGTGACCAAGGGCGATTACCACGGGGCCTGGACCACGCTGGTGGACAACAACCCGTTCCCCTCCATCGCCGGACGGATCTGCCACCATCCCTGCGAGACCGCCTGCAACCGGGTCGAACATGACGAGGCGGTCAGCATCTGCGCGCTGGAACGCTATGTCGGCGATCAGGCGCTGGAAGAGAACTGGCAATATCCCA
The DNA here is from genome assembly GCA_019911965.1 of Paracoccaceae bacterium. Classification (GTDB taxonomy): domain Bacteria; phylum Pseudomonadota; class Alphaproteobacteria; order Rhodobacterales; family Rhodobacteraceae; genus UBA5972. Next base: position 18,383 of record JAIOJF010000031.1, on the reverse strand, counting down.
AGCCCGAGACAATGCACGATCAATCGGTGGCGATTGTCGGCGGTGGCCCGGCGGGCCTGTCGGCGGCCTACCAGTTGGCGCGACGCGGATTCAGGGTTTCCATCTACGAATCGCAAGCCCAGCTTGGCGGCCTGCTGCGCTACGGCATCCCGTCCTATCGTCTGGACAAGTCGATACTGGATGCCGAGATCGCGCGGATCGTCAACCTGGGCGTGACGGTGCATCTGAATACCAGCATCGCCGACAAGGGCGGGCTGGAAGCGCTGCGCGCCGAGCATGACGCGGTGTTCCTGGCGACCGGGGCAACGAAATCGAAGGTGCTGCCGGGGCTGGATTACAGCCAGCCTTGGGTTCGCGACGGCGCGAAATTCCTGGCCCAGACCAATGCCGGCGAAGCCTGCGATCTGGGCCGGCATCTGGTGGTGATCGGCGGTGGTTCGGCCGGGATCGACGTGGCGCGTACGGCGCGGCGGCTGGGCCGGGATGTGACGGTGCTGGCGCTGGAGCCGGACGATCTGTTGCCGGCGCAACGCACCGAGGTGGTCGAGGCGCGCGAGGAAGGTATCAGATTTGTCTGCGGCGCGATGATGCAGAAGGTCGATGCCGGAGCGGATGGCCTGACCATCAATTGCGTCGAGGTCGCCTTCACGCCGGGCGCGGCGCGGGGGCAGTTCACCATTGCGCCGGTCGATGGCAGCGCGTTCACGCTGGCCGCCGATGCGATCATTCCGTCCATCGGGCAGGATGCAGACCTGAAGAAATATGGCGATCTGCTGGACAGCGCCGGGCCGGTCATCGCGCATGACGAAAACTGGCAGACCTCCAGCCCCGGGATATTCGCCGGCGGCGATCTGACCAGCATGGACCGTTTCGTGACCGAAGCGATCGGAATGGGCAAAGAGGCCGCAATGGCCATCGCGCGGTTTGTCGATCCCGAACAGCCCGCCTTTGTCAAACCATCCGACCCTGCGGTTCCATTCAAGGTCATCAACACCGCCTATCATTCCGCCGATGGCCGCGAATCCCCGGCGCATGTCGCGGTCGAACAGCGCCTGCAGAGTTTCGGCGAGGTTCAGCAGCGCTTCACCAAGGCCGCCGCCGAGATCGAGGCGAAGCGGTGCTTCAGTTGCGGCACCTGCATCTATTGCGACAATTGCTACTTCTACTGCCCGGACATGGCGATCACCAAGCTGGATCAGGGCTACGAGGTGAAGCTGGATTACTGCAAGGGCTGCGGGTTGTGCGTTGCCGAATGCCCGACAGGAGCGATCAACATGGCAGAGGATCTGGGCCGATGAACATTGCTGCAAACAACCGGAACCTGCAATTGCTGAGCGGCAATCACGCCGTAGCCATGGGAGCCATGCTGTCCAAGCCCGATGTGGCACCTGTCTATCCGATCACGCCGCAGACGCCCATTCTGGAAAAGTTGACCGAGTTGCAGACCGAGGGTCGCTTCAACGCCGAAGTGCTGACCCCGGAAAGCGAACATTCCGTGCTGGCGGCCTGTATCGGCGCGTCACATGCCGGATCGCGGGTGTTCACCGCCACCTCGTCGCAGGGGCTGTTGCTGATGCACGAATTGCTGCATTACGCCTCCGGTGCGCGGACCTCGATCGTGATGTTCAACGTCAACCGCACGCCGGCCTCGCCCTGGGGATTCTGGCCGGATCAGCTTGACAGTCTGTCGCAGCGCGATACCGGCTGGGTGCAGTTGTACAGCGAGACACCGCAGGAATCGCTCGATAGCGTGGTGCAGGCGTTCAAGATCGCCGAAACCGTCAACCTGCCGGTAATGATCAACCACGATGCCTTCTATGTCTCGCATGCGGTCGAGCCGGTGGATGTGCCGGAGCAATCGCTGGTCGACCAGTTCCTGCCGCCTTTCGTGCCGCCCTTCAGCCTCGATCCCGAGGTTGGCTCGTCGTTCGGTGCGCCGCTGGCGCAGGATAACTGGAACAAGAGCCGCAGGGTGCTGGATGCGGCACAGGCGGCGGTCTGCGATCAGGTGGTCGAGGCCGGGCGCGACTGGGGCGCGCTGACCGGGCGGCCCTATGGCCCGATCGAACAATATCGCTGCGAGGATGCCGAGGTGGTAATCGTGACGATGGGCAGCATGTGCGGCACTGTCCGCGATGCGGTGGACCGGATGCGCGATCAGGGCCAGGCGGTTGGCCTGCTGAAGGTGCGGCTGTTCCGGCCCCTGCCGGTTTCCGCGCTGCGCGAAGCCTTGCGCGATGTGCCCTGCGCCCTTGTGCTGGATCGCAATTACTCGCCGGGCACCGGCGGTATCCTGCATCAGGAGGTGAAGGCGGCCCTGTTCGGCACCGGCAACACGACGAAAATGCACGGGCTACTGGCGGGTGTTGGCGGGGTCAGCGTATCGTCGGACAGAATTCAGCGATTGGTGGGCGAGTACCGCGACAAGGTGCCCAGCCCCGATGCGATTTGGGTGGATTGAGAGCGATGGAAAAGATCGAATACGAAGAAAAAGGCCAGCTCTATTCCGGCCATGTCGCCTGTGCCGGCTGCGCCGAGGCGCTGTCGCTGCGGGTGGTGCTGAACACCGTCGGTCAGGACGCGGTCGGGGTGGTTGCGCCATCCTGCCTGGCGGTCATCTGTGGGGCACATCCGACCAGTTCGGTAAAAATCCCGGTATTTCACACCACCATCGAATCCTGTGCCGCCACCGCCAGCGGTGTGAAACGGGCGCTGGACAAGCAGGGCAAGTCGCAGACCACCGTGCTGGGCCTGGCGGGCGATGGTGGCACCTATGATATCGGGCTGCAGTCGCTGTCGTCGGCGGCGGAACGCAACGAGGATATCCTCTATGTCTGTTTCGACAATGAAGGCTACATGAATACCGGCGGGCAGAAAAGCTCATCAACCCCGGAAAAGGCCGTAACCGGCAGCACGCCTGCGGGCAAGACCACCCGCAAGAAGAACATGATCGACATTCTGGCGGCGCACCGTATCCCCTATATAGCCACCGCCAGCCCGTCGCATATCAACGACATGGTGGCCAAGGTGGAAAAGGCCAAGGCCATTCGCGGCACCAAGGTTCTGGTCATTCTGGTTCCATGCCTGCCGGGCTGGGGCATTGGCGACAACGCGATGGTCAAGACCTCGCGGCTGGCGGTTGAATCCGGGGTCTTTCCGTTATTCGAGGTCGAGGACGGCACCCGCTACATCATGAACCACACCACGAAAACCCAGCCGGTGGCGGAATATGTCAAGCTGCAGAAGCGCTACAAGCATCTGTCAGAAGACGACATCGCCGGTCTGCAGGCCGAAGTGGATTACGACTGGGACCGCCTGCATCGCCGGGTGGCGCAGAACTGATATCGGGCGCGAAACACCGGTTTGTCAGCGGGCTTCGCGCTTTCCCGCAAGGGCGGCCAAATGCAGCAGGATGATCATGCAGCTGAGCGGCACGATACTGCCGACCAGTGCCATGTTCAGCCCCATGCCCGGCGATATCCGGTTGCTGCTGCGCCACAGAAAGCCGCGTTCAAAATTCATCCCCGGCCCGAAGAACGAATGGTACAGGATCGGGGCGAGGAAGATCACCACCGTCAGAACCAGCATCGCCAGGCTGATCCGTCGGCGCAATTGGCTGGCATCGTCGGGCAGGGTTATCACCGTGGGGTCCAGCCGTCGCTTGAAGGCGCAGGTGGCCCCCAGAAGCCCGGCCCAGACCATCAGGTAGCGTGCCAGTTCCTCGGTCCAGGTGAACGGATAATCAAAGCCGTAGCGCGCCCAGATCTGCAACAGCACGGTCAGGATCATCGCGACAAGCGCAAGTTTCGCTAGGAACAGGCAAGCGCGGTCCACGCCCGCGCTTGCCAGATTGATCGCCTTCATTCGCGGGTGGCTTCCGCCAATGCGCGGAACGCCTCGACCGAACCGGCGGGCATCAGCACATCCCAGGCCGCCTGACTGCGCGCCGCGAAATCCGCCAGCGCATCGGCATCCAGCGTGGAAATCGTCACGCCGTTCTTCTGCAATCCGCCGATCTCGGCCTTGGCGGCACCGGCGGTCCAGACCCGGTTATTGGCATTGGCCTTGGCGACGGCCGCATCGACGATGCCGCGCGTCGCATCATCCAGCCCGCCATACCAATCCGCCGACATCAGCGCAGAACGGAACGGCGTGCCCGCGCCAAGATCGGTGTAATGGGTCAGAAACTCGGTATGGCGGAAGATCAGCGCCACCACCGGCGGGTTGAAATAGCCGTCCACGATGCCTTGCTGCACCGCGCCGGCAAATTCCGGCATATCGACCACGGCCCCCTGCACGCCCCATTGCTTGAACAATTCGATCTGGCTGGAATCGATCGCCCTGAGGCGCATCCCCTCAAGATCGGCAACCGAAGTGACCGGCTTCTTGGCGTTGAAAATGCCCATCGTGCCGCCAAGCCCGGTCAGCGCCGCGATGCGGATGCCCTGCGCCTCCATCGAGGCGCGGATGCCGTTCATCAGATCGCTTTCGGTATCCTGGGTGGCGCGGAAGAAATGCTCCATATCGTCGAACATGTAAGGCGCCAGAAAGCCGAGGATGTTCTTGTCCACCTCGCTGATCATCACGAAGTTGGTCAGGCCGACCTGCAGCAGGCCCTGGCTGAGCTGGTCGACAATCTCGGGGTCCTTGCCGAGCGCGCCGCCGGTAAACACCGTGGCCTCCAGCCCGGCCTCGCGCAGGCTGGTGGCAAGGTCTTCGGCATAGACCCAATCGGCACAGGCCGGAACCGGCGGGCAGCCTACGGCGATCTTGATCTCGTCTGCCCAGACGGGGGCCGCGCTCAACAGAGCGGCGGCGAAAGTCAACAATGTCTTCTTCATGGTCGGTCTCCCTTGGTGGTTGGTTATCGGATCAGTCCAAGTGCCCTTGGCAGGGCAAGTGTCAGGTCAGGCAGCAGGATCAGCAGGATCAGCAGGACAACTTCTACGGCCAGGAACGGCAGTATCGCCAGGCTGAGGCGCATGTAATTCACGCCGCTGGCCGCCGAGATCACCATCAAACAGCCCCCGAATGGTGGCGAGATCAGCCCCAGCGTCAGGTTCAGGCACGAAACAACCCCGACATGCACCGGATCGGCCCCGCCTGCGATGGCCGCCGGGATCAGCACGGGCACCAGCAGCACCAGCGCCATCGAGACATCCATCACCATGCCGGCCAGAAACATGATGGCGCTGGCCAAAAGGAAATACGAGGTGCTGTTCAGCCCCAGCACCTGCACCGTCGATGCGATCTGTTCGGGCACCCGCAGCAGCCCCATCAGGTAGCCAAACACCGCCGCCGCGAACAGGATCATGAAGATCGAGCCGGTCAGCATCACCGTCCGCTCCACCGAGGCCGAGGTCAGCCGGCTGGTGAGCGCAAGCGAAGCGGGGATCGAGTTGCGGTCCAGCAGGGCATAGGCAAAGACCAGCACCAGCGTGATCGCCACCGCGATGGCCGCCGCCTCGGTCGGGGTGACGACGCCAAAGACGATACCGGCAACGATGGTGATGGGGATCAGAAGCGCGGGCAGGGCGCGCAGGATGGTGGCCCAGAACGGCGGCAGGGTATCGCGCCGCCCGCCGGGATGGTTCTCGCGCCGGGCAATCCAGAAATTGTAAGCGCACAGGAACAGCGCCATCAGCAGCCCCGGCACGATGCCCCCGGCAAACAGGGCGGCGACCGAGACATTCATCAAGGCACCGTAGAAGATCATCACGATGCTGGGCGGAATGATCGGCCCGATCACGCAGCTTGCCGCTGTCAGGGCGGCGGCGAAATCGGCGCGGTAGCCCTTTTCGATCATCGCCGGGACCAGCGTGTTGGTGGTTGCCGCCGCATCCGCCACCGCCGAGCCGGATATCCCCGCCAGGAACACGCTGGAGGCGATGTTGACATAGCCAAGCCCGCCCTTCAGCCGCCCGACCACCAGCATCGCCAGGTCGATCAGGATCCGCGTTACGCCGCCCTTCGTCATGGTCTCGCCAGCCAGGATGAACAGGGGCATCGCGAGGAAGGTGAACACGTCGATCTGGCTGAAAATCCGCTGCGGCAGGATGCCGAGATAGGCCACATGATCGCTGAAGACAAAGGCCAGCACCGCCGCCGCACCGGCGACGTAGCTGATCGCGACGCCCGAGCCGATGGCCGCCAGCGCAAACAGGATGAGCAAGAGCCAGATCATGGAAACTCCTTGAGGCAAGTATGGTTTTACGATAGGAAAATTGTCAATAAATTATCGTATCGGAAAATTCATGCCAGAGACGAATGCACAAACCGAAACGGCCAGCCATCGCGCCGCGTTTGGGGCGCGGGTTCAGAAACTCCGCAAGGCGCAGAACCTGACCTTGCAGCAGGTAGCGGATGCCTGCGGGCTGGCGGTGTCGACCATCTCGAAGATCGAGAACTCGCATACCTCGCCCACCTATGACGTGATGCTGAAGCTGAGCGAGGGGCTGGGCACCGATCTGGTCACCCTTCTGGACAGCGTGCCGACCCTGACGCCGAAAGCCGCCGGCACCGGGCGGCTGGCGGTTTCGCGCGGCGGCGACATGGCCCGCCTGGACGCCGGAACCTATATCTACGAACCGATTGCAACCCAGTTGAAGAACCGCCTGATAGATGCAACATTCGTCACCGTGACGGCCCGCGATGTAACCGAGTTTTCCGATCCGATCCGGCATGCGGGCGAGGAACTGGTGGTGGTGATCGCGGGCGCGGTCGAATTGCATACCGATCTTTACGAGCCGATCCGCCTGTGCGCCGGTGACAGTGTTTATTACGATGCCGCGATGGCGCATGCCTATATTTCGGTAAGCGAGGATGACGCGCGTATCCTCAACATCGTTTCGGGCGCGTCGATGAAGGGGGAGTTCCTGAATGCTGACACGTGATGAATGGGTTGCCCGTGATCTGGTCGGGCTGGCCGATCTGGCCGCCTCGGGCGAGGTGTCGCGCCGCGATATCCTCATGACCGCCATCCGCGAGATCGAGCGACTGAACCCTGCCCTGAACGCGGTGGTGCTGACGCAGTTTGAACAGGCGCTGGACGGCCTGGATCAGGCTACGGCGACGCACCGGTTTTCCGGTTTGCCCTATCTGATCAAGGACCTGCACGCGCCGGTCAGGGGGATGCCGCTGGCCAATGGCAGCGAGCGGTTCAAGGGCACGGTGTTCGATTTCGATTCAACCACCGTGGCGCGGCTGCGGGCGGCGGGGCTTGGCCTGTTGGGGCGCAGCGCCTCGCCGGAATTCGGGCTGTCGATTGCCACCGAAAGTGCCGCCTGGGGTATCACCCGCAACCCCTGGAACCCCGATCACGGGGCGGGCGGGTCCAGTGGCGGGGCCGGTGCGGCGGTGGCGTCCGGCATGTTGCCGGCAGCGCATGCAACCGATTCCGGAGGCTCGATCCGCATTCCGGCGGCGTTCAATGGCGTTGTCGGTTTGAAGCCCACACGCGCCCTCAACGCGTTCGGGCCGCACCGGGGCGATCCGAATTTCGGGCTGAGCCATGAAAACGCCGTGTCCAGATCGGTGCGCGATACCGCCGCCTTGCTGGATATCACCGCCGGTCCCGACAGCGGTTGCCCGTATTTCACCGCCAAGCCGGACACGCCGTTTGAAACCCTGATCCAGCGCCCGCCGGGGCGGCTGAAGATAGGCTTCATCACCACGATGTTTCACGGCCCCGAAATCCATCCCGAAAGCAGATGCGCGGTGGAGAAGACCGCGAAGCTGCTGGAGGACCTCGGCCATGACGTGATCGAGGCGGCACCGGATTTCGATTCCGTGGCGCTGTCGTCTACCATGATCCGCCTGCTGATGGCCTCGTTGGCGGGGCTGTTCGTCGGCCTGCCCTCCAGCGACGACAAGGCGCTGGAGGGGTTCCAGGAGATGACCAAGGAGGCGATCCGCTTCGCGCAGAACACCTCGCTTGGCGAGTATCTGCAGCGTGCCGCACTGGTCAATCAGCATGTGCGCAACCTTGCGCGGTTCTTTGACGATTACGACGTGCTGTTGACCGCCAGCACCAACGGCCCGGCCCCGGTGCATGGCACGATCAGCATGGACCACAACGATCTGGACGGCTTCCTTGATACGCTGTTCGAGATCAGCCCGTTCAGCGCCGCCTTCAACGCCTCGGGCCAGCCGGCGATCAGCCTGCCGGTACATCTGACCCCGGGCGGCCTGCCGATCGGCGTGCAGCTTGTCGGAAAATTCGCCAATGATGCCCTGATCCTGCAACTTTCGGCCCAACTTGAAGCCGCCTCGGCCTGGCAAACGATTGCCCCGGACCGGGGGGCCTGACCATGACAAAGGAAACCACCATGACCAATGCCAAAGACATCCTGCAGGCCGCATTCACCGCCCTTGAGGCGCGCGACAAATCCGCGGCGATGGCCTTGTTCACAGATGACGCTGTGCTGTTCGATCCGCATTATCCCAACCCGGAAATGAAGGGCCGCGCGGCGATCGAGAAGGGTCTGACCTGGGGCTTGAAATCAATGGAGAAGTTCGGTTTCACCATCGAAAAGGTCTATCTGGGCGAAGGTGGTACCTCCTGCGCGGTGGAGGTGGATACCCACCACGTCCTGAAAGGCGGCAAGGAATTGCGCTTTCCGCAGGCATTCTTTGCCGAGACAAAAGGCGGCAAGATCACGGCGCTCAGGGCCTACGAGCCTTATGGCCCGAACGGCTTCATGGGCTTCATGCTGCGCCTGTCGCACAAGTTAGCCAGGTGAGATGACACAAGACGATCAGCCGGAACGAACCGCGTCCAGATGCCCGGCAAAGGCGGGATCGGCCATCAGGGCGCGGCAGCGGGCGAAGCGGGTATCGGCATAGGCGCGAAAATCGTCGGCCGGGTTGTCATTGGCCAGTTGGATCAGACCCCAGAGCGTCCACAGCAGGTCGCACATCGCCTTGTAGATCACCATCCGCCCGTGGTCGGCGGGGCTGGGGGATGCACCGAAATAGGCGTGCAGCATCTCGGCCTCCTGATCGGCATTGAACCCGGCCTCGACCGACAGATCGCCAAGATCCCACATCGGATCGTTCATGCCGGAATATTCCCAATCGACGATCCACATCCGGCTGCCGGTATCCAGGAAGTTCTCGCACAAAGGATCGCAATGGCTGGGCACCAATGGCAGCGGGTGCGCCGCCAGCGCCTTGCGCACGGATTCCGCCTCGGCCACGACATCGTGGTAACCTTCGGGCAAGGACACCGATTTGCCCGACATGATGTCCAGGTAATCGTCGATCATGGCAAACATCTCGAACCGGAAGGGGAAATGCGCGCCCGAGCCGTGCAGCAGCGCGAAGGCCGTGCCTGCCCGCGCCGGTGATCCCTTGCGGCTGCGGAACGCATCGGGGGTCATCGTGACCGCGCCGTCGATGAACGTCGTCACCATCACGCCGCTGGCGGCATCGGCGTGGACCAGTTCCGGGCTGACGCCGACACGTGCGGCTTCGGCGGCGGCAACCGCTTCGTTGGCACGGTCGATATATTCCTCGGTGCCGTGGCCGGGCAGGCGCAGGCAGTACCCGCCCAGCCGGAACACCCGGTTGGTCAATCCGCCCAGCCGTTCGGCGCTCTCGGTGAGGCCCGCAAGTTGCGGAATGCCGGCGATTGCAGCTTGAATTTCTTCTCTGTCACCCATGAATTTGCGTCCCGTCTTCCTTTGGTTTCGCCAAGGATTGCACAATTTCAGGCGGCTGGATACCATCGCGCCAAAATGGCTTTGGCATGGGGATCAGGCATGGGGCAAGGCAATCACGATGGACATCTTGGTGCTGTTTATGCGGCGCAAAACCAGTCCGATCTGGCCGCGCATTACGACAGATGGGCCACAAGCTACGAGGCCGAGATGGCCGTCGCAGGCTATCGCAATCCGACCATATGCCTGGCGCTTCTGACCCGGCATCTGCCCCGCGGCGCAACCCCTTTGCTGGATGCCGGGGCGGGGACCGGATTGCTGGGCGAATGGCTTGGGATTACCGGCTATGGTCATGTCGAGGCGCTGGACCTGTCGCCGGGGATGCTGGCGGTGGCCGCGTCCAAGAACGTCTATGCCGCGCTGCACCAACTGGCGCTGGGCGGGAAGCTGCCCTTCGGCGACGGGCATTTCGCCGGTATCATCTCGGCGGGCGTGTTCACCTCGGGCCATGTCGGGGCCGAGGGGCTGGACGAACTGATCCGCATCTGCCGCCCCGGCGGTGCCATCGTACTGAGCGTCAAGACCACCCTGTGGGATGGCGGTTTTGCCGAGCGCATTGGCGAACTGGCAGCGCTGGTGGAGCTGGCCGAGGCGACCGAGCCCTACGTCTCGATGCCCGGCGAGGCGGGCACCATCCCCAGCCTAGCCATCGCCTTGCGGCGGCGGGGCTGAGGCTGGACCTATCCCTCTCGAAAGAAAGGGATAATGAACACCAGGCAGGCGACCAGAAAGAAGATGGCGCCGCTCAAAGCCCAGACATTCCCGATACTCGCCACGATAAAGCAAACCGCCGAAAGCGTGAACAGGACCCAACCGGTAAAATCGATTTGCCGGTTGCTGATTTTGCGGTTTCCGTTCGGTTTCCTGTGAAAACCAAGGCTCATCTCGGGGCGTCCGGCAGTTTGCGACCGGGGCAGATTGCCATTACCTGTCCAAAACTGCAACCGGCCCCCAGCCGTTTATCAGCCGCGCATCCTGCTGTTGTCAGGGTCATAGAACGGCGACAGGCTGAGGTCTGCGTCAACCACCTCATCCGCGACAACCAGTTGGTAGCGCCCTTCGGTCAGGAAGGCATCGTCGACGCCATCCGGGTTGCGCACATAGCCATAGCCGATGCCTTTGCCGATTGTGTAGCCATAGCCGCCCGAGGTCAGATAGCCCACCGGCGAGCCATCGCGCAGGATGGTTTCGCGGCCCACCAGCACCGCGTTTTCGTCCGCCACCGCCAGGCCGACCAGCCGTTTGACGGGCAGCTTGCCCGCCACCTTTTCCAGCGCCGCGCGGCCCATGAAATCGGCGTTGCGCCCCAGTTTGACGGCCCAGCCAAGCCCGGCCTCGATCGGCGTGTCGTTCGGCGTGATATCCGCGCCCCAGGCGCGATAGCCCTTTTCCAGGCGCAGCGATTCAATCGCCCGATAACCGGCGGGCTTGATGCCGTCACTGGCCCCGGCCTGCATCAGTGCATCGTAAACCGCCACCAGCCCGCCAAGCGGGATGTGCAGTTCATAGCCCAGTTCGCCGACATAGCTGACGCGCAAGGCCCGCAGTTTCGCACCGGCAATGGCAATCTCGCGGACATGGCCGAACGGCAGGGCGGCGTTCGAGACATCGGCATCGGTCACGCGCTGGAGCACCGCCCGCGCCTGTGGTCCCATCAGCGACAGGGTTCCCCAATCCTCGGTCACGTCCCTGAGGGCCGCGCCGTTGCCCAGATGTTCGGTGATCCAGGCGGCATCGTGGGTGCGAAAACCCGAACCGGTGACGATATAGAACCGCTCGTCATCCAGCCGCGTCACGGTCAGATCCGCCTCGATCCCGCCCCGGCTGTTCAGAAGCTGGGTATAGGTCAGCCGCCCCGGTGGCCGCGTCACGTCATTGGCGCAGATCCAGTCCAGCGCCTGTGCGGCATTGGCCCCGGTCACCTCGTATTTGGCGAACGAGGTCTGATCGAACAGCGACACGCCATTGCGCGTGCAGGCATGTTCGCGCCCCACGGCGGCGAACCAGTTCTGCCGCCCCATCGCCGGGATATCGCGTGCATCCTCGCCCGGCCCGGCAAACCAGTTCGCGCGCTCCCAGCCCAGTTTGGAGCCGAACACCCCGCCTGCTGCCTTCAGCCTGTCATATAGCGGCGAGGCAAAGCGCGGCCTGCCGGAGGTGTATTCCTCGTGTGGCCAGGCGATGGTGTAGTGTTTGCCATAGGCCTCCAGCGTGCGGTCGCGCACCCAGGTTCGGTCGCGGTGCAGGCCCGAGAAGCGGCGGATATCGACAACCCAGAGGTCCAGCGGCGCCTCGCCCGAGATCACCCATTCCGCCAGCACCCAGCCCGCCCCGCCACCGCTGGCGATGCCGAAGGCGTTGAAGCCGGCCCCGACATACATGTTGGTGCATTCCGGGGCGGCACCGAGGATGAAATTGCCGTCAGGCGTGAAACTTTCCGAGCCGTTGATCATCTGCTTCACGCCGGTTTCCGCCAGCGCCGGTAGGCGGGCAATCGCCTGTTCCATATGTTGCTCGAAATGGTCGAAATCATCGTCGAACAGGCGGAATTCCCAGTCATTCGGCACATCGCCGCCCGAACGCGCCAGGTCCCAGGGTTGCGGGTTCGGCTCGTACCCGCCCATCACCAGGCCGCCGACCTCTTCCTTGAAATAGGTGCGCCGGTCGGGGTCGCGCAAAGTGGGGGTTTCCGGCGTCAGCCCGTCGATCCGGTCGGTGATGATGTATTGATGCTTGACCGGCTGCAGCGGCACGTTGATGCCGCACATCGCGCCCACCTGCCGCGCCCATTGCCCGGCGCAGTTCACCACCTTGTCGCAGGCGATGCGGCCCTGATCGGTCAGGACCGCTATGATCCGCGCGCCGTCCATCTCGAACCCGGTGACGCGCACGCCCTCATGGAGTTTCGCGCCATGCATTCGCGCGCCCTTGGCCAAGGATTGGGTGATGTCCGAGGGGTTGGCCTGCCCGTCGGTCGGCAGCCAGCTTGCGCCGACAAGATCGCTCACATCCATCAGCGGCCACATCGCCTTGACCTCGGCGGGCGAGATCAGGTGCATGTCCATGCCGAAGCTGCGGGCGGTTGTGGCAAGGCGGCGGTATTCGGTCCAGCGGTCCGGGTTGGTCGCCAGCCGCAGACAGCCGGTCATCTTCCAGCCGGTTTCGTGCCCGGTCTCGGCGGTCAGCCCTTTGTACAAGTCAACCGAGTATTGCAGTACCCGCGTGATCGAGGCCGACGACCGCAACTGCCCGACCAACCCCGCCGCATGCCATGTCGACCCCGAGGTCAGCTTGCCCTGTTCCAGCAGCACCACATCGGCCTTGTGATCGCGGGCCAGGTGATAGGCGGTGGAACAGCCGATGATGCCACCGCCGATGACGACGATGCTGGCGTGGGAAGGCAGGGTCATTGCGGTGGCTTTCCATATAGGGTGCGGTAGGTTTCGGTAGCGGCCTGAAGGCGGCCAAGATAGTCGCTGGCATGCGCCTGATAATCGGCCCCCGGTGCGGCAAGGTAGTGTTCCGACACCATCGCCCACATCGCCTCGCGCGCCAGCGAGGCGCATTGCATCGCGTCAAAGGCGCGGCGCAGGTCGGCATCGGGCGGCGCACCGAAATAGGCGGTCAGAAGCCGGTCGGCCTGTTCCGCGCTCATCCCGGCATTCGAGGCGGCACCGGCCAGATCGAACATCGCGGTTCCGAAACCGGCATATTCGAAATCAATCAGCCACAGGCGCTGGCCGTCATCCATGAAATTGCCCGGCAACAGGTCGTGATGGCCGAACACCTTCGGCAGCGGTATCTGGGCCGCTTCCATCTCGGCGGCCAGCGATTCCAGGCGGGGCAGCTCGGCAATGAAACGGCTGTTGCAGGCGCGCAAGGTGGCGGCGTAGTCGCGGATGACGTGGAACACCCAGAAGAACGGTGCCGTTCCCCGCACATGCGCTGGCATCCGGGTGTGGAAATCGCGCAGCAGGGTGGCGATCCGATCAGGATGGTCGCGCATGTCGGCTTCGCTCCAGGTGTGCGCGTCGATGAAGCGGCAGACCATGATGCCGGGGCCGACATGCTCGACCTCGGGGCCAAAACCGGCGGCAGCGGCGGCGCGCGACGCCATCGCCTCGCGCTCGCGGCTGACATGGTGGAACGGGAAATCCCGACCGAAGCGCGCGACATGCGCGCCGGCAGCATCGGTCACTTTCCAGATTTCGTTGGACAGGCCGCCGCTCAGCGGCTCCGCCTGTGGCTCACCCTCCCAGCAGGGCAGGGCGCGGATACGTGCCATGCTCATCGCGTCGCCTCCAACCCAAGTCGCGCCCTGGCGGCCCGTGCGCCGGCATGGATCATCCGATCCGCGATGATGGCAATGAATGCCACCGCCAGACCGGCGATCAGGCCGCGTCCGGGATCGGCCTTGGTCAGGGCGATGTAGACTTCCTGGCCCAGATCGCGGGTGCCGACAAGCGCTGTTATCACCAGCATCGACAGCGCAAACATCACCGTCTGATTGATTCCGAGAAGGATCTCGGGCAGCGCCAGCTTCAGCTTGATGCGCGTCAGGACCTGCCGGTTGGTGCAGCCCATCGCACGCCCCGCCTCGATCAGGCGCGGATCGACGCCCTTCAGGCCCAGCACCGTGTATCGCACAGCCGGGGCCACCGCATAGGCCACCACCGCGATCAGTGCGGTGAAATCGCCAACCCGGAACAGCATCACCGCGGGCATCAGGTAAACGAACGAGGGTAGCGTTTGCAGCGTGTCGATCACCACCTGAACCGGCCCCCATAACCGTTCATGTTCCGCCGCAAGAATACCGATCGGCACACCGATCAGCATCGCGATACCGGTGGCGATTCCGCAGAGATAAAGCGTGATCATCGCCTTTTCCCATTGCCCGGTGGCGGCGATCAGGAAGGCCAGAACCGCCGCCAGAACAGCCAGCCGCACACCGCCCAACCGCCAGCCGGAATAGCCCAACAGGGCGACCACCCCAAGCCAGGGCAGGTCCAGCAGGAACCGCTTGAACGGGATCAGCAGGTTCAGCAGCAGCGTGTTCTTGATTGCCTCCAGCGTGTCGAAATAATTGACGTTGATCCATTGCACGACACGGTTGCCGAATGTGCCTGTCGAGATTTCCAGCGCCTCGGGATAGCTTTGCAATCCCGGCAGGACCAGCCCGCCCAGCATCGCCAGCACCAGCGTGGCGGTAGCGGCGGTCAGATAGGGATGCCGCGCAACAAGATTGGCACCGGGCGCAGGGTCGGTTCCGGGGCGGCGGCTGGCATAGGCCTGGCTGACGCGGTCCAGTACCACCGCCAGTGCGACAATCGCAAGACCGGCCTCAAGCCCGGACCCGAAATCGAGCCTACGGAGCGCCGCCAGAACGTCGAACCCAAGCCCGCCCGCGCCGATCATCGAAGCGATGATCACCATGTTCAGCGACAGCATGATGACCTGGTTGACCCCGACCATCAGCGATGCCTTGGCCGAGGGCACCATCACCTGCCACATCATCTGGCGTGAATTGCAGCCGACCATTCGGCCCAGATCGGTCAACTCGTGCGGCACCCTGGTCAGCGCGAGATGCGTGACTCGTGTCATTGGCGGCATGGCGTAGATCAGCGTTGCCACTACGGCGGCAGTAGGCCCGAAGCCGAACAGGATCAGGATCGGCACCAGATAGGCGAAGACCGGGATCGTCTGCATCAGATCCAGCACCGGGCGGATGGCGCGTTCAAACAGCGGTACCCGGTAAGCGAGGATACCCAGCCCCATGCCGCCGGCAACCCCCATTGGCACCGCCACCACGATCGAGGCCAGCGTGACCATCGCGCTTTGCCATTGCCCGAACAACGCCACGAAACCGAGACATGCCGCCACCAGCAATCCCAGACGCCGCCCGCCCGCATGCAGCCCGATCAGCCCGCCGACAATGATCGCCGCCAGCCAGGAGGCCGGTGGCACCAGTTGCACCGCCGCAGATCCCGAGCCACGCAGGAACCCGGTGGACAGGATGCTGAGCGCGATGCGGTAGGGAATGTCGATCAGATCGGCGATGAAGCGGGTGAATTCCGCGAAGGTGAACAAACCGAAGGTGGCATCGTTCAGCAACCATTTCGTGGCTTTGGTGGTGCGCGACGCCGCAGGAATTTCCCATCCGCGCGGATAGTCGAATGCCCAGGGCATCAGCGGGCGGCCGAGTTTCCAGAACGTCACGAACAGGACAAGCACCAGTAGCCAACCGGCCCAGCCGGGCCAGGTACGCCTTACGACTTGCGGGGCGGTTTGCATGCTACCCCCCCAGTAGAATATCGACGACATCGCTGCGATGCAGATGCCCAAGCGTTACGCCGTCTTCGTCCACTACCCGCAGGACTTTTGCCCCGTCTAGGAATGCCGGTGCGGCCTCGGCCATCGTGGCCCGGGAAGGTATGGTTCCTGTCGGCTCGACCCCCGAAGGCGGGCGCATGACCCCGGTCACCCGCAACACCTTGGCCTTGGTCACGGCCCGGGTGAATTCGCGAACATAATCCGTGGCCGGGCTGAGGACGATTTCTTCGGGTGTGCCTTGCTGCACGATCTCGCCGTCCTTCATGATGGCGATGCGGTCGGCCAGCCGGATCGCTTCGTCGAAATCATGGGTAATGAAGACGATGGTTTTCTTCAGCACCGATTGCAGGCGGATGAATTCATCCTGCATCTCGCGCCGGATCAGCGGATCGAGCGCCGAGAACGGCTCGTCGAGGAACCACAATTCCGGTTCAACCGCCAGCGAGCGGGCGATGCCGATACGTTGCTGCTGGCCGCCTGACAATTGCCGCGGAAACGCCTGTTCGCGCCCGTCCAGACCGACCAGCGCCACCATCTTTGCGGCGCGGGCTTCGCGCTCGGCCCGGGGCATGCCCTGGATTTGCAGGGGAAACGCCACATTGTCGAGCACCGACAGATGCGGCAGCAGCGCGAAATGCTGGAACACCATGCCCATCTTGTGCCGACGGATCATCGTCATCTCAGCCTCGCTGGCGCGCAACAGGTCCTCGCCGGAAAACAGGATTTCACCGGCTGTCGGCTGCACCAGCCGCGACATGCAGCGCACCAGCGTCGATTTGCCTGAGCCTGACAAGCCCATGATAACGAAAATCTCGCTTTCGCGCACGGACAGGTTGACCGCCCGGACAGCCGGCACCAGCCCGGCGGCTGTGAAATCCTCGGATGCGGGATTTGGCCCGAGCCGCTTCAGCGTCTCGACTGCGTGCGGGCCGAACACCTTCCAGACATCACGGCAGACCAGTTTGGCGTCGGGCAGGGAAGTCATCGGCGTCCGGGTTTGGGGCTGGGGCATCGTGAAAGGCAATGCCGCCCGCATTTCCTTTGCGGGCGGCAAGGATATGTCAGAGCGATCTAGTTCCCGATCCAGGCATTCCAGCGTGGTTCATTCGCTGCCATCCAGTCCGCCACAACCTGATCGATGCTTTTGCCGTTCAGATCGACTTCGGTGATCATCGCGCCCATCTCGGCGTTCTCGATATTGAATGCCTTGATCGCGGCATAGGCCCCCGGCCACTTGTCCTTGACCCCGGCCCAGCCAACTTTCCAGATTTCACCGAAGGGCTTGCCGCAATCGTAGGCCATGTCCGGGTTGCTGCCCCATGCAGGATCGCCGTAGCACGCGGCGGTGTATTCGGGAAATTCAACCCATTCACCCTGATACTTGGCCGGTGCCCAATGCGGGGCATAGATCCACAGCATCACCGGTGCCTGGCGCTGATAGGCACTTTCCAGTTCAGCGAACAATGCCGCGTCGGTGCCTGCATGGATCACCTCGAATGGCATATCCAGCGCTTCAACCCTCTCATCGTCGAATCCGCCCCAGGTTACCGGACCACCGAGATACCGGCCCTTGGGTGCGGTCTCTGCTGTCGAGAAAGCTTCGGCACAGGCTGGTTCCAGCAGGGCCGTCCAGTCCGGCAGGCCCGGGCATTTTTCCTTCATGTAGAGTGGATACCACCATTCTTCCTTGGCCTTCATGCCTGTAGCCCCGAAATTTTCCACCTTGCCGGTGGCAGTGGCGGCATCCATCGCATCGCGTCCGGTTGTTTCCCACATTTCCATTGCCACGTGCAGGTCGCCGCTTTCGAGACCGGCAAATTGCGCCAGATAATCGGCCTGCACATAGTCGATATTGTAGCCGGCCTTTTTCAGAACCTCGCCCATCAGCTGGGTCGTGATCAACTGACCGGTCCAGTCATGCAGCGTCAGCTTGATCGGATCGGTCGATTCCTGCGCCGATACCGCGCCGGTGGCGATTGCCGTGGCGACGGCGGCGGCCAACAGGCCGTTTTGTCTGCGAATCTTGAAAAGCATGGTCTTCTCCCTTTTCAGCCGGTCAGTCCGGCTTGTGGAGCGTCGGCCGAAGGCTGCCTGGCAGGTACACGGCACCGCTCTCAATTCGTCAAGATACGCGTATGCGGGTGTTGCGAGTCAACCAAATTGTGTGGGGTATAGTCGGCCGGGTGGCTTCCGCGACGTGCTGGCAGCGAAGCAAAGGCTCAGATCGGTGGAAGACTTGGTAGCGGAGGAGGGACTTGAACCCCCGACACGCGGATTATGATTCCGCTGCTCTAACCAGCTGAGCTACTCCGCCACTAGGCGGGGGATTTAGGG
>JAIOJF010000030.1 GCA_019911965.1 Paracoccaceae bacterium | reverse complement strand
GCCGCTCCTGGATTTCCTCGCGGCGAAAAACGCGGTGCGGCTGCTCGGGCCGGGCGATGCCAGGCGTCGCGCGCCGACCGTAGCGGTGGCGCTGCGCGAGCCGGGCGCGGCGGTGGCGGCGCGGCTGGCGGCGCATGGCATCATGGCCGGGGGTGGTGATTTCTACGGCCTGCGGGTGATCCGCGCGATGGGCGAGGACCCGGCGCATGGCGTGTTGCGCCTGAGTTTCGTGCATTATACCAGCGCGGATGACGTGAGCCGCGCGATTGCCGCGCTGGAGCGGGAATTGTGACGCGATGAGCCGGTTGTTTGTCTATGGCACGCTGCGCGACGACGATCTGTTGTCGGTGGTGGTGGGGCGTCCGCGCGAGACGATCCGTACCGAGCCGGCGGTTCTGCTGGATCATCAGGTGCAGAAGGTCAAGGGCGAAGGCTATCCGATGGTGCGCGCGATGGCCGGGGCGGCGGCGGAAGGCCTGCTGATCTCGGATCTGTCCGCGCTGGACCTGGCGCGGCTGGATTACTACGAAGGCGCGCATCTTTATGACCGGATCACGGTGTCGCTGAATACCGCCGACGGTGTGGTCGAGGCCGGGCTTTACATGCCCACGGTCGATGGCGGCCTGCAGCCAGGCGGTGACTGGTCGCTGGGCGGCTTTCAGGCGGCGGATCAGGGCATTTCGGTCGAGGCGGCGCGGGAATTCATGGGTTACATGGTCAGCCACAGCGCCACCGAGGCGCTGCAGCATTACCCGATGATGCGGGTGCGCGCGCAGTCGCGGCTGGCGGCGCGCGAGGATGTACCGCCTGTCGTGCTGCGCCGGGGACTGGGTGCCGATGATGTGGTGACCGAGGCGCTGCGCCGTCCCTATCTGGGGTATTTCGCGGTAGAAGAACGCGATCTGAAATTCCGCAAGTTCGGCGGCGAATTCAGCGAAACCGTGACACGGGCGGTGTTCATGACGGCGGATGCGGTTACGGTATTGCCTTACGATCCCGCCAGCGATCAGGTGCTGCTGATCGAGCAATTCCGCGCCGGCCCGCTGATGCGCGGCGATCCCCATCCCTGGCGGCTGGAACCGGTGGCAGGGCGACGCGACCCGCATGAAAGCTACGCCGAAACAGCGATGCGCGAAACCTTTGAGGAGGCCGGATTGGAGCTGCGTGCCCTGGAAGAGGCCGGGCGCTGCTATCCCAGCCCGGGCGCCTATTCGGAATACCTGATCTCCTATATCGGTATTGCCGATCTGGCAGACCGATCTGAATCCGTGCACGGGCTGGCATCGGAAGCCGAGGATATCCGCACCATCACCGTCAGTTTCGATGCGGCGATGGCGGCTTTGGCAAGCGGCGAGATCGATGTCGGGCCGCTGCTGATTTCGCTTTACTGGCTGGCGCGGAACCGCGACCGGCTGCGGTCCGCCCATAGTGGCGCTTGAAACCCTACCGGGGCTTTCGTATCGTCGGGCGATAATCAGGACATACCCGGGCATAAGGGGCAACAGACGTGCAGGTTTACCGCAATCTTGAGGCCGCGATCGGCCATACCCCGCTGATCCGGCTGAACCAGGCCTCCGAGGCAACGGGCTGTGACATCCTTGGCAAGGCGGAGTTTCTCAATCCCGGCCAGTCGGTCAAGGATCGCGCGGCGCTGTTCATCATCCGCGACGCGATTGCGCGCGGCGATCTTCTGCCTGGTGGTACGATTGTCGAAGGCACGGCGGGCAATACCGGCATCGGCATCGCGCTGGTGGCCGCCTCGATGGGGTTTCGCAGCGTGATCGTGATGCCTGAAACGCAAAGCCAGGAAAAAAAGGACATGATCCGGCTGGCGGGCGCGGAACTGGTGCAGGTGCCGGCCGCGCCTTACAAGAACCCGAACAATTACGTGCGTTATTCCGAACGGCTGGCGCAGGCGCTGGCGGCGACCGAGCCGCATGGCGCGATCTGGGCCAACCAGTTCGACAATGTCGCCAACCGGCAGGCGCATGTCGAAACCACCGCACCGGAAATCTGGGACCAGACCGGCGGCAGGATCGACGGCTTCATCTGCTCGGTCGGCTCGGGCGGCACGATTGCCGGGGTGGCCGAGGGGCTGCGGGCGCGATCAGGGGCCGTGAAGATCGGGCTGGCCGATCCGCATGGCTCGGCAATGTACAATTACTACGCCAATGGCGAGTTGAAATCCGAAGGCGGCTCGATCACCGAAGGCATCGGGCAGGGGCGGATCACAAACAACCTTGAGGGGCTTGCGGTTGACCTGCCCTATTCCATTCCCGATGCCGAAAGCCTGCCGCTGATTTTCGATCTGTTGCAGAACGAGGGCCTGTGTGTGGGCGGCTCGTCCGGGGTCAACATGGCCGGGGCGATCCGCATGGCGCGCGATCTGGGGCCGGGGCATGTGATCGTGACCATGCTGTGCGATTACGGCACGCGCTATCAGAGCAAGCTGTTCAACCCGGAATTCCTGCGGGCCAAGGACCTGCCGGTGCCGGCATGGCTGGACCGCCCGGCGGCGGACCTGCCTTCGGTCATGGAATAGGCGGGCAATATGCGCGTCGCTTTGAACAACTGGTTTCGCATTCTGGCGCTGCTGGCCTGGCTGGTGGCTTTGCCGGCGCTGGCGCAGGAAGACGCGAAAAAGGCACTTGATTTCGATGAATGGGCCAGAACCGCCGAACGCGCCGAACGTATCATCGAAAACGCCGAGGCCTCGTCCACCGCGCTGGAAGCCCTGCGCACCACGCTGAGCGAGTTCCGCACCAAGGCGCTGGCCTTGCAGGATTCCAACCAGGCGCGGATCGACACGCTGCGCTCGCAACTTGCCGCCCTTGGCCCGGCCCCCGCGGAAGGCGAGATCGAGGCCGCCGAGGTGGCGCAGCGGCGCAGCGAACTGAACGATCAGCTTGCCAAGGCCCGCGCCCCGGTGCTGGCCGCGCAGGAGGCCTATAAACGCGCCAACGGCATGATCGGCGAGATTGACAGGATCATCCGCGAACGGCTGGCCGATCAGTTGTTCACGCTGGGTGTCTCGCCGGTCAATCCGGCGCATTGGCCGGAAGCCTATAGCATCGTCGCCGGGTATCTGACCGATGTGCGCGAGGAAATCGACGAGGGCATGGCCAGCCAGGCGCAGATGGTTATGACGCGCCAGAACCTGCCGGTGATCCTGCTGCTGGCGGTTATCGGGCTGCTGCTGATGACCCGGGCGCGTCACTGGCTGATCAGTTTCATGGGGCTGATGCCGATCCCGCGCGAGGCCCGCGCGGGCGAGGCGCGGTCGCTTCTGTTGTCAGTCACGCAGGTGGTGGTGCCGATGCTGGGGGTTGCGGCGCTGTTGCAGGCGGTGAATCTCAGTGGCATGACCGGGTTGCGGGGGCAGAACCTGATCGTGGCTGTGCCGTGGATGGCATTGTCGATCCTTGGTGGCCGCTGGCTGGGGCGCACGTTGTTCACCGAAACCGACGGCACGCCGACATTCCTCAGCCTGCGCGAGGCGGATGCGCGCGCAGGCCTCAGGATCGCCTCGGCCCTCGGGGTGGTGGTGGCGCTCGATCACCTGCTGGAAACCCTGGCCACGCAGGTGGATTTCACCGATACCGCGCAGATCGTGCTGTCGTTCCCCATCGTCGTGGTGGCCGGTCTGCTGCTGGTCCGCTTCGGGCTGCTGCTGGACCCGGCACGCCAGGTGCTGGAGCCGGGGCAGGAGGCCAACCCGCTGCGCCGCCGGCTTGTCGGCCTGATCACGCGCACCACCATCGTGCTTGGGGTAACCGGGCCGTTGCTGGCGGCAATCGGTTATTTCACCGCCTCGACCTCCTTCGTATTCCCGATGATCAAGACGCTGGCACTGATCGGGCTTGGCCTGATCCTCTACCGTTTGCTGAACGATCTGGCGGAAACCCTGCTGCAATCCGCCCAGGGCAAGCGGCGCGACGAAACCGATGAAGGCCTGTCGCTGGTGCCGGTGGCGCTGGGGTCGATGCTGATCATCGTGGCGTTGCCGGTGCTGGCGCTGATCTGGGGCGCGCGGGTTTCCGACCTCCTGGAAATCTGGACTTTGATCAATGACGGCTTCGCCATCGGCGACAACCGCATTTCGGTTTCCGTCTTCCTGACCTTCGCCATCGTTTTCGCCGCCGGCTATACCCTGACGCGGCTGTTGCAGAGCACGCTGCGCACCACCGTCCTGCCGCGCACCCGCATGGATGCCGGCGGGCGCAACGCCATCCTGACCGGCACCGGCTATGTCGGGATTTTCCTCGCCGGGCTGGCGGCGGTGACATCGGCGGGGCTCGATCTGTCCAGTCTCGCCATCGTAGCCGGTGCCTTGTCCGTCGGGATCGGTTTCGGGCTGCAGGCGATCGTGTCGAACTTCGTATCCGGCATCATCCTGCTGATCGAACGCCCGATCAAGGAGGGCGACTGGATCGAGGTTGGCTCCTATTCCGGCTATGTGCGCAAGATCTCGGTACGCTCGACCGAGATCGACACCTTCGACCGCGCCACCGTGGTGGTGCCGAATGCCGATTTCATATCCGGCACGGTGATCAACTACACGCATTCCAGCATGAATGGCCGGGTCAAGGTGCCGGTCGGCGTGGCCTATGACAGCGATACCAGGCAGGTCGAGAATATCCTGCTGGAAGTGGCGGAAAGCCACGACATGGTCGACCACCGCTTCAACGTCAACGTGGTGTTCCTGGGCTTTGGCGCGGATTCGATGGATTTCGAGATTCGCGCCGTGCTGAAGGATGTGAACTACGTGCTGGCGGTGAAATCCGACATGAACCACGAAATCGCCCGCCGCTTCCGCGAGGAAGGCATCGAGATTCCCTTTGCCCAGCGCGAC
Organism: Paracoccaceae bacterium; assembly: GCA_019911965.1. Classification (GTDB taxonomy): domain Bacteria; phylum Pseudomonadota; class Alphaproteobacteria; order Rhodobacterales; family Rhodobacteraceae; genus UBA5972. Next base: position 45,314 of record JAIOJF010000030.1, on the reverse strand, counting down.
ATCAATGTCCGCAATATCGACGCGCTGGTACGCGCGATCCGCGAGCGGGAGGACAAGGCATGAGCGCCCGGCTATACGGCGATGCCTATCTGAAATCCGCACCCGGGCGCGTGGTGGCGCATACCGGCAATGGCGGCCTGGTGCTGGATGCCTCGCTGTTTTATCCCAATGGCGGTGGCCAGCCCGGCGATTGCGGGCGGCTGGACTGGGAGGGCGGTGGCCTGGAGGTGGTGAACACCCTGAAGGGCGAGGGCGAGGGGATCGTGCTGATCCCCGCCGATGGCGCGGTCCTGCCGCCGGTCGGTGCGAAAGTGATGCAGGTGCTGAACTGGGATCGCCGCTATCGCCACATGCGCATCCACACCGCGCTGCACCTGTTGTCGGTGGTGATCCCGCTGCCGGTCACCGGTGGCCAGATTTCGCCCGACAAGGGCCGTCTGGATTTCGACATGCCGGATGCGCCTGCGGACAAGCAGGCCATCGAGGATGCGCTGAACGCCCTGATCGCGCGTGATCTGGAGGTGTCCGAGGACTGGATCACCGATGCCGAACTTGCCGCCAATCCTGACCTCGTCAAGACCATGTCGGTACAGCCGCCAACCGGGGCAGGGCGGGTGCGCCTGCTGCGCATTCATGACGGCGCGGCTTTGGTCGATCTGCAGCCCTGCGGCGGCACGCATGTGCGCCGCACCGCCGAGATCGGCGCGATGCGGCTTGGCAAGGTGGAAAAGAAAAGCCGCCTGAACCGCCGCGTGAACATCCATTTCGCCGAAGGCTGAGGGCAGGGCTGTCCGCGTTTGCCGCAATATTACTGCCAGGGTGCGACTGTTCCGGGCAAATGCCGGGGATCGGAAACCACGGCGAATGGCGCTGCCGCAAACCCGCACAAATCGCACGCAACGGCCCTTGCACCGGACGCATTTCCCTATATAACACGCCGAATTGCGGAGAGGTGGCCGAGTGGTCGAAGGCGCACGCCTGGAAAGTGTGTAGGCGGGGAACCGTCTCCAGGGTTCGAATCCCTGTCTCTCCGCCACTGACGCCAGTCTATGTCAGCAACCTGCCCTTTCCCCTGTTTTTCCCGTTTTTCCGGGAGGCTGTGACATCTGCCGGAGAGCCGACCGTGATCAAGCGCATCAGGGCGAGTTGGCGCTGTCAGAGGAAACAGGCGAGAGTTGGGCAGGGCGGTTTCGTAGCCTGCACGGATGACAAAACGCGACCCCTTCAAGTACTTTCACCGCAACCCGGAGATCAAACGACTGGCATCCGTCAGGGTGGTGTATTTCCCCATATGGTCGGAAGTCACGATCAGAAGGCTATTGTGGCTATGCTCAGAATGGGCTCGATCGCGTCCTTGGCGAATTGTGCGAATGCCTCGGCCATCATGCAGCGGCTTGAAATCTGTCTTTCGTCGTTCTGCTCGAACCGGACCGAGCCGATCAGACGCAGAATGGTAGCTTCGTTTGGGAGTTTTCCGACGACATCGGCCCGACGATTCACCTCCCTGTAAAGGCGCTCTTGTCAAAGAATTGACAGCTCCTTTTCATCGTTGATGCATCCTGTTGCGCGTCCGCAATTGCCTGGCCCCATCCCAGCCTGCGAAACCGACTTGTTACAACATTCTACTGTCAAGAATCTGTTGCGCATTCATTTGCCGGGTGAATGTGACGTATTGAACAATACGATTTTCGTGATGCTACTTGTTTTGATAGAAACATGCTGCCGCAGAAAATCGGGCTGCTCTTGCATTGGCAAAATTTCCGCACGGGGCGCCTCTTTAACGCAAGGCATCATTCACCACCGATGGACCGTTCCATTGGCACCAACATGAGCAGGAGACCCACGGAATGGCCCCGAACCCTTCGAGTTTTACCACCCTTGGAACCGGTGGCGGACCCGTGCAGAACCCGGCGCGCAGCCAGCCCGCCCATCTGTTGATGAACGGCACGAAGCCTGTTCTGGTCGATTGCGGCGAAGGGGCCATTCGCCAATTGCGCCGCGCCGGTGTCGAGTTCCGGGATGTGGCAGAAATCTTCCTGACACATCATCATTTTGACCATATCGGCAGCCTGTTCACCTGCCTTGGCGTCAATATGATGACGATGCGCAAGACGCCCTTGTCGATCTATGGCCCGCCGGGAACGCAGAAAATTGTCGATGGCCTGATTGCCGCCAGTGCGGTTCCGCAGGAAATCGGGTTTGGCGTGCCGGGGCAGAGCTTGCCACAAATACGGGATTTTGTCTCGGTTCATGAAATCGTACCGGGCGATGTCGTTGAGCTTGAGGGCCTGAGCGTCACCAATTGCGAGAATACCCATTACCGGCCGGAATCCGAATCCGGCAGGCCGGGATATCTGTCGCTGTCTTACAGGTTCGATCTGGCGGACCGCAGCATCCTGTTCACCGGCGATACCGGCGCGTGCAAGGCGGTGGAAAAACTGGCCAGCGGCGTAGACCTGCTGGTGGGTGAAATGATGGATGCCGATCTGACGATGCGCAAAGTGCGCACGATGAATCCGCATATGCCGGATGCCGCAATTGCCAAGATCGGCAAACATATTGCCGAGCATCATCTGAGCGCGGAACAATTGGGCGATCTGGCGCGTGTTGCCGGGGCAAAGCACGTTGTGGCAACGCATTTGCCGCCCGGTCTGGCAACCCCTGAAACGGCACCGGGTTACATCGCCCGCATTGCGGCGCGTTTTGCCGGAACCGTTTCGATCAGCGAAGATCTGCAGACCTACTGATCCCCGGGGTGCTGGCCATCCATTATAGCCGATACGCCTGGACAACCCGATATCTGACGCGCGCGATGTCGCTGCCGCCGTTCATTCAGGCTGTGCTGCGAAAGGGTCCTGCCGGGGGATGACGCGCCACATACATTCAGCGCATCAATGATTACAATTCAATCAATCAAATATTCAAAAGTCCACGCTGCGACTAGAGTGAAAGCTGAGGCCGGTCCCGGCCACAGTTTTGTTGGAGGAAGACATGAAGAGCCTACTTTTTGCAAGCGCCCTGGCAACGGCATCGCTGGCTGTCTGCACAGCCGCATCAGCCGAAACGCTGATTTTCGGCAGCGGCAACGTCGAACAGCATCCGATCATCAAGCGGATATTGGCACCTTGGGTCGAACGCGTGAATGCGGAAGGTGGCGACGCCATCCAGATCGACATGCGCCACGGCGGGATGCTGATCAATCCCGGCAACTTTCTCGATCGCCTGACCGATGACGTTGTGCAGATTACATGGGGCTTGCCGGTCTTCGCACCGGGAAACTTCCCCAGATCGCTCGTGTCAACCACGCCGTTGGTTGACGGATCGTCTGCCGCAGCGGCGGTCGCATTCTGCCGCATGCTGGAAAACGGCGATTTCGGTGATGAATGGGCGAAATATGTGCCTTTGTTGATCGTACCTTTCCCGCAGGTTGGTGCGCATCTGAACGGTTCGCCGCTGACGTCGATGCAGGATATTGCCGGGAAGAAGATCATGACACAGGCCCCGGCGGCTGCCGGGATCATTCAGGCCTATGGCGGCACGCCGTTGTCGATCAATATTCAGGACCAGTATCAGGCCCTTCAACGCGGCACCGCTGATGGAACTTTCATGACCTATACCGCGTTTCCCGGGTTCCGCCTGAACGAGGTTACAACCGATCATCTGGATGTGCCCCTGGGCGGTGCGACCGGTCTTGCCTTCATGACCCGCGCACGGTTCGATGCCCTGTCCCCCGAAGCGCAGGCCGTTCTGAAAGCAAATTCCGGCTGCGACCTGGCCCGCGAAACCGGTGCCAAGGTCGATCAGTGGGAGGCGGATTCAAAGGCATTTGTGATGGCCCAGGAGGGCCACACCTTTACCGAGATCTCCGACGCGGATCTGGCCGAGCTGAGGGGTCGCGTGTCCGACGCGGTTGCCAAAGGCTACGCGTCGCGGGTTCCCGGTGGCGAGGAACTGATCGCCCTGTGGCGCGAACAGGTGGCCAAGGCCGACGCAGAATAACCGACATGGACAGGGGGCGGTTCAAACTGCCCCCCGTCTGAAAACCTTCCTGACAATGACAAGGCCGGTTGATCGCTCAGCCGGCCTTGGTCTGTCCGTAGGCTGTTTGAAAACCAGTTGATTTTGGCTGACACCGCGGTTGCCAGTGCCGTACCGCCAGATCGCAGCCCCGATCAGGCCGATCTTGACAGCGCAGCGACGGATCGCCCCTCGGGTTGGCGCAGGTTGCAATCCGGTTCATTGACATTGAATACACCCTTGAGCCATCGCCCGGAAATGCCTGACATTGGGTGTTGATGCAGCCGACAGTATCGGGGGCGAACGTTGTCGGGAACAGGGATACTCCGCGATACGCCAATGGCCATACGGCCCTGACCAAGGGCACGATGTTTCCTGTTTCACACCCTGCTACATCGTCGAAGGCAGCCACAACGACAATGCGGGTATGCCGACCAGCAGGGCAATCTTGACGAGGTCCGCCAGAATGAACGGCAAGACACCTTTCATGACGGTCGATAGCCTCACTTCGGGATCGAGGCTCTTGATGATGAACAGGTTCATGCCGAACGGCGGGGTGATCATGCCGATCTCTACCACGACCAGCATCAGAACCCCCCAGAACAGCATGTCATACCCCAGATGAAGGATCAGCGGCGTGACAACCGGGACGGTGATGATCATGACCCCGAAGCTGTCCATGACCGATCCAAGCAACAGATAGATGATGATCAGGATTATCAGGACCACAATAGGCTTGGCGTCCAGTGACGCGATCCAGGCGCTGACCATGTCCGGGGTCTGCCCGAGATTCACATAAAAGGAGAACATCAGCCCGCCAAAGATCAGCGCATAGATCATCGCCGTCGTGGCCGTGGTCTGCGAGAATACCTGCAGGATCGAGGAACGGTTCAACTTGCCGCGCCCCAGGGCCAGCAGGAATGCGCCAACTGCCCCGACCGCGGCGCTTTCGGTTGCGGTGAACAGGCCGCCATAAAGGCCGCCGATCACGATGCCGAACATGACCACCACCGGAATAGCTCCGCGCAAGGCGTGAAAGAACTCGCCCGGAGCCCCGATTGTCACGTCCGGTGCCAGTTCGGGCTTCAACCTGACCATTATGAACACCGCGCAAAAGTACAGCAATATTGCCAGCGCCGCGGGGATCATTGCGGCCATGAACAAGGCTCCGATGGATTCCTCGGTCAGCAATGCAAACATGATGATTGCCCCGGAGGGTGGCACAAGCGCGCCAAGCGTGCCCCCTGCCGCGACCGACGCTGTGGACAATGACTGGGCATAGCCCAATCTCGACATTGACGGCAGCGCCATGCGGCCAAAGGTGGCCGAAGTGGCAATCGAACTGCCACAGACTGCGCCAAACCCGGCACATCCGGCAATTGTCGCATAGGCAAGTCCGCCGCGAAACCGCCCCAGCAGGGCATTGCCGAGCCGGAACAGATCTTCCGAGACCCCGGCCGCCACGGAAAACGCCCCCATGATCAGGAACAATGGCAGGGTGACAACCTGTTCGTCACGCAGGAACCTGATCGAATCGCCGGAAAATGCGTTGATCGCTGCCGGGGTGCCGACATAGGCCAGTGTTCCCGCTATGCCGATGAAGGCCGTCACCGTCGCCAGCGGCAATTGGGCCAGGACGCCCAGCCACAACACGGCAAAGGCGAAACCAACCGCCGTTCCCGGATGCCCGGCGACAAATCCGGAATACCCCTTCAGGTCCCAGATGGCCCAGCCCAGCCCTGCGAACACAATGACCGCCAGCGCGGTCATGCAAACGAGCACGCCAACATGCGAGCGCCGGTCGCCTGATGTGGCGATGGCTGCCCTGGTGTCGTTGACCACATGAAGGAACTGCACGAGCGCCGTTGCCGCCATCAAGACCGACACCACCAGATAGACCGGCCATAAAGGCAGATGCAGCAGCGACGTGGCATTCCCTTGCTCAAGATAGCGTATTGAAAGATCGAAAATGCGCCATGCCAGAATGGAAAAGAAAAGCGTCAGAAGAACCGAGCCCGCCAGATGCAGCCAGGCGGTCAGTCTGGTGCCGGTGACATGCGCCAGCAGATCGACCTTCAGATGAACCCGATTTGTCGCCCCCGCCGGAAAGGTCGCCGCGATAGCCATCGCGAAAATCGACGACATCATTTCGTTCAATGCCACGATCGAGGTGCCGAACAGCCACCGTCCGGTGACATCCAGAACGATGATCGACGCCCCGATCAACAACCCCGCAATGGCGACAACCGAGACAAGGCCGGTTGCCTTCTCGGCCCAGCGATTAAGAGCGATAATGAACGTGTTGCGTGTCATGATTCCCTCGGGAACGTGCCGGTTCATTCTTTAGGTATCCAGCAATGCGATTGCGCGGCACCAACCCGCGGACCCGCCGGCAACCTTCACCGGCAGGGCAATGATTTCAAAGCCAGTTGATGGCAGCAGATGCAAATTCGCAAGCTTTTCCATATGGCAATAGATGGTGTCCGCGCCCGCCTTGTGGCCTTCCCAGAACACCGACCAGTCGCCGGTTTCGCGCGCCCTGATCGCCTGCGTCATCAGTGGCGGGTCCCAGCTCCAGGCGTCGGTGCCGCAGACCCTGACACCCCGTGCCGTCAGGAACAACGTTGCTTCGCGCCCCATGCCACAGCCCGTGGCGACATAATCGTCCTGACCATAGCGGGCACCCGCCGCGGTATTGACCACGACAATATCGCCCGGCTGCAGATCGTGCCCGATGCGCTCCAATTCCCCCCCGACCTCGGCTGCCGAGACGGTATGCCCGTCGGGCTTGTCACGGAAATCCAGCTTGACGCCCCGGCCCATGCACCATTCCAGCGGAACCTCGTCGATCGTGATCGCCCGCGCCCCGCCATCCATCGTCGGATGATAATGCCAGGGCGCGTCCATATGGGTGCCGTTATGTGTCGTGATCCGGCAACGTTCGCTGGCCGGGCCTGCGCCGTCACGTTGAGCGCCCGGCGGCACGCCGAACATCTTCTCGAACTCGACCGCCCCGCCGGCATGATCGAGATAGTCGATTTCCGGCCCCAGGCCGGGCGGGTCCGATTTGATCGTATCCGTCAGCGAAACCGACAAATCGATGATCTTGCGTGACATGATCTTCTCCCAATCGCCCCTGGATCCGTGGGCCTTCGATGCTTCATCGCTCGTCGCCGGCGTCAGACTTTCGGTTCTTCGGGAAGGTTCACGCCATAAACGGCACCCTCCCGGATGAATACGTCAACGCGTCTAAGGACTTGCCCGAGGCATGGCCCAACCTCGCAAACCCCGTCTTCGATACGAAACAACGCCCCATGCGACGCGCACATGATCCGCGTGCCGTCAGCATTCAGAAATTCGTCTTTCTTCCATGCCATTGGCGCACGATCGTAATGCGGGCATGTGTTGACATATCCGTAAACCTCACCGTCCCGTCGCGCCAACAGGATACGATCCCGCCCGCGACGGTTCGGGGCGACACCTTTGGAACGGCCTTCCTCGATCTCGTCTAGTTGGCACAGGAATTGCGGTTCTGGCATCATTTCGCGTCCGGCGGCGGACCACCCGGAGACCATTTCTCGACATTCTCGAACAGGAACATCTGCGAGGCTTCCTTGGTCAGCGCGGTTTCACGTTCGATCCATTCGCCGTCATGCTTGTCCATGTCGGCGTCGTATTCAAAATGCGTCCCCAGCGGGCAGTTGAAGTACCAGAACCAGTTCGATCCGAACTTGTGACGACCCGGCCCCCAAAAACTCTCGTAGCCTTTCTTGACCATGCGCGATCCGGCCAGCATCAATTCGGTCGGGCCTTGCATGTGAAAGGCCAGATGCTCAAGGCCCTGCATGTAATCCGGTGTCTGGATCATGAACAGCACATGGTGGTCGTTATTGGCCTGCGGACGCAGGAACGGGCCGGTATTGGTGAACTTGTCGGTGACGACAAAGCCCAGGCGGTCGGTGTAGAATCTGGCCGCCTCGTCCATGTTGGGCAGGAAGTACACGATATGGCTGAGGGTACGCGGCTTAGCCTCGGCGTCCTCATTCGCGCCGATTGCGTTGACAGCACGCCCGGGGGCGGCACCCGGCGAATTGATCAATTCGGCAGGCAGGTTCAGAACGGTCCGCCGGGTGATGCGAAAGGCCAGTTCAAAACCACTGTCATCCTTGCAACTCAAGGTGCCGTCGGCGGCTTTCGCCACCGCGCGGTCCCGGGACAGTTCGGCCTCGATCTGATCCAGCGTCGCCTGATCCTCGACCCCCCAAATGGTCTGGCGCAGCATGGTGGCCGTTTTCAGTGGCGCGGGCAGTGACGGATCGGATTTTTCGCGCACTGTAATCGCGGTGTTGTCCAGGGCGGTAAAGCGGCCATTGCCGACTGATGCCAGACCGTAATCCACAAGGAAGGTTTCGCAGGCCTTGACGTTGTCCACGCCGAAAACAAGCTCGTCAGGTCCGATAATTCGCATTGTTCAGTCTCCAGTCTGTTTGGACAACTCTTAGCTGACTGTTTTGCATCTAAAAAATTGGAACTTTTGATGTGTTGAATTGATCTCGTCAATACATTAACCTTGACCCATCTTCCTGACACTCAACACCCGAGATGCCAAAGGAGCAATCCATGCGGTTCAAACGGCTTGATCTCAATCTGCTGGTCGCGCTTGACCACATGCTGGAGCTACGTTCGGTCAGTGCCGCTGCCGACAAGATGTTCATGAGCCAGTCAGCCATGTCGAATGCGCTGACCCGCATTCGTACCTATTTTGACGATCCCTTGCTGGTGCAGGTCGGCAGGCAGATGAATCTGACGCCGCGCGCCGAGGTTCTGCGGCCTGCCATTCGCGACATTCTTGTGCGGATCGAAGCGACGATCGACACCGAGCTTGAGTTCCATCCGGATCAATCGACGCGGGTATTCAATATCGTTCTGTCCGATTACACCATGCGCGTATTGATGCCGCATGTCCTTGCCGTTGGCGAAGCACAGGACGCCACCGTCCGCTTCAACCTTATTCCGCAGACCGACGCGCCATATACCCTTCTGGAAAAGGGCGAAGTTGACCTGTTGGTGACGCCGGAGCCCTTCACCTCCAGGGATCACCCGTCTTCGTTGCTGTTTGAAGACGAATACGTAGTCGTCGCTTGCAAGAACGGCCCTTACGGCAAGGCTGTCTTGGACCTGGCAGCGTTTGAAGCTGCCTCGCATGTGGTCATGGTTCCGCCAAACAATGCAGGGGCGATCGAATATGGTTTCCTTGAAAGTGCGGGCATCAAGCGCAAAGCTGATGTCCGGACATTTTCATTTTCAAACCTGCCATATCTGGTTGCCGGAACAAGCCGGGTTGCCACGGTTCACAAGCGGCTTGCCGAACTGGTTGCAGGCAAGAACGACCTGGATATTCACCCGCTTCCTTTTGAAGCCCAACCCTTGCAGCAGATGATCCAATGGCATGCCTATCGCGATCTTGATCCCGGAATCAGTTGGCTGCGCTCGACTTTTGAAATGGCGGCGGCACGTATGGCATCGCATTCACCGGATCAATAGGTCGGATCAAGTCTTTCCATTTTCCTAATGGCTTTGGCGAATTTAGTCTGGGCCAGGTTGCAATGGGGAGACAAGAACAATGCAAGTTGGATCAACACTTATCGTCGGTGCGGGTATTGGTGGATTGACTGCCGCCATCGCCCTGCGGCGACAGGGCATCCCGGTCGAGATCATTGAACGCGATCCAAACTGGACAGCCTATGGCGTGGGCATCATTCAGCAACTGAACGTGATCCGGGCAATGGGGCAACTCGACATGCTGGATGCCTATCTGGCGAAAGCCTGCGGGTTCGACAGAACCACCCTGTTTGTCGGGCCGGGCGGCCAGAAGGAGGCCCAGTTTGACACGCCGCGCCTTGCCGGACCCGATTATCCTTCCAATGCCGGGATCCGCCGCGTGGATCTGCAACAGGTGCTGGCAGAACGCGCCACGGATCTGGGGGCGAAGGTCCGGCTGGGTTTGACCGTTTCGGCGATGAACGATGATGGTGCCGGGGTGGATGTCACGTTTTCGGACGGCAGCACCGGCCGCTTTGACGTGGTCATCGGGGCGGATGGCGTGTTTTCACAAATCCGCGGCATGATCCGGCCCGACGTGCCCAGACCGCGTTACACCGGCCAATGGGTCTGGCGCTACAACCTGCCAAAGCCCGCGGATCACGACGGCATCCATGTATTCGCCGGGCCATGCAATGCGGGCCTGGTGCCGATTGCGGACGACCTGATGTATATGTTCCTGCTCAGCCAGGAGCCGGAAGGCATGGTGCTGCCTGTCGAAGGCTCGGCCAGGGCAATGCGGGAACGCGCCCGGATGGCGCCGCCGCAGATTGCGGCCCTTCTGGAGCAGATCACCAATGACGCCGCCGTTGTCGCCCGACCGCTTGAGGTGGTGTTCGTCGAAGGCGACTGGCACAAGGGCCGGGTTGTCATGATAGGCGACGCGATCCACGCCGCAACGCCGCATCTCGCACAAGGGGCGGGCATGGCGATCGAGGATTGCCTGGTCCTGGTCGAAGAACTGGTGAAGGCAGACACGACCGAAGATGCGTTCAGGGCCTATCGGACGCGCCGGTTGCCACGGGTGAAATTCATCGCCGAAAACTCCATTCGCATTGGCGACATGCAGATGGGCAAAGTGCCGCCGTTCGATGTCGGCGCCCTGAATGGTCAAACCATCGGCCTTATGGCCCAACCGATCTGACCCCCTGACAGGAGCGCCGCCAATGGCCATGTTCGATTATTTCCCAAACTATGTCTGGAACCTGTCGGTTTCCATCGCGATGGCCAGTGGTGCCGAACTGGGCGAGATCATGGATATGTGCCAGCCCCTGCTGGCCAAGGCCGAGACCGGCGAAGACGCGGGCACGGTCGAGTTCATGCGCGAATGGATGAAGGTGGCGGACAAGCTGGTCGAACTGGCGAATGAGGACGAGGCCAAAGGCCGCCTGCTGTCCGCCGGGCCGAAACTGCAACGCGCCGCCCTTTATTATCTGACTGCCGAACGGATGCAGGCTCATGGCAGCGCCGGGCGGCTGGAGACGTTCAGGAAAGGGCTGGCCTGTTTCCTGAAGGGCACGGAATTTACCGGCGAGGATGTCACACGCCATGAAATCCCCTATGGCGACAAGACGATTCCGGTCCTGTACACGCGGGCCATCGGGGTCGAAGGGCCGGCACCGGCGGTGGTGTACCTGAACGGCTTGGACAGCAACAAGGAACTGCTGTACTGGTCACGGCTGCCGCAGGAACTGGCGAAACGCGGTATTTCCTGTCTGTGTGTCGATCAGCCGGGAACCGGCGAAAGCCTGCGATTGCAAGGCCTGCCCGCGACCTGGAAATCCGAGGATTGGGGCACGCCGGTTTACGACTGGCTGGCGGAGCGCGGCGATGTCGATGCGGCGCGAATCGGTGTGACCGGTATTTCCCTGGGTGGATATTATGCACCGCGCGTTTGTGCGAACGAACCCCGCTATGCCTCGGGGGCCGTCTGGGGGGCGAACCACAATTGGGCCGAGGTGCAGCAAAAGCGCCTGAAACGCGAAGGCCAGAACCCGGTGCCGCATTACTGGCAACACGTCCAATGGGTCTTCGGGGCCAGCGACATGGATGATTTCCTTGAGAAATCCGCAGGCATGAACCTGAACGGCCAGATGGAGAAAATCAAGGTTCCGTTCCTGGTTACGCATGGTGCCAGGGATCGACAGATTGGCCTCGAATACGCCCATCAAAGTTATGATCAGTTGGTCAACTCGCCGCGCCGCGAGTTGAAGATCTTCACCGATCGCGAGGGCGGTGTGGAACATGTCGGTGCCGACAACATGAGCTTTGGCCGCAGTTACATTGCCGACTGGTTTGCCGAAACGCTGGGCGGCCGGTTAAGCTAGGAGGTGGAACATGGCCCTTCCCGACATTCGCCGCATCGTCACGGCACATGATGCCACCGGCAAGGCCATCGTCGCCGAAAGCGGGCCTCTGCCGCATGTGATCCGCCCGCCGATGCAGCCGGGGCTGGCGTTTCACGAAATCTGGAACACCGATGCAACGCCGATGCCCCTGGGCTTCACCGAAGCCGAGCCGACCGACCGGCACCGCGATACCGCCCCGCCGGCAAATGGCACGATCATCCGCATTGTCGATATCCCGCCCGAGGGCAGAAACGGCCCCGACTTTGACAAGACCCAGGCTAAGACCTTGTTCGAAGCGGTCGGACTTGGCGAAAACGCCGAACACACGATTCCCGGGCGGCATCCGCTGATGCACCGCACTGAAAGCGTGGATTATGGCATCGTTATCGCGGGCGAGATCGTTTTGCTGCTGGACGAGGACGAAGTCGCGCTGCGCCCCGGCGATGTCGTCATCCAGCGGGGCACGATCCATGCCTGGGCCAACCGCTCGTCCGGTATTTGCCGCATGGCCTTTATTTTGACGGATGCGCGATTCAGCCCTGAATTGAAGGCCGCGCAGTCGAAACAGGACGCGCTCGTGAAGGCCGGCGCCGCATGACAGTGCTGGCCATCACGGGCGCCAGCGGATTTCTGGGGCGCACGGTTCTGGACCTGGCGCTGGCAAACCTCCGACTTGACCATGTGATCGCGACCGACCGTGTTTCTACAGGGATCAGCCACCCCAGGCTGTCCGAAATAGTCGGCGATCTGTCGGACCCGGCAATTTCTGGTGCCGCGTCCGACGCGGATATCGTGGTGCACCTCGCGGCCACGCTAGGTGCCGCCGCCGAAGCGGATCCATTGGCTGCGCGCCATGTCAATCTTGACGCCACACTCGACCTGATGGCGGCCTGCCGTCCGGGAACCCGGTTTGTCTATGCCTCGTCACTGGCGGTTTTGGGGGCGACGTCATCCGAACGCGCGCCGACAATGGTTTATGGCGCGCAAAAGGCCATGGCCGAAATCGCGATTGAAACGGCGACAAGGCGGGGCGAGATTGACGGCATATCGCTGCGCCCCGGCGGCATCGTTGCGCGCAGGGGGCTGGATGCCGCCCTCAGGTCGGCCTTCCTGTCGCAAGTGTTTTGGGCCGTTCACGATGGCAAGGATATTACCCTGCCGGTTTCGCCGAAGGCAGCGACATGGCTGTGTTCGGCAATCAATGTTGCCACCAACTTCATGCATGCGGCACTGGCGCAGCGCCTCGGCCCCGTTCGCAGCCTGACCCTGCCCATGCTTCGCTGCGAATTCGCCGAGCTTGTCACAGGCTTGCACAAGGCTTTTCCCGACAGCGCATCACAAGTCGATTTTGCCCCCGACGCCGACATCATGCGCATCTTCGGACAGGCGCAGCACTTGGATTTCAGCGACAGTCTGGCCGCGGGTTTCAAGCCCGATAACGGGCTGGACTCCCTCATTCACGACGCCATGTCACAAGGAAGCCGAACATGAAACTTGCAACCCTGCGCAATGGAACCGCCGATGGGCGACTGCACGTGGTCAGCCGCGACCTGGCGCGGGCCGCACCAGCCGACAATGTTTTGACCCTCCAGATGCTGATGGAGGACTGGTCCGCGCTGGCTCCAGAACTTGAAGCGCAATATGCCCGGCTCAATGACGGCGCGGGGGAGGCGTTTGACCCGGGTTCAGCCCTCGCGCCGATGCCGCGCGCGTGGCAATGGCTGGATGGTTCGGCCTATGACAGCCACGGCGATCTGATGCAAAAAGTGTTCAAACTGGACCCGACCCCGAAAGGGCGGCCGCTTATGTATCAGGGCCTGTCGGACCGTTTTCTGCCCCCAACGGCCGATGTACCTCTGCCCAGCGAGGCGGATGGCATTGATTTTGAGGGCGAATTCGGGGTGATCTGTGATGCCGTGCCGATGGCAACCGATGTCGTAACCGCCCGAGGCCATATCCGTCTTGTCGTGCAGATCAACGACTGGTCCTTGCGCACGCTGGCCCCGATCGAGATGAAAACCGGCTTTGGCTGGGTTCAGGCCAAGCCCGCCTGTTCGATGGCTCCGGTTGCAGTGACGCCGGATGAACTGGGCGATGCCTGGCGGGACGCGCGGGTTGATCTGCCTTTGGTCGTTGACTTCAATGGTGCCCGGTTTGGCGCGGCGGAAGGTTTTGAAATGTCCTATGGATTCGATGAACTGGTCGCCCATGCGGCAAGAACCAGACATCTCGTTGCAGGCACGATCATCGGGTCCGGCACCGTTTCAAACAGCAATTTCCGGGACATCGGATCATCCTGCATCGCGGAACGGCGCGGGATCGAGTTGCTGGACAAGGGGGCCGCCGAAACCGCCTACATGTCCTTTGGCGATTGCGTGCGAATGGAATGCAGAACGCGCGAAGACGCGCCGGTCTTCGGGGAAATCAACCAGCGGGTCGTGGCGCTGAAAGGATAGGATGCCGGCGGTGAGATGTGGCTTGAGCCTGGCGAACATGATCTCGATGCGGTTGCGGCATCTGTAGCGCCGCTTGCCGCATCGGATTGCTGCCTTGCGTTGCTTGCGAACCGGGATGCCTGCGCCAGGCCGCCAGTGCATTCGGCCAGAAGTTTGACGCTCTGGCCGAAGGTTGCGACCTGTCGCACCACAAGAATGCAGGAACGATTGTTGCGCAGCAGGATAGAGACCAGGCTGAAACCGCGAAACTTCAGTATTTCGCTTCGGCTTTCAGCACCGGCATGACCTCTTTGGCGAACAATGTCATGGAACGTTCAACATCGGCGGTTTTTGTTCCGGGCGGGCGGAACTCAAGCATGATGTGGTTGATAAGGCCCGTTTCGCCGCGCACGATGGGCAGGAACCGTTCGATAACGTCCTCGACCGTGCCGGCAATGGGGGCGAACATGCCGACCGGTTTGCCTTCGGCATGGCCCTTGCGGAAGGCCTCCATGCTGATGCGGTTGGATTCCGGTGGATAGCTGCCGTCCAGCTCGCGTCGCGTTGCATAGATGTTGTTCACCCACAGGGATGGCTCGGCAATCGCTTCAAACGCCGCCTCGCGGGTCTTGCCGACGGCCAAGTGGTGGGCGAAGCCGATAAACTTGTCCTCAGGCTTGCCGCCGCTTTCACGGATTGTCTTGCAGAACATGCCGGTGACATCCGGCGCGACCAGGTTGAAGCCACGTTCAGCGGCGCGTTTCACACCTTGCGGGCCGAAACCACCCCAAAAGAACGGCACCTTTTCCTGATAGGGCGGGATGATCCAGCGGATATCAGGGAAATTATAGTACTTGCCCGCGTGCGAGAATTCTTCCTCGATGCCGCTCAGACAGCGTTCAATGATGTCGACGGCTTCCCAGGTGCGGGCGAAACGGTCTTTGTAAGGAATGCCAAAGGTGTGGAACTCGCGATATTGCGAGCCGACGCCAAAGCCGAAATCAAACCGTCCTTTGGATACGATATCGACCGCCGCAATGTCTTCGGCGACGCGCAAGGGGTTGTGAAACGGCAGGCAGGTGATGGAGGTGCCAACGCGAATGCGTTCGGTACGTGCCGCGACTTCGGCCAGCATCACGAAGGGTGAGCTGTTACCAGAGGCAAAGCAGAAATGGTGTTCTCCAATAAAGAATGAATCAAACCCCAGCTTTTCTGCGCGCAGGCCGTCATCAACGAAATTCTGCCACGCCTCTTTTGCGGGCTGTTTCAGATCGGGCCGCTGTCGTGGGCCGCCGATATAGGAAAACCGCATAATTCCTCCTGTTTGCGCATCATGTTTTCGCAAGCCTATCGGCGGCCTTGGATGCGAACAAATCCATAGTTGTGATAGCGGAAATTTGACTGGTGAATAGCGGTCGCTGTCAGGGATATTGGCGCAGGTCAACTTTCCTGCTGCGGTCCGCCTGGCCCTTCTTGCGTTTCATCCGGCCGGTCGCGGGATCCATTGGCTGTCACGTTTACTGATCCGTTCGGTTGATACCCGATCTCCACAGAAACGACTTCTCAAACCCGGTGCCAGCAATAAATTTGTCGGGACATCTCGTGGAGATTGGGAGAGGAAAATCATGGCGATCAAATTGATGGCGGCCTCGCGGCGGCGCCCCGGCCTGACAAGGGCGGAGTATCAGCGATATATCGAATTCTATCACGGTACCATCGCCCGTCAGGAGCGATTCAAGATCAATACCTATGTGCAGAACCATGTGATTGATGGTGCGTTTGGCGTACTGGCGGATGCAAATCACCAGCAGGTGGCAAACCGTGATGCGGTTGTCGAGCTTGGGTTCGACAACTTTCGCGACATGATGGAAACGCTGGAACCTGCCGTTCCATCAGCCGCCTCGCAGGATGGCAAGTTCTTTGCCGATGAATGCACCAACATCATCGTCATGGCCGAAGAAGAGGAGGTGGCGGTGCCAAACCCGGTGCCAAGCTTCAATCCGGGCCTTGGCATCGTCAAGGGTGTGGGTGGCATGAAGGTGCTGCAATATATCATGCGGGATGACAGCATGTTTCTTGAGGATTACCTCATGCACTGGCGTAAGGCGCATGCGTTCGCGATGGAAAATGCGCCCTATGCAAAGGAACAGTTGCGCCGCTGCGTGATGAACAAGCGTTGCCGCATCAACGACAACGACGGTGCGGCGCGTGCGCATTTCAAAATGGTCGATCCGCCGGTTTACGATCTGGTGGTCAGCCACTGGTTTGACACGATCGAACAGGTCGGCGCATTTCGCCAATATTTCGAGGCGATGCAAGCCTATCCGACGACCTTCGCCAATTGGTCGAAGTCGTTTTACCTTTACACCCGGCAGGTTGTGATCATCCGCGACACCCCCCAGGACGCCTGAGAACCAGAGGAGCCATAAAGATGCCGACCGCTACCGCAGAAATCCGCGCCCAGAAGAATTTCGCCGACTGGTACGCGTCAACCAAAGCCAAATCCCTGCGCCCGCCGCTGACCCCGGAGGAAGAGGCGAGGCCGTTTTCCAAGTATTATTACGAGGAAATCCCCGAACCCGATCCCGTACATCTGGGGAAGATGGACAAGCCCTGCGATCCGGCACTGGCCATCGAGCCGCACCAGATGAACGATCTGTTGAATCCCGGCGATCTGGATGTTGAAATTGGCTGGTGCAATCTTGAAAACGGTGCCGGATTCATCGCCAACCGTATCATTTATCCGGAAATCACCGCCGACATGATCGACTGGTGGTTTGCATGGCACGCGCTGGAAGATCTGCGCTATCGCATCTGGTATCCGCCGCAACATGGCGGCATCATGGTCAGCCCCGAGGCGCGCAAACGCCTGCTGGATCCTGCGGTACCGTTTGCGGAAAAGAACTGGGGGCAGATCCACCATGTCACCGAAGACTGCAATTGCGGCATGGAAAACATTGATATCAATTTCCTGTCGCCAACCAGTTTCGGGTTTGACACAAGCCGTTTCAAGGAACCGTTCGTTTCCGCCTTTGCCGGCGGGCAAGGCTGGGCGGTTACGGTTGACAAGACCGATATGTCGATCACTGCACCGGCCATGATGTGCCACATTTTCCGTCAGCACCCTGACGGGCTGGAGCATCGCACGCGGTTCTGGATGGGGTATCGCCTGTCGAATGGCACGCCCGAATTGTCACTGCCGCCGGGGATTTCGGTGCCGGTCGAGGCAATTCAGGGCCTGGCGCGCCACAACGTGAAGGAGTTCACGCGGTTCAAGTATTTCCTGCCGCGCATCTACGCTGAATTCGGTGGCCGGATGGAGGCATGAGGCCGACCAGCCTTTGCGGCTGACTGCAATGCCATGACAATATGGCCCTCCTGTCCAGGGCATGTTGCGTCAAATCGAATTCACCCGATGCCCCGAACGCATTTGCCTGCGCAAACGCTGCCTCGGGTCATCGGGTGAATGCGCGATACTGATCGAACGCAACGCGCCCTGGCAGACAGGGGGGCCATTTTCGGCAAAATTTCCGTTCCCGGATCAGGCGCTGATAAACTTGTAATATGCGTTGCGTCCCTTGCCCTCGACCGTCATGTCGCTGCACGGGTTGCGCCGGGTATCCGTAACCACCTTGTAGAGCCGGTAAAGCTGCGGCAGGAATACTTCCCAGTTGCCGATCTCCTGGGCGCAATGTGCGGCCCAGATTTTTCCCTGCTCAACCGTTTCGGGAATGCGCGTCGGCAGGGCGGACGATTTTCCCGTGATGCCGCGATCGGACTTGCTCCACTGATGCAGGCGATATCCCATCGGGTCGGCCTTTTCCAGCGCCTCATCCCCGAAACCCAGCCCTGCCGCGATAATCACATGGTCATGCGCAATCACATCGCGGAGTTCCGGCTTCAGCCATTCGATCGCTTCAAAGCGAATGTAGAGATCCTGCCTGCGACCATCATCCCAGGTTTGCGGCGCATTGTGGATCGCCCCGATCGGGTTGCCGTGAACCGGGGGTACGGGCCAACTCAGTGTTTCATGCTGTTCGGGGTGCCAGAGGATGAAACACTTCTCCATATTGCTCCAGAACCAGTCAACCTCATGGGCGGTGACGCCCTCCAGCGACCAGTCGAGATGGGTTCCCAGATCATCATGCGTGACGGTGTATTCCAAATGTTCCTCCGGTATTGTCTGTTTCGGGCAATTCAGCGTGTGGTGACATAACCGCGAAATTGCTGAAGATGATCGGATTCCGGCCGATCCAACAGGAAAACGCCGACGAAATCCTTGTAAGGTTCAAAGAACGGGAACTCATCATAGGTCGCCCAGTCCGGCTTCCGGACCGTGTTTCTGACGGTTGCAATCGCTGCTTCCCATTCGCGGCTGTTTTCAAACCAGATCTCGGCGAAACGGTGAAACGGCGATTTCCGCGGGTTGTTCAGAACCCGGCTGGAGAAAAAGCGGGTTACCTGCGGCAGATCGCAAATCGCCGGGGCAAACTCGTGCCGGAACCATTGATCGCCCTGATCGCAGGAAACCCCCTCGGGATAGGCAAAGGTAAACTGCCAGCGATAATTGGGGCCATCTTCAACGGATCGCCTGCCCTTGAAGTCGTCCTCCCAAAACAGGGGCAGGAAGGTGAACGCGGTCGGGTGGTAGCCATCGCGTGACCCCATCCAACTGGTCGGGCGCAATCCCATGCCGGTTGGCTGACGCGTTATTTCAAGATATTCGTCGGTGAAATGCTCATTGAATGCCAATCCGGCAGGTGCACCGGTTTTAGAACCGTTGAACGGGTCGATCAGCCAGTAATGTTCGGTCATGATGAAATTATAGGTGCCGAAATCTTCGCCGGCCTTTGGCAGGGGAAGGGCGCGATAGGTGGCGTATTTCGTCACATAGGGGGCGAATTGCGAGATGCTGTCATTGACATGGTGCTTGTACAGCCACCGATAGGCGGCGGGCAGGTCGCTGTCATCCCTGACCGAGACCATGATTGAACTGCGCATCGGTTGCCACAGGGGGTGCTGGTGATCGGGCATGCAATATCCGTTGGTGTTTATCGGGCACTAGAGCCGGGCAATTCCAGCCTACAATCCGGGTGACAAACGGACAAATTGATAGAGATGATATGCCGGATTTGACTGACGAATAGTCAGTCGGTTTCGCTTGCGGTCTCGTCCTGAAAGAACGCCGCCAGCTTGTTGCGCACCCATGCCAGGCATTCATCGCCGTCATTATAGATATGCCATTGAATGAATTCATCAATGCGCGGGATATCTATGGGTGGTTCGCATATCTTTAACGGCAAGGTCTTGCCAAGCTCGACAGCAAGCCGGCGGTGCATCAGGGAAATTCGATCGGTGCCGATCAGAAGATAGGGCACGGCCGCGAAGGAACCGACGGTGACCTCGACATTGCGATCCGAGCCATAGCGTTCGATTACCCAGGATTCATATGTGGGCTTTGAATTGGGAAACTGCACCGCGACATGGTTCTGGTGCATGAATTCGCCCACATTCATGGTCGAATAATCGCAGGTATTCTGATCCCAACTGACGACACAATAATCATCCGAGAACAGTTTCTGGGATGGATGCAGCGGCGACAGGTACATTTCCGGGATAATCAGGAAATCGGCCTCGCCACGTTCCAGGTCCTCCCTTGGGTTCAATTGCTGCGGCGAGAATACGAAGCGCAACTTTGGGGCTTCGGCGCGGATATCGATCAGGGCCGCGGCGAGGCCGGCGATCAGGGAATAATCTGATGCGATCATCCTGATTTCGCGGCTTTCCCGGGCGGGGTCGAATTCAGGGCGTTTGATTACCCTGCCTTCGATCTGCAACAGGACCTCGCGCACCGATTGCGACAGTTCAAGCGCCCGGGGGGTTGGCACCATGGTGCGACCGACCCTGACCAGAAGTTCATCCTGAAAATATTCACGCAGCCGCGCCAGCGCACTGCTGGTTGCCGACTGACTGAGATACAGTTTTTCGGCTGCCCGTGAAATGCTTCTTTCGGTCAGCAGGCGGTCAAGCGTAACCAGGAGGTTAAGATCGAGTTTCTGAAACCGCATGACTGGCCTGCCTGTGCCTTGTTCTCGTCTGACCTATCATAGCGTCGATCTCAATTCGCACAATCATTCCGCGTTGCCTTGATCAATCATTGGTCTGACGGCACCTGAAGGTAAATCAATCAGGGTTTGGTTCGGCAGATTCAGCTAGATCACTCGCCCGTCGAAAGCTTGTTCTTGTTGCCGGGGTGATCGGGGTGATTGCCAAAGACCGCCTCATAGGTGTCATGGCGCTGTCGGGTGCCCTCCAGAACGACGACCAGCGCAAAGATCGCCACGAACATGATCGGCAACAAGATGGCAATCAGCGGCATCCAGAATTGCATGAGACCGGTCGTCACCGCGCCGGTTGCCAGGAACAGGGCAAAATATCCGCCGGGCTTGTGATAGGCTTCAAACCAGCGCCGTCTGGTCGTCATGTCGAAATGATCGCCGCGCCAGGTGGAAGGATCATCCGGGTCTGTGCTGAGGTGATTATGCCCGCCGTGGGTTCCGCGCTGCCAGGCAATGACGATCTGCATCGTGCCGAAAAACACCGTAAGCGCGCCGAACCAGGCATGCATCGAGCCGCTGAATCCGCCACTGACGATCAGCGCGATCGCCAGGCCGCCGAGCGACAATGTGATCGCGGTATAGAGCGTCCAGATATGCATGCCCCACCAGATGAACAGCGGATCGAACTTGCCGACCCCGCGCGGCAGGCCCCAGGGTTTTGGGCGGGTCTTGAAATAGCGGATCGAGATGACACCGAACGGCACCAGCACGAACCAGCAGGTGAACATCAAAGCCGCGTGCAGGTTCCAGTGGATTTGGAAGGTTCGGTCCAGAAAGGCGACGTAAAACTCGGTTGGAATGTCAGGTTTCATGTCAGCCCCTGTTTTCGAGTGCCCGGCGATTGAAGATCAGCGACGGATCGAGATTGCCGTCCAGTCCGGCGATGACATTGCGGGCCGAAACCTCGCCCATCTTGCGGGCCGATTCCTCGGTCATGGCGGCGCTGTGGGGGCTGAGAACCACGTTCGGCAGGCCAAACAGCGGGTTGTCGGCAGCGGGTGGTTCCACCTCGAACGTGTCCAGCCCGGCACCGCCTGCGGCCATTCTGCCGCTCAGCTCGTGAAAAAGCGCGGCCTCGTCGATCAGCCCGCCACGCGCCGCGTTCAGCACGATGGCTTGCGGTTTTATTGCCGCCAGAACCGGCGCATCAATGATGTTCCTCGTGGCCTCGCTCAGGGGCAAATGGATGCTGAGGATGTCGATGGACCCCAGCACGTCTTTCCAGTTCTCGATCTTGCTGGCGCCGGCGGCGGCAACCGCATCGGCTGACAGGTAGGGATCGAAGACCAGTATGTTCATGTCGAACGCCGCCGCGCGCTTGGCAACCTCGCTGCCGATACGCCCCAGCCCCAGCAGCAGCAGCGTCTTGCCGGCAAGTTCGGCGGTTCTGAGGGAATTGCGGATTTCCCATCTGCCGTTGCGGACCGCCTGGTCGTATTCGCCGATGCGCTTGGTCAGCGTCAGCATCATGGCCAGCGTCTGTTCGGCCACCGAGATCGCGTTGACCGGGCCGACGATGGTCACAGGAATGCCGCGCGCCGACAGCGCATCGACCGGCAGATTGTCACAACCCACACCGTGGCGCGACACCACGCAGAGATTATGCGCCTCCCTGATATCGTCCTCGGTCAGATTGCCGGTCCGCACCAGAAGGGCATCCGCCCCGGAGATGCTGGCGGCGGTCGGCAATATGGCGGGATCGGCGAACACGGTGATGTCCAGCCCGCCGTGACCATAAAGAATATCCAGCCCGGCCTGATGCAGCTTGCCGATGACGGTTACCTTTTTCATCGCCAGTTCCCTAATCCAGCAAGCCCTTGTCCATTTCGAGGATGTAAAGCCCGGCGTTGAAATCCGTGATGTAGATCAGCCCGTCCTCGGCCACGAATACATCGGTGGTATCGACGATCTTCGGCATGTCTGGTCGGACATCGAAGATCTTTTCCGGGGCTGGCGGTACCAGCGCGGCGATTTCCTTCGGGCGGAAGGGGTCGCGGATGTCATAGACCCTGAGGCCCGCATTCTGGTAGGTCACGAATATCATGTCCGAGCTTTGGAAGCTTTCGGGCCGGTTTTCGTGGATATTGTGCGGGCCGAACTGACCGCCCTTGGTGGCGTAGTCCGCATCATCCGGGATCGGTAGCGTCGAGATGCTGATCGGCCTGGACGGATCGGTGATGTCGAAGATCCAGTTGCGCTTGATACCGTCTGCCATGTCGTTGCCCGTGGCCTCTTCCACCAGAACCAGCAGGTTGCGGTCGGGCAAGGCGAGCGCGTTGTGGCTGCCGCCTGCGAAAGGCGGGCAGAAATTCACGTGGCTGAGGATTTTCGGATTGTACCGGTCGCTGACATCCATCGTCGTCAGGCCACCGTCGCGCCAGGCACCGCAGGCCAGATCGCCCTTGACGATCGCATGATGCAGCGCATAGCGGTATTTCGGGTCCCAGCCGGGTTTTTCGCCGGCGGCGGCATTCATGCCCGGCAGCCAGAGCTTGCTGACCGGTTTCGGGTTGGTCGGGTCCGCCATGTCGATGATGATGAAGATGTCGTCGGTGAATCCCGGCGGCAGCGCCGAGACATAGGCCCAGCGCCCGCCATCATACCAGATGCGATGAAGGCCCAGGCCCTCCAGCGGCATGAAGCCGATCTCGACCGGGTTGGCCCGGTCGGAAATGTCATAGACCCGCATGCCTGCGCAATAGCTCTGGTCGCTGCCGGTGGTGTCGATCTTGTCGCCGATCGAGCCTTCGTAGTAATTGCCGCCCTTGACGCCTTCGTCGGCCATCACGTTCTTCATGTTCACGACCAGCAGCAGATCGCCGTGGGTCTGCAGATGCTGGCTCCAGGTCGAACCGGGCATCGGGTAGTGCTTGACGAATGCCGGATTGCGCGGATCGCGCACATCGATCACCGACCAGCCCTGCGAAAACAGATGCCCGACATAGGCATGTCCGCCGGTCACCATCACCTGTACGCCGTCGCCGCGCCCGCCCTGATCGCTGTGACCCAGGATGCGCATGTTGCGGGCGTAATCGGGTTTCAGGAGATCACGATGTGCCATTAACCTTCTCCGTATTCGCGGCGGATCCGGGCAGCCATTTCATTGGCCGCCCTGACCAGCGCCGAGCCGTCCTGCATCACGATCAACCACTGATAGCCCTTGGCAAAACATTCCTGCGTGCGTTCCCATGTGGTTGTCAGGGTGCCCAGGAACTTGTCCGTTACCAGCACCTTGGCCTCGATTTCTGCAAAAGCCGCCAGCACATCGGGATGGCCCGGATTGCCGATATGGCCAAGATTGGTCGCCAGATCCATCGGGCCGATGAATATTCCGTCCAGCCCGTCCACCGCCAGAATGTCATCCAGATTGTCGATCGCCTCGCGGGTTTCGATGGCGGTGATGACGATGATTTCGCGGTTGGCAACGTCCAGGTAGTTCTTCACGTTGTTGCCGTACCGCGCGGCCCGGTTGCTGCCGGAAACGCCCCGCACACCCAGCGGCGGATAGCGGCATGCCGCAACCGCGGATCTCGCCTCGGCACCGGTATTCACGTAAGGCACAAGCACGCCCTGCGCCCCGGCATCGAGGATTTTCTTGATCGCCACGTCATCGTTCCAGGGCGGGCGCACGAACGGCACCGTTCCCGACCCGCTGATCGCCTGCAACTGGTGCAACAGGTCGCCATAATCGCCGGGCGCATGTTCCATGTCGACGATCAGCCAGTCGAATCCGGCCATCGAAAAAATCTCGGCCGGGATGGAATGCGGGATCTGCAGGAACGCTCCGGCGGTCTTTTGACCATCCTTCAGCTTTTGCCTGACCGGATTGTGAAATTCGTTCGTCATCGTGCAATTCGCCCGTGTTCCATGCGCTGGTACTAGCCGGCGGTGTAGCCGCCATCGGCATAAAGGATATGGCCGGTGTAGAAATCCGAGGCCTTCGATGTCAGGAACAACAGCGGCCCTGCCAGATCCTCAGGCTCGCCGAGACGACCCTTGGGCAGGCGGGCATAGAAGCCTTCGCGCACCTTTTTCGCCTCGTCGGTATCGGCAAACATCCATGCCGTCAGCGGCGAGCGGAACACCGTCGGTGCGATGGCGTTGACGGTGATACCGTCCGGGCCCAGTTCGCAACCCAGCGCCTTGACCACGCCGTCGATGCCGGATTTCGAGGCGCAATAGGCCGTGTACCCCGCCGGATGGCCCAGAAGGCCCCGGGCCGAGGAGACCAGCACGATCTTGCCCGATCCCTGCGCACGCATGTGCTTGGTTGCAGCGCGCGACAGCAGCCAGGATTGCGTGACATTGGCGTCCATCACTTCAAGAAAGGTTTCGGGTGCCATCGCTTCGATCTTGGCGACCCGGTTGATACCGGAGGCAACCACCAGAATATCGAGCGCGCCGTAGGTATCGACCGCAGCCTGAGCCATCGCTTCGCAGGATGCCTCGGTGGTCGGGCGATCATTGATCAGCGTCACCTCGGCACCGAGTGCTTCGCATTTCGCGCCGATCTCGGCGAGGGCGTCCTTGTTGCCCGCTGCCAGCACAACCTTGCATCCTGCCCCGGCCAATGTCTGCGCGGCCACATTGCCGAACGCGCCGGACGCGCCTGCGATCAGGGCAACTTTGCCCTTCAGGTCGAACAGGGAATTGGGATCATTGAAAAAGCTCATCGGACTGTCCTTGGTTCAGGGTTTTGCGGGATAGGGCATCGCCACGATCATGGTGACGATATCGTTGCCCTGGTTCACGATTTCGCGCACTTCCCCGCCCGGGATCGTGACGCTGTCCATCGGGCCGGCCTTTTGTTCGACGCCGCCAACGCGGATGGTCAATTCACCGCTCAGGATCACATAGACCTTCTCCATCGGCGAAGAGTCCGGGCCGGCACCGCCACCGGGCAGGAAATGCGAACATCCCACCCAGAAGTTTTCGGGCCCGCCATCTTCAAACCCGGCAAGCCGCAGCGACCTGCAATCGAAATGATTAGGCGCCTCGTAAGGCTTTGCGTCGGAAAACCGCTTGATTTGCATGTGTCTGCCCCCAGAATAGAACCAAAGCTTGCATCACATATTAATACACTTGTACCATAATGCGGTCAATGATGAATCTGGCGCTGTTCCGAAATCAATTAGGGCTTTATGTTGCCTGCCGGTTCATGCTTTCTACCCGGACGTTTCGATTGAAGGCGCGTGAGAAATGGAAATGGAAATCGAGACCGACATCAAAGGCAAAAGCACCCAGGGCGTGCAGGTCATCGAGCGGGCGGCCGACATCCTGCGCGTGCTGAAGAACGACAACGAAGGTCTCAGCCTCGGGCAGATCGCAAAGCAGGTCTCGCTGCCGCGATCCACCGTCCAGCGGATCGTCAATGCCTTGCTTGCCGAACGGCTGGTGATGGCCGCCTCGCCCGAAGGCGGTTTGCGGCTGGGGCCGGAAATCCAGGCCCTGGCGGCGGCGGGCCGGATCAATGTGGCGGAACTGATCCGCCCCGTCCTGTCCGACCTGGCAAAGGAAACCGGGGAAACCGTCGATCTGTCGATCTACCGCGATCAGCATGTATTGTTCGTGGATCAGGTTGTCGGCACGCAGCGGCTCAGAACCGTTTCGGCGGTCGGCGAGGCATTTCCCATGACAACCACCGCAACCGGCAAGGCCACGCTGGCCCAGATGGACGAAGAAGAGGTGGCCAGGATCGCCGCGCGCGAACTGCGCCAGTCGGGCGATCGGAAGAAATCGCTGTCCCAGGTGATTGCCGAGATCGAGAATATCCGCGAAACCGGCGTGGCATACGATCTTGATGAACATACCGACGGAATTTCGGCCGCCGCAATGGCGTTCAAGGATCCGACCGGGCTGATCTATTCGATTTCCCTGCCGGTGCCGTCGCACCGCTTCGCGTCCAAAAAAGTCAAACTTGTCAAGGCGCTGCGCGGAACGCTGCAAAGGGTTCAGGCCGCGCTCTGACGTCAGTTCAGGATGGCAAGGCTGAGGATCGGAAAGCGGATCAGCAGGATCAGAATGACCAGCATGACCGCGGCGAAAGGCAACGCACCCAGGAATACATCTTTCAGCGTGATCCGGTCGTCGTTCAGGGTCGCCTTGATGACAAAGCAGGATATTCCGAGCGGCGGCGTCAGAAGGCCGATTTCCGCGCCCACCACGGTAACGATGCCGAACCAGACCAGCGACAGGCCCATCGGTTCGATCAGGGGCAGGAACAGCGGCACCACGATCAGGATGATCGATGCGGTGTCCAGCAACGTGCCTAGAAACAGCATCAGCAACACATAAAGCAACATCACCATGAAGAAACTGGCCTGGCTGGTCGCCAGTATGTCGCCCAACTGGTTTGGCAATCCGGCAAGTCCCAGCATCCGGCTGTAGATCGAGGCCGCCGTGATCAGGAACAGGATTGCCGCGGTGATATGCCCGGTTTCCAGCAGCGCCTCCCAAAACCCGCGCAGCGTGATCTTGCGGCGAACCAGCGCGATCAGCAGGCCGACCAGCGATCCCGCCGCACCGGCCTCGACCGGGGTCATCCAGCCGGTATAGATGCCGCCCAGGACGATGACGATCAGCCCGAGTATCGGCAGCGTCTTGGTTGCGATCTCGCCCCAGGGCATCGGCTCGAACTCGGATGCCGGACGACCGCCGACAAAACCCGGCGTCAGCCGCCCCATCACGAAGATTGCCACGATATAGGCGCCGGCCAGCATCAGGCCCGGTACCACGCCGGCCAGGAACATGTCGCCCACGGATTGCTCGGCGACAAAGGAATAGATTATCAGCATGGCCGAAGGCGGGATGATCATGCCCAGCACCGACGAGCCGGCGACCACTCCGACCGCAAAACGAGGGTTGTAATCGAGGTTCAGCATCTGTGGCACCGAAACCTTGGAAAACACCGAGGCCGATGCGATGGACGATCCTGTGACGGCGGCAAAGACCGCGTTTGCCCCGACCGTGGCCATGCCGATACCGCCTTTCACGCGGCGAAACCCGGTACTCATCACCTCGTAGACATCGGCCCCCAAACCGGCCTTGGACACGATCAGCCCCATGAAGGTGAACAGGGGAACCGTGGCGAAGGTATATTCCATGACGCTGTCGCTGACGGCGATCTTCAGCAGGTTCATCGCCAGGTCGAAATTGTCCCGCATCAGCCAGATCGACACGAACGAGACGACACCCAGCGTAATCGGAATATAGAGACCCAGATAGATCAGCACGACAATGGCAGCGACCGAAATCAGGCCGATTTCAATCGGGCTCATGGCAGGTCCTTCAGTTCGGGTGCCCGGATCAGTTCGGGCTGATGTGCCGGCGACAGGACTTTCAGCACGAAGATCAGGGCGCATAAAGATGTGCTGAGGAAGATGACAAGCTTGATCGGCCACCAGGGCGCGGTAAAGACGCCGGGTACGCCGAAGTAATCCCTGGTCTGCCACATCTCGATGAATTCCGGCCATATCGCGATGGCGATCAGGGTCATGAATACCGCCGAAATCGTTTCGATCACATGGGTCAGGATCGCGGTCAGTCGCGGCGCTTTCTTGTTGAGCAGAACCAGGAATCCGTCGGATCTGGTCAGGCGGTTCACCCGCACCACATCCGGCAATTGCAGGAACACGATCAGGATCATGGAAAACTGCACCACCTCGACCGCCCCCAGAAACGGCGCGTTGAAGGCACCGCGGGCAATGACATCGAAGTTGACCACTCCGACAAGCGCCAGGACCACGAGGGTCCCGGCGATGTTGGCACTTATGGCAAGGCTGCGGGCGATTCTACAAATCACTGCGTTGATGGTTCTCAGCATCGTAACAATCGCCTTTCGCTTTGCGGGAACGGGCGCTTACTTGGCCGACCAGTCACGCACGCCGGTATAACCGGCGGCTGCCAGCTTGGCCAAATAGGCCTTCAGCATCTCCGATCCCGGTTCGCCCTTGGCGTCCAGATCGGCGGCCCATTCTGCGGCGATGTTCGGCATTGCATTGGCCCATGCGGCGCGATCTTCGGCGCTGACCTCGACAATGGTGCCACCGGCAGCGACATAGGCGTCGCGGCTTGCGGCGGCTTCATCCATCGCAATCCCTGCAACATGATCGCGATAGAGCACGGCGACCTCTTTCAGCACGCCCTGCACCTCTTCCGGCAGGCTGTTCCAGTAATCCTGGTTCACCGTCACGGTTTTCGAGTTCACCGCCCCGAGATCGACCCGCAGCATGTAAGGCGCAACTTCGGCGATCTTGAAGGTCTTGGCGGCTTCGGGCCACAGCATTGCCTGTGTCACAAGTCCGGTCTGCAGCATGTTGTAGAAGTCGGTCAGACCGCCACGCACCCCGGCGGCACCTTCGATGCCTTCAAGATAGCGCAGATTCATGCCGGCCCCGGCGACTTTCATGCCCTTCAATTCGGCAACCGAGGCGATCGGTGTTGTCGAGAACACCTGATAGGTGTCCAGCACCACGCCGGTTGCCAGATAGACCTGGTTCTGCGCGGCAAATTCGTTCTGCATCGTCGGGAATTCCCGGGCGATCTCGTCAACCGCCTGCGCCACTGCACGCGCATCCGCCGCGACAAACGGTGTCACCGCCGAAATGCCCTGCGAGGGCAGCTTGGACGAATGGAAGATCGTCGTGACAATGCCGATATCGCCCAGCCCCAGCTTCACGCCATCCAGCACGCCCTTGGGCTTGACGATGGAACCGCCATAGCTTTCCTGCCAGTCCATCGCGTAATTGCCGGTCTTGGCCAGGCGCGCGTTGACTTCGGGGATGAAGAAATTGGTGAATTCCTGCACCCACATCGCCCGAGCCGGATAGCCGTCGATCACCACCGCCTTGATGGTTTCGGTGGCAAGGGCGGGTACAGCCGTCAGCCCCGCCATCAGGGCGCCGAGCGCCAGTCCTTTTGAAAACATAGTCATGGTTTCCTCCCGTTTTCACATGTTATGTCAAAGCATCCCCGGCATTCAGCCAGACAACCTCCAACTTCGTACCCGCCGCCTGAAACAGTTTTGACAACGGGCAGTATTTCTCGGTTTCAACACCGACCTGGTCCAGTTCAGCCTGCGACGCGCGGCCATTGGCTTTTACCGTGAGCGTGACCGCGGTGAAGGGCACGGCGATTTCTTCCTCAAGCGTCACACCCCGCCGGTCGAAATCGCAGACCGCATCGATCGACAATTGTCCGATATCGACCCCAAGAGCCTTGGCGCATTTGTGGCCGATGACATTCGTACAGCCGACAAGCGCTGCCAATGCGGTATCTGTCGGCGTCGGTCCGGAATTGGTGCCGCCGCGTTCCAGCGGCTCGTCAATGGCAAACTCAAGATCACGGATCGAGACAACCGCCTGCGAATGCGTCGGGCAATCGGCCGTCGCTCTCAGCTTGACATTTGTCTTCATCCTGATCCCGGCCATCATGTCCTCATGCGTAAGAGCAGACTTGGTCGAAGGCAAAGCGCGGCAGTTTCTGGAACAGGGCGCTTTCGTCGGCATACCCGATATTGCACAGGAAGTTCGATCGCAGCGATGTGCCCTTGAAGAATTCCCGATCGCAGATGTCGTTTGAAAAGCCCGACATGGCACCGACATCAAGGCCGATGGCGCGGGCGGCAATCATGAAATAGGCACCCTGCAACGTGCCGTTGCGAAATGCCGTATCCTGGGAATGCTCGGGCTTGCCTTCAAAATGCGGCCGGCGGTCCTCGTGCGGAAACAGGAACGGAAGCTCTTTCCAGAACTCCAGATCATGCGCGATGATCGCGGTCACCGGAGCTGCCATCATCTTGTCGATATTCTTGTCCTTCAGCGATTTCGCCAGCCGCGCCTTGCCCTCGGGCGATTTCACGAAAACGAAACGGGCCGGGCAACAATTCATGCTGGTCGGACCGTTCGCGACAATTTCGTATATGGTGTGCAGCATGTCGTCGGAAACCGGACGGTCCTGCCAGGCATAATGCGACCGGGCGTCACGCAGGATAAGATCAATTGCAGCATCGCTCAGCACGGGTGATGTGGCACGGAGCTTGCGCACCGCCTTCTGTGCCTCGGCGCGGGCAACGGCCAGGGCTTCGCCGGTCAGGGCACTCATTTACCGAACTCCATCATCAGCACTTTTCCTGCCTTCCTGTGCCAGCGGAATTACAATTTCCCGCAATAACCCGCCATCCACTCTGCATTGACCGCAATACGGTACTTATGTATCATGATGCGGGACGCATGGTCAAGCTGTATGTTGCTGCCTTCGATGACGGCACCGATTGTCTGCAGGCGAAAGGTTGTCCTGCCGACGCTGATGTGAAACGAACCAAAGGGAGAGGTTTTGAATGGTTGCCTGGAAAGATTACAAACAACAGGCACGCGAACGCGGTTCGCTGGCGCTTGAACTCTATGTTGTCATCAGCACGCCGGCAAAGCCCCCGGAGATCGTGAAATCGTTCCTGGCGGAGCACCTGGCCTATCAGGACCAGCAGGAGGCGGCAGGTGCGCTTGCCCTGGCCGGGCCGATGTCCGATCTGTCCGGGGAGCATATGCAGGGCGAGGGACTGATAGTCTATCGCGCGGGCTCGTTGGCGGCGGCCAGAGATATCGCCGAAAACGACCCGATGCATTCCTCGGGGGCCCGAACATTCACCATCAGGCGATGGTTGCTGAACGAGGGCACCCTGAAGCCGGAGGCGGACTGACCTGCGGAACCGGGAACCCAACCGGCTTTGCCGGGATGTGGCGGCGGCGCTGATCTGGCTGGCACAAGCAGTCTGAAATTCGCCCTTCAGGTCGAATCCGCCCGGGCAGTATTCGGGATGCTCCGCAACGCCGGGTTTCTGACCGTCCTGCCTGGCAATGCCATCCGAAGGATCGCGCGGCCGGTCAGGACCGGTTTCGCGCCGCTAGCTTCCGCCGATTGCTGCCTGCGCGATCATCCGGCTGATGCTTTGCCGAGTCCGCAGCAACTCCGTTTCAACCAGTTTTCGCTTCTCGTGAAACCGGCTGGACGGGATCGGAACCGAAATTGCATGGAGATCGCCGGTCCAGTCCCCGAAGGCAAATCCGATTGCCGAAATGCCCGATGTGTGATCGTCCAGATCATAGGCCAGGCCGGAGTGGCGGATTTCTCCGAGATCGGCCAGCATGGCGGCAAGATCGCCGTTGATCTGGTTTCTTTCCCACTCGTTCTCGATCAGCTGTAGCGCCTTGGATTCGGGCAATTGCGCCATGCAGGCGCGGCCGTTTGCGGTGGTGGTCAGCGGAAACACCTCGCCGATGGATGAAACCGTGCGCAGGCGGTGACTGCCCGGCGCCTGGTCCAGAAAGATCATGCCGGTGCCGCGCAGTACCGACAGATCGGCGGTTTCCCCGGTTTTCAACGCCAGTTCCCTGAGCAACAGACGGCAATGTTCGACGATGTTGTAATTCGCCGCTTCGGCCAGTGTGGTGATTTCCGGCCCCAGCCGCAGCGCACCGCCCTGCGAGTCAGCGATGATCATCCGCTCGGTTGCCAGCGCCGCAACGATTCGCTGTACCGTCGAGCGTGGCAGGCCCACGCGGTCGGCGATCTGGCCAAGGCTCATCCCGGTCTGGTTGTCGCGCAACGCGCGCAGGATCGACGCGGCCCGGGCGATCACCTGAATACCGCCTCTGCTGTTTTCATTGTCTTTTTCGGGCAGGTTCAGCGTGGATGTGTCTGTTTTATCTGTCGGCATTTGCTGCCCCTGAAGCTGTTCGCGTTGCAGTGTAAGGCAATGCGGCCAAACATTTCCCACAATTTTACTTGACCACCATACGATACAAGTGCATCATATTGCAAGACACATAGGATAGGTCTTTCAGAATCCAACTGGCAAAAACCGGTCGATCCGGTGAACATACGAGGTGCGCTTGATGGTCAAGATCCGCGGAATTGAATTCCAGTCGAATACCGAAAACGACATGGGGCTGGAGTTTTACAACCTCTCCCACCGGTTCGGGTTTCAGAACCCCAACTGGCCGTATTTCGAGGATACCAAGATCGAGCGTATCCATTACATGGCGAAATCCGGCGTGCTGAGCCAGCGGATCACCACGACGATGCACGCCACCACCCATATCGACGCGCCCGCGCATGTGGTGCAGGGCACACCCTTCATCGACGAGGTGCCGCTGCCGCATTTCTTCGGCACCGGCATCGTGGTTTCGATCCCGAAGAAGAAATG
The DNA here is from genome assembly GCA_019911965.1 of Paracoccaceae bacterium. GTDB lineage: Bacteria > Pseudomonadota > Alphaproteobacteria > Rhodobacterales > Rhodobacteraceae > UBA5972. The sequence continues at coordinate 12,592 of JAIOJF010000030.1, read as the reverse complement.
GGAATTCATCACTGGCGACGATCTGGAAAAGGCCTGTGGCCATGTCATTCGCAAGGGCGATGTGCTGATCATCAATACCGGCTGGCATCACGATTATGACGACGGCGATTATTTCGCCTATTGCCCCGGCTTCGTTCCCTCGGCAGGCGAATGGATGGTGGAAAAGGGCATCAAGGTTGTCGGCCACGATACCCAGGCCAACGACCACCCGCTGGCAACCGCGATCGGCCCGCAGCGCAACGGTCCGCTGCTGCCGCATCTGGAACAGGAATACAAGGAATGGTCCGGCGGCAACGACTGGAAAGACGATTTCCCCGAATGGGAACCGGTGCACCAGATCCTGTTCAGGAACGGCATCCTCGGCATTGAAAATGTCGGCGGCGATCTGGACGCGGTGACCGGCAAGCGCTGTACCTTTGCCTTCTTCCCGTGGAACTGGGATCGCGGCGATGGCTGCATCATTCGCCTGGTGGCGATGATCGACAAGGACCAGTCGTTCCGTATCGACGATGGTGCCGAATTCTGAATTCTCCCTGACTGGTCGCCGGGCAACCGGCGGCCATTTTATTGCAAGGCAGGCATGCGCCACAACCGATCATCACCCGACAACCGGTGTTACGGAAACCTTCGTGCGGGATTCGCAAGTGGCAGCGTCCGGGTCGGCGCGAAACGGGATTGATCATGACTGAACAGCTTCGGATCGGTATTGTTGGTGCAGGCCTCATGGGGCACGGCATAGCCCTTGCGCTGGCGCGAGGCGGCCAACAGGTGGCGGTTACCGATGCGTTTGCGGCGGCACGTCAAAGCGTGATCGGGCGGATCGCCGACAGCCTGAAGACGCTGGGCGAAAGCGACAGCGGCATTTCCGCCATCCTGCAAAATATCACGGTTGCGGATAATGTCGCCGATGCCGTCAGACAGGCCGATGCGGTATTCGAGGCCGCGCCGGAAAAGCTGGACCTGAAGCAGGCGATTTTTGCCGAGATCGAGGAACATGCGTCCGGGAATTGCATCCTGGCGTCGAACACCTCGGTGATGCCGATCACCGGAATCATGTCGCGGCTTCGCGACAGGAACCGCGCCCTTGGCACCCATTGGTGGAACCCGCCGCATCTGATCCCGCTGGTCGAGGTGGTCAGCACCGAATGGACCGATGACGCGGTGGCCGATCGGATGATGCGGCTGCTGGCGGAGATTGGCAAAACCCCGGTGCGGGTGAAAAAGGACGTGCCGGGCTTCATCGGCAACCGTTTGCAACATGCCCTGTGGCGCGAGGCGATCAGCCTTGTGGAAAACGGCATCTGCGATGCCGAAGCGGTGGATACGGTGATCAAATCCAGCTTTGGCCGCCGCCTAGCGGTGCTTGGCCCGCTGGAAAACGCCGATCTGGTGGGCACCGATCTGACGCTCGATATCCATGAAAACGTGCTGTTCGATCTCGAAAGCCGCAAGGGCCCGTCGCCCTATCTGGAAAAGCTGGTGGAAGATGGCCGCCTGGGCATGAAATCCGGTGAAGGCTTCAGAACCTGGACCAGTGCCGAGGCCGACAAGGTCCGCGCCAGGGTCGCCAGTCACCTGACCCGGCTGGATAGCATTCTTGAAGATTAGCAACCGTGGCCACGCGCCACATGAAGGGGAGAAGAACATGAAACGCAAACCTGTCAATCCGTCCCGTCGCAAGTTTCTGCAAGCCGGCGCGGCGGCAGTTGCGGCGCCTGCCATCCTTGGCGCAACCCGTGCCTATGCCGCGAACCCGGTGCTGAGGGTGGGCCATGTCAGCCCGCGCACCGGCCCGCTGGCAGGCTTCGCCGAAGCCGATGATTACGTGCTGGACGCGATCGCCAAGACCTTCGCCGCCGGTCTGGAAAACAACGGCAAGACCTATTCGGTCGAGATCATCTCGAAGGACAGCCAGTCCAACCCGAACCGCGCGGCGGAAGTGGCGGCGGACCTGATCCTTGGCGACGAGGTGGATATCATCGTTGCCGCCTCCACGCCGGACACCGTGAACCCGGTGTCCGATCAGGCCGAAATCAACGAGGTGCCCTGCATCACCACCGATTGCCCCTGGCAGCCCTATTTCTTTGGCCGCAATGGCGTTCCGGGCCAGGGGTTCCAGAACACATACCACTTCTTCTGGGGTCTGGAGGATGTGATCGGGGCCTTTCTGGACATGTGGGGACAAAGCGGCGTGACCAAAACGGTTGGCGGGCTGTTTCCCAACGATGCCGATGGCAATGCCTGGGGCGATGCGGAGCTTGGCCTGCCGAAGCCGCTGGCCGCTGCCGGTTACAGCCTGACCGATCCGGGCCGCTATCAGCCCCTGTCGGACGATTTTTCCAACCAGATCGCCGCGTTCAAGGCGGCAGGCTGCGAGATCGTGACCGGCAACATGATCCCGCCGGATTTCGCCACCTTCTGGGCGCAGGCCGCGCAACAGGGTTTCGCGCCGAAAATCGTGACCATCGGCAAGGCGCTTTTGTTCCCGTCGGTGATTGAATCGCTGGGTGCGCGGGGCGACGGGCTGAGTTCCGAGGTCTGGTGGTCGCCGCACCATCCGTTCTCGTCCTCGCTGACCGGCGCAAGCGCAAAAGACCTCGCAAATGGCTACAGCGCTGCTTCGGGCCGCCCCTGGACCCAGCCCATCGGCTTCAAGCATGCTTTGTTCGAGGTGGTGGCGGATGTGATCCGGCGTTCGGACGATCTGGATGACCCCTCGGCCATCGTGGCGGCAATTGCCGCGACCGACCTCAACACCATCGTCGGGCCGGTCAACTGGGCCAATGGTCCGATCAACAATGTCACCAAGACACCGCTGGTGGCCGGACAGTGGCAGCGCGAAGGCGACGCCTTCGACCTCAAGATCGTGGCCAATTCCGCCGCCCCGGACATTCCGCTGACAGGGTCGCTGAAACTGCTGTGATCGCCAGATAACGGCGTGGTGCCCGCGCTGTCGGGCACCACGCATAACCGCTTCGGGAGATAAGATGTCCGCCTTTCTCAGGCTTGAAAATGTCTGCAAGTCGTTCGGCGCGGTGACCGTTGCCGATGATCTTAGCTATGATCTGGCCGAGGGCGAGGCACTGGGCATCATCGGCCCGAACGGTGCGGGCAAGACGACAATGTTCAACCTGATCACCGGCACGCTCAGGCCGGATTCAGGGCAGGTGTATTTTCAGGGAAAAAACGTGACCGGCCTCAGTGCCGCACGCCGGTGCCGGTCGGGGCTGGTGCGCAGCTTCCAGGTGCCGCAGCCGTTTTCCGGCATGACGGTCTATGAAAACGCGATGATCGCGGCGACCCAGGCCGCGGGTCTGACGGGCAAACCTGCCGAGCGCCTGTGCCTTCAGGTGCTGGATCAGACCGGGCTTCTGGACAAGGCCAATACGCTTGCCGGTTCTCTGCCGCTGTTGGGCCGCAAGCGTCTGGAACTGACCCGCGCCTTGTGCACGCAGCCAAGGCTGCTGATGCTGGATGAAATCGCCGGTGGCCTGACGGAGGCGGAATGCACCGCGCTGGTGCAGACGATCCGGGACATTCATGCCAGCGGCGTTACCATCATCTGGATCGAACATGTGGTGCATGCGCTTCTGGCGGTGGTGGACCGGCTGATCGTGATTGATTTCGGTCGCAAGATCGCCGAGGGCGAGCCGCAGGCGATCATGCAAAGCCCCGAAGTTCAGGAGATTTATCTGGGGATCGAAGTCGATGCCTGACATGGTTCTGGAAATCTACGGGCTGGACGCGCATTACGGCGACTTTCAGGCGCTTTACGGGATCGACATGAATGTGGCGCGCGGCGAAGTGCTGGCGATCATTGGTGCGAACGGTGCCGGCAAGACGACATTGCTGCGCTCGATCGCTGGGTTGATGAAGAACCGCGATGATCAGATCCGCTACAACGGCACCGCGATTGGCGCCATGCGTGCCGATCAGGTGGCCCGGCTTGGCATCGCGCTGGTGCCGGAGGGCCGACAATTGTTCCCCTCGCTTTCGGTCGAGGAAAACCTTGTCATCGGCGGGCAGATCGGGCGCAAGGGGCCGTGGTCATTGTCCGAAATCTATGCGCTGTTCCCGATCCTGAAGGAACGGCGGCACCAGCAATCGACCTCGCTGTCGGGTGGCCAACAGCAGATGGTGGCGATCGGCCGCGCCCTGATGGCCAATCCGGACCTGATCCTGTTTGACGAGATCAGCCTCGGGCTTGCGCCGGTCATCATCAAGTCGATCTACGAGGCATTGCCGAATATCGTCGGCGAGGGAATGACGGCGCTGATCGTCGAACAGGATATCGCCAGGGCGCTGTCGGTGTCTTCGCGCGCCTATTGCCTGCAGGAGGGTCGGGTCTCGCTGGAAGGTGCATCGGGCGGCCTATCACGCGCGGAAATCTCCCGCGCCTATTTCGGAGTGACCTGATCGTGGAATGGTTCAATGCACTTGTTCAGGGTGCCCTTCTGGGCGGGCTTTACGCGCTTTTCGCGGCTGGCCTGTCGCTGATTTTCGGGGTGATGCGGCTGGTCAATATCGCGCATGGTGATCTGATCGTGCTGGCGGCCTATCTGGGCCTTTCGGTGACCCTGGCCCTTGGTGTTCACCCCCTGCTGGCCCTGGTCGTCGTGGTGCCGGCGATGGCGGCGGCGGGCTATGTCCTGCAACGCGGTATCCTCAACCAGACTTTGGGCCAGGACCTGCTGCCACCGCTTCTGGTGACCTTCGGGCTGTCGGTCATCATCCAGAACGCCTTGCTGGAGGTTTATTCCGCCGACCCGCAGAAGATGAATGCCGGTGTGCTGGAAACGGCGTCGGTGTCGGTTGGCGGGCTGTCGCTGGGGGTTCTGCCGGTTCTGACCTTCGCGGTGGCGGTGCTGGTGATTGCCGCTCTGCAATGGACGTTCTACCGCACCGCACTAGGCCGCGCGTTTCGCGCGGTATCGGACAATCAGGATATCGCGCAACTGATGGGGCTGAACCGGCACCACATCTTCGGGCTGTCGATGGCGCTGGCATTGGCGGTGACGGCGATTGCCGGCATTCTGCTGGGCATTCGCACCAGTTTCGATCCATCCATCGGCGGCGGCCGCCTGATTTTCGGCTTCGAGGCGGTGATCATCGGCGGCCTTGGCAACCTCTGGGGAACACTTGCGGGCGGTGTCATTCTTGGGGTGGCGCAGACCATCGGTGCCAAAATCCATCCCGGCTGGCAATTGCTGTCGGGGCATCTGGTGTTTCTGATCATTCTGGCGGTGCGCCCCAACGGCCTGTTCCCGAGGATTAGCGGATGAGCCATCAGGATTTCAGCGTCACCCGCACTTCGCGCGCGGCCCGCATTGCCACCGTTCTGGGCGCAATCGTTCTTGTCCTGCTTGTCCTGGCCCCGTGGTGGGCGGGACGTGCCGATATGCGCCTGTTGGGCGAGTTGTTCCTGTATCTGGCGCTGGCCAGCCTGTGGAACCTGCTGGCGGGGTATGCCGGTCTGGTGTCAGTGGGCCAGCAGGCATTTGTCGGATTCGGCGGCTACATGCTGTTCGCGCTGACCATCTTTGCCGGGCTGCCGCCGGTGGTGGCGGTTCTGGGTGCCGGGGTTCTGGGGGCGATGGTCGCGGTGCCGGTGGCGCTGCTGATCTTCCGGCTGCGCGGAGCCTATTTTGCCATCGGCACCTGGGTCATGGCCGAGGTGTTCCGCCTGTCATTCGCGCAGATATCGGCGCTTGGGGGCGGGTCCGGTTCGTCGCTTCCGACCAATATCGTGCGGTCGATGGCGGCGTCGCGCGACGGGCGCGAGGCGCTCAGCTATTGGCTGGCACTTGGCGCGGCGGTGCTGGTGATCGGCGTGGTCTACCTGTTCCTGCGCTCCAACAAGGGCCTGGCACTCAGCGCCATTCGCGACAATGAGCTGGCGGCAGGATCGCTCGGCATTGATATCTGGCGCACCAAGTTCCTGGTCTACGTAATCACTGCCGCCCTGACCGCCGTGATCGGGGCGCTGATCTTCCTGCAGAAACTGCGGATATCCCCGGACGCGGCCTTTTCGGTCAATGACTGGACGGCATTTGTGATCTTCATCGTGGTGATCGGCGGCATCGGCACAGTGGAAGGCCCGATCATCGGCACGCTGATCTTTTTCGCGCTGCGCGAAACGCTGGCGGATCTTGGCACGATTTACCTGATCGTGCTGGGCATCGTTGCCATCGTGATCATGCTGAAGGCCCCCAAAGGGGTCTGGGGGCTGATCCGCGCGCGCTTTGACCTTCAGCTTTTTCCACTTGGCTTCCGGGTGGAACGATCCAACAGGGACAAGGAAACCTGAGCATGGCAAGACAGCAAAAGACCATCATCACCTGCGCCATAACCGGCGCGATTCACACCCCCACCATGTCGGATGCGCTGCCGTATACGGCGGACGATATCACTTCGCAGGCGGTCGCGGCGGCCGAGGCGGGGGCGTCGATCCTGCACCTGCATGCACGCCGCCCGGAAGATGGCGGCGTGTCGGTCGATGTCGATCATTTCGCCGCCTTCCTGCCGCGGATCAAGCAGGCGACCGATGCGGTGGTCAATATTTCCACCGGTGGGTCGCTGACGCTCAGCATCGCGGATCGGGTCAAGCCCGCGACGACGTTTTCGCCCGAGATGTGCTCGCTCAACATGGGGTCGATGAATTTCTCGTTCCATCCGCTGGCCAAACGCTATGACGATTGGAAATTCGACTGGGAAAAGGATTATGTGGCCAGTTCCGAAGGCAATATCTTCCGCAATACCTTCCGCGATATCCGCGAGGCGGCGGAAACCCTGGCACCGCACAATATCAAGTTTGAACATGAATGCTACGATGTCGGCCATCTGTACAATCTGAAATTCTGCATGGAGGCCGGGCTGTTCAAGGCGCCGGTATTCATCCAGTTCATCTTTGGCATCCTTGGCGGCATCGGCCCCGAGGTGGATAACCTGATCTTCATGAAGCGCACCGCCGATCGCCTGTTCGGCAACGATTACCGCTGGTCGGTTCTGGGGGCGGGTGGCGCACAGATGCCGCTGGCCACCACCGCCAGCCAGATGGGCGGCAACGTGCGCGTCGGGCTGGAGGACAGCCTGTTGATCGCACGCGGCAAGCTGGCGCGAAGCAACGCCGAACAGGTCGCCAAGATCCGCCGCATCATCGAGGATCTGGGCAGCGAGGTTGCAACCCCGGATGAAGCGCGCGAGATTCTGGACCTCAAGGGTGGGGACAAGGTGGCCTTCTGATGCTGCATTGCCACTGACCGGACGGCATGGTCATCCGGTTGCTTGATACATCAAGTCAGCGGATCGACCACGTATTCCGCAACCGGCTGCCTGCCCTTGGTTGGAGCCCTGGCCGATAAATTCCGCCAGCCGGATCGCCCAGACTGGACAAGCGCAACCACAGGATTTACTTAGCTCTACGCATTTGAAGCCGCGTGAACGGAGCATTGCCGAAGATGAAAGACGACCGCAAGGAATTCGCCGAGTTCCAGATTCAGAAATCGCTGGAGCTTGGTGCCGATCCGGATGTCTTTGAATCCTCGAAGAAACTGATCATCGACCTGAACGAACATGCCTATGCCTATCAGTGGAACTGGTTCGGCGTGCCGGTCATCCAGCTTCCCGCCGATATCATGGCCACGCAGGAGGTGATATGGGCCTTCAAGCCGGACGTTATCATCGAAACCGGCGTGGCGCGCGGCGGGTCGGTCCTGTTCATGGCCACGCTTTTGCAGGCAATGGGCAACGGTATCGTGATCGGCGTCGATATCGACATTCGCGCCCATAACCGCGAGGCGATCGAGACGCATCCGATGTCCGGCCGGATCAGGCTTGTCGAGGGCTCGTCGGTGGCCGGGGAAACGCTGGAGGCGGTGCGCGCGCTGATCCCTGAAGGCGCAAGGGTGATGGCGGTGCTGGACAGCGACCATTCCTATGCGCATGTGCTGGAAGAATGCCGCGCCTATGGCGACCTGGTTACCAGGGACGGCTATCTCATCGTGGCGGACACGCTGGTGGGCCATCTGTCGGCGGAAGAGGCCCCGAAGGATCGCTCCAAGCACTGGTCGCGCGGGGATGAGCCCTTGTCGGCGGCGCGTGACTATCTGGCGGAAAACCCGGCATTTGAAACCGATCCTGTGATCAACGGCAAGCTGGTCATGTCATCTTCACCCGGCGGCTATCTGCGGCGCGTCACCGACTGAGAATGCAAGGGGCCCAGACCATGACCGGGACGATGGATACATGCTTTGTCTGCGGATCGTCAGACATCGAGGCGCTGTTCGAGGCGCGCGGCATCGGTTTCACACTGGCGCAAAGCCCCAACGAGTTGACGACGACCTCGGCGTCGATGTGCCGGACCTGTTCGCATGTCCAGACCCAGCCGCTGGAGGATATCGCGTCCTATTACGATACCGGCTATCAGTTTCAACTGCATGACGCGGAAGAGGACGATATCTATACCGCGATGCCGGACGGGCGAAAGGTTTTCCGCTCGGAACATCAGGCGGCCTCGGTCATTGCCAAGAATACCCTGACGGACGGGCTGAAGGTACTGGATTATGGCTGTGGCAAGGCCCGCACACTGGCGCTTCTGAAGGCGCAATTGCCGGGTATTGAACCTTATACATTCGATGTCAGCGGCATTTACACCACGCTATGGGATCAGTTCGTGCCGAAGGACAATCAGGCCTCCTACATTGTGCCCGAGGCATGGCACGGCAAGATGGACCTTGTCCTGTCGTTCTTTGCGCTGGAACATACCGCCGATCCAAAGGGATTCGTGCGCGATCTTGCCCAGGTTACCCGCCCGGGCGGGTCGGTGCATGTGGTGATCCCGAACATGTACCGCAATATCAGCGATCTGGTGGTCATCGACCACGCGCAGCATTTTTCGGCGGCGTCGCTTGATCGGCTGTTCCGTGATGCCGGATATCTGGATGTCGAAATCGACGACACCACCCACCGCGCCGCCTTCATCGTGACCGCGACGGTGCCAGAGGACGGCGCGGCAAAACCCGTGGCCGCCGCTCCGAAAGACCTTGGCACGACGATGGAACAGGCCCGCGCGGTGGCGAAAAGCTGGGCCGATATCGCAACCCGGATTGCCGCTTTCGAGGCCGCCCATCCCGATGCCAAGGCGGTGATCTATGGCAGCGGCGTTTACGGCATGTTCATCGCCTCGACCCTCGGCGATCCTGGCCGTATCAGCGCGTTTCTGGACATGAATCCGTTTCGTCAGGGCCGCAGCCTGATGGGGCTTCCCATTCTTGCGCCCGATCAGGTGCCGGACGATATTGGCGCGGTCTATGTCGGGCTGAACCCGCAGGATGCCGCACGTATCATCGAAGGCGTCGCGCCGTTGCATGCCCGACCGCGCGATTTCCTGTTTTTATGAGCGGTTCGGACGCCATCACCGTCCTGATTGCCGGTACGGCGGGTGCCTCGCTGGGAACCGAGATCGCCAAAAGCCTGGTTCTGGCCGGCGGCTACCGGATATTGGGGTGCGATATCAATCCGTTGGCCTATGGCCATTTCGATGCGAATTTCGCTGAAACCTTCCTTGTCGATGCCTCGGATTATGTCGCCGGCGTCAAGGCAATCGCAACGCGCAACGATGTGCAGGTGGTTATCCCCGGCGCGGAAAAACCGGCGCGCATTCTGGCGGCGGCCAGCGCGACGTTTGCGGATGAAGGTATCGTCATCGCGCAGAACGCGCCCGATGTGGTTGACCTGGCAAGCGACAAGGCGCGTTGCTTTGAACGTCTGCAGGACATCGGCCTGCCGGTGCCGCAGACCCGCAGGATTGAAACCGCCGGGGATGTTCGCGGCTTTCCCATGCCCTGCATCATCAAGCCGTCGCTTGATTCCGGCGGCAGCAGCTTCGTATTCTTCTGCCGCTCAGACAGCGAGGCCGAGCTATACGCCACCTATCTGCTGGCCAACCATCTGCAGCCGATCCTGCAGGCCTATATTCCCGAGGAAGGCGGCGAATTTACAATTGGTGTGCTGTCGGATCTGGGCGGGAATATCGAAGGCGTGATCGCCCTGCAAAGGTCCTTCACCTCCAAACTGTCGGTGATGACCCGTGGCACGGATTTCCTGATCTCCAGCGGCTACACCCAGGGGCGTATCGACACATTCCCCGAGGTCTGCGCCGCGGCCCGGCGCATGGCCGAAGCGCTTGGCAGCCGTGGCCCCCTGAACGTGCAGGGCCGGATCACCCCGGACGGGCAATTCCTGCCGTTCGAGATCAATCCGAGGTTTTCCGCCAGCACCTATCTGCGCAGCCTTGCGGGCTTCAACGAGGTTGATCATTTCATCCGGCATCTGCTTGCGCGCCCTGTCGCCCGGCCCCTGGATATCCGGCCCGGCTGGTATCTGCGCACGCTGGCCGAGACCGTCACCACCGCCGAAAAATCCCCGGCATGATACGCTGGATCATTCCCGAACGGCTGGGCACCGGCCCGGCCAGCGAAGCGCGGCATGAGGGTGCCTTTCGCCTTGATGTGCGCCATCTGGTCGATGCGGCGGGCAATTCCGCTGAAACCGTTGCGGCGCTGATTGATCAGGGATTGTCAGCGCTTCAGCAAGGCCGCATTGTTCTTGTCGTCTGCGATTTCGGCGTGTCGCGCAGCAATGCCATCGCGGCGGGTATCCTGTCGCGCTTCAAATCAATGCCGTTTGATGCGGCGCTGGACACTGTCATCGCGGCGACCGGCGAGCGGGAAATCAAGCTGTCGATGATCACAACCGTGCGGGCGGCGGTTGAACGACCCGTCGATGCCGCGCCAGCGCAGGCAATCGCGGTGACGGGCGCGTCCGGGGCGATCGGTCAGGCGGTGGCGGATCATCTGGGCGGTGCCGGGCGCATGATGCGCGGGCGGGCCGATTTCGATCTGCTGCAGGCCCCGGCGCTGCTGGCCTCGCATCTGGCGGCGGCCAATGTCGGCTGCATCATCCACCTTGCGCATCCAAGGATATTCTCCAACAACTCCGCCTTGGGTGAAGCACTGGTGCTGCAGAAAAACGTCATGGATGCCGCAGGTGCCATCGGGGCGCGGTTCGTCCTGTTGTCCTGCAGCGCGGTGTTCGGGCCGGGGCCATCAGATCGAGCGGTGACAACCAGCACGCGGCGCAGGCCGGCCGGCATTGTCGGCACCATCAAATCGCTACAGGAGGAGTTGTTCGAGCGCGCAGTCGAGAACGGCACCCTTGGCGGCGCCATCATCCGCACCCCGCCGACCTATGGACCAGGCGCCATCAGGCCCAGATTCATTGAAGGCTTTGCCGAGGCGATCCTGGCAGGCCGGCCGGTGATGACGCATCGTTTCGATGACGGGCCTGCAGCGCTGGAACTGCTGCATTTGTCGGATGCCGCCCGTGGCATCGTTGCCGTGGCCAAGCGGGGGCAATCTGCTGTCTACCATCTGGGCGCATACGAAGTCCTGAAAACTGCCGAGATCGCAGGGCAGATGGCGCGGCTGCTCGGCAAACCATTGATCCACCAGGAAACGCGGCTTTCCGGACCGGGGCGGAACGCAAGGCTGGACTGGCGCGAAACGCAAAGCGAACTTGCCTGGCAGCCGACAATCGCCTTCGAGACCGGGCTGAGCGAAATCCTGAAAGGCAGGATTTCCGCCGCATCTGTCGTCAGGGCCACGGATCGGGAATAGACGACCGGTTACCGGCCAAAGCCACCCAACAGCAATCGGCTGGAAAATGGGCAGGTTGCCAAACGACCCGTAAGTGTTTGTTGTGTGAAGGGCGAATGGCGGAGCGGACGGGACTGGCAGCGAACCCTCTCTAACCCCCTAGCTGTGGAACCTCAGCAGGTTGTCCATGGGAAGATCGAGTCGGCTGATCGGCGGCTTTGAGTTTAGGCTGCCGTGAGGTCGATGCCAATTATACATGTGGGTCCAGTCCGGCAGGTAGGATTTCCGCTGATCGGATGTTTCATAGGCTCTGGCATATACCCATTCGCGCAGGGCAGTCTGGATGAACCTCTCGGCCTTGCCATTGGTCTTTGGCGTGTAGGGCCTGGTGCGGATGTGTTTTAGTTTCAGGTCCTTGCACGCCGCCGCGAAGGCGAAGGACTTGTAGCATGACCCATTGTCCGTCATCACGCGGGTTACCGTGATGCCAAGGCTTTGATAATGGGCGACGGGGGAGTATCCAGAATTCTGTGCTCGGGCCGGTTTCATTGCACGCTTTGAAAGCGCTCTTCGAACAGAATGGCGAACTGGTTTTTCGCCTCGACCCATTCTCTTGGCGGCCGTTTCCATCCCTCGGCGGCATTGCTGAGAACGAGATATAGCAGCTTCATCGCGGCATCGTCATTTGGAAAATGCCCCCGGGTTCGCACTGCCCTTCTGAGCTTCGAATTCAGCGCCTCAATGGCGTTCGTAACCGGTATGCAGTTCTTGGTGCCAATGTTCGGCCCCGATTCTCGGATCAGGGTGTATACTGCGAGCATCCGGGACAGAGGCACCGGGAGCACGAAGGTGCGGGCAGGCCGATCCACACGATGAGCTGCGAGCTCGTGTTAGTAGCTGGCCGCCTCTGCGACTCGCCCGGTTGCGCCGAGAGCGCG
>JAIOJF010000002.1 GCA_019911965.1 Paracoccaceae bacterium | reverse complement strand
GACGACATCCTCGCCATCGAAACGCTGCTTGATGTCGCGAGTGAAGACGGGCGCCGCGTAGAGATTGTCGGTCGGGATGTCGAAGAAACCCTGAATCTGCCCCGAATGAAGGTCCAGCGTCAGAACCCGGTCGGCGCCGGCGGTGGTGATCAGGTTGGCGACCAGCTTGGCCGAGATCGGCGTGCGCGGCCCGGTCTTTCGATCCTGGCGGGCATAGCCGAAATAGGGAATGACGGCGGTGATCCGCGCCGCCGAGGATCGGCGCAGCGCATCGGCAATGATCAGCAATTCCATCAGGTTGTCGTTGGCCGGGTTCGATGTCGGCTGGATGATGAACATGTCCTCGCCGCGGACGTTCTCGTACACCTCGACGAAAATCTCCTGATCGTTGAAGCGTTCGACGCGGGTATCGACCAGCTTGACCGACCGCGCCTGTGCCATCGCGATGCGTCTGGCGATGGTTTCCGCGAGGGTCCGGTTGGCGTTGCCCGAAATCAGTTTCGGTTGGACAATGGCGCTCATCGCGGGACCCTTCTTGCCGGTATGCCGACACAAAACCGGCGACATGTTGATCAATTGCGCTCCGATTAGCACCGCAATCGAGGTTTGCCTAGGGGCCAGAGGCTGTTAAACCGGTGCAATCGCCACTTTCCTGCACGAGGTCCGACATGACGCAGATCGACTATTTCGTGGTTCCGGTATCGCCGTTCTGTTATCTGGCCGCGGACGGGCTGGAACAGATTGCAGCGCGACGCGGGGCCAGCATCGTCTACAAGCCGTTCGATGTCGGCGCGGTATTCCTGCGCACCGGCGGCAAGCCCCTGGGTGAACGCCACGAATCGCGCCGGGCCTACCGGTTGCAGGAGTTGCGCCGCATTGCCGCGCGCAAGAAGATGGCGATCAATCTGGCACCTGCGCATTTCCCGACCAACCCGGCCCCGGCCAGTTACGCGATCATCGCCGCGCAATCCGCCGCGGGTGGCGATGTCGGCGCGCTGGTGCGCCATCTCCTTGCCGATTGCTGGGCCAATGAGCGCGACATTGCCGACGATGCGGTGATCCGCGAGGCGCTGCGCGCATCCGGCTTTGATCCCGGCCTTGCCGATAGCGGCCTGATGCAGGGGGCCGAGACCTATGCCGCCAATACCGAGGAAGCGGTGGCACGCGGGGTGTTCGGCGCACCGGGCTACATGGTGGGCGAGGAATTGTTCTGGGGGCAGGACCGGCTGGATTACCTGGACGAATATCTGGCCGTGCCTCGCTGAGGAACGGCGACTGCCCGGATCGTTCAGACCGGCGGGCGCACGATCAGGGTCATGCCTTCGGCCCCGGTCACCTCGACCGACGTGCCGGGCTCGGAGCGGCTGGCATCGGCCCATTTCGCCTGCCAGCGGATACCGTCGATGATGACGATACCTTCGGGGCCGGTAAAGGCCTCGACATTGGCGTGGCGGCCGATCAGTTGGCGACCGCGAGCGTTCAGGTCATGCTCCGCCTCGCCGTCGCCGTAGCGGTTCAGCAGGCCGCGTCCGGCAAAGGTCATGGCCACCGCAAGTGCTGCGAACAGCACCACCTGAACCTCGCCGCCAAGCCCGGGCATCAGCCAATGCACCAGCGCCAGCACCAGCGCTGCCAGCGCCGGCCAGATCAGGAAGAACGACATCGTCGCCATTTCCAGCGCACCCAGGGCCACCGCGAAGGCGACCCACCACCAGGGCGACATGGCTTGCAGGAAACCGAACATCGCGCTCAGCCCTTGTCCTTGCCACCGGCGGTGGCGCGGGCGATATCGGCGATACCGGCAATCGAGCCGATCAGGCCCGACGCCTCAAGCGGGATCATCACCGTCTTGGAATTGGGCGAACTGGCGACATCCCGAAGCGCCTCGGTATATTTCTGGGCGATGAAGTAGTTGACCGCCTGAATGTCGCCCTTGGCAATCGCCTGCGAGACCATCAGGGTGGCCTTGGCCTCGGCCTCGGCGGCGCGTTCGCGGGCCTCGGCATCGAGGAAGGCGGCCTGCCGGCGGCCCTCGGCCTCGCGGATCTGGCCTTCCTTCTGGCCCTCGGCCTTCAGGATTGCCGATTGTTTCTGGCCCTCGGCGATCAGGATTTCCGCCCGCTTGTCGCGTTCTGCCTTCATCTGGCGGGCCATCGCCTCGTTGATGTCGGGCGGCGGCGCGAGGTCCTTTATCTCGACCCGCGTGACCTTGACCCCCCAGGGATTCGAGGCCTGGTCGATCACCATCAGCAGCTTGTGGTTGATGGCATCGCGGTTGGACAGGCTTTCATCCAGATCCATCGAGCCGATCACCGAACGGATATTGGTCATCGACAGGTTCGACAGCGCGTTTTCCAGATCGCGCACCTCGTAGGCCGCCCGCGCGGCATCGACGATCTGGTAAAACGCCACCGCATCCGCGGACACCATCGCATTGTCGCGGGTTATCACCTCCTGGCTTTCGATATCCAGCACGGTTTCCATCATGTTGATGCGCCGGCCCACCTTGTCCATCACCGGGATCAGGAAGCGCAGGCCGGGTTTCAGGGTGCGTGTGTAACGCCCGAAGCGCTCGACCGTCCATTCCTCGCCCTGGGGAACGGATTTCACCATCAGTACGATCAGGATGGCGGCGAAGATCAGGATGACCAGAGCGGTGACGCCGGTCGAGGCGAGCCCTCCAAATTCGTTCATGTAACCCTCCCAACGCGTCTGACCCGGAAACAATCCGCGCCATTCCGCGCGAACTATGCCACGTTCTTCACCGCTTGTAAGGTGTTTTCGCCTAGGGCGAAGATGATCATTGGCAGCGGGCGGCGGGCGACGTATTGTTCGCTTAACCATAAGAAGACGGCAAACAGGGCAAACCCATGCAAATCGCGAGCCGCGAGTCAGAGCCGCAGTTTTCCCAGCCCAGCGGACAGATTCTGACCATGCTGGTGGTGATCGCGCTTGTCGGCACCGGTGCCTGGCTGGCGCATGAGCCGATCCTTGAGGTGATCCTGTCCAACATCTACCTGAACGGGGTGATCGTTGCGGTGTTCGTGATCGGCGTGGTCGCCTGTTTCTGGCAGGTCTTCTCGCTCATTTCCTCGGTCAGCTGGATCGAGGGCTTCGCGATGGACCGGGCTGGGCACGAATTCGTCAATCCGCCGCGCCTGCTGGTGTCGCTGGCGACCTTGCTGAAATCGCGCGGGGCGCGGATGCAGATCAGCGCATCGTCCTCGCGCTCGATCCTCGATTCGATGGCAACCCGGCTGGATGAAGCCCGCGAGATCACGCGCTATATCATCAACCTGCTGATTTTCCTTGGGCTTCTGGGCACGTTCTACGGCCTTGCAACAACCGTTCCGGCGGTGGTCGATACCATCCGTTCGCTGGCCCCCTCTGCGGATGAGGGCGGGGTTGAGGTGTTCGGTCGGCTGATGACGGGGCTGGAAAAGCAGTTGGGCGGCATGGGCACGGCGTTCTCGTCGTCGCTGCTGGGGCTGGCGGGATCGCTGGTGGTGGGCCTGCTGGATCTGTTCACCGGCCACGGCCAGAACCGGTTCTACCGCGAGTTGGAAGAATGGTTGTCTACCATCACCTCGGTTTCGCTGTCGTCGATTGACGGCGAGACCGGACCGGGCGGCCTGCCCTATGACAGCAGCGGCACCGATATCGCGCTGCACCGCATGGCCGAAAGCGTCGAGGAGTTGCACAAGACGTTCATCCGCGCCGAGGATACGCAATCGGAAACCGCTGAACGCATCGCGCAACTGACCCGCGCCTTGACCGAATTCGGCACAAAGATGGCCGATGGCCGCAGCGGCGAGGCCAGCGAGAAGGCCTTGTCCGACCAGTTGCTGCAACTGACCCGGATCGCCGACGGCCAGGACAAGCTGGCCAAGTTCATCGCTGCCCAGGAAGAAGAATCGCTGCACGCCTTCCTGAATTTCACCCTGACAAACATGAACCGCCAGTTGCTGCGCATCAACGAGGAGGTCGCCGATAGCCGCCTCGATATGACGGAAGTGATGCGCCAGACCTCGGAAGCGGTGCGCAAGGAAATCAGCAAACTCGGCCGCAAGCCGCCGGTCCAGCCGGGCGGCAGGGGCTGATCTGATGGCGAGGATCATGCGCGGCGGTCAGCAGCGGTTCAGTTCCTCGATCTGGCCGGGCTTTGTCGACGCGATGACGGCGCTATTGCTGGTGCTGATGTTCGTGCTGACGATCTTCATGATCGTGCAGTTCATCCTGCGCGAAACCATCTCGACACAGGACACGCAACTGAATTACCTGAGCCAGCAGGTTGCCTCGCTGGCCGAGGCGCTGGGGCTGGAACAGCAGCGCTCCGACGGGCTGGAAACCGAGGTGGACCGGCTGGGCGGCGAGTTGGACGAGGCCGCCAGTGCCGCCGAGATCCAGTCGCGCCTGATCGCCACCCTGTCGCAGCAGGCGCGCAACCAGCAGGCAAGGATCGCCGATTTCGAGGCCCAGATCACAACCTTCGAGGCACAGGTGGCGTCGTTGCTGGCGGAACGCGCGCAACTGGTGATCGACAAGGAAGGGCTGGAAGGCCAGGTGGCCGACAACCAGGCGGAAAACGCCGCGCTGGCAGCCCGGATTTCCGAGGCCGAGGCGGAAAACCTGCGGGCGATGAGCCAGCAGGAGGCGCTGCAACTGGCGCTGGCCAAGGCGCGTGACGAAATCGACCAGGCCGCCGAGGCCGCCCGCCTTGCCGCCGCCAAGCGCGAGGCGCTGGAAGCGCTGATCGCGGAAACCCAGGGAAATCTGCAGGAACGTGAAACCTCGCTCAGCGCCGCATTGGCCGCCTTGCAGGAACGCGAGGCCGAGCTTGGCAGCACCAGCAGCACACTCAGCGCCCGCGAGGCCTCGCTGGCGGCGGCATTGGCGGCGTTGCAGGATCAGGAGAATGCCCTGGCCGAGACGCAGACCACGCTTGGCGAACGTGAAACCGCGCTGGCCGCGGCGCTGGCGGAACTGGATCGCCGCAGCGCCGATCTGGCGGCCCTTGAGGCGAACCTGAACGAACGCGAAACCGCGCTGCAATCGGCGTTGGCTGCGCTGGATGAAACCCGCAGCGATCTCGGCAGCACCGCCACCAGCCTCAGCACGCTGGAGGCGCAACTGGCGAAGATGGCGGCCGATTTGGCAGCCAGCCGCGCCGACAGCGCCGACCAGCAGGCCGCCAACGAAGACCTGAAGGCGCGGCTGGCGGTGCTGGAACAGGGGCTCAGCCAGGCGGAAAAGGAAAAGCTGGCGGTTGAGGCGGCGCTGGCAACGCTGCGCGCGCAACTGGATAATACGCAGGCCGATCTCGGCACCGAGGAAAAGGAACGTCTGGCCGAAGCTGCGGCGGCGCAAGCCCTGCGCCTGCGGCTGGCGGATGCCGAAACCGCGCTGGATGCCGCCGAAAAGGCCCGGCTGGAAGAAGCCGCTGCAGCCGAGGCATTGCGCCGGAGGCTGGCGGAAAGCCAGGCCAGCATCGACGAGGCGGAAAAGGCCCGCCTGCAGGAGGCCGCGACGGTGGCGGCACTCAGGCAGCGGCTGAAGGATGTCGACACGACGCTGGAAGAAGGCGAGCGCAAGCGGCTGGAAGAAGCCGCCGCCGCCGAGGCGCTGCGCAAGCGGCTGGCCGATGCCGATGCGGCGCTGAGCGAACAGGAACAGGCGCGGCTGGCCGAAGCCGCCGCCGCCGAAGCGCTGCGCCGCAAGCTGAAGGATTCGCAGGCCGAACTGACGGCAATGACACTGGCGCTGGAGGCACAGCGCCAGCAGGCCGAGGATACGTTGACGATGCTGGCCGCCGCCGAACTGGCGAAGAAAGAGGTCGACAGCCTGCTGGCCGCGGCCCTGCTGGCCCGCGACGAGGCACTTGTCGCCCAGGGCGAGACCGATCAGCGCATCGCGGCGCTGCAGGCCGACCGGGACGCGCTGAACGACCGGCTGGCGGCGGTGATTGCACAGCTTGAGGCAACGGGCGAGGAATCCGGTGGCCTGCTGGCCGAAGCCGCCACCCAGCGCGAGGATCTCGAAAAACGGCTGGCGGCGGCACTGGCGGCGAAACTGGCCGCCGAACAGGCCAATGAGCGCATTCTGAGCAAGGAAGAAGAACGCCGCGCCCTGTTGCGCCAGGCTAATGACCTGTTGGCCCAGGAGCGCGCGCAATCGGCGGAAAGCCAGCGCGAGGCGGCGTTGCTGAACCAGCAGGTGGCGACCCTAAGGAAGCAGTTGAACGCGCTGCAATCGCTGCTGGATGCTGCCAATGAACGCGATACCGATGCCAAGGTGCAGATCGAAACGCTGGGCGCGAACCTCAATACCGCGCTGGCGCAGGTGGCCGCCGAACAGCGCCGCGTGGCGGAAGAACAGCGCAAGCGTGCCGAGTTGGAAGCCGCCGAGCGCAAACGCCTGGAGGCCGAAACGAAGAACCTTGAAAAGTTCAAGTCCGAGTTCTTCGGCCTGATGCGCGACCTGCTGGGCAACCGCGAAGGCGTGAAGATCGTCGGCGACCGATTTGTCTTTGCCTCCGAAGTGCTGTTCCCCGCCGGATCGGCCGATCTGGCCGAGGACGGCAAGGCGGAAATTGCCAAGGTGGCGGCGCTGATCAACGATGTCCGCGGCTCGATCCCGCCGGGGATCGACTGGGTGCTGAGGGTCGATGGCCATACCGACAACGTGCCCCTAAGCGGCACCGGCCAGTATCAGGATAACTGGCAGCTCAGCCAGGCGCGTGCGCTGTCGGTGGTGCGCTACATGATTGATGAACTGGGCATGCCGGCGAACCGGCTGGCTGCCACCGGCTTTGGCGAATACCAGCCGGTCAATACCGACAATTCGCCCGAGGCACGGGCGCAGAACCGGCGGATCGAGTTGAAATTCACCGAGCGGTGAGGCCCTGCAGCCTAGCGCAGCGCGCCCATCGCATATTGTGGCGACAGCATATGGCGGTCCAGAAACGCCGTCAGCTTGCCAGCATCCGGCCTGCCGTCAACTGTGCCGGTTTCCGCCGCCGCCAGCCCGCCGGTGATGAACAGGCTGTCCATATCCTCGGCCATCGCGCCGGCGATATCGGTGGCGATGCCGTCGCCGATGCAGATGATCTCGGAATTGGCGATATCGCCAATCGCCGCCAGCCGGTCACGCGCCAGATCGTAGATCGCCGGATGCGGCTTGCCGTAATAAAGGCTGGTGCCGCCCATATCCTCGTAGGCCCTGGCCAACGCCCCGGCGCAATATATCCGTTTGTCGCCCTTGTCGACGATCAGGTCCGGGTTGGTGCATAACAGCTTCAACCCCTTGGTCTTGGCATAAAGCAGGGTGGCGCGGTAATCCTCGGGCGTTTCGGTATCGTCGTCGAACAACCCGGTGCAGACGATGCCTGTTGCGTCTTCCAGCGCCACGCGTTCGATCACCTGGTCCCCCAGCACATCCGTGGGCAGATCGGCAAAGAACCCCAGGTCACGCTCCGGCCCCAGATGATAGACCCGGTTGCCGACCGCCCCTGACGCCAGTGCGAATTGCGAGGCATCGCCCGAGGCGGCGATATCGTGATACAGGTCGCGCGGCACGCCGATCTTGTCCAACTGGCGGATTACCGAGGGGCGCGGGCGCGGCGAATTGGTCAGCAGGATCACGATGCCGCCCCGGGCGCGGAAGCTTTCCAGCGCCGCCACGGCCCCGGGGAAGGGCTTGTAGCCATTATGCAGGCAGCCCCAGAGGTCGACAAAGGCGGCGCGGTAGCGGCCCGCGATGGGCGCGAAGCGGTCGATGATTTGCGTCACGCGATCAGACCGCGAGCGACGGGATGATCTGTTTTTTTCGGCTGACAACCCCCGGCAGCACCACCGCATCGCCCGACACCGCCACGCCGAAGCTTTTCTCGGCCACGGTTTTCACCAGATCGTTGGGTACCAGCAATGTCGCCTCTTCCTTCAGGATATCGACCACGAACAACAGCACCTGATCGACACTGTCTTCGGCCTCGATCGCCTTCATTGCGGCGATCAGGCTGGCCCTGCGGTTCAGCACCACGGCGGGCGAGGTGGTTTCCAGCACCGACACCCGGAAGGATTTGCCGCCGGTCTCGTATTTCTTGGAATCCAGCCGCAGCAATTCGGCATCCGACAGATGGCTGATATCAGATTTCGCGGCGAACATCTCGGCGGCATAGGACGGAATATCAATGCCCAGGTCACCGGCCAGTTTCGCGGCAACCGCGCGGTCGGTCGGGGTGGTGGTGGGCGAGCGGAATTCAAGCGTGTCGGACAGAACGCAGGACAGGATCAGCCCCTTGATCGCATCCGGTGCCTTGTCCATGTCGCGCCCGATCAGCCAGTGCATCACGGTGGCGGTCGAGGCGACCGGGCGGATGGTGATCTTGATCGGGCCTTTGGTCTTCAAGCCGCCGGCCAGCATGTGATGGTCGATGATTTCGGCGATATTCGTATCGTTGATATTGGCCGGCAATTCGCCGGGATTGTTGGTATCGACAATCACCACCTCGTCGTCGCCGGACAAATCGCCCAGAACCGGCGGCATCTCGACGCCCCAGCGTTTCAGCACGAACGCGGCTTCGCTGTTGGGCGCTTCCAGGACATAGGCGCGGGCATCCTTGCCCTGAATGGCAGTCAGATACCATTCCCAGATCAGCGCGGAACAGGTGGCATCGGTATCGGGGGCCAGATGGCCGAAAATCTTGATCATGTGTCTGCTTGTTTCATTGGTGGCGGGAAAATCTGGGGCCTTATAGGGCGCGATCCCGGCCTTGTCACCCGATCCCGGCCCGCACCCGGAAATTTTCTTGCCATTGCGGCGCTGGCGGAGAATTCCGGGCTTCGCCTGCGCGCCTGAACGGGGTAGAAACCATCATGGCGCGAACGGCGGAAACCGATCTTTATGGCCCCATAAAGGCGTATCTCGAGGCGTTGGGCTACGTCGTCAAGGCCGAGGTCGGGGCGGCGGATGTGGTGGCAGTTCGCGGCGATGCCGCACCGGTGATCGTGGAACTGAAGGTTGGCTTTTCCCTGACATTGCTGCAGCAGGCAGTGGCGCGGCAGGCGATTTCCGATGCGGTCTATGTCGCGGTGCCGCGCTGGTCGGGCCGGGTGGGCTGGCGGGCTTTCAAGGCCAATATCGGCCTGTGCAAGCGGTTGGGGGTGGGGGTGATGTCGGTACGTCTTGCCGACGGAGTAGTGCAGGTGCATGCCGATCCCGCGCCGTTCCGCCCGCGCAAATCGAAAGGCAAGCAGGCAGCATTGATGGGTGAATTTTCGCGCCGAGAAGGCGATCCCAATCAGGGCGGCAGCCGGGGCAGCATCGTTACCGCCTATCAGCAGGACGCCGAACGCATCGCCGCATTCCTTGCGGCGAACGGCCAGTCCAAAGGCGCGGAAGTGGCGCGGCAGACCGGCGTGGCGCGGGCGACGCGGATGATGGCGGACAATCATTATGGCTGGTTCTGCCGGGTTTCGACCGGGATTTACGATCTGACCGAAGCCGGTGCGAAGGCTGTGCAACCGGAATAATCCAACAAACCGGCAAGGCGCGGGCTTGACTTGCCCCGGCGGCCTGCCTAAATCCCCGCTGTTAGCACTCAAAGGTGGCGAGTGCTAACAGTGACCTGAGCCACCTGAGACATTTGGAAGACTCGAACTCAAGGAGCGATTTCCATGGCATTCACACCTCTGCACGACCGCGTGCTGGTCCGCCGTATCGAAGGCGACGAAAAAACCAAAGGCGGGCTGATCATTCCCGACAGCGCAAAAGAAAAGCCGGCTGAAGGCGAAGTTGTCGCCGTTGGTGCCGGTCTGCGCGACGAAGACGGCGACCGCATCGCGATGGACGTCAAGGCGGGCGACCGCATCCTGTTTGGCAAATGGTCGGGCACCGAGATTACCCTCGACGGCCAGGAATTGCTGATCATGAAAGAAAGCGACGTCCTCGGCATCATCGTCTGAGATCGTCCGTCCCATTAACCCACGTATTCAGGAGCTAGCTGAAAATGGCTGCAAAAGACGTAAAGTTCAACACCGACGCCCGGAACCGGATGCTGAAGGGCGTGAACATCCTGGCCGATGCGGTCAAGGTGACCCTCGGCCCGAAAGGCCGCAATGTCGTGCTCGACAAATCCTTCGGCGCACCGCGCATCACCAAGGACGGCGTGACCGTTGCCAAGGAAATCGAACTGGAAGACAAGTTCGAGAACATGGGCGCGCAGATGGTGAAGGAAGTCGCATCGCGCACCAATGACGAAGCCGGCGACGGCACCACCACCGCGACGGTTCTGGCCCAGGCCATCGTCAAGGAAGGCCTGAAATCGGTTGCCGCGGGCATGAACCCGATGGACCTGAAGCGCGGTATCGACCTGGCGGTTGCCAATGTCGTCGAGCAGATCCGCGCGATGTCGCGTCCGGTCAGCGATTCGGCCGAAGTTGCCCAGGTTGGCACCATTTCCGCCAACGGCGAAGCCGAGATCGGCCGCCAGATCGCCGACGCGATGCAGAAAGTCGGCAATGAAGGCGTGATCACGGTCGAAGAGAACAAGGGCCTCGAGACCGAGACCGATGTCGTTGAAGGCATGCAGTTCGACCGTGGCTATCTCAGCCCGTATTTCGTGACCAATGCCGACAAGATGACGGCCGATCTGGAAGACTGCCTGATCCTGCTGCACGAAAAGAAACTGTCGTCGCTGCAGCCGATGGTGCCGCTGCTGGAATCCGTGATCCAGTCGCAAAAGCCGCTGTTGATCATCGCCGAGGATGTCGAAGGCGAAGCGCTGGCCACGCTGGTGGTCAACAAGCTGCGTGGCGGCCTGAAGATCGCTGCCGTCAAGGCACCGGGCTTTGGCGATCGCCGCAAGGCGATGCTGCAGGATATCGCCATCCTGACCGGCGGCCAGGTGATTTCCGAAGACCTCGGGATGAAGCTGGAAAATGTCGGCATGGACATGCTGGGCACCGCCAAGAAGGTTGCCATCACCAAGGACGAGACCACCATCGTTGACGGCCACGGCGAAAAGGCCGAGATCGAAGCCCGCGTGGCGCAGATCCGTCAGCAGATCGAGGAAACCACCTCGGATTACGACAAGGAAAAACTGCAGGAACGTCTGGCCAAGCTGGCTGGCGGTGTTGCCGTGATCCGCGTCGGCGGTGCGACCGAGACCGAAGTGAAAGAGCGCAAGGACCGTGTGGATGACGCGCTGAACGCCACCCGTGCGGCGGTTCAGGAAGGCGTGATCGTCGGTGGCGGCGTGGCGCTGGTTCAGGCCGGCAAGTCGCTGGTGAACCTGAAGGGCGACAATTCCGACCAGAATGCCGGTATCGCCATTGTCCGCCGGGCGCTCGAAGCGCCGCTGCGCCAGATCGCCGAGAATGCCGGTGTTGACGGTGCCGTGGTTGCCGGCAAGGTGCGCGAATCCAACGATCCCAATTTCGGCTTCAATGCGCAGACAGAAGAATATGGCGACATGTTCAAGTTCGGCGTGATCGATCCGGCCAAGGTGGCCCGCACCGCGCTGGAAGACGCGGCGTCGATTGCCGGCCTGCTGATCACTACCGAGGCGATGGTTGCCGACAAGCCTGCCAAGGAAGGTGCCGGCGCTGGCGGCGGCATGCCCGACATGGGCGGCATGGGCGGCATGATGTGATCAGGCCTTTGGCCTGAACATCCCGGACCTGTTCCGGGTTTGCCTGAGATTGAAGGGGGCTGCCGATGGGCGGCCCCTTTTTCTTTAGGGCTGGGGGCGGTATCATGGGCGGCAGAAATACCTGCTTCAGCCCCGGATATCCATTTTTCATGATCAACGCATTTATACCCCTGGTTCTGAGCCTTGCCCTGTTGGCGGGTCCGTTACTGGCCGAAACCCGAGCCGAGCTGATCGCTGTGATCGAGGCCGCCGGCCATAACGAAACCGACCAGGAGCGTAACCGGGTCGAGATTGCCGGCTGCACGATGACCACCTATCGCTGGCGCAACGTTCCCGACAAGGGGTGGATTCTGTGGACGTCGTTCCTGATTCCGATGCCCGATGTGATGATTGTCGAGGACAAGAAAAATGCGGGGAGCTTTTTCTCTGCGATTGAATTGGTCGAACGTGACGACCTTGTGATCATCCAGTTCGAGGCCCGGGACGGAGTCGAAGTCAGGCACGAAAAATCTGTCCTGCGCAAATCGAAGCGCGAAACCTCGCCGTCGCCGCGCGGTGACGGGACAACGCATTTCTTCGAGTACAAGGATAGGTTTTTCATCATACAGGAAGGCGTAGATGTCATCGAAAAGGCCCGGATATTCACCGAAGGGTACCGGCGCTATGTGCAGGACTTTTGCACCTTCATCGGTTGAGATAGGGCGACGGTGACGCCAAGCTATGGTTTTGGCATATTGCGGCGTTTAGTGGTGGTGGACTGAAACCAGATGTTGGCTGCCAGTTCACCAGCAGGCTGAATGCGGTGCCTTTCGGGCGAACAGGCAACGCTGCTTGAATGTCGGCTTCAGGCCGCGCTGGTTGTGTCTGCGAATGCATGTTTCAGCGGTGCCAGAGCGGAAAGTTCCAGCCGGTATTCGGTACGCGCGCCCTTCTGCTGGCGACGGATCAAACTCGCCTCCTCCATCTTGCGCAGATGGTGGATCAGGGTACCCCGCGCGAGGCCAGACTGAAGTTCCAGTTGCGCCAGCGAGTGACCGGCCAGCGGTTTGTTGCGAAGGAGCGTGAACAGCGCCACCCGGCGCGGATGGCCAAGCGCGAAGGCGATGAGCGCGAGATGGTTTGACTGAAGGTCAGGCATCTGAAATCCCGTGATTATTTCGCTGTGCAGGGATGATTTTCGCTTGATTCGGTTACCATCCGGTTAATCGATTGGTCGATTGGTCGATTGGTCGATTGGTCGATTGGTCGATTGGTCGATTGGTCGATTGGTCGATTGGTCGATTGGTCGATTGGTCGATGAAACCGGGCTCAAACAGATATGTTCATGGCTGCGCAGGCCCGGGGCGATTGCATACGCCCAAGTATCGAAGGACTCCAGGCACGACGCCCGACGCAACACCCCTTGCCAATCGGACTCGGATGGACCTATGCCTTGGGGCCTGACACCAGCACGAGGCCAACATGACCGACGACAGCGCACGCGCCGCTTCGCTTCTGCATCTTCGCGGAAACAGCCTGTCCAAAGGCGAATCCGTGACCCTGCCGTTGACGGTATCGGCGATGTACCACCTGCCCGGCGATCCGGACGGCGCAGCGGTATATGGGCGGATGAACAACCCCACCTGGGAGGCGCTGGAGCACGCGCTCGGCCACCTGGAGCAGGCGGAAACGCTGGTCTTTCCTTCGGGTATGGCGGCTATCGCGGCTGCGCTGTTCGCCAATCTGTCAAGCGGCGATCGGCTGCTGCTGCCGTCCGATGGCTATTACACCACCCGCTTGCTGGCGGACCGGTTTCTTGCAGCCCTTGGCGTCATTGTGGAAACCCGCCCGACCGCGACCTTTACCGAAGGCGGGTTCCACGGCTTCCGGCTGGTCTTTGCCGAAACTCCGTCCAATCCCGGCCTTGATCTGTGCGACATCGCGGCGACAGCGCTGGCGGTCCATGCCGCCGGTGGCCTGCTGGTCGTGGACAATACCACCATGACACCCTTCGGCCAGCGCCCGCTGGAGCTTGGCGCCGATATCGTGGTGGCCGCGGACACCAAGGCACCGAACGGGCATTCCGATGTGCTGATCGGGCATGTCGCGTCGCGCAACCCCGACCTGATCGAGGCAATGCGCGAGTGGCGCAAGCTGTCCGGCAGCATTCCCGGCCCGTTCGAGTGCTGGCTGGCGCATCGCGGGCTGGAGACGCTGGAATTGCGGTTGGACCGGATGTGTGCCTCTGCCGAAGTGATCGCCGCCCGGCTGTCGGCGCATCCGGGCGTCAGGGCGCTGCGATACCCTGGCCAGCCGGGCGATCCGGCGCATAATCTGGCGCGGATGCAGATGGCGCGGTTCGGTTTCCTGATCGGCCTGACACTGGACGGCAAGGACCAGGCGGAAGCCTTCATCGATGCCTGCCCGCTGGTGCGTCCCGCCACCTCGTTCGGCGGAGTTCACACATCGGCGGAACGCCGCGCCCGCTGGGGGGATGCGGTGGCGCCGGGCTTCGTGCGCCTGTCCATTGGCATCGAACCGGTCGAGGATTTGTGGGCCGCGCTGGATCAGGCCCTGTCAAAGGCAACGGCTTGAACCGCCTGCCCTTCGCGGCCACAACGCCCCCGCATTTCGCAACGCTGGTGCTGTTGACGGCATTGTCGGTTCTGTCGCTGAACATGTACCTGCCATCGCTGTCGCATATCGCGGCGGACCTTCAGGCGGATTACGCGGTGGTCACCCTGTCCATCGCCGGATATCTGGCGATCACGGCGATATTGCAGGTGGTGCTTGGCCCGCTATCCGACCGCTATGGCCGCCGCCCTGTGCTGTTGTGGTCGGCCGCGATCTTCACGCTTGCCTCGCTTGGCTGCGCGATGGCCGGCGATATCGTCACCTTCCTGGCCTTCCGTACCCTGCAAGGCGCGATCATTGCCGGCTCCGCTCTGTCGCGCGCCGTGGTCCGCGATATCGCGCCACCGCGCCGGGCGGCCAGCCTGATGGGCTATATGGCGATGGCGATGGCGATTGCGCCGATGCTGGGGCCGATTCTGGGCGGCATGCTGGACGAGATGTTCGGCTGGCGGGCGAATTTCCATCTGTTCTGGATCATGGGGCTGGCGGTGTTCGCGCTCTGCTGGGCCGATCTGGGCGAGACCAATGCCGCCGCCTCGGCCACCTTCCGCCAGCAGTTCCGCGCCTATCCCGAATTGCTGCGCTCGCGCCGGTTCTGGGGTTATGCGGTCACCATCGCCTGTTCGGTCGGCGGCTTTTACGCTTTCCTTGGCGGCGCGCCGATCGTGGCGCAGACGACGCTTGGCATGACACCATCGGGGATTGGCCTCGGGCTCGGCTCGATCTCGCTGGGGTTTTTCGTCGGGTCGTTCCTGTCGGGGCGGTTCGCGGCACGCTTCACCCTGACCGGCATGACGCTGTTTGGCCGGCTGGTGGCAATTGTCGGCCTTGGCGTCGCGCTGATCAGCCTGGTTGCGGGCCATGTCGGTTTCCCGACGGTGTTTGGCGGCGCGATCTTTGTCGGGCTGGGCAATGGGCTGACGCTGCCCAGTGCCAATGTCGGTGCGATGTCGGTCCGCGCCAATCTGGCGGGCAGCGCGTCCGGCCTGTCGGGGGCGCTGATGGTCGGGGCGGGGGCGGCAATCACCATGCTGACCGGCTGGGCCGTAGGCGACGGCGGCCAACCCGCGGTACTGATCGCGATGATGCTGGGGGCAACCCTGTTGTCGCTTCTGGCAACGCTTTACGTGATGTGGATCGACCACCGCGAAGGCCCGATCAGCATGACCTGAAGGCCTGGGGTCGCAAAACTGCGCGAAACCCGCGCCGGAATATGGCAGCATCACCGCGTGCAAAGGCAAAGGGGGCCAGCGATGGACAAGACCAGGATCAGGGAATTCGCCGACAGGGTCTACCGCGACAATGCCGGTGCGATGGCGGTCGGGATGGCGGATCTGGGCACCAGGACAGGGCTGTTTCGCGCCATGCAAGGGCAGGGTGCGATGACGCCAGAGGCGCTGGCCGAGGCGACCGGCCTGCAGCCCCGCTATGTCGGCGAATGGCTGCGCGGCATGGCGGCGGCGGAATACCTGACCTATGACGCCGCCGATGGCAGCTTCACCCTGCCGAACGAACACGCATACCTTTTGGCTTCGGAAGGTACGGACCACTTCATGGGCGGGCTGTTCCGCTTCGCGCCGGTCCTGTTATCCGTCGCCGGTCCGGTGGCCGAGGCGTTCCACAAGGGCGGCGGCGTGCAGTTTGACCAGTTCAGCGACGATCTGGTCGAGGCCCTGGACATGATCAATGGCGGCACCTACGAGACCCGGCTGGCCGGCTACTGGCTGGCGCAATTGCCCGATATCGTGGTGCGGCTGGAACAGGGCGGGCGCGCGCTGGATGTGGGCTGCGGGGCCGGGCGGGTGTCGATGGCGCTGGCGCGGGCTTTCCCGGAGGCCGCCATCGCCGGGCTGGACCCCGATGCGGGCTCGATCGCGCGGGCGAATGAATTGGCCGAAGCTGCCGGACTGGCGCGGATCAGCTTTGTCGAAGGCACAACCGGGGCGATCCGGGATGAGGCGTTCGATCTGGTCACGCTCTGCGACGTGATGCACGACCTGCCCGATCCCGGCGCGACGCTGGCACAAATCCGCAGCCTGCTGTCGGAGGACGGGGTGCTGTTCGTGGTAGAGCCGAAAGCCGCTGATACGCTGGAGGACAATATCAACCCGCTCGGAGCGATGTATTACGGGTTCTCGCTGTTTCACTGCATGACCCAGTCGCTGGCTTGTGGCGGGCCGGGCCTTGGCACCTGCATGGGTCCGACGCAAAGCATGGACTTGCTGGCGCGCGCCGGGTTCAGCCGGGTGGAACAATTGCCGATCCGCAGCGTGACCAACCTGTTTTACGCGGCCCGGCCCTGAACAGCGGCCAAATCGGCGCCTCGGTACGGGCGGGATGCCTCCGGCGGGAGTATTTCTGCCAAAAAGAAGCCTGAGGAGCTGCGATCAGGCTTTCGGGCTGGCCTTGCGTTTGGGCGGGGCCTTGGCGGGTTTTTCCAGCGCCTCCAGCCGGGCGGCAAGGGCGGCGTTTTCGGCGCGCGCCTTTTCAGCCATCGTGCGGACCGCGTCGAATTCCTCGCGGGTGACGAAATCGCGGTCGGCCAGCCAGCGGTCCATCCAGCTTTTCATCGCGGTTTCCGCCTCGTCTTTCGCGCCCTGCGCGACGCCGGCGGCGTTTGACATCAGTTTCGAGACATCGTCGAAAAACTTGTTCCGGGTCTGCATTGCGCCCTCCGTCGGCTGGTATCGGCTGATTCCCTGCCCTATATGGCGAAGGCCGGGCGATTTGCCAAGGGAACGCACCGGCGGGTGTTGACTTATCAGCGGTCAGTTCCGATGCATGGAACGGTCAAGAACGCGAGCGGCAGATGCAGGCAATCCTTCCATTTCCCGATATCTCTCCGGATATCTTCTCGGTGCCGCTGGGACCGGTGACGCTGACGCTGCGCTGGTATGCGCTGGCCTATATCGCCGGGCTGGTGCTGGCCTGGCGCTGGGTGGTGACGATGATGAAGCGCCCGGCGCTCTGGCGCGACGGCGTGCCGCCGATGGCCGCCAAGCAGGTCGAGGAGGTGCTGACCTGGGTGATCCTGGGCGTCGTTCTGGGCGGGCGGCTGGGTTATGTGATGTTCTATCAGCCGGGCTATTACCTGGCGCATCCCGGCGAGATCCTGATGATCTGGCAGGGCGGGATGTCGTTTCACGGCGGTTTTCTGGGGGTGGTGGTTGCCGGTCTGTTGTATTGCCGCCGCCACGGCCTTGCCGCAATCAGCGTTGGTGACGCTTTCGCGGTGACTGCACCCATTGGCTTGTTGCTGGGGCGGCTGGCGAATTTCATCAATGCCGAATTATGGGGAAGGCCCTCCGATCTGCCCTGGGCGGTGGTGTTTCCCGGCCCGCATGCGGCGGCCTGCCCGTCGGGCTGGACAGGGGAATGCGCCCGCCACCCCTCGCAATTATACGAGGCCGGGCTGGAAGGGCTGGTGCTGGGCCTCGTGCTGGCCTGGCTGGCGTATCGCCGCGGCTGGCTCGGAACGCCGGGAGCGCTGACAGGCGTGTTCCTGATGGGCTATGGCGCGGCGCGGGCATTCGTCGAAATTTTCCGCCAGGCCGATCCGCAATTCATCACCGCCGCCAATCCCGAGGGCTACCGGGTGTTCCTTGGCGCCGGATGGGGCCTGACCACCGGGCAATTGCTGTCGCTGCCGATGCTGGCGATCGGTTTGTGGCTGGTGATCCGGGCGCGGCGCAGGGCATGACGAAACTGGCCGCCATCCTGAAGGCGCGGCTGGCGCGCGAGGGCGCGATCAGCGTCGCGGATTACATGGCGCTGTGCCTTTTGCACCCCGAACATGGCTATTACACCAACCGCGATCCTTTGGGGGTGGCGGGCGATTTCACCACCGCGCCCGAGATCAGCCAGATGTTCGGCGAGATGCTGGGCCTTATGCTGGTGCAGGCTTGGCAGGATCAGGGCAGCCCGTCGCCTTTCGTGCTGGCCGAACCCGGCCCCGGGCGCGGCACGCTGATGGCCGATATCCTGCGTGTTGCCACCCGCGCGCCTGGCTTTGGCGAGGCCTTGCGCCTGTGGCTGGTCGAGGCCAGCCCGCATCTGCGCCAGCGCCAACAGGCATTGCTGGCCGCGCATGATCCGCAATTTGCCGACAGCCTGTCGGATCTGCCCGATCTGCCGCTGTTCCTGATCGCCAACGAGTTTTTCGATGCCCTGCCGGTGCGTCAGTTCCTGAGGGCCGAAGGCGGCTGGCGCGAGCGCATGGTGGTGGCGGAGGGCGAAGGCCTTGCCTTTGGCTATTCCGCGCCGCTGCCGTTCGAGACGCTGGAGGATCGCTGGCAATCGGTCGAACCCGGCGCGATGGTCGAGGCCACGCCCGCCGCCGGGGCGATGCTTGAGGGCATCGCGACGCGGATCGCGGAACGGGGTGGGGTGGCGCTGATCGTCGATTATGGCGACAGCGATGCGCCCGGTGATACCTTCCAGGCGCTGAAAGGCCATCGCAAGGTCGATCCCCTGGCCGATCCCGGCGCGGCCGACCTGACGGCGCATGTCAATTTCGCCGCCCTGATGCGTGCCGCCCGCGCCGTGCCGGGCATCGCCGCCAGCCGCCCGACACCGCAGGGCGTGCTGCTGGAACGCCTTGGCATTACCGGACGCGCCCACCAATTGGCTGCTGGCCTGCAGGGACCGGCGCTGGAGGCGCATATTTCCGCACACCGGCGCTTGACGCATCCCGATGAAATGGGGAGCCTGTTCAAGGCGCTTGCGATTTACCCGGCGGATGCGCCGCCGCCGCCCGGTCTGGATGTCGATGACGCTTGAAATACTGAAGGCAGATGAGCTTGCCCCGTTCCGCCACGGGTTCTTCACCCGGCTGGGTGGTGTGTCGTCGGGCATCTTCGCTGGCCTGAATTGCGGGCCGGGATCGTCGGACCAGACCGATATCGTGCGCACCAACCGCCGGCTGGTGGTGCAGGAACTGGGGATAGGGGCGGATGATCTGGCCACTTTGCATCAGGTCCATTCCGCCGATGTGCTGACCCTGACAACGGCACCAGGCACTCCGCGCCCGCGCGCCGATGCGATGGTCAGCCGCTGCCCGGGCCTTGGCCTTGGCATCCTGACCGCCGATTGCCAGCCGGTGCTGTTTGGCGATGCCGAGGCCGGGGTAGTGGGCGCGGCGCATGCCGGCTGGAAGGGCGCGCTGGACGGGGTGCTGGAAGTAACCGTCGAGGCGATGGTGGCGCTGGGGGCGGAGCGCGGGCGCATCAATGCCGTGATCGGCCCGACCATCAGCCAGGCGGCTTACGAGGTGGGGCCGGAATTTCGCGACAGGTTCCTTGCGGCTGATCCCGGCAATACGGCCTATTTCACCGACGGGGCCGGTGATCACGCGCAGTTCGACCTTCCGGCCTATGGGCTGGCGCGGCTGCGGCGCGCCGGGGTGGCTTCGGCCCGCTGGACCGGGCATTGCACCTACGGCGATGCCGGGCGGTTCTATTCCTACCGGCGCACCACCCATGCGGGCGAGGCCGATTACGGGCGGCTGATCTCGGTCATCGTGGCCTGAGCACCGGGCGGGCGTCGGATTTCCGCCGCATTCCACGGGGGCGTTTGGTAACCGACAAGCTTTTGAAACAAATTGATAATGCCGGAAAACTGCGGGCCTTTCGGTGTAATCTCCGCCGATTCCGCGCTCCGTGAAAACGCCCATCAGCGGACATTTTGGCGCCCTATTTCCGGGTAGATTTGGGGAAGGCCCGCGAGGTGACGGGCCATAGCCGCGATGATCGTGACAGCAAGGGTGGGGATTGTCTGTGACCGTGATGCGCCAAGGGGACGGACTGGATTAATGCGAACGACTAGCCGCTGGATGAAATGGGTGATCGAGGAATCCGACAACCTTCAGGTTGCCATGCCGTGGGAGCGCGGATACCGCAATCCAGCCTGGAAATCGCGCCTTTCGGTATCGGTGTTCCGCCGCCTGCTGGCCCGCGCCTGAACCGCGGCGGCGCTACCGCGCACGCCCCAGCAGCAAGGTTGCCTGCGTGCGTTTCAGGTTGCGCCAGAATGCCCGGCCGGACAATTGCAGGATCATCCGCGTCGGCAGGATGTTCAGGTTGCCGGAGCGTTTTATCGGCCCGGCATCGCCATC
The DNA here is from genome assembly GCA_019911965.1 of Paracoccaceae bacterium. GTDB lineage: Bacteria > Pseudomonadota > Alphaproteobacteria > Rhodobacterales > Rhodobacteraceae > UBA5972. The sequence continues at coordinate 7,562 of JAIOJF010000002.1, read as the reverse complement.
CAGTTCGACATTGTTCACATCATGCGGAAAAGCCGGTTCGCGCAGGAAATCGTAGATCACGTCCAGCACCTCGTCGGGATCATCGGCCAGCCGGTCATAATCCAGCACCAGCATGCGCTCTGCGTGGCGGCTGGACAGGGCATCGCGCAGCGCCATCAACTGACGGCCGATCACGCCGTCCTCGTCCACCAGTTTGTCGGCATAACCGGCCAGCGCCGGGCCGTCCGAACCGATGCCGTCCGACAGCGCGAAGGAATTGACGATGGATGCCGGGTTGCGCACGCAGATGATGAACCGGCTGAGCGGATAGAGCCGCACCAGCGTGTCGACATGCGCCAGCCAGTCGGGATTGGTATCGAACACCACCGCCCCGGGAGGCCGCGCCTGATAGACCGAATCAAGTGCCGCGCGCAGCAGCGCCAGCCCCTGATCCTCTTCCAGCAGGCCCGCACAGGCACCGCCGTCGCTGTAGCGCTCAAGCAGATCGTTGAACAGGTCGGCTGCCGGGCTGTCGGTGCCGGCCACGAATCGCGGGTTCTGGCCCAAGAGGGCTGACAGCAATACCAGCCCGGCGCGTGGCAGTCCCGCGATGAAATGATAGCGGGTCAGCATCCTGAACTTGCCTGAAGTATCGCTGGTCCCGGGGATCATGCCCTGCCTGTCCGTTTTCGTATTTCTGGTGCCGCCCGGGCACCTTGCCCGAAAGCCGGTCAGGGCGCAATAACGCCGCTCCCGGGCGCTTAACCGAATCGAAACAATTCCACGGCATTCTTCCGATTGTCACGAAATACGGGAAAATCTTTTTGTATCATTGACTTAAGCTGTGAATATCGGCTAGATTGTTCCCTGACATGGGCTGCCAAGGCAGCTTGAAACTGTGTTCATCTACGTTGATGGTGGGGTAGATGTGGGCGTGCACTCAGGACCGGATCAAGGACTGAACGCATGACGTATACCCCCGGATCGGCCTGGAGCCGTGCCAACAAGGCAAAACCCTTCCGCAACGCGGATGATGGACGCGACACCGCCGAAAACATGCGCGAGGCGCATCTGCTGGCAACCCGCCGGATGGCGGCGGCGGTGGACAAGGTGCCTGCGGCGCGGAACGGCCGCTACCATGTCGCGGCATTGCTGGATAACAGCGAGATTACCGATTTCGATCATCGCGCACCGGCGGAACTGTTCCTGGAAGATATCTGCGCCAATTTTGCCCGCGGCACGCTGATCGCCACCGAACAGGGGCCGGTCGCGGTCGAGGATCTGATGCCGGGGGACCGGGTGAAGACCCGCGATGGCAATGGCGCGGCAATCCGCTGGATCGGATCCTGCATGCTGGACGGCAATGCCCTGGTGGCCGAGGATTATCCGCTGCGTATCAAGGCCGATGCGCTGGGCGAATTGCGCCCGGTGCAGGACCTGATCGTCGGCCCGCGCTTTCGCATTCTGACCAGCCATCCCGGCTGTGCGGCGCTGTTTGATTCTGCCGAGGCCCTGGCCCCGGTGGCCGATCTGTTCGATGGCGATACCATCGTGCGGCTGCGCCCGCCGGAAGATTTCGAGTTCTTCAACCTGATGTGCGACGGCCACCAGATCATCGAAGCCAACGGTCTGGATACCGAAACCTATCATCCCGGCGATTACGGCGTTACCGTGATGTCGCTTGAGGTGCAATCGCATCTGCGGCGGCTGTTCCCGCATCTGGACGGCGATCTGCACCGTTTCGGGCGCACCATCAGGCCGGTCCTGAAGGGGTTCGAGGCCGAGGCCCTGCGCTACGGCTGATCTGGCGGCAGGGCCGGTGCCGGGGGCTGCCACCCCCGGACCCCCGCGAGTACTTTTGCCAAAAAGAAGCGGCGCGAGGTCAATCCTCGGCGGCGGCGCGGGCTTCGAGGATGGAAAACGGCACGCCCGGCATGTCCTTGGCGCCGCGAATCACCAGCGAGGTCTTGACGCTGGCGACATTGGGCGCGGCGGTCAGTTGCTCGGTCAGGAAGGTCTGGAATGTCGACAGATCCGGCGCGACGCATTTCAGGATGAAGTCGATCTCGCCGTTCAGCATGTGGCATTCGCGCACCAAAGGCCAGGACCGGCATTTGGCTTCAAAGGCGGACAGATCGACCTCGGCCTGTGAATGCAACCCGACCATCGCGAAAACCTGTACCTCAAAGCCCAGCGCACGCGCGTTGACGTCGGCGTGATAGCCGCGGATCAGCCCGGATTCCTCCAGCGTCCGCACCCGCCTGAGACAAGGCGGGGCCGAAATGCCGACGCGGCGAGCCAGTTCGACATTGGTCATGCGCCCGTCTTCCTGCAATTCGCGCAGGATCTTACGGTCGATCGGATCGAGCTTGTGGCCGGGCATCGGGTTGGTCCTGTCTGAGAATTTGGGCGCAAATTACTGGCAACGCCGGGATTGCGCAATATTATTTCACAGTTGCGCAACATTTATCTTGAAGCCGTGTGGCGCGGGGTAACTTGTCGCGCCCTTGCCGGGGCGCTTTCATGCCTGCGCGTGCGTCCCTATATAGGGGCCAGTTCAAATTCCAAGCCCGAAAGATGCACCATGTCCGAACCCCGCCACACCCGCCTGCTGATCGTCGGTTCCGGCCCGGCCGGCTATACTGCAGGTGTCTATGCCAGCCGCGCCATGCTGAACCCGATCCTCATTCAGGGGATGGAGCCGGGTGGCCAGTTGACCACCACGACCGAGGTCGAGAATTACCCCGGCTTCACCGAGGTGCAGGGCCCCGACCTGATGGTGAAGATGGAAGAACATGCCCGCGCGATGGGCACCGAGATCGTGATGGACCATGTCTCGTCGCTGGACCTTGCGTCGCGCCCCTTCACCGCCAGAACCGACAGTGGCATGACCTATACTGCCGATGCGCTCATCCTGGCGACCGGCGCGAGGGCGAAATGGCTGGGCCTGCCGTCGGAGGAGAAGTTCAAGGGCTTCGGCGTGTCCGCCTGCGCCACCTGCGACGGGTTCTTCTATCGCGGACAGGAGATCGTGGTGATCGGCGGCGGCAATACGGCGGTGGAAGAGGCGCTGTTCCTGACCAATTTCGCCACCAAGGTGACGCTGATCCACCGCCGCGACGAGCTGCGCGCCGAAAAGATCCTGATCGACCGGCTGATGAAGAACCCCAAGATCGAACCGCTTTGGGACCACACGCTGGTCGAGGTGCTGGGCGACAGCGATCCCTTGGGCGTGACCGGGGTTCGTGTGAAGCACGTCAAGACCGGCGCGATCAGCGAAATCCCGGCCAAGGGTGTCTTTATCGCCATCGGTCACGCACCGGCCAGCGAGCTGGTCAAGGACAGCCTGGAAACCCACATGGGCGGTTATGTGACGGTGGTGCCGGGCGGCACGCAGACCTCGGTTCCCGGCGTTTTTGCCGCCGGCGACCTGACCGATCACGTCTACCGCCAGGCGGTGACAAGTGCCGGCATGGGCTGCATGGCGGCGCTGGATGCCGAACGCTGGTTGGCCGAACAGGAATGATGCGGCCCGAAGGATTGTTCGCCGGTTGAACGCAACGCATAGCCCGGTTGCGCCAAAAGCAGTTGCGCGATGATTCGACCCCCTGTATTCGGGGGCCGAATTCAGACCGCGACGATCAGAAAGATTTCAGCATGAACCCGAACAACGCCCCGATCCCCGAGCTTTACGTGTCCTACGACAGTGCTCAGAAACTGAAGCACGAGGCCGGTGATCTGCCAAGCTGGGATCTCAGCCCGCGTCAGATCTGCGATCTGGAACTCTTGATGAATGGCGGCTTCAATCCGCTGAAAGGCTTCCTTACCGAGGCCGATTACAACAACGTGGTCGATAACATGCGGCTGGCGGATGGTACGCTCTGGCCGATGCCGATCACGCTGGATGTCTCCGGGAAGTTCGCCGAAGGCGTGGAGACCGGACAGGATATCGCGCTCAGGGATCAGGAAGGCGTGATCCTTGCAATCCTGTCGGTCAGCGACAAGTGGACGCCGGACAAGTCGCATGAGGCCGAGGCGGTGTTCGGAGCCGACGATATTGCGCATCCGGCGGTGAATTACCTGCATAATGTCGCCGGGCCGGTCTATCTGGGCGGTGCCATCACCGGCCTGCAACAGCCGATCCACTACGATTTCCGCGCCCGCCGCGACACGCCGAACGAATTGCGCGCTCTGTTCCGCAAACTCGGCTGGCGCAAGGTGGTGGCGTTCCAGACCCGCAACCCCCTTCACCGCGCACATCAGGAACTGACCTTCCGCGCCGCCCGCGAGGCACAGGCGAACCTGCTGATCCATCCCGTCGTCGGCATGACCAAGCCGGGCGATGTCGATCACTTCACCCGCGTGCGCTGCTACGAGGCGGTGTTGGATCAATATCCTTCCTCGACCACCACGATGAGCCTGCTGAACCTCGCCATGCGCATGGGTGGCCCGCGCGAGGCGGTCTGGCATGGCCTGATCCGCAAGAACCACGGCTGCACGCATTTCATCGTCGGGCGGGATCACGCCGGTCCGGGCAAGAATTCAAAGGGCGAGGACTTCTACGGCCCTTATGATGCGCAGGACTTGTTCAAGACCCATCAGGACGAGATCGGCCTGGAGATGGTCGATTTCAAGCACATGGTCTATGTGCAGGAAAAGGCGCAATATTACCCGATTTCCGAAGTGCCGGAAGGGGCGACCGTGCTGGATATTTCCGGCACCGAACTGCGCCGCCGGCTGGCCGAGGGGCTGGAAATCCCGGAATGGTTCTCTTTCCCGCAGGTGGTTGCCGAACTGCGCCGCACCCGTCCGCCACGGTCCAGGCAGGGCTTCACGGTATTTTTCACCGGCCTGTCGGGGTCCGGCAAATCGACCATCGCCAATGCGCTGATGGTCAAGCTGATGGAGATGGGGGGCCGCCCGGTCACGCTGCTGGATGGCGACGTGGTGCGCAAGAACCTGTCGTCCGAGCTTGGCTTTTCCAAGGAGCATCGTGACCTAAACATCCGCCGCATCGGCTATGTCGCTTCCGAGATCACCAAGAACGGCGGTATTGCCATCTGCGCCCCGATCGCGCCCTACGCCACCACGCGGCGCGCGGTGCGCGAAGAGATCGAGCAATATGGTGCCTTTCTGGAAGTGCATGTCGCCACCTCGCTTGAGGAATGCGAGCGCCGCGACCGCAAGGGCCTCTACAAGCTGGCGCGCGAAGGCAAGATCAAGGAATTCACCGGCATTTCCGACCCCTACGATGTGCCGGAAAACCCTGAACTCAGGATCGAGACCGAAAGCTCGGATGTCGATAACTGCGCCCATCAGGTGATCCTGAAGCTGGAGCAGTTGGGCCTGATCGCCGGTTAAGGCACCCATGCGCCCGGCGGCCCTGATCTTCGATGTGTTCGGCACACTGGTCGATTGGCGGGGATCGGTGGCACGCGAAGTTGGTGCGGCCTTTCGCGCCAAGGGGATTGACGCCGATCCGCATCTGTTCGCCGATCGTTGGCGGGCGGAATACGACCCCTCGATGGCACCGGTTCGGGCCGGTCGGCGCGACTATGTGGCGCTGGACGATCTGCATCTGGAAAACCTGCAAACGGTGCTGGCACGCCTCGGGCTGGACCACCGGTTCGACGCTGCCGAGTGTCGTGCCCTTGCCACCGCCTGGGAGCGGCTCGATCCCTGGGCGGATGTAGTGGCAGGGCTTGCCGCGATCCGGCAGGTGGCGCTGGTGGCCCCGTGCTCGAACGGTTCGGTCGCACTGATGGCGCGGCTGGCGCGGCATGCCGGGTTGCATTGGGATGCGATCCTCGGGGCGGAAATTGCGCACAACTACAAGCCGCATCCTTCGGTCTATCAGGCCGCCTGCGCGGCGCTGCGCCTGCGCCCGGACCAGGTGATGATGGTCGCCGCCCATAACGGCGATCTGGAGGCCGCCGCCGCTCTGGGCCTGCAAACCGCCTTCATCTGCCGACCTGTCGAGCACGGCGCAGGCCAGACCAGCGATCTTGCGCCGTCCGGCGACTGGACGCTGGTGGCCGATGATCTGGTTGATCTGGCCGCCCGGCTCTGATCCACTGGCCCCTTTCCAGCATCAATGCCGCAGTCTATATGCCAGCCATGAGCCAGAACCCGCCAATCCTCCGCCCCGACCTTGCCCCCAAGGCCCGCATCACCGACACGCCGCGCCCTGGCCAGCCGACCATCGGCATGGTCTCGCTGGGCTGTCCCAAGGCGCTGGTTGATTCCGAACGTATCCTGACGCGCCTGAGCGCCGAAGGCTACGGCATCTCGCCGGATTACAAGGGGGCGGATGCGGTGATCGTCAATACCTGTGGTTTCCTTGATTCCGCCAAGGCCGAAAGCCTTGAGGCGATCGGCGAGGCGCTGGCGGAAAATGGCCGGGTGATCGTGACCGGCTGCCTGGGGGCCGAGCCTGACTATATCACCGGCGCGCATCCCAAGGTTCTGGCCGTCACCGGGCCGCATCAATACGAACAGGTGCTGGACGCGGTGCACAAGGCAGTACCGCCCAGTCCCGATCCCTTCGTCGATCTGCTGCCCGCCGCCGGTATCCGCCTGACGCCGCGCCATTACAGCTATCTGAAGATTTCCGAGGGCTGTAACCACAAATGCCGCTTCTGCATCATCCCCGACATGCGCGGCCGCCTGCAAAGCCGCCCCGCCGCCGCGATCCTGCGCGAGGCGGAGAAACTGGTGGCGAACGGCGTACGGGAATTGCTGGTGATCAGCCAGGACACCTCGGCTTATGGCACTGATTGGGATGGGCGGGGCGAGAAGGCCCCGATCCTCAGCCTCGCGCGTGATCTTGGTGCGCTGGGGGCATGGGTGCGGCTGCACTATGTCTATCCCTATCCGCATGTGCGCGAGCTGATCCCGCTGATGGCGGATGGCCTGATCCTGCCCTATCTGGATATCCCGTTCCAGCATTCGCACCCGGATGTGCTGAAACGCATGGCGCGGCCCGCAGCGTCGGCCCGCACGCTGGACGAGATCGCAAGCTGGCGCGGCATCTGCCCGGACATCACGCTGCGCTCGACTTTCATCGTTGGCTATCCCGGCGAGACCGAGGCCGAGTTCCAGCATCTGCTGGACTGGCTGGACGAGGCGCAATTGGACCGCGTCGGCTGTTTTCAATACGAAAACGTCGCCGGTGCCCGCTCGAACGCATTGCCGGACCATGTGCCGGACGCGGTGAAGGCCGAACGCTACGGGCGGTTCATGGAAAAGGCGCAGGCGATATCCGAGGCCAGGCTGGCGGCGAAGGTAGGGTCGCGGCTGGAGGTGATCGTTGATGCCGTGGATGAGGACGGCGCGGTCTGCCGAACCAGGGCCGACGCGCCCGAGATCGACGGCAACCTGTTCATTGACGAGGGGTTTGAGGGGTTGCGCGCGGGCGATATCGTGACGGTTGAGGTGGACGAGGCGGGAGAGTATGATTTGTGGGGGAAGTTGGCAGACTTGCCGTAGGGTGCGCATTCATGGCGCACCACCCCCAACCGCCGCACGGTGCGCGATGAATGCGCACCCTAGCGGGGCTTGCCCCCGCCGGACCCACCCCCTAC
>JAIOJF010000029.1 GCA_019911965.1 Paracoccaceae bacterium | reverse complement strand
CCGCCGCCCGAACCCGAGCCACCGCCGGAACCCGAGCCGCCGCCAGAGCCATTGCCGCTGGACCCGCCGCCAGAACCACCGCCCGATCCGGAACCGCCGCCCGAGCCCGAGCCACCGCCCGAACCGTTGCCGCTCGATCCGCCGCCGGACCCGCCATCGTCGCCGCCGTCATCGCCGCCGTCATCGCCGTCATCGCCGCCGCCGCCGTCACCGCCATCGCCCGAGCCGCCGTCGCCGTCATCACCGTCATCGCCGTCGTCACCGTCGTCGCCGTCGTCGCCGTCGTCGCCGTCGTCGCCGTCATCATCGCCGCCGCCGCCCCAGCCGCCATCGTCGTCATTGCCGTCACCGAAGCCCTGCGCCAGTTCAATGCCGGCCAGATGATCACGGATATCCTGGGTGGAATTATCCAGACCGCTGCTGATAACACCGGTCGTGGCCAGGCCAAGCGTAATGACCGCGCCCATGATCGGCACCATGTCCACCGCAACTGCGCCGTCTTCGTCTTCGACAAACCTGATCCAACTCATCTCGTGTCCTTCCTGAACGCCGTGATAACCATGCGGAGCACGCACTCTGCCCCTGTTGACACTCATGGTTGCGTTTATCCCGGTCAGGCGGGGCGACGGGGTGACGAGAATCGGGCAAAGAAAAGGCATCGCCGCGCAAACAGGAAACAATGCAGCGCTAATACTGAAACACTGGCGGCCACCGGGCACAGTCCGCATCGCCCCCGACCATGCCACGGGGATTGGCCTTGCAATGGCGGGCCAGCCCGCTATAACGCGCCATCTTCCGCCAGTTCGATTGACGCGGATGCCTCTCGTATGCGGTCGGCGGAAGATCATGGCCGCATTTTGAAGCACGCTTGATAAAGGAAACGACAATGGCGCTCTACGAGCATGTCATGATCGCCCGCCAGGACCTGTCCAACACGCAGGCCGAAGGGCTGATCGAACATTTCGGTGCGATCCTTTCGGATAACGGCGGCAAGATCCTGGACAGTGAATACTGGGGTCTGAAAACCATGGCCTACAAGATCAACAAGAACCGCAAGGGGCATTACGCCTTCCTGAAAACCGATGCCCCGGCACCGGCGGTGCAGGAAATGGAACGCCTGATGCGGCTGCACGACGACGTGATGCGGGTTCTGACAATCCGCGTCGACAAGCACGAGGAAGGCCCCTCGGTTGTCGTTCAGGCCAAGAATTCGCGCGACGAACGCGGCCCCCGCGGCCCGCGCCGCGATTGATCGGAAAGGAACCTAAATCATGGCCAACAAACCGTTTTTCCGCCGCCGCAAGTCCTGCCCGTTCACCGGCGACAACGCGCCGACGATCGATTACAAGGACACCAAGCTGCTGCAGCGCTACATTTCCGAGCGCGGCAAGATCGTGCCCTCGCGCATCACCGCCGTGTCGTCCAAGAAGCAGCGTGAACTGGCCCGTGCGATCAAGCGCGCCCGCTTCCTCGCCCTGCTGCCCTATGCTGTGAAGTAAGGAGAACCGAAATGGAAGTCATCCTTCTTGAACGTGTGGCCAAGCTGGGCCAGATGGGCGATGTCGTGTCCGTCAAGCAAGGCTACGGTCGCAATTTCCTTCTGCCCCAGGGCAAGGCCCTGCGCGCCACCGCGGCCAATCTGAAAACCTTCGAGAACCAGAAAGCCCAGCTTGAGGCGCAGAACCTCGAAGCCAGGGGCGAGGCCGAAGCGGTCGCCGCCAAACTGGACGCCCAGCAATTCATCGTGATTCGTTCGGCCTCCGATTCCGGGGCGCTCTACGGCTCGGTCACCGCGCGTGACGCCGCCGAAGCGGCCACGACAGGCGGCTTCACGGTGGACAAGAAACAGATCGTTCTGAACCGTCCGATCAAGGATCTGGGCCTGCATGACGTAACCGTCGTGCTGCATCCCGAGGTTCGCTGCCGGATCGAGATCAACGTCGCCCGTTCGGCTGACGAGGCCGCATTGCAGGCCTCCGGCAAGTCGATCCAGGACCTGGCCGCCGAGGCCGAGGCGGCAGCGGAATTCGAGATCGCCGAATTGTTCGACGATATCGGCAGCGCCGCCGCCGACGATGACAGCCTCGTCATCGTACCGGAAGGCAACGACGAAGCCTGATCCCCGATCCGGGATCACCAGACAGACAGGGCCGCGTCCGGGGCATCCGGGCGCGGCTTTTTTGTGACGGATCGGTCAGTCAGAACCGTTCCACCGCAATCCCCGCCTGTTCCAGCCGCTCGCGCACCCGCGCTGCCAGCCGCACCGCTTGCGGGTTGTCGCCATGCACGCAGATGGTCTGAGGACGCACCGGGATCTTCACCCCGTTGATCGAGGTAATCGCCTGTTCCCCAACCATCCGCAGCACATGTTCGGCGGCGGCATCGGCATCGTGGATCACCGCACCGGGCAATTGGCGCGAGCGCAGCGTGCCATCATCTTCATAGGTGCGGTCGGCAAAGATTTCCGCCACCAAAGGCCCGCCGACAGCCTCGGCCGCGCGCTGCAACTCGGTTTCCGCCACCGCCATGATCACAAGGTCCGGCGATAATTGCCGCACCGCGCCCGCAAAGGCATCCGCCATCCAGCGCTCGCGCATGCACATGTTCGACAAGGCCCCGTGCAGCTTCACATGCCCCACCTCCGTGCCACCGGCCCGCGCAATGCCCTGCAACGCACCGATCTGGTACAGGATCATCGCCGCCAGTTCATCCGCGGAATTGCCGGTGATCCGGCGCCGCCCGAAACCGCGCAGATCGTCAAAACCCGGATGCGCCCCGATCCCGACATTGCGCTTTGCGCATATCCCGACGATCCGCGCCATCTCGCTGGGATCGCCCGCGTGAAAGCCGCAGGCGATATTGGCCGAGGTCACGATATCCAGCATCTCGTCGTCGCGGCCCATCTTCCAGGGCCCGAAACTTTCGCCAAGATCGGCATTGAGATCAATCTTCATCATGCTCATCCCCGCGCATCACCCCGCCGATCAGATTGTACGACAACAAGTCGCCCATGTCGCGCGGATCGCGCAAGGCCGGTGCCATCTGCCCGGGCAAGGCCCTGATCCGCTCGCGAAACGCCGCCAGCAAGGCGACCGCCTGTTCGCGCGTGACCACCTCCAGCCTGAATTTGGCACCCACCTGCATCTGCGCCAGCGCCGGGATATCCGCCGTTGCCAGCGTGGCGATGCGCGGATAGCCCCCAGACGGGCCGCGATCCGCCAGCAGGATCGCCGGGGTGCCGTCGCCGGTGATCTGGATATCGCCAAGGTTGATCGCGTCCGAGGCAATGGTCAGCCCGGCATCGGCATGGACCGGCCCGCAATCGGGCTGTACCCGGATTCCCATGCGGTCCCGTTCGGGGCGGATGATGAAATTCGCGGCGGCAAAACGGTCGCGTTCGGCCTTGGTGAAATATTCCGATTGCGGCCCCCACATCAAGCGGAGCGTGGATTGCTGAAAGTAGGCCGGCTCGGGCAGGACCCATGCGCTGGCCTCGCGGTCCGCCTTGCCAACCGCCAGCAAATCGCCCGCACTGGGCACATGGCCGAACCCCGCCCGCAAATGGGTGGCGCGTGACCCCAGCACCACCTCCGTCTGCAGGCCGCCCGTCACATGCAGGTAGCCGTAAACGCCGCGCATCGCCGCACCAACATCGACGATATCGCCATCCTCCAGCCGGAAGCTGCGCCGCCAGCCCATCGCTGCGCCATTCACCGCCAGCGCCATCTCCGCCCCCGAGGTCGCCACCCAGAAACCACCTTTCGCCCGGAACCGCCCGCCAAAAGCGGCAAATTCCAGCGCCGCCGCATCCGCATCATTGCCGAGCAGAGCCTGCCCTTCGGCCAGCGCGAACACATCCATCGCCCCGCCGCCAGTCACGCCATAGCGCAGGAAGCCGCTCCTGCCGCGATCCTGCACGGTTGTCGTTGGTGCGACCGACAGGATTTCAAGCCCGCTCACAGCCCCTGACCTTTCAGGAACGCGGCATTGTCGAAGCGGGCGAACCCGGCGGCGTCGATCGCGTGAAACCGCACCTCATCGCCCGGGGTCAGGCGAAACGGCTGAGCGGCATTCACATCGAAGCTGCGAAACGGCGTCTGCCCGATCCAGCGCCAGCCGGTCGGAATATCGGTACCCGGCAGCACACTCTGGCGCACCGCCACCAGGATCGCGCCTGCCGGTACGCGCGGCGCAATTGTGGTGCGGCGCGGGAAATCCCAGGCTTCGGGCAATTGCCCGAGATAGGCCAGGCCCGGCGAAAACCCCAGCATCGCCACCCTCAGAACCGCCCCGGCATGCGCCTTGGCTACCGCATCCGCGCCAAGCCCCATCAGATCGCCCACCTCGGCCAGATCGGGGCCATGTTCCCCGCCATAGACCACCGGCAGGTCCCAGACCCGACGGCTGGCGGCGGGTGGCGCGCGATACCAGTCACGGCTGGCCGCCAGGTCCGCCATCAACCGGTGCAACCGCTCGAACGCCAGAATGCCGGGATCGAACCGCACCAGAACCGAGCGGAAACTCGGCACGGTTTCGATCACGCCCAGGGGCAGATCGGCGTTCAATGCGGCGTCAAAGGCGGTCACCGCATTGTTGATGACCGGATCATAGGTCGCGCCAAACTCGATCAGGATACCCATATCGCCCGAAACCTTCAGAACCGGCGGGCCAGGCAGGCGCGAACCCCGGTTCATCGGTGCAATCGCGGAGGGCTGGCCGCGTCCGGGAGTTTCGATTTGATACGCATTTGCCGTAGTTTGTCACCCGCTCCGCGCCCTCGCAACCGGTTTCCCCCGCCTACCACCCAGGCGCGTAAAGGTGATGTTAAGTCCTGACGCGCAATCTGGTCGCCGGGGAATGGTTGGAGCAAGGGGAAGCATCGTGGCGAATGCCTTGGCACCGCTCGGGTCGGCGGAAATTCTTGATACGTTTTCGGAACCTTCCGGAAACCGATTGCCGGTGCCGGTGCAACGCAAAGCACCCAAGCTGGCGGCAAAACCTGCCAGACAGCCCGCGGTGCTGACCCGCGATCTGAAGGCGGCGGTGATCGTGCGGTTGCTGCTGGGCCAATCCGGCGGGGCACCGCTGCGCGGGCTTGAGGCGCGTCACCAGACCCGCCTGATCCACGCCATGAGCCGCCTTCGCTTCATCGACGCCGCCACCACCGAACACATCATCCGCGAGTTTCTGGCCGAGTTTGACAGCCTGTCGCTCTATTTCCCGGCGGGCCTGCCCGGCGCGCTTGACCTGATGCGCAGCCATCTGGATCCCATCGCCGCCGCCGCCTTCGACCAGCCCGCGCAATCCGACGGCCCCGCCGATCCCTGGAGCCGGATCGAGGCGATGGAACCCGCCGATCTTGCTGCTGCCCTGGCCGGGGAAACCCCGCCGACGCTGGCGGTGGTATTGTCGCGCCTGTCCAGCGGCAAGGCCGCCGAGCTTTTGCACAATCTGGACCCGGACCTTGCCCGCACCGCCGCGCTGGCCGCGGCACAGGGCGGGCGCATTGACGCCGCCGGCCTGGCCGGGATCGGCGCGGCCATTGCCGCCGCGATTGACCGCAACGCCGATCAGGGCGCATTGCCCGGCGATCCGGTGGCACGGGTCGGCAATATCCTGAACTTCGTGCCCGCCGCTGCACGCGAAGGTTTGCTCGATGCACTGGAAACCGCCGATGCCGATCTGGCCGAGCGGATGCGCCGGATCATGTTCACATTCGCCGACATTCCCGACCGGGTGGAGGTCAAGGATGTGCCGAAGATCGTGCGTGCGATCGACAATGAAACCCTGGTCACCGCGCTGGCCGGGGCGCGGGGCGACGACAAGGAGGTGGTCGATTTCCTGTTCGCCAACCTGTCCAAGCGGCTGGCCGAGCAACTCGCCGACGAAATGCGCGAAACCGGCGAGGTGAAGGTCAAGGATGCCGACCGGGCGATGAACCGGATCATTTCGGCCATCCGCGATCTGGAAGCCAGCGGCGAGATCACCCTGATCACCGAAGAGGAATGATCGCCGCCTGTACTGGCAGCGTCAGCAGGCATCGCCATCCGGTCCTGCCTCGCCCCCTGCATCCGGCAGCAATTTCGGCACAGCCTCTTTCGGCTGTTGTTCTTGCTTGTCGGTCAGGCAGTTGAGCGTCAGGCAAACCGCCTTGCGGCCATCCTTCTGCCCCAGTCGGCCGCGGAACAGAACCTCGCCGCTGATGGATTCCAGCGTCAGGTCGGACAGGGCCGAGGCCGGAACCGGCACCAGATCGCCGGCCTTCAGATCCAGTGCCTGGCCAATCGGCATCGCCACGCGGTCCAGCACCGCACGCATGGCAAAGGGTGCCCCCGTTACTGCCGCCGACATCGCCGCCGCCCATTGCCCGCCCGGCATGGCCGCCCTGGCGGTGCCGAGCATTGCCAGCGGCAGCGCCAGATGAATCTCGCCCCCCCGGATGCCGCCCTGAAACGTCACCTTGCCGGAAAACAGGCCATAACGCCCTTGTGCCAGGCCATAGGACAGCCGGGCGGCATCGGTTTCGTGCCCTTTCAGCGACAAGGCAGGCACCTGCGGAGAGTCAGGCAATATCTGCGATTCGATGGCCAGTTGACGCCCCAGCGCCGCGACAAAATCCCGGCACAGGGCGGCGTCGATCAGCGTCGGCACCCTTGGCGTGCGATAGACCTGTTTCGGGCCTGCCCCGGTCATCAGTTCGACCATCGCATTGACCATCAGCGGATCAAGGCAGATCAGCCCGCCTGCCTTGCCAGCCGCGTCAAGCACCATCAGCAGCCCCGGCTGTGGCACCGATTGCAGCAGCGATGCCAGATCGCCATCGCCCGGTGCCGCTGCCTCGAATGCGGCATCCACGTCGAACATTTCGCGCGCGACCTTGCCCAGTGCCGTTTCAAGTGCCCTGAACAGGCCCGCAGGCGGTGCCGCGCCGTCCCCAGTGGCGGCGGTCTTCCTGCGGATGATGTTTTCGCCGGAGTTCATTGCGCCCGCCTTGCCCGTATCGCTGCACCGGCCCGGAACCCGGCCCGCCTGCCCGCCATATTAGGGAATCGCGGCTTTACAAACTGTTAGCAGCGGAAGGTTGGGCGGTGGGAAATGCCACCCGGAACGCAACGCCGCTCGAACTGCGCAACAATTCGATGGAACCGCCGAGATTGCGCATGATTTCACGGCTGATCGCCAGGCCCAGCCCGGCGCTGCCTGCGGCGGATGCGTCCGTCAGGCGGGAAAACTTCTCGAACACGATATCGCGGTGCTGTTCGGCAATGCCGGTGCCGTTGTCAATGAAATCGACTACCGTCATTGTCTTGTCGCGGCTGGCCTTGATGCGCAGCGCCGGTTCCTCGGCATCGCAATACTTGCGGGCATTTGAAATCAGGTTGATGAATACCTGCGCCAGACGATCCAGATCGCAAACGATACTCATATCTTCAGCACTCTGGTCGCGTTCGATCAGCAGGGGCCGTTTTCCGTCCGGCGTCGCAGCGACCGTTGCAGCCAGGATCGCCCGGTCAATGATCGCCGACAAATTGCCGGATTCCGTCTTCATCACCACCTGTTTGCTTTCAAGCACGCTCAGGTCGAGTATTTCATCCAGCAGGCGCGTCAGCCGGATGCTTTCCTCAAGGATGATCGACGAATAGCGTTTGGCCTGTTCCGGACTCAGATCGTCGCTTTCGCGCAGGATTTCCGCGAAAGACCGGATCGAGGTCATCGGCGTGCGCAATTCATGGCTGATCTGGCTGAGAAAGCTGTCTTTCTGGATGCTGAGCGCAGTCAGCTTTTCATTGGCGCGCTGCAATTCGCGTGCGGTGCGGCTGAGTTCGCGGCTCTGCGCTTCCAGTTGCACCGAATGCTCCATGATCTGCGCGGTTTCCTCGGCCACCGCCAGCAGATCCTCGACCGAAACCGTTGCGCCGCCAGTCAACTGCCCGACCATCGCATGCGCTGTCGCCGCGCCCACCGTACCCGCCAGTTCGCGTTCGAGGCGTTCGACGAATTCGCGCGTCGGATCCGGCATGCCGCCGCTCTTGCCTTGTTCACGGGCGGCGGCGCGAAACAGCGCCACGGCGGTTTCGCTGCCGACGATCCGCTGCGCCAGGATCAGAAGGTCGTCCGAGGCCACCGCCATCGAGGCGGGTGCCCCCCGGCCCGAGGAATGCTGAAACACATTGACGAATTGCAGACCCTGCGTGCGTTCCAGCGGGGCCGGGAAGGTCAGCAGCGACACGGTCACGAAGATCAGCGCATTGACGCCGAGGCTCCAGATCAGGGCATGCACCAGCGGATCGCTTTCCGCCGCGCCGAACAGGGCGCGCGGGCGCAGGTAATCCAGGCCGAAGGCGCCGTGTTCGATCACCGACAGGGGCATCAGCCAGCTCCCCTCGAAGCTGGGCAGAAACAGCGTATAGGCCCACAGGAACGCCCCCGCCAGCAGCGACGCCACCGCACCGCGCCGTGTCGCCCCGCGCCAGAACAAGCCGCCCAGCAGCGCGGGCAGGACCTGGGCAACACCGGTGAATGCGATCAACCCGATGGAGGCCAATGCACCCGAGCCGCCCGTGAAGCGGAAATAGCCGTATCCCAGCGCCAGAATGGCGGCGATGCTGATACGGCGCGACACCATCAGCACGTTGCGCACATCGCCCGACAGCTTGACGCTGGTATGGCTGAAATAGAGCCAGACCGGCATCACCACATGGTTCGACACCATCGTCGCCAGCGCAATCGCCGCCACGATCACCATCGAGGTGGCGGATGAAAACCCGCCCAGAAAGGCCAGCATCGCCAGCGCTTCCTGATCGTGAAAGATCGGCAATGTCAGCACATAAAGATCGGGGTTCGATCCCGCCGGCATCTCGGCCAGCCCCATCACCGCGATGGGCAGCACGAACAGGCTCATCAGGAACAGATAGAGCGGGAAGGCCCAGCTTGCGGTGGCCAGGTGGCGTTCGTCGGAGTTTTCCACCACCGTCACCTGAAACATCCGCGGCAGGCAGACGATGGCCGCCGCCGACAGCACCATCAACGTTACCCAACGGCTGCCACTGGCGCTCTTGACGCTGATATCGGCCGCCGCGATCCGCTCAAGTATATCCGCCGGACCCGACGCCACCCCCCAGACCACGAAGGCCCCCACGGTCAACAGCGCCACCAGCTTCACCACCGCCTCGACCGCGATGGCGGTGACGACGCCGTGATGCTGTTCGTTGGAATCCAGCGTTCTGGTGCCGAACAGGATGGTGAACAGCGCCAGCCCCGCCGCCACCCACAAGGCGGTGGTGTTCAGCGACGGACCGCCCTCGCCGCCCGATGCTTCGGCAAAGACCGAAAAGCTGAGCGCTACCGATTGCAGTTGCAGCGCGATGTAGGGTGTGGAGGCAAACACCGCCAGCATTGTCACGATCACCGCCAGAAACGCGCTCTTGCCATAGCGCGAGGACAGAAGATCGGCGATCGAGGTGATCCGGTGCGTTCGCCCGATCCGCACCAGCTTGCGCAGGAACCACCACCAGCCGACGAAAACCAGCGTCGGGCCGAGATAGATCGCCAGAAATTCCAGCCCGTTGCGCACCGCCGAGCCGACCGCGCCATAAAACGTCCAGGCCGTGGTATAGATCGACAGCGACAGCGTGTAGACCACAGGCGAGCGCAACCACCCCAGCCGGCCGCGCCGCGCCCGCCGGTCGGCCATGAACGCGACCGCGAACAGAAAGCAGACGTAAAGCGTCGCCACCAGAATCAGGATGTTGAAGGACAGCATTACTCGTCCGCCGCCGGATCACCCAGCAATATGCGTGACAATACGAACGCCAGCACGATCAGCACCAGCCACAGCCCGAAGAAATACAGGGCCAGCGGCACCACCTGACCGGTTTCTCCGATACTGGCGAAGAAGAACGGAACAGGCGCGACAAGCCCGATCGAACCGATCACCGGCAGCAATTTGGCGGCATCGACAATACGCTTGCGCCGGTAACTGCGGACATCCAGGAATTGCGGGCCGGACGGGTCGCTCATGTCGCAAGCTCTCGCACGGCGGCCAGCATGTCACGGTTGGAAAACGGCTTGGTCATGAAATGACTGGCCCCGAGCGACATCGCCTCGGCCCGGTCTCGGGCCTGTCCCTTGGCGGTCAGCATCAGGATCGGCAGTTTTTCGGTCTGGCTGGCGCGGCGCAGGTCCTGCAACACGTCAAAGCCGCTGCGCCCGGGCAGCATCACATCCAGGATCACCAGATCCGGGCCGATGTTCAGTACCGCGTCGACCGCGCCCGAACTATCGGAATGGGTCGAAACCTTCCAGCCGTCCTGCTGCAACAGAAAGGATATCGCCTCGATAATGTTCGGCTCGTCCTCGATCAGCAGGACATGCTTGCCCATCCGCTCCCCCCAAAATGTTCGGCGCATCATGTGCGGTTTCCCGGCGGTTTGGCAAGAGACAAGGCGTCGCCCCGCCAGCGTGCAATGGCTGTCAGTTGTGGATCGACGGCTCGCGCCGCGCTTCGCATTCGACGCGCGGGCAGATTCGGCATGACAGGCCAACCGCCCGTTTGCCGGCGACCAGCGCCGCATCGGCATCCCTTCGGGCCGGCCGGAACAGCATGGTCGAGCGGATGGCAACCGGTGCGCCGGTTGCCCCCGGCACCCCGTAGGTTGCCAGCGCTTCGGCCGAAAACTGCCGCTCGTCGGGCGTTTCCAGCAATGCCGCAACCGCGACATGCGGCTGATTCAGCGCCTGGTACAACGGCCAGAGCGCACAGGCAGCCCCGTAACGCGGCAGCGCGAAGCCCGGCAGCGGCTTGCGCAGGGTTACCGCGCCGGTGCCATCGCAGGCGATCAGCCCGAATTCCGGCAGACCTTCGGTTGACGGCAGAAATGCGAGGCGTCGAAATATCGAATCCACCGGCACCCCGAAGCGGCGTGCCAGCAGGCCGGTGACGAAATCGCAATCCCGGGCTGCCGGAACGAAATCCGCCAATGGCATCTGGCGGGCATCGCGGTGATATTGCGCCAGCACTTCAGCGGCCAGATGGCGGCCCGACTGCGATTGCAGGTCATCGGCCTGTGCGACCAGTTCCGCCACCGCATCAGCATCGGCGGTTTCGAGATCGGGAAAATGGAAACCGTGACGGCTCAGGAATGCCTCGACCTCGTCCAGCGGGGTAGCCGCGGCATGGCCGCCTTCGGACAATTGATCGAAATGGTTGACCATCGCGCGCGACAGGTCCGACAGGCGGCTGCTTTCCTCGTGGATATTGGCCTGAAAACGGCGCTGTTGCAGCGGCTCCATCGCACCGGCCTGCACGAGGATGCCGGCGGTGGCATGAATGGCGGTGACGCTCGACAACATTTCATGCAGGGATTCCGCCAGGAACGGATCATGCGCCAGCTGATCGCTCAGCGCTTCCAGCCCGTGTTCCAGGCGATCCAGCCGGCGTTGTTGCGCGCCGATCAGCCGGGCCCAGCCCGGAAACCGGCCTATCAGTTCGTCCAGCCGGTCAAGTTCAGCGCCCGCGCTGTCGTCGGTGGCGGCACTGCGCAGGGCCGATTGCAGATCGCGGTCCGCGCCTTCGCGCAATTCGGCGACATCACTGTCCAAAGCCCCCGCCAGCGCAATCAGCACCCGACCGGCGATTCCCCGGCGGTTATGTTCGATCAGGTTCAGATAGGATGGCGATATACCGGCCATGCGGGCAAGTTCGGCCTGTCGCAGGCCGCGCGCCTCGCGCCGTTCACGAATACGGGAGCCGACCAGCGTTCGCGCCACTTTACCCTCCGTCAGATTCCTTAAGGAAATACAGGCCTCTGTGCAGTGCATTGTAAAGTTATTTACACCAGCAGCAATCCAAATGTTGAATTATTTACTAACTTTTCGTTTCACAACAATAATTTGTTGCTTTGTTTACACAGAAATTGAAATTATGTGACCAGCCAATTACCTGGCCCGACCGGCGCAGACCCGTGCCGGTCTTACACGTGACACGAATGGGAGGAAATTCATGTCTATTATTCACCCCACCCGTCGGCGCCTGTTGCAGACCGGAGCCGTTGCCGGCGCCGGCCTGGCGATGCCGATGGTGTTTACCGGTGCCGCGAGCGCCTATACCAACGAACCGACGGGCGGTACCGTTACCCTCGGCTTCAACGTTCCGCAGACCGGCCCCTATGCTGAAGAAGGCGCCGACGAGCTGCGTGCCTATCTCCTGGCGGTCGAGCATCTGAACGGCGAAGGCGATGGCGGTGCGATGAACACCTTCTCGTCCAAGGCGCTGAAGGGCAACGGCATCCTGGGCAAGAAGGTCGCCTATGTGACCGGCGACACCCAGACCAAATCGGACGCGGCCCGCGCATCGGCCAAGTCGATGATCGAAAAAGACGGCGCGATCATGATCACCGGCGGTTCGTCCTCGGGCGTGGCGGTGGCTGTACAGGGCCTCTGCCAGGAAGCCGGCGTCATCTTCATGGCCGGCCTGACGCATTCCAACGACACCACCGGCAAGGACAAGAAGGCGAACGGTTTCCGTCACTTCTTCAACGCCTACATGTCGGGTGCCGCGCTGGCACCGGTGCTGAACAATGCTTACGGTTCCGACCGCAAGGCCTATCACCTGACCGCCGACTACACCTGGGGCTGGACGCAGCAGGCGTCGATCCAGGCCGCGACCGAAGGCATCGGCTGGCAGACCGTCAACAACGTGCTGACGCCGCTGGCTTCGACCGACTTCTCGTCCTATATCGCTCCGGTTCTGAATTCGGGTGCCGATGTGCTGGTTCTGAACCATTACGGCGGGAACATGGTCAACTCGCTGACCCAGGCGGTTCAGTTCGGCCTGCGCGACAAGATGGTCAACGGCAAGCAGTTCGAGATCGTCGTGCCGCTTTACTCCGAGCTGATGGCAAAGGGTGCCGGCAAGAATATCGAAGGCGTGTTCGGCTCGACCAACTGGTCGTGGAAACTGCAGGACGAAGGCACCAAGGCATTCGTCAAGTCGTTCGGCACCAAGTACGGCTTCCCGCCGTCGAACGCCGCGCAGACCGTCTACGCGCAGACCCTGCTCTATGCAGATGCTGCCGAGCGTGCCGGCACGTTCAACCCCTGTGGCATCGTCGAAGCCCTTGAGGGCTTTGAGTTCGATGGCCTCGGCAACGGCCCGACGCTCTATCGCGCCGCCGATCACCAGTGCTTCAAGGACGTGCTGGTCATGCAGGGCAAGAAAGACGCCGAGAACGAGTACGACGCGCTGGAAATCGTGGAAGTCACGCCGCGCGCGCAGGTCGAGTACGCTCCGGATCACCCGATGTTCGCCGGTGGCGATCTGGGTCAGTGCAACCCCGGTGCATAAGACCGCAAGGTTCCCCGCCTAGGGGTTCTCACCGGCCCCGCATCCGAAACCTCCCCGGTTGGATGCGGGGCCGGACTTCCGGCATGATGAACGCCGGCAATCTTCCATGAATCACGGGTGGGAATGATGGACGCAATCCTTCTGCAAATCCTGAACGGTCTGGACAAGGGCAGCGCCTATGCGCTGATCGCGCTTGGCCTGACCCTGATCTTCGGCACGCTCGGCGTGGTCAACTTCGCGCATGGCGCGATCTTCATGATCGGTGCCTTCTGCGCCGTCGGCCTGAGCCAGATCCTGAATATCAGCTTTGAAACCATCGACCCGACCAAGCTCGATTTCCTGGGCAATCCGGCGAAGATCAAGACCGCCTATGTCGAAAGCTGGTTCGGAACCGAAATCGGTGCCGCGATCATCGACTGGGCGGTGCCGCTGGCAATCCTGTTCTCGATCCCGATCATGCTGTTCGCCGGCTGGGCGATGGAACGTGGCCTGATCAAGCATTTCTACAAGCGCCCGCATGCCGACCAGATCCTGGTGACCTTCGGTCTGGCCATCGTGTTGCAGGAGATCGTCAAGGCGTTCTTCGGTGCCAATCCGATCCCCACCCCGGCACCGGCCATGTTCCAGGGCTCGATCGACTTCGGAATGCTGGTCGGATTTCCCGAAAACGCCATCATCTACCCGTATTGGCGGCTGATCTACTTCCTGTTTTCCGGCGTCGTCATCGTCGCGGTGTTCTCGTTCCTGCGTTTCACCACCTTCGGCATGGTGGTGCGGGCCGGCATGGCCGACCGCGAAACCGTCGGCATCCTCGGCATCAATATCGACCGCCGCTTCACCATCATGTTCGGTGTCGCCGCCGCCGTGGCAGGCCTGGCCGGGGTGATGTACACACCGATCAACTCGCCCAATTACCATATGGGCATGGATTTCCTGGTGCTGAGCTTCGTTGTCGTCGTGGTTGGCGGCATGGGCTCGCTGGAAGGCGCGGTGGCCGCGGGCTTCCTGCTGGGCATCCTTGAAAGTTTCGCCTCGATGAACGTCTTCAAGGACATCATCCCGGGCATTGACCAGATCATCATCTACCTCGTCGCCATCATCATCCTGCTGACGCGTCCGCGTGGCCTGATGGGGCGCAAAGGCGTGATGGAGGAATAAGACATGAAAATCCTGGGCCTCAACGAAAAAGACTCCCGCTTCCTGCTGATCGTCATCTTTTTGACCCTGGCAACGCCGGTCCTGCTGCAACCCTTCCCCGAAGGGTCCGGCATGGCGCAGTTCAACGCCGGTTATCCTGACCTGATGCAGCGCTTCGCCATCTTCGGCATCTTCGCCATCGGCTTCAACATCCTGTTCGGACTGACAGGCTACCTGTCCTTCGGCCACGCCGCCTTCCTGGGCATCGGCTCTTACGCCGTGGTCTGGATGTACAAGCTTTTGGATTACAACGTGATCTGGGGCCTGCCGCTGGCGGTGGTCGTGTCGGGCATCGTCGCGCTTGGCATCGGCTTCATCTCGCTTCGCCGCTCGGGCATCTACTTCTCGATCCTGACACTGGCCTTCGCGCAGATGATGTTCGTGATCTCGTATTCAGACCTGTTCGGTCGTTTCGTGGGCACCACCATCACCAATGGCGAAACCGGGCTTCAGGTTTACGGCAACGACCCGCAGGTTCTGCTGGGCGCGACCGAGCCGAGCAGCCCGCATTTCTTCGGCATCGTGATGCGGGAAAACTTCTGGACGCCGCAATTCGGCGACTGGCAGTTCACCTTCAACAACGGCTACTACTTCTGTGCCGTGATCGCGATCCTGGCCTTCTATCTGTCGCTGCGCATCTTCCGCTCGCCGTTCGGGTTGATGCTGCGCGCGATCAAGACCAACCAGAACCGCCTGAACTATACCGGCGTGCATTCAAGGCCCTATACGCTGGCAGCCTTCGTGATTTCCGGCATGTATGCCGGGCTGGCCGGTGGCCTGCTGGCGGCGATGGACCCACTGGCCGGTGCGGAGCGCATGCAGTGGACGGAAAGCGGCACGGTGGTGCTGATGACCATCCTCGGCGGTGCCGGAACCCTGATGGGGCCGGTGCTGGGCGCGGGCTTCATCAAGTATTTCGAGAACATCTTCTCCAAGATCAACGACAACGTGCTGCATCAATGGTTCGCCTGGATGCCGGACGGTCTGGAAGATGCAATTGTCTGGGTTCTGCATTTCTTCGTCGGCAAGGGCTGGCACCTGACGCTGGGTGTCCTGTTCATGCTGGTGGTGATCTTCCTGCCCGGCGGGCTGGTTGAAGGCGGCACCCGTATCTGGCGGTTCATCCGCGGCACCGACCGCAAGGAAAAGACGGCCGATGCGACGCATCAGCCCGAACATGTCGCCTATGTCGCCGAAAAAGAGGAGTTCTGAGCATGGGCATTCTCGAAGTCAAGGACGTCTCCAAGCGTTTCGGCGGCCTGAAGGCGCTGAGCGATGTCAATCTCTCGGTCGAGGAAGGCACGGTTCACGCCATCATCGGACCGAACGGTGCCGGCAAATCGACCCTGCTGAACTGCTTTGTCGGCAAGCTGATCCCCGATACCGGGTCGGTGATGTTCGAGGGCCATTCGCTGCTGGGCATCAAGCCGCACCAGATCAATCAGCTTGGGGTCTCAAGGGTGTTCCAGACGCCCGAGATATTCTCGGAACTGACGGTATTTGAAAACGTGATGATCGCCTGTTTCGCCAAGCGCGACGGCTCGTTCCGCCTGCAACCGTTCAAGACCGTCGAAAACGAGACCGATATCGTCGAAAAGGCCGAACAGATGCTTGTCGATGTCTCGATGATCGAAAAGCGCGACATGCACTCGGCTTCGCTGTCGCGCGGCGACAAGCGGCGGCTGGAAATGGCGATGTGCCTGGCACAGGACCCGAAACTGCTGTTGCTGGACGAACCCACCGCCGGCATGGCGCGGGCCGATACCAACAACACGATCGAGCTACTGAAAGATATCCAGAAGCAGCGCGGCATCACGATGGCGATCATCGAACACGACATGCATGTGGTGTTCTCCTTGGCCGACCGGATCACCGTGCTGGCCCAGGGAACCCCGATTGTCGAAGACGTGCCGGAAAAGATCAAAGGCCACCCGAAAGTCCAGGAAGCCTACCTGGGTACTGCGCATTAACGGAGCCGGACCATGACCCTTACAGACGACAGCAAGCTGGCAAATATGGAGCGACCCGACTTTTCGCGCCACGCCAACCAGGCGGCCACCGCGCCGGCCTATTTCTCGGTCTACGATATCCATGCCTATTACGGCGAAAGCTATATCGTGCAGGGCGTCACCTTCAACGTCCACGAAGGCGAAATCCTCGCCCTGCTGGGGCGTAACGGTGCCGGCAAGACCTCGACTTTGCGGGCGATTGCCCGGGTCGGCTCGCCGATGCTGACGCATGGCGAAGTCTGGCTGGATCATCAGCCGATCCACACGATGGCGTCCTATGACGCCGCGCAGGCCGGGGTCGGGCTGGTGCCGGAAGACCGGCGCATCATCCAGGGCCTGACGGTCGAGGAAAACCTGCAACTGGCGCAGATCGCGCCGCCGATCGGCTGGTCGGTCGAACGGATCTACAGCCTGTTCCCGCGCCTGGGCGAACGGCGCAAGCAGGAGGGCACCACCCTGTCGGGCGGCGAACAGCAGATGCTGGCCATCGGCCGCGCATTGGCGCGCGACATCAAGGTGCTGCTGCTGGATGAACCCTATGAAGGGCTGGCACCGGTGATCGTGCACGAGATCGAAAAGACCCTGCGCCACATCAAGGAACAGGGCATCACCACCGTCATCGTGGAACAGAATGCCGTGGCCGCGCTGAACCTGGCCGACCGGGCGGTGATCCTCGATACCGGCAAGGTGGTGTTCGACGGCACCGCCAAAGAGGTGCTGGACAACGAGGCGCTGCGCCACGAATATCTCGCCATCTGACCGGCTTGCCCGGGCCGCACCGGGACCTGCCCCGCACCTGCTGCGGGGCCTGCGCCCCGGCACAGCGAAACAAGACAGGACCAGTACCATGACTGCCAACAAAATCTATCCGCCGTCAGCCGATTTCGTGAAACACGCCCATATCGACGCCGCGAAATACCGCGCCCTGTACGACGCATCGCGCGCCAACCCCGAGGCGTTCTGGGCCGAACATGGCAAGCGGGTGGACTGGATCAAACCGTTTACCAAGGTCAAGAACACCACCTTCGCCCATCCCGATGTCTCGATCAAATGGTTCGAGGACGGCGAGTTGAACGTCTCGGCCAATTGCGTGGATCGCCATCTGGCCAAACGTGCCGATCAGACCGCGATCATCTGGGAAAGCGACGATCCCGGCATTTCGCGCCACATCACCTATCTGGAATTGTCCGAACAGGTGAACAAGCTGGCCAATGTCTTCAAGGGCCTCGGCGTCGGCAAAGGCGACCGCGTCGTCCTTTACATGCCGATGATCCCCGAAGCCGCCTATGCCATGCTGGCCTGCACGAGGATCGGCGCGATCCATTCCATCGTCTTCGCCGGTTTCAGCCCCGAAGCGCTGGCAGCACGGGTCGGCGGCTGCAAGGCCTCGCTGATCGTCACCGCAGATGAGGCCCCGCGCGGCGGGCGCAACACACCCCTGAAAACCAATGTCGACAAGGCGCTGGCGATTTCCGGCGATACGCAGGTGCTGGTGGTCGAACGCACCGGTGCCGACGTGCCGATGAAGAAAGGCCGCGATCATTCCTATCACACGCTGATGGCGCATGCCGAAACCACCTGCCCGCCCGAGCCGATGAATGCCGAGGATCCGCTGTTCATCCTTTATACCTCCGGTTCGACCGGCGCGCCCAAGGGCGTGGTGCATACCACCGGCGGCTATCTTGTCTGGGCCTCGATGACGCATGAGCTGGTGTTTGATTACCACGACGGCGATATCTACTGGTGTACCGCCGATGTCGGCTGGGTTACTGGCCACAGCTATATCGTCTATGGCCCCCTTGCCAATGGCGCGACCACGCTGATGTTCGAGGGCGTGCCGACCTACCCGGATTCCGGCCGGTTCTGGGCGGTTTGCGAAAAGCACAAGGTGAACCAGTTCTACACCGCCCCCACCGCCATCCGCGCGCTGATGGCGCATGGCCCGGAGCCGGTAGAAAAACACGACCTGTCCTCGCTGAAAGTGCTGGGCACGGTTGGCGAGCCGATCAACCCCGAGGCCTGGGCCTGGTACAACGATGTCGTCGGCAAGGGCAAATGCCCGATTGTCGATACCTGGTGGCAGACCGAAACCGGCGGACATATCCTGACCCCGATCCCCGGCGCCATCGACGCCAAGCCCGGCTCGGCCACGCTGCCGTTCTTCGGCATCGAACCGGTGATCCTGGACCCGACCAACGGTGCCGAGATCACCACCACCAAGGCCGAAGGCGTGTTGTGCATCAAGGATTCCTGGCCCGGGCAGATGCGCACGGTCTACGGCGATCACGAGCGCTTCGTGCAGACCTATTTCAGCGATTTCAAGGGCTACTATTTCTCGGGCGACGGTTGCCGGCGCGACGAGGATGGCTATTACTGGATCACCGGACGGGTCGATGACGTGCTGAACGTGTCGGGCCACCGGATGGGCACCGCCGAGGTGGAATCCGCCCTTGTCGCGCACCCGGCCGTGTCGGAAAGTGCCGTGGTCGGCTATCCGCATAACGTGAAGGGCCAGGGCATCTATTGCTACGTGACGCTGATGGATGGCCATGACTACACCGACGAGTTGAAGGTCGAGCTGCGCAACTGGGTCAGGAAGGAAATCGGCCCGATCGCCAGCCCGGACCTGATCCAGTGGGCACCCGGCCTGCCGAAAACCCGTTCCGGCAAGATCATGCGTCGCATCCTGCGCAAGATCGCCGAGAACGATTTCGGCGCGTTGGGCGATACCTCGACACTGGCCGATCCTTCGGTGGTTGACGACCTGATCAAGAACCGGATGAACCGCGGCTGAGCACAGCCTGGCCCTGGTCCGGCGGCAACGCCGGGCCTCAGCCGCCCCGTTGCCACCAATCCTGCGGCTTCAACCGCGCCCGCACACCCGCGCGCGCCGCCCAGGCCTGCGCCAGCCGCCGCCACCGCCCGGTGGCCAGCCAGCGCCAGGCCCGATCCTGCCAGCGATCATAGCGGCGGTTGAACGGGCAGACCCGCATGCAGATCGCGCAATCGGTGCGCAGCTTGGCCCAGTAGCCAAAGCATTTCTCGCAATCCGCCGACCATTTCTTCACGCCGGTGATGCAGGAGGGATTGTCCGGCCCGAAATCCGGCGCACCTTTCGGCAAGGCGCGCGGCGGGCAGGCATCGGCGCAGATGGTGCAGCCGTGGCAATAGGCGGTAATGCCAAGAGGTTTCGGCGCATCGGCAATCAGCGGCAGCGAGGTGAATATCTTGGAAAACCGCACCCTTGGCCCGAATTCCGGCGTGATCACCATCTGGTTGCGGCCATATTCGCCCAGGCCCGCCTTGATCGCATAGGGGATCACCAAAGCGGTATCGTTCATCGAGGCCACCGCCTGATGCCCGAGCCCGCGAATATAAGCGGCAAGCTGAATGCAGATCGCGGCCTCGTGGGAGTATTCGCGCCCGGTCGAGGCCCCGGCCAGCGCCGAAGGATAGGTTTCGACCAGATCGAAATCCATCGCATGCGCCATCACGATGACATGGGTGATGCCGTCGGGCAGGGAGTTTTCCGCCGGGCTGAGATCGCGGGTATCGACCCGCGCGCCGTAATGCCAGCGCTCGTCAACCTCCGTCACGCCGACCAGATCCGCCCCGAACAGGCGGGCGATGCGTTTGATCTCGGCGGTTTCGGCACGCGCATCCGTAATCGGCACCTGACGTTCGGCCACCGGGGTATCGGCGACAATCGCCGCCTGAAACCCCTCGCGCATGCCCATTTCGGCACCGCGATTGGAAATCAGATCCGAGATGATCCAGCTTGCATTCCTGAGCGCGAAATCCTTTTGCGAAAAGCCGTGGCCCTTGCGCGCTTCCGGTGCCACGCGGTAGCTGTCGAAGAAGGCGGTGCTGTCGTCGGATTTCACCGCATCGTCCCAGAAGGCGCGGGTGAAGATGTCGTTCATCTGCTCGAAGGGCTGGAAATCGCGGCCAACCTCGAAGCCCAGCGCCTTGTCGCTGGCACCGAACCGGCGTTCCCAATCGTCGCGCATGGCATCGGTAATGTCTGCCCCGGGGGCATTGCGCGGCCAGGCCATCGGCGCTCCTGTTCCTCAGTCTTCCAGTTCGACGTCCCAGTACAGGAAATCCATCCAGCTTTCATGCAGGTGATTGGGCGGGAACTTGCGCCCGGTATTGCGCAATTCCTCGGCCCCCGGGCGGCGCGGGGCGCGGCGCAGCGACAGGCCGGATTGTTTCAGCGGACGCGAGCCTTTGCGCAGGTTGCACGGCCCACAGGCTGCCACCACGTTTTCCCAGGTAGTGCGCCCGCCGCGGGCGCGTGGCACCACGTGATCGAAGGTCAACTCCCCTTTCGAGCCGCAATACTGGCAGGTGAACTCGTCGCGCAGGAACAGGTTGAACCGGGTGAAGGCGGTGGATTTCGCCGGTTTCACGTAATCTTTCAGCACCACCACCGAAGGAATGCGGATCGTCG
The DNA here is from genome assembly GCA_019911965.1 of Paracoccaceae bacterium. Classification (GTDB taxonomy): domain Bacteria; phylum Pseudomonadota; class Alphaproteobacteria; order Rhodobacterales; family Rhodobacteraceae; genus UBA5972. The sequence goes on along the minus strand of JAIOJF010000029.1, from coordinate 162,446 downwards.
TCGAGGGCGAGCGCACCACGTCGTCATATTCCGCCAGGATCGCGACCCGGTCCAGCCAGACCGCCTTGATCGCCTCCTGCCAAGACCAGAGAGACAGCGGCAGATAGGACAGTGGCCGGTAATCCGCATTCAGTACCAGCGCCGGATGCTGCGCCGGTCCCGCCCCGTGACGTACAAAACTGGTAGAGAAATCCCCGTCCATCGACCCATCGCCCCCATGACCACCAGCCGCAATTGCGGCCTGAGAAACGGCGCTGGCCGTTCCCGGCTGTCGGGGAAACTATATATCGCCCAGTGATGCAGGCAAGCCCCAATATGGAGGGGATGAACTTGGTTATCCCCGCAATTCAGTACCTGTGCACGGTTTGATTTTCAGTCTTTCTTTCAGGCGGTTATGCCCAGCTTCTCGCGCATGAACTGAACCGCAACGCCCAGACCGTCGGGGGCAATTCCGTGCCCGGTGCCCTTGGAAATATGGGTGTAGACCTCGAAACCGGCCTTCACCAGCGCATCCGCCGCCGCCGGAAGCGAGGCGATCGGCACCATCGGATCCTCGTCGCCGTGGATCAGCACGATGGGCAGGCGGCTGACGGTTTCCGCCTCAAGCGTTTCGGGTGCCAGCAGGCGGCCGGAAAACCCGACCAGCCCGCCCAAAGGCCCAGCCCGGCGTGGCGCGATATGCAAAGCCATCATCGTGCCTTGGGAAAATCCGATCAGGATCGTCTTGTCCGCCGCGACGCCTTCGTCCTTGATCGCGCCGTCAATAAAGGCGTTCAGATCGTCAACCGATTGCGCCATGCCGGCACTTGCCGCTTCCTCGCTGGAGCCGTCCAGCCAGGGGATCGGGAACCATTCATAGCCGAACGGATTGCCCGAACATTTGTTCGGCGCATCGGGGGCGTAAAACGCGGTATCGGGGATATGCGGCGCCAGCGGATCGGCCAGGCCCAGCAGATCGGCGCCATCGGCCCCATAGCCATGCAGGAAGATCACCAGATGTTTCGCCTTGCCGGGCGCAACACCGCGCCGCTCGGATTTCAATTGCCGTGTCATCTGATCCCTTCCCGATTTTTCAAAACCCGGTAATACGCCCAGAGGGCGCGGGCCGCAACACCCCGCCAGGGTGACCAGTCTGCGGCCATCACGCGCAACTGGCGTTCCGTGGGGCGGTTTGGAAGGTTTAGCAACTGGCGTGCCGCCTCCTGCAAGGCCAGATCGCCGGGGGCAAAGACATCGGCGCGGCCAAGGCTGAACATGGCGTAAATCTCTGCCGTCCAGCGCCCGATCCCCTTGATCGCGATCAGGGTTTCGACCACTTCCCGGTCCGGCAGCGATTGCAGGGCGTTGTAGTCCACCCCGCTGGCCGCCAGCGCCTGGGCATAGGCGATCTTCTGGCGCGACAACCCGCAGGCGCGCAAGGCCTCGTCACCCGCCGCCGAAACTGCATCCGCCTCGGTCAGGCCAGCGGCGCGCATCCGCTCCCAGATCGCATTGGCCGAGGCGGTCGAGACCTGCTGGCCGATGATCGCGTTCAGAAGATTGGCAAAGCCGCCCGGCCTGCGGCGCAGCGGCAAGGGCCCGGTTTCGGCGAGTGCGCGGGCAAAAGGCGGATGGTTCGCCGCCAGCCAGTCCGCCCCTTCGGCAACATCCGAGTCGGTTTCGATGATCCTGCCGGTCATGGCCCCACCTGATGCAGCAGCCAGCGCACCGCCTGATCCGCCGTTGCCACGCGCGCGCAATCGGGCTGGGCCGGGCGGCGGATCATGCCGACCTTCAGGCCCAGTTCCCGCGCTGCATCCAGTTTCGCGCGGCTGGCATCCGCCCCGGAATTCTTGACGATCAGCCAGTCAACGCCAAGCGCACTAAACAGCGCCACCTCGCGCGATTGCGAAAACGGCGGGCGGCCAACCAGGAATTGCCCGTTCGGATAGGGGAAAGGCCGGTCGGTGGGATCAATCTGTCGGCAGATCAGCCGACAATGGGCGAGATTGGCAAACCCCGGCAGCGATTGCCGCCCGGTCGCAAGAAACACCGTTTCGCCGGGCGCGATATGGGCGGCGGCCTCCTCGGGGCGGGCAAGATCGGTCCAGTCGTCACCCGGCCCCGGCATCCATTCCGGGCGCAGCACCTGAAGATGCGGAATGCCCTCGCGGGCGGTGATGTCAGCGGCAGTTGCGGACATCCGCGCGGCAAAAGGATGCGTGGCGTCGATCACCGCATTGATGCCTTCCTCGGCAAGGTAGTGGCGAAACCCTTCCGGCCCGCCGAACCCGCCCAGCCGGGTTTCGCAGGCAAATGGCGCGGGATTGCGGGTGACCCCGGCGAGCGAGGCGATCAGATCCACCCTGCCCTCGCGCGCCAGCGAAGCGGCAATGGCCTGCGCCTCGCTGGTGCCCGCCAGAAGCAGGGTCTTCATGGTGCCTCCGTTCGTGCCAGCACCACGCCCGCGCGATCGATCACCACGACATCCACCGCGATGTTGCAAGGGCCAAGCAACGCCAGTACCGCGTCCCGCGCCCGGGTGGCGACCAGTTCCGCCAGCGCGGGGCCGGCAATCTCCACCGCCTCCAGTGCGGTATTGGCGCGGGCGATTTCCGGCAGGCCCGCCGCCCTGGCCCAACCGTTCAGTGCCGCGAAATCCACCTGCGAGCGGGCGGAATGCAGATCGACCGCGCCTTGCGCCAGCTTGGTGATCTTGCCAATGCCGCCGCCGATGGTCAGCCTGGGAACGGGGTGTTTCTTCAGGTATTTCAACAGCCCCCCGGCAAAATCCCCCATATCGAGCATGGCGTGATCGGGCAGGCCGTACAGCCCCTGCACCACGCGCTCGGACGTGGCCCCGGTGCAACCGGCGACATGCTCCTGCCCGCCTGCCCGCGCCACGTCGATGCCGCGATGGATCGAGGCGATCCAGGCCGCACAGGAAAACGGTCGCACGATGCCGGTGGTGCCCAGCACCGACAGACCACCGACAATGCCAAGGCGCGGGTTCCAGGTTTTCGCCGCCATCCCGGCACCGCCGGGGATGGAAATGGTGATCTCCACATTGCCGGGGCGGCCATATTCTGCCGCCATCTCGGCCACCACGCCTTGCATCATCGTGCGCGGCACCGGGTTGATCGCAGGTTCACCCACCGCCACCGGCAGGCCGGGCCTGGTGACGGTTCCGACGCCCTCACCGGCGCGGAAGATTACCCCGCTTGCAACCTCGCGCACCCGGGCGCGGATCATCGCGCCGTGGCTCACGTCCGGGTCATCCCCGGCATCCTTGATGATCCCGGCCTCGGCCCAGCCCGGCCCGGCATCGCGATATGCCAGCGCGAAAACCGGCATTTCGCCCCTGGGCAGGGTGATCGACACCTCGCCGGGAAATCCCCCTTCCCAAAGTGCCTGCAACGCCGCCTTGGTGGCGGCGGTGGCACATGCGCCGGTGGTCCAGCCACGGCGAAGTTCGGTTCGGGGTTTGCGGCTCATCGGGCAAACCATAGGCGGGTGGCGGGGGCGCTCCAAGGGGTTTTCGCTGCCCGGCCTTGATGCGATAAGCCGGGATGCGCGAATCTTTGGCGCAAGCGCAAGGGGGGGCATGATGTCGAGCGGTCTGATCCTGTCTGCACCTGCCTCGGGCAGCGGCAAGACCACGCTGACGCTGGGTATCCTAAGGGCCTTGGTGCGCATGGGCGTGGCGGTGCGTTCGGCCAAGTCCGGCCCGGATTACATCGACCCGCGCTTTCATGCCGCCGCCAGTGGCGCGCCCTGCCTGAACCTTGACGCCTGGGCGATGACACCTGCGCGGCTGATCTCGCTGGCCGCTGGCGATGCGCCTTTGCTGATCGAAGGCGCGATGGGGCTGTTTGACGGTGCCCCGCCCGATGGCAGGGGCGCGACGGCGGATCTGGCGCGGCATCTGGGCCTGCCGGTGGTGCTGATCCTTGATACCGCGAAGCAATCGCAATCGGTGGCGGCACTGGCCGAGGGGTTCGCCCGCCACCGCGCCGACGTGCGCGTGGCGGGGGTGATCCTGAACAATACCGGCTCGGACCGCCACGAGAAGATGCTGCGCGACGCGCTGGCCCCGACCGGGCTGGCGGTACTGGGCGCGATCCGCCGGCAGGCCGGGCTGGAGCATCCCTCGCGGCATCTGGGGCTGGTGCAGGCCGAGGAGCGCCCCGATCTGGAGGAGTTCCTGGACCGCGTCGCCGATGTGGTGACGGCGGGGATCGACCTGCATGCGCTGATGGCGCTGGCCGGGCCAATGCCGCCTCCGGCAGGCCGCCCGATGATGCCGCCCCCGGCAGGGCGCATCGCCATCGCCCGCGACGCGGCGTTTGCATTCGCCTATCCGCATCTGCTGGCCGACTGGCGGGCGGGCGGGGCGCACATTTCTTTCTTCTCGCCACTGGCCGATCAGCCGCCGCCCGCATGCGACCTGGTGATCCTGCCCGGCGGCTATCCCGAACTGCACGCGGCCCGGCTGGCGGCGAATCACACCTTTCTGAACGGGTTGCGCAAGGCGGCGGCGGCCACAGCGATATACGGCGAATGCGGTGGTTATATGGTGTTGGGCGAGGCGCTGACCGATGCTTCCGGGGCCGTGCACCGGATGGCCGGCCTCTTGCCACTGGAAACCAGCTTCGCGCGGCGCAAGCTGCATCTGGGCTATCGCAGCCTGACCGCCCTGGGCGGGCCGTTTGCCGGGCGGTTGATGGCGCATGAGTTCCACTATGCCACGACGCTGCGGGCCGTGGGCCAACCCCTTTATCAGGCCCGCAATGCCGAGGGCGAGGCGCTTGCACCGATGGGGCTGATCAATGGTCTTGTGTCGGGGTCGTTTGCGCATGTGATTGATGCAGCGCCCTGAGGCAGGGTGCGCGATGAATGCGCACCCTACATGCGAAGGTTTGAATATCCGCTTGGAAGTCCCTCGCGTCGGCGCTAAGGCTTGCAGCCATGACCGACACGACCGCCCCCGCATCTGACGCCCGCGCCATCCGCAATGTGGTAATTCTGGTAATCGCGCAGGCGACGCTGGGATCACAGATGCCGATGATCTTCGTGCTGGGCGGGCTGGCCGGGCAATCGCTGGCCTCGAATGCCTGCTGGGCAACGCTGCCGATCTCGCTGATCGTGTTCGGCTCGATGACCACGGCCCCCTGGATGAGCAACCTGATGCACCGCTATGGTCGTCGCGCCGGGTTTTTCGCCGGTATCGGGGGCGGTGCGCTGGGGGCAGCGATCAGTGCCTATGCGCTGTCGATATCGTCGTTTCCGCTGTTCCTTCTGGGATCCTATTTCACCGGTATCTACATGTCGGCGCAGGGATTTTACCGCTTCGCCGCGATTGATACCGCCAGCGTTGCCTTCCGGCCCAAGGCGATGTCCTATGTGATGGCGGGCGGGCTGGTCTCGGCAGTACTTGGCCCGCAGATGACCAAGCTGACCGCCGATGCCGCTGCGGTGCCGTTCCTTGGCACCTACCTGACCGTGATCGCGCTGAACGTCGCAGGGGTCCTGTTGTTCCTGCTGCTGGATATCCCCAAACCCGCCGCGCCGGTGCAGGGGTCCTCGCGCGGGCGCAGCGTGCTGGAAATGCTGCGCACCCCGCGCATCGCGGTGGCGATCATCGCGGGGATGGTCAGTTACGGGCTGATGAACCTGGTGATGACCTCGACGCCGCTGGCGGTGGTCGGCTGCGGGTTTTCCAAGTCGGTGGCGGCGGATGTGGTGATGGGGCATGTGCTGGCGATGTTCGTGCCATCGTTTTTCACCGGCCATCTGGTGGCGCGGTTCGGCGCGGAAAAGATCGTTGCCACCGGGCTGGTCATCCTGGCCGCGGCCGGGGCGGTCGGGCTGGCCGGTGTCGACATCATGAATTTCTATATCGCGCTGATCCTTTTGGGGGTCGGCTGGAATTTCGGCTTCATCGGTGCCACCTCGATGCTGGCGGCAGCACATGCACCGGAGGAGCGAGGCCGCATTCAGGGCATCAACGATCTGTTCGTGTTCGGCTTCGTCACCATCGCCTCGCTGGCCTCCGGCGGGCTGATGAACTGCTCGGGCGGTTCGGTGGTCGAGGGCTGGAACGCGGTCAACCTGGCGATGGTGCCGATGCTGGCGCTGGCCGGTGGCGCGCTGATCTGGCTGGTGATGCGCCCGCAGGACGACTGAGGCGTTACCAGCCGCCAATCGCGGATTTCCACAAGAGCAAACCGCGCCGCTTGGCTTCGGACAATCCCAGACGGCCTTCGATAACCGAGCCCGGGTCCGCCGCCGCCTGACGCAGGATCGCCCTGGCCTGCCAGCCGGCCCTGAGGGCTGCCGCGCAATTGCCGACCTTGGCACCCCGCGCCGCCCTTATCCGCACCAGCCCGTCACTCGCCAGCGCCGCGATGGCCTCGGGCGCATCGTCCAGCAAGGGCCTGCGCCCCGAAGCGTGCAATGCCGGATAGGCCCGCAGCAAGGCCGCCAGCCCGGCCCCCCAGCCGTGATCGCGCACCGCGCATTCCGCCTCCATTGGCGCGCCCAGCGCCAGCGCGGCCAGCCACATCAGCCCGCCGGATGTGGCATCCTGATAGGCATCGAACGCCGCCCGGTCGGCATGGGCCTCGCGCCCGATATCAAACTGCCGCGCCGCCACCAGAGCCTGCAACGGGCCAAGCGGCAGGGATCGGCCCGCGATCAGATCGGCCAGCGGCACGGCAACCTCATGCCCCGGCACCGCGCGCCCTTCGCCGATCGCCTCCAGCGTATCGGCCCAGAATTGCAGGCGCATCGCGGCGATCAGAGGCTCGGTCGAGGTCCAGGGCGCGCGCGCAACCTCAAGATTGAAAGCATAGAGCACCAACAACGCGGCGCGCTTGTTCGTCGGCGCTGTCATTGCCGACAGGAACCGGTCAGGGTCCTTTCGCGCCACGAGGTCCGCGCAGGCATCAACGCTCATTGCCGCGCGAGGCCTTGCAGGAAGGCCGCCATCGCCGCAACGGTCTCGGGCGCATCGACGATGTCGAGATGGCCGATACCATCGACCATCAGGTAGCTGCCCCGCGCCGTCACCGCCGCCATCGTCGGCTGGTATTGATCGGCCACGAATGCCTCGTCCTCGCGGCCGGCAATCAGCAGGAAGGGCGGCAGCGCGGCCACGTCCTTCAGGTAATCGCCGCGCGGCGCGAAGGAGGTGTTCATGCGGAAGGAATAGGCCCCTGTGGCGGTATTGCCCAGGGGGCCGTTCAGCACCTCGGCGGGCACGCGAAAGCGGATCGCGGTCAGCCCGTTCAGGGCGCGGATACGCACGCCATTCAGCATCGACAGCCCGATGATCCGGCGCGTCAGCGGCACCGCCCAGCCGCCGGAATTGGGCCGGATCGTCGGTGCGTTGTATTTCAGGAAAGGTGCCAGCAGCACCGCAGCGTCCAGGCCCGCACCATGCGCCCCGCCGGCAAACCGCACCGCCAGCCCGCCGCCCGAGGAATGCCCGGCCAGCACCACCTTTTGCCCGTCCGCACGCATTGCGGCGATCAGGTCGGCCAGATCATCCTCCAACTGGCCGATATAGTCGACATCGCCGCGCCGCCCGGGATTGGCACCGTGGCCGCGCAGATCGGGCGTGACCACATGCGCGACATCGCGCAAGGCCTCGGCCAGACCATCCAGTTGCAGCGAATGCCAGCCCGAGCCATGCACCAGCACCAGCAGCGGCGCACCGTCGTGGCGCGCCGGATAATCCCAGGCCGACATCTCGAAACCATCGCGCATCGCGATCCGGCGTTCCGGGGCGCTGCGAACCGTGCCCTTGGCGATCTGGTTGGAGAAATCGAGGCCACCCTGCCCCAGATCGCCACTGGCGGGCTGCGACAGGATCAGGCCCAGCGCGATTGCCGCCGGGATGGCGATGGAAATCGCCAGGATTTTCAATATGACATACAGCATTTTACCTCCCTTCGGGCGCAAGGCCGGTCAAGCCGGGGCCTTGTCGCGGATCAGTTTCCAGTTGATCGCATCCAGCAGCGCCTGAAACGAGGCATCCACGATATTGGCCGATACCCCGACGGTGGACCAGCGCCGGCCCTCGCCATCCTCGCTGTCGATCATCACGCGGGTCACCGCCTCGGTGCCGCCATTGGTGATGCGCACCCGGAAATCGACCAGGCGCATATCGTCGATGCAATCCTGATAGGGGCCGAGGTCCTTGGCCAGCGCCTTGGACAGCGCGTTGACCGGGCCGGAATCGCGCCCCGTCTCGTCCATGCTTTCGCTGACCGACAGCACCTTCTGGCCGTTGATCTTCACCACCACCACCGCCTCGGACAGGGTGACCATCTCGTTATATTTGTTCTTGCGCCGCTCGACAGTGACGCGGTAGCGCTTGACCTCGAAGAAATCCGGCATCAGGCCCAGATGCTCACGCGCCACCAGCTCAAAGCTGGCCTGTGCGGTGTCATAGGCATAGCCGCGATCCTCGCGCTCCTTGATATCGGTCAGGATGGCGGCAAGGCGGGGGTCCTTGTCGGCCACCTCGATGCCGGCTTCGGCAAGGCGCTGGCGCAGGTTCGACTGGCCGGCCTGGTTCGACATCGGGATGATGCGGCTATTGCCGACCAGAGCGGGATCAATATGCTCGTAGGTGCTGGGGTCCTTGGCGATGGCCGAGGCATGCAGCCCGGCCTTGTGGGCAAAGGCCGAGGCCCCGACGTAAGGCAGCGATTTCTGCGGCACGCGGTTCAGGATATCGTCAAGCATCCGGCTGATCCGGGTCAGGGACTTCAGGCCATCGGGCGTGATACCGGTCTCGAACGCCTCGCAATAGGGGGCTTTCAGCATCAGCGTCGGGATCAGGCTGATCAGGTTGGCATTGCCGCAGCGCTCGCCCAGCCCGTTCAGCGTGCCCTGGATCTGCCGCGCACCGGCGTCAATGGCTGCCAGCGAATTGGCCACCGCCTGGCCGGTATCGTCATGCGTGTGGATGCCCAAATGATCACCGGGAATGCCGCTGGCGATCACGGCTTTGGTGATCGCGCCAACCTCGGCGGGCAACGCGCCGCCATTGGTATCGCACAGCACGATCCAGCGCGCCCCGGCGTTGAAGGCAGCATGGCAGCAGGCCAGCGCGTAATCCGGGTTGGCCTTGTAGCCATCGAAGAAATGTTCGGCGTCGTACAGCGCCTCGCGCCCCTGGGCCACCAGATGGCGGATCGAGGCGGCGATATTCTCAAGGTTTTCATCCAGCGTGATGCCGAGCGCGGTGGTGACGTGGAAATCGTGGGATTTGCCGACAAGGCAGATGGCGGGCGTATTGGCGTTCAGCACGGCGGCCAGCACGTCGTCGTTTTCCGCCGAACGCCCGGCGCGTTTGGTCATGCCGAAGGCGGTGAAGGTGGCGCGGGTTTTCGGTGCTGCATCGAAGAAATCGCTGTCGGTCGGATTGGCCCCCGGCCAGCCGCCTTCGATATGGTCGATGCCGAGGGCATCGAGGGCGCGTGCGATGCGGGTCTTGTCCTCGACACTGAAATCCACGCCCTGGGTCTGCTGGCCGTCGCGCAGGGTGGTGTCGTAGAGATAGAGGCGTTCGCGGGTCATTTCTGGCCTCGCCGGTGGGGGGAGGTGGTGGGCCATGTGCAGGGGCGCAATCCCGCACTTGATGCGGGACCTCGGCGCTTGCGCAGGTATCGCGGCAACGCCGGTGCTCCGGGTGCTGGTGACCAATCGGTGCTGCGCAATCCCGCACTTGATGCGGGACCTCGGCGCTTGGGGAGGCATCGCAGCAAGTGCGGGACTGCGGAGTTTGCAAGCTCAAAGGCCGGGCCAACGGCCCGGTCAGCGCCCCGTTGACCGGCAGGCGATTGCCTGCAATCGCCGAGAGGTGACCTCCCCACTGAGGGCGCTTCGCACCCTCCAGGTCGGGCACTGACCTCAAGTCGGATCAAAGCGGTGCAGCCGGGGGTCATTTCAGGGCCTCCAGCTTGGCGGGGCAAATTCCATCATTATCTAAGCTAGCTGTGCCATTGTTGATACCATTTGATGATTTTGAGGCGCGCAATTCGATGCCCATCTCGGCGGCTTTTTCCTTCAGCCTATCTGCGTCTTCCCATGCTTTGTTTCTCCTGAGAGAAAGCCATTTGCGAACGACCCCTAAAGCTGCATCGCGAAGTTTTTCAGAAATTGGCCCCCAACCTAGAACACCAACTGTCGGCTGGTAATCCACACCTTCTTTCAGGAAACTGCCGTCAACCATTTCATAGTGGAATGGCTTGGCCCATTCGCACAATGCAATTGAGTTCAAATCAATGCCCAAGAGATGCGCAGAAGCTGTCAGAGAGCTTCGGTCGTCCTTACCAAACAATTCATGCAATTTGTCGATCGCAGCCCAAGTGTTCAGATCATCTGCAAGAGCTTCAACCACTTCAGCATTTGGTGTTCCCATTCCGGTTTCGTCAGCCACTTCCGCCCACTTCCGAAGTGTGTTTCTCGCCTCCCGCGCCTTCTTCTCCGTCCAGTCCATCGGCTTGCGATAATGGGTGCTCAGGAACACGAACCGGATCACCTCCCCCGGATAGCCCTGATCCAGCAATTCCCGCACCGAAAAGAAATTCCCCAGCGACTTGGACATCTTCTTGCCCTCGACCTGCAGCATCTCGTTATGCATCCAGACCTGCGCAAACGAATCCTCGCCCGCCTCGCAGCAGCTTTGCGCCTTTTCGTTCTCGTGATGCGGGAATGCCAGGTCCAGCCCGCCGCCGTGAATATCGAACCGCTCGCCGAACAGCGCCCTTGTCATGGCCGAGCATTCGATATGCCAGCCCGGACGTCCCCGCCCCCAGGGGCTGTCCCAGCCCGGCTGATCCTTGTCCGAAGGTTTCCACAGCACGAAATCCATCGGGTTGCGTTTGTACGGCGCCACCTCGACCCGCGCACCGGCGATCATGTCGTCGATCGACCGGCCCGACAGCGAGCCATAGCGATCATAGGAGGTGACGTCGAACAGCACATGCCCCTCGGCCTCGTAAGCATGGCCCGAGGCGATCAACTCCTTGGTCATCTCCACCATCTCGACGATATACTCCGTCGCTCTTGGTGCCAGATCGGGTTTAAGATTGCCGAGCGCTTTCATATCCTCAAGATACCAGCCGATCGTCTGGTCGGTGATCTCGCGGATCGACCGCCCGCTTTCCGCCGCCCGCGTGTTGATCTTGTCGTCAACATCCGTGAAATTCCGCGCGTAAGTCACGTGGTCAGCGCCGTAGACATGCCGAAGCAGCCGGTACAGCACATCGAACACGATCACCGGGCGGGCATTGCCGATATGGGCGCGGTCATAGACGGTCGGCCCGCAGACATACATCCGCACGTTCCGCGCATCCAGCGGCGTGAACAGCTCTTTCGTCCGGGTCTTGGTGTTGTAAAGCCTGATCTCGGTCATGTCTCATACTCGCACGCGGAACCATCGCGGCGGACCTAGCATCTGACTTCGGTTTTGGAAACAGAGAACGGCCCGCCGGACAATGTCAGCAGGTAATGCAGATGCAGCAGGGGATGCTACGGGTTCTCATGGCCGTCTTGTTACGCCAACCAGCGCCTCCGGCACAAGACTTTTCAACCTTCGCAATCGCGGCTAGACTGGCGCGATGACAGTCGACGAGATCAACGCCTTTTGCGCCGGCCTGCCCGGGGCGGAATGGTCCGACCCCTGGGGTGGCGGCCATAATGTCTGGAAGGTGGGCGACAAGTCCTTCATCTTCCTTGGCGCGGTCGAGACCGGCGTCACGGTGAAATGCGACCATCCCGATACCGCGCAGATGCTGATCGAGGTCGGACGCGGCACCAAGCCGCGCTACCTGACGCGGGGCGGCTGGATCCATTTCGCTGAAGGTGCGCTGGATGCGGGCGAAATGCGCGAGCGCATCACCACGTCCTACCGGACGGTCCGCGCCAGCCTGCCCAAAGGCGTGCAGAAATCGCTGCCGCCGCTCGCCGGGGGTTGAAGAATCCCGCGAATACCTGCCCTGTCCCCGAAAGCCGATTGAGGGAGGGTGCCATGCAATTGTCGGACCGGATAACCAATATCACCGCCGGCGGCAGCGATGGCTGGGGCGTATTCTACAAGGCACGCCAGTTGAAGGCAGCGGGCGAGGATATCCTTGAACTGACCATCGGCGAGCATGACCGGCGCACCGAACCCGAAATCCTTAAGGCAATGTACGACAGCGCGACGGGCGGCAATACCGGCTATGCGATGGTGCCGGGGATCAGGGACCTGCGCGAGGCTATCGCCGTACGGATCGAGGCCCGCACAGGCGTGCCCACCAGTTACCGCAACATCATCGTCACCCCAGGCGGCCAGGCGGCGCTGTTTGCCGCGCATATGGCCACCATTGATCCCGGCGACCGTGCGCTGTTCCTCGATCCTTATTACGCCACCTATCCCGGCACATTGCGCGGGGCCGGTGCGGTGGCGGTGCCGGTGGCGACGCGCCCCGAAAACGATTTCCAGCCGACCCGCGCCGAACTGGACGACGCCGCCAGGGATGCGCGGACGCTGCTGATCAACTCGCCCAACAACCCGACCGGCGTGGTCTACAGCCGCGCCACGATCGAGATGATCTGCGAACTTGCCACCGCGCATGACCTCTGGCTGATCTCGGACGAGGTTTACGACAGCCAGGTCTGGCAGGGCGAGCACCTGTCGCCGCGTCAGGTGGACGGCATGGCGAAGCGCACGCTGGTGGTCGGCTCGATGTCGAAAAGCCACGCCATGACCGGCAGCCGGGTCGGCTGGATTGTCGCCCCGGAAGACGTGATCGAACGGCTGATCGATCTGTCGACCTCCACCACCTACGGCGTGCCCGGCTTCATCCAGGACGCCGCCCTGTTCGCGCTGAACCAGGGCGCGGCGCTGGAACTTGCCATTGCCGAACCGTTCCGCCGCCGCCGCGATCTGGCACGCGAGGTGCTGGCGGGGGCCAATGCGGTGCGGCTGGTGCCTTCGGGTGGTGCGATGTACCTGATGCTGGACATCCGCGCCACGGGCCTGAGCGGCGAGGCCTTCGCGCTGGCGCTGCTGGCGGACGAAAAGATCGCCGTCATGCCCGGCGAAAGCTTCGGGCAATCCGCCGCCGGCCATATCCGGGTGGCGATGACGATTGACGACGAACGATTTGTAATCGCCCTGCAACGCCTTATCGCCTTCGCTGAAAGGAAATCGCAATGACCCGCCATGATCCCGGCCCCGACTTTCGCGCCCTGCACCAGCCGGGCAATCCGTTCATTCTGGCCAATGTCTGGGATCGCGGCTCGGCCCGGCTGATGGCGGCGATGGGGGCGCGTGCGCTGGCCACCTCCAGCGGGGCCCATGCCTTCACCCTTGGCCGCCCGGATATGGGCACGATCACAAGGGACGAGGCGCTGGCCCATGCCGGCGATCTGGTTGCCGCCACGTCGCTGCCGGTTTCGGGCGATTTCGAGAACGGCTTTGGCGACGCGCCCGAGACCGTGGCGGAAACCGTCCGCCTGTCGGCCGAGGTCGGACTGGCGGGGATTTGCATCGAAGATACCGCCCTGCCCGCCAAAACGGCCTATGATTTCGACTTCGCGGTCGAGCGCATCTGCGCCGCCGCATCCGCCGCCCGCACCCTGCCGCGCGATTTCGTGCTGGTGGCGCGCGCCGATGGCATCCTGACGGGTACATACGACATCGACGAGGCGCTGCGCCGCCTGCTGGCCTTTGCCGAGGCCGGGGCCGATTGCCTTTATGCGCCGATGCCGAAATCGCTGAACGATCTTCGCCGGATCTGCAGCGCGGTCAATAAGCCGGTCAATGCGCTGGCCGCCGGGCCTTTCGCGCGCGTCAGTCGCGCCGAATTCGCCGCCGCCGGGGTGGCGCGGATCAGCATCGGGGCGGCGCTGGCGCGGCTGACCCACCGCACCATTCTGGATGCCGGGCGCGCCATGCTGGAAGATGGCGATTTCACCGCCCTGTCGAACGCCGCACCGGCATCGCTGAGCGATCCCTTGCTGGTTCGTGGCGGGGGATCAACGGGCGGTGAATGATGGCGACCCGCTGACAGGTCCGCTTGCCAATCCCGCAACACCGGCATAGGCTTAGTGAACATGTTAAACACCCGGCGGAGCCTGCGATGAACATTTCCGATTTCACCAAATGGTCCAACCGCGCCACCGCCTGGGGCCAGACCTATCTCGACACCCTGCGCACGCGCCCTGTCCGCGCCCGCACAAAGCCCGGCGAGATTGCAGCCCAACTGCCCGCCCACGCACCTGATGCGCCCGAGCCGATGGACGCTATCTTCGCGGATTTTGAACGCATCGTGCCCGATGGCATGACCCACTGGCAGCATCCCCGCTTCTTCGCCTATTTCAGTTCCAACGCCGCACCGGCCTCGATGGTGGCCGAACAATTGGCCAACACCATCGCCGCACAATGCATGTTGTGGCAGACCTCGCCCGCCGCAACCGAGATCGAAGGCGTGATGATCCGCTGGCTGCGCGACGCGCTTGGGCTGGCCCCGCATTTCACCGGCACCATCCAGGACAGCGCCACCAGCGCCACCCTGTCGGCAATCCTGACCATGCGCGAACGCAGCCTCGACTGGCGCGGCATCAAATCCGGCATCGCCGGTGAAAAGACCCCGCGCATTTACGCCTCGGCCCAGACACATTCCTCCATCGACAAGGCCTGCTGGGTCGCCGGGATCGGCCAGGACAATCTGGTCAAAGTTCCGACCGACAGCGATTTCGCAATGGACCCCAAGGCGTTACAGGCCGCAATTACAGCAGACCGCGCCGCCGGTTTCCTGCCCGCCGGGGTGGTGATCTGCGTCGGCGGCACCTCGATCGGGGCGTCGGACAATGTGGCCGAGATCGTTGCCGTGGCCAAGGCTGAAGGCCTTTATACCCATGTCGACGCCGCCTGGGCTGGCTCTGCGATGATCTGCCCGGAGTTCCGCCATATCTGGCAGGGTGTCGACGGGGCCGATTCCATCGTCTTTAACCCGCATAAATGGCTGGGCGCGCAATTTGACTGCTCGGTGCAGTTCCTGGCCGATGCAAGTCCGCAATTGCGCACGCTTGGCCTGCGCCCGGATTACCTGAAAACGCTCGAACAAAGCGACATAACCAATTACAATGAATGGACAATCCCGCTTGGCCGCCGCTTTCGCGCGCTGAAACTCTGGTTCCTGATGCGCGCCTATGGTCTGGACGGTCTGCGCGCCCGCATCCGCAATCATGTCGCCTGGGTGGGCGAGTTGGCGGAGCGATTCCGCGCCAATCCGGATTTTGTGATCACAACCGAACCAAGGCTGGCCCTGTTCACTTTTCAATATACTCCGAAAGGTGGCGATGCCGATGCCGCAACCGAAGCCTTGCTGAAACGCATCAACGACGATGGCCGCGTCTACCTCACCCAGACCACCCATCAGGGCCGCTTCGTGATCCGCATGACCGCCGGGCAATTCGATTGCACGCGGGACGACGTGATGTCGGTCTACGACGTCGCAACCGAACTGGCCGCCACGCCATGACGCATGACAGACGCTTCGGCCTGGATTAGACTGCCGCCATGCGCGCCCTTGTCATCATTCTGTTCTGCCTGCTGCCCGGCCCGATCTGGGCGCAGAACTATCCGGCCAATATCTCGACCTATGTCAACGATTTCGCCGATCTGATCGATCCCGAAACCGAAGCGCATATCACCGACATGCTGCGCGAGGTCCGCGAACAACGCGGCGTGGAAATGACCGTTGTCACCATCGAATCACGCACCGATTACGGCCCCAGCGACAACCTCCGCGACTTCGCCACCGGCCTGTTCAACGCCTGGGGCGTCGGCGATCCGACCCGCAATGACGGTATCCTGATCCTTGTCGCGCGCACCGACCGCGAGATGCGCATCGCGCTCGGCTCAGGCTATCCGCCAGCCTTTGACGACCGTATGCAGGCGGTGGTGGATCACACCTTCCTGCCCTGGTTCCGCGAGGGCGACTACGCCGCCGGCATTTCCGCCGGCACCGCCGAGACGATCCGGCGCAGCGCGCTCGATTACGTCGATACCCAAACCGACACGCCGCTGGTCGGCGGCAAGACCGACTGGCTGACCCTGATCCTGTCGTCCATCGGCGGGCTGATCGCGCTTGGCATCGGCGGCGCGGGCGTCCGGCTGGGCCACCGGCGCTGGCAACGCAATCGGCCGCCCGCCTGCCAGGCGTGCGGGCGGAAGATGCAGCGGCTGGACGAGGCCGCAGATGACGCGCATCTGTCAGCAGGCCAAAGGGCCGAAGAATCCCTCGCCTCGGTCGATTACGATGTCTGGCGCTGCCCGTCCGACGGAGCCACCATCGTGAAAAGCTACCCGTCCTTCTGGCGCTCGCGCCCGCTCTGCCCGGAATGCAGCTTTCACACCATGAACAGGATACGGCACACGCTGCGCGCCGCCACCACGTCGCGGTCGGGAATGGCCGAGATCAACTTCGACTGCACCCATTGCGGCCACCATTTCAGCCGCACCGAAACCATCCCGATGCTGAGTTCATCCTCCTCGTCTTCCTCATCCTCGGGCTTCAGCGGCGGATCGTCCTCGGGCGGCGGGGCGGGCGGCAGCTGGTAGCTGGAAAACGACCTGCCTGCCGCAAACGAACAAGACGCACCTCCGGAAATCCGCCACCGATCCTGAACGGATCAGGAGTGCGGCCATGCCCGACACCGACTGGAAAATCGCCCTAGTCGCCCGCACCATCGGTGCTGGCCGGGGCCGGGCTGCGCGCGGACGGCCCTGAAGCGGCAGGCCTCAATCCGTCGCCCGATTCTCCTTTGAAAGTCCGTATATCATGACCGAACTCCGCTCCCGCCGTTCCGGTGGCCGTGCCGCCCGCCAAACGCTGCGCTCCTCCCCGCTTGCCGCCGAAATCCGCCCGGTCCGCCCCGGTCTGGAAGGCGGGCGCTACAACCCCCTGAGCCAGGGCGAGATGGAGCGGATCAACGAGGCCGCCCTGGAGGCGCTGGAAACCATCGGCCTGGCCGACGCGCCGGAAAGCGGTGTGCGTATCCTGACCGGTGCCGGTGCGATCCTGGGCAAGGATAACCGGCTGCGGTTTCCCCGCGCCATCGTCGAAAACGCGCTGCGACTGGCGGCCCGCGATATCACCCTGCACGGGCGCTCGGCCCAGCATGACCTTTTGTTATCCGGCACCCGCGTGCATTACGGCACGGCCGGCGCGGCGGTGCATGTGGTCGATGTCGAGGCCAATGAATACCGCGAATCCACCGTGCAGGACCTCCACGATGCCGCCCGCATCGTCAACCGGCTGGACAATGTGCATTTCTTCCAGCGCCCGATGGTCTGCCGCGATATCGTGGACAATTTCGAGATGGACCTCAACACCATCTATGCCTGCTGTTCCGGCACCACCAAACATGTCGGCACCTCGTTTTCCGAACCCGGTTTCGTGCCCGGATGCTTCGATCTGATCCACGAGATCGCCGGCGGCGAGGAGGCCTGGCGCGCGCGGCCCTTCATCTCGGCCTCGATCTGCTTCGTGGTGCCGCCGATGAAATTCGCCACCGAGGCCTGCCTCGTGATGGAACAATGCATCGCCAAGGGCATGCCGGTATTGCTGTTATCCGCCGGTCAGGCGGGTGCCACCGCGCCCGCCTCGATCGCCGGGGCCATCGTGCAGGCGGTCGCGGAATGCCTGGCCGGGCTGGTCTATGTCAACGCCATCAAACCCGGTCATCCGGCGATTTTCGGCACCTGGCCCTTCGTGTCGGACCTCAGGACCGGTGCGATGTCGGGTGGCTCGGGCGAACAGGCGCTGCTGAGTGCGGGCTGCGCCCAGATGCACCGCTATTACCGCCTGCCGGGCGGGGCCGCTGCCGGTATCGCCGATGCCAAGATGCCGGACATGCAGGCGGGCTATGAGCAGGCGCATTCCAACGTGATGGCCGGGCTGTCGGGCCTGAACATGGTCTACGAGGCCGTCGGCATGCATGCCTCGCTGCTTGGCTTCTGCTTTGAAAGCCTGATCATCGGCGACGACCTGCTTGGCCAGTCGCTCAGATGCGTGCGCGGCATCGAAGTCAACGATGCCTCGCTGTCGCTCGACACCATGCGCGATGTCTGCCTGTCGGGGCCGGGCCATTACCTCGGCTCAGCCCAGACCCTAGGCCTGATGCAGACCGATTATATCTATCCCGCGATCGGCGATCGCACTTCGCCCAAGGAATGGGTGGAAAAGGGCAAGCCGAACCTGATCCGCGCGGCGTCCCGGCTGAAGAACGATATCCTCAGCCAGCCGGCAGAAGCCGCATTTGACGCCGAAACCGACGCCCGCATCCGGGCGCGCTTCGCGATCCACCTGCCCCGTTCCTGATTTCTTGTTGGCAGAAATACTCCCGCCGGAGGCGACCGCCGCGAAGCGGCTGAACGGAATGCCCCCGCAAGGGGGCACCTTTTGGCAGCGGCTTCAGTTCACCGGGAAGATCACGTTGGTCTGGCCGGTGCCCGACGATGGGAAATACTCGGTCACCACCTCGCATTTGCCGGTATATTTGTCCCAGCCGAGGGCACCGTACAGCATCGACGTGTCGTGCATGAAACCCTCGCCGGAGCAGCGCACGGCATAATCCCCCAGCATCTTCAGGAAGGTCGCGTGATCGCCCTTTTGCCACAGCTCCAGCACCCGCAGATCGACCTGGCGGTTGAATTCCGACGAGATGGTGAAGGTGCCGTTGTTGGGCGCATAATCCCTGTTCGACCAGATCTGGTGGCTGAGGCTGCCGCTGGCCACCAGCAGCACCTTTGCATCGCTGGCTTCCACCGCGGCACGGATCGCCTCGCCGATCACCCGGCTTTCGGAATGGTCATGCACGGTGCACCAGGCGGCGATTGACACCACCTTCATGTCGTGTTCGCGGCTCATGAAATGCATGGGCACCAGCGTGCCATATTCCAGCTCCAGCGAATCCAGGTGATGCGCCAGCGTATAGACGCCCATTTCGCTGGCATGCGCGGCAATCGCGTCGCCCAGTTCCGGGTTGCCCCGGTGATCGAACGGCATGTCGCGGATGAATTGCGGAAACTCGCTGGAGGTCAGCAGGCCCTTGAAATGGTGATTGGCGTTGATATGAAACCCGGCATTGACGCACCAATGCGTGTCGCAGATCACCACCGTATCGGCCCCCAGGGCCTTGGCGCGGCGGGCGATTTCCAAGTGCCCGTCAATCGCCGGCTGGCGCTTGCCCTTGATCGGCCCGTCCTGTTCCGACATCTGCAATGTCGGCACATGCGTCATCTTGGCGGCAAGTACGATCTCTCCCATGATCCTGTATTCCTTCCTGTTGTCAGAGAGTTACCCTGATAAATTGATGTCCGGTTCTGTGATCACACGCCGAGGCGCGGTATCTCGTGGCGGCCCGTTGCAAAGCCGATATGCTTTTGTTCCATGTAGAATTCAAACGACCAGTCGCCGCCATCGCGCCCCATGCCCGAGGCCTTGACCCCGCCGAACGGTGTCGGCAGGTGGCGGACATTTTCGGAATTGACCCACATCATCCCCGCTTCCAGCCGCTCCGTCACCTGCAGCGCGCGGGTGATGTCATTGGTCCAGACATAGGCGGTCAGCCCGTATTCCACCGCATTGGCCTTGGCGATGGCGTCGTCGGTATCGCTGAAGGAAATGACCGTCAGGACCGGGCCGAAAATCTCCTCGTTGGCGATGCGCATGTCCTGCGTGGCCCCGGTGAACAGCGTCGGCTGCACATAACAACCCGGCCCGTCCAGTTTCGCGCCGCCAACATGCACCTTCGCGCCGTCGCTCTGGGCAATCTCGAAATAGGAACAGACCTTGGCCACATGTTCCGGCGCGATCAGCGGGCCGATCTCGGTTTCCGGGTCCAGCGGATGCCCGACCTTCAGCTTCTTCACCCGTTCCGCCAGTTTGGCAACGAAATCGTCATGGATCGAGGATTGCACCAGCAACCGCGAGGACGAGGTGCAGCGCTCGCCGTTCAGCGAATAGATCATGAAGATGGCCGCATCCAGCGCGCGGTCCAGATCGGCATCGTCGAACACGATGCAGGGATTCTTGCCGCCCAGCTCAAAATGCACCCGCTTCAGGGTATCCGCACCCTGTTTCATGATCATGCTGCCGGTGCGGCTTTCGCCGACAAAGGCGATGGCCTTGATGTCGGGATGCTCGGTCAGGGCACGGCCGGCATCCTCGCCAAAACCGTTGACCAGGTTCCACACCCCCGGCGGCAGGCCGGCATCTTCGGCGATTTCCACCAGAAGACGGGCGGTTATCGGCGACAGTTCAGCCGGTTTGTGAACTACGGTACAACCCGCCGCCAGCGCCGGAGCGATCTTCCAGGTCGACAGCATGAAAGGCGTGTTCCAGGGTGTGATCACACCGACCGGGCCAATCGGCACCCGAGTGGTCACATTCATCAAAGTCGCGCTCGGCAGGCTCTGGCCGTCTCGCGCCGAGGGGGCCAGATCGGCGAAATAGCGGAAATTCTCGGCTCCGCGCAGGGCCGCTTTGCCCATGAACCTGAGCGCCTGCCCGGTATCGAGGCATTCCAGGAAGGCGATTTCTTCGGCGCGCGCGACAATGGCATCGGCGACGCGGTGCAGGATCGCCTTGCGTTCCCTGGCATCCATGTCGCGCCAGGCCGGAAACGCCGCCTTGGCCGCCTTGGCTGCGCGGTCGATTTCCGCCGCATCGCCGCGCGCGACATTCGCCAGAAATCCGCCATCGACCGGCGAGGTGGTCTGGAAACTCGCCACTCCGGCGGAATCCTTGCCGCCAATCCGGTTCAGCACGCCTTTTTCCGCAAACGGCTTCAGATAGGCCGCGGCCCGGGTCAGGTTCAGGTCAAGCTCAGACATTTTCGGTTCCTCGGGCTAGCAGCGCGGCGCGGATGGTGTTCAGCCGCTTTTCCGCGAAAGGATAATTCAGTTCCAGCACTTCCAGCGACAGCGCGAAGGGCATGTCGAGCCGCCCGCCTAGCCAGCGCTCCAGCGCGGCATAGATCGCCTCGGTCGCGGCCAGCCTTGTCGCCTCGTCGCGCCCGCGGCCCATCCGCAGCACCATGTCGGCAAAGCCGAGATCCGCACCACCATCGCCGATGGCCACGTGATCGGCGCGAAAGGCGCGCACCCGGATACCGGCGACGGGGAAGGTGCCGGTGGCCGCCATCGCGGCGCGGGCGACCTCGCAGAACGCCGCCATGTCGATGGCCGGTTCCAGGTTGGCCGAATATTCGATTGACAGATGCGCCATGATATTGACCCATGATGTTTAACGAGTTAAATGTGTAATTAACATGTTAACTACCGTCAAGCGATTTCTTGAACCAGACCAGGACCGACAGGCATGAAGCTGATAACTTTCAACAATACCAGGATCGGCGTGGCCGATGGTGACAATGTCTATGATCTGACGACGCGGCTCGGCCTGTCGGACATGCGCGATGTGCTGGCGAATCCCGCTGCCGCCGCCCCGGCGCTGAACGGCCCGCCCGATGCCCTGCTGGCGGATGTGCAACTGGAATTGCCCATCACCAATCCACCGCGGATATTCTGTATCGGCGTCAATTACATGAACCGTAACGAGGAATATAAGGACGGCACGGAGGCACCGAAAAACCCCTCGGTCTTCATGCGCGGGCCGCGATCCTTTGCGCCGGATGGCGGCGATATGCTGATCCCGCCGGAATCCGAGCAACTGGATTACGAAGGCGAGATCGTGCTGGTGATCGGCACGCCCGGCCGGCGCATCCCGGAAAGCGCGGCGATGGATCACGTGGCCGGCCTGTCGGTGATGAATGAAGGCACGATCCGCGACTGGGTGCGCCACGCCAAGTTCAACGTCACCCAAGGCAAGAACTGGGATGCTTCGGGCGGGTTTGGTCCCTGGATCGAGACCGATCTGACCGGCATCGATGTCACCGACATGCGCGTGGAAACCAGGGTGAACGGCGAGGTTCGCCAATCCGACACCACCGCCTCGATGGCGTTTCCGTTCGCGCGGATCGTCGCCTATCTGTCCACCTTCACCACGCTTGAGACCGGCGATGTGATTGCCACCGGCACCCCAACCGGGGCGGGTGCGCGGTTCGATCCGCCGATCTGGCTGAAAGAGGGCGATGTGGTTGAAGTAACGGTTGAAAGCATCGGCACCCTCACGAACACGATCGCCCGCGAGTCATGAGCCCGCGCCCCGGCATTTCCGAACGCTCGCTGCCGATCATGCTGCTGCGTGCCCGCGAGGCGGTGATGCAGCGGTTTCGCCCGATGCTGAAGGCGCATGGCCTGTCGGAACAGCAATGGCGGGTGTTGCGGGTGCTGGATGAACGCGGGCCGACCGCGCCCACGCAACTGGCGGCGGAATGCGTGATCCTGATGCCCAGCCTGACCCGCATCCTGGCGCATCTGGAGGCCGAGGGCCTGATCCATCGCCAGCTTCAGAAAGCCGACAAGCGCCGCCAGATCGCCGCGCTAAGCGACCGCGGGCGCGATCTGATCGCCCGCATCAGCCCGGAAAGTGCCGCGATCTATGCCGCGCTGGAGGGAGATTTCGGGGCGGACAACCTGCAGGACATGATGGCCGCGCTGCGTGCCCTGATCGCCACCCTGAACGAGCAGCCGCAATCCGGTCAGTAGACCCGGTTCCTGTCGTCCGCCACCCCGCCGCCCAGATATTTCGCCGCAAGGGTGCTGGAGCCCTGCGCCAGCATCGCGACATCCGAGCCGACCGCGACGAACAGCGCGCCAAGTTCGATATAGCGGCGCACCCGCTCCTCGTTCGCCATCAGGATGCCCGGGGCCTTGCCGGCGGCGCGGATTTTCACGATGGCATCTTCGATCACGCGTTGTACATCGGCATGCAGCGGCTGGCCGATCAGGCCCATGCTGGTGGCCAGATCGGCGGGGCCGATGAACACACCATCTACCCCGTCAATCGCCAGGATCGCGTCCAGATTGTTGATCGCGGTCATGGTTTCGGCCTGCACCAGCAGGCAGGCCTCGGAATTGGCGCTCTGGGCGTAATCGGTGATGCGACCATAGGCCGAGGCGCGCGCCACGCTTGCGCCATTGCCGCGAATGCCCTCGGGCGGATAGCGCATCGCCTGCGCCATCAGGGCCGCATCTTCGGGCGTGTCGACAATCGGCACCAGCACGGTCTGGGCACCGGCATCCATCACCTGCTTGACCTCGACCACATCGACCGACGACACCCTGACCACCGCCTGGCTGGGCGACGGGCCGACCACCTGCAACTGATCGCGGATCGAGCGCAAGCCGTTCGGCCCGTGTTCGCCGTCGATCAGCAGCCAGTCGAATCCGGCATGGGCGCAGATCTCGGCGGTGATCGAGGTGCCAAGGCTCTGCCAGAAGCCGATCTGCAAGCGGCCTTCGCCTAGGGCGGCCTTGAAGCTGTTTTTTGGTGCGGGCATGATCAATCCTATGCAAAGCTGCAGGAAACCGAGCCGAACGGCCCGAAATCGGCGTGAAATTCCGCCCCCGAAGGGGCCTCGATGGCGCGGATGAACGATCCCGACAGGACCACCTCGCCGCGCCGGATGTAATCGCCATGTTCGGCCAGCCGGTTGGCCAGCCACGCCATCGCCAGCAAGGGATCGCCCAGCACCCCGGCGCCGAGGCCGGTTTCCTCGACCATGCCATTCAGGCTGACGATGGCCCCGGTCCAGCCCAGATCGACATCGCGGGGATCATGGCGGGCGTCGCCCAGCACGATACCGGCATTGGCGGCATTGTCGGAAATCGTATCCAGCACGGTGCGGGCGCGCCCGGTCACCGGGTCCTTTCGGAAGATGCGGGTATCGAGGATTTCCAGCGCCGGGGCGACCGCCTCGGTCGCCGCCAGAACATCCTCGGGGGTTACATCCGCGCCGTGCAGATCGTCGGCCATGATGAAGGCAATCTCGGCCTCGATTCGCGGCTGGATGAAGCGGCCCGCCGGGATGGTGGCACCGTTGGCAAGGAACATGTCATCAAACAGGATGCCGCTGTCGGGAATGTCGATGCCAAGCTGGATCTGCATGGCGCGGCTGGTCAGGCCGATCTTGCGCCCTTCGATACGCCGTCCGGCCTCCAGCTTCAGCGCCACCCAGGCGTTCTGGATCGCATAGGCATCGGCCATCGTCATGGCCGGAAAATCCTGGCTGAAACAGCCGATCTGGTGGCGCGCGTCCTCGGCATGCTGCAAGTGGCGGGCGGCGCGCTGGTGATCGTCGGGGGTCATCTTTTCGTTCCTTTACAGCGCCGCCGTCACCATGACTTCAACCAGGTATTTCGGCGCGACCAGTCGGGCCTCGGTGCAGGCGCGGGCCGGCGGGTTCTCGGGATCGACCCAGGCATCCCAGACAGCGTTCATCGCCGCCACATCCCCGGCATTGGCCACCCAGACCAGCGCCGTCAGGATTTTCGACTTGTCGGTGCCCGATGCCGCCAGCAGCCGGTCCACCCGCGCCAGCATGTCCTTGGTTTGCGCCGCAACCGTCGCGCCTTCGCCGACCTGCCCGGCCAGATGCACGATGCCGTTATGGATCACGGCCTGGCTCATGCGCGGGCCTTTTTCGAGGCGGGTAATGGTCATGTGATGTCTCCGATACTTTGGTTCCGGGCGGAGCCTAGGCAGGCCTGCGAACCTTGGCAAGGTGCGGACCGGGCGGTTGCGCGATTATTCTGCCGATCGGGCGAACCGGTGCCCGGGCAATCGCCGGACCGCCTTGCGTGCCACTGGACGCGGCGGCCTCGCTCAGCGATTATCAGCACCAGTGACAGGACCGCCGGCCGGCACCCGCCGGACCGGATGCAAAGGAGCCCGACCCGAATGGCCGACCAGTACGATCCCGACACCGCCCACGACCCGCAGCCCGAACAACCCGAGACCGAACAGCGCACGATGCGCGAGCGTGTCCGCGAGGCAGTTGAAGCCCGTGACGCCAACGAACTGGTCGCGTTGTTTGACCCGATGCCGCTTAGTGCGGCAATGCGGCAGCTATTCGCGCTGGACGCCGATGAACGCGACATCCTGCTGGCGCTGATTCCGGTTGAACTGGCGGCCCGCCTGATCGAGGAAGCCCCGCATTCCGCCGCCGCGGAACTGATCGACCGGATGGACCCCGGTCGTGCCGCCGACGTCATGGAAGAACTCGATACCGCCATGCAGGCCGACCTGATCGGCGATATGGACGACGAGGATGCCGAGGCGATCCTGGCCGAGTTTCACCCCGAAGATGCCGCCGATGTGCGCCGTCTGGCGGAATACGAGGACGATACCGCCGGCGGCCTGATGATCGCGGATATGTTTTCGTTCCGCGACACCCAGACGGTCGCCGCGATCCTGCGCGATTTCGCGCGCGAGGATGCCGATCTCGAAGCCTATGGCAGCGGCCACCCTTACATCGTCGACAAGGAAAACCGCCCTGTCGGCGTGGTGTCGCTGCGTGCATTGCTGTTGTCCAAGCGCACTGACCGATTGTCAAAGATCATGGTGTCGCCGGTGATGACGGTGCCGGTTTCCATGCCGCTGTTCGATCTGCAGGATCTGTTCGACCGGCATTCGTTCCTTGGCTTCCCGGTGGTCGAGGCGGATGGCACGCTGGTCGGCGTGGTCTCGCGCCAGGCGGTGCATGACGCCGCCCTGGAGAGGTCCGAAAGCGAAAGCCTGCGCCGGCACGGTGTTGTCGGCGACGAATTGCGCTCGATGCCGTTCTTCCTGCGTTCGCGGCGGCGGCTGGCCTGGCTGTCGGCAAATATCGTGCTGAACATCATCGCCGCCAGCGTGATTTCCGCCTACGAGGATATCCTGACCGCCGTCATCGCCATCGCCATCTTTCTGCCGATGGTTTCGGACATGTCGGGCTGTTCCGGCAATCAGGCGGTTGGCGTTACGATGCGGGAATTGTCGCTTGGCCTGGTGCAGCCCAGAGACGCCTTCCGCGTCTGGCTGAAGGAGGTCAGCGTCGGTGCGGCCAATGGCCTGATGCTGGGGATCATGATCGGCACCGTCGCCTGGGCGTGGAAGGGCAACCCCTGGCTTGGAGTGGTGATCGGGCTGGCGCTGGCGATCAACACTGTCGTCGCGGTATCCATCGGCGGTGTGATCCCGTTGCTGCTGAAGCGTCTGAAACAGGACCCGGCGGCGGCCAGCAGCCCCTTGCTGACCACGATCACCGACATGGCCGGGTTCTTCCTGGTGCTCAGCCTCGCCAGCCTGATGATGCCGCTGCTGGTGTGATCTTGGGGGTGGATATGGTGCCGGTCGAGGGACTCGAACCCCCGACATCCTGATTACAAATCAGGCGCTCTACCAGCTGAGCTAGACCGGCCCTTCGCGTAGCGCCTTGGCGGCGCGACAGGAGGGGCGTATAGCCGCCGGATTTGAGTCGCGCAAGGCTGAACCGATCCTGCGCCACCGCCACGAAAAACGGCGGCAGGTTGCCCTGCCGCCGCTATGTTCAGGACCAGTTGGCGATCAGCTGTTGAACCACCAGCGTTCGGCGCATTTCAGACCATCCAGATCGAAGTTTGCCGACGTCTCTTCGTAATGGCCGATTTTCGTCGACACGCCGGAGATGTGGTTGGCGAACATCGGAACCAGCGCGCCACCGTCGTCGCTGATCAGCGCCTGGCATTCGCCGTACATCGCACGCCGCTTGGCATCGTCCAGTTCGATCCGCGCTGCCCGCACCAGGCCGTTGAACTTGTCCGCCGACGGGGTGCCGACCCAGGCGGTGTCGTTCCACTCGGTATCGTCGGTATAGGCGGCGGAATACATCCAGTCCTGCGTCGGACGGCCCGACCAGTAGCACGCGCTCCAGCCCTTCTTGTTCCAGACGTTGGACCAGTAGCCATCGGACGGCTCGCGGATCACTTCGACATCAATGCCGCATTCCGCCGCCGACGCCTTGATCAACTGTGCCGCATCGACCGCACCGGCAAATGCCGCATCGGAGGACGACAGTTGCACCGCGCCGGAATGGCCCGATTTCTTGTAGTGGAAGGCCGCCTTTTCAGGATCGAATTCCCGCTGTTCCAGATCAGCGTTGTGGTAGGGCACCGCGGTCGAGATCGGGTGATCGTTGCCAAGGGCACCGTGGCCCAGCAGGATCTTGTCGACCAGTTCCTGGCGCTTGACGGCGTATTTCAGCGCCATCCGCAGGTCGTAATTGTCGAACGGTGCCACGTTCAGGCGCATCGGGAAGGTATAGTGCAGATAGCCCGCCTGCTCTTCGATAACGAGGTTCGGCGCGCGCTTCAGCAGATGCACCGTCTTGGGATCGACCCGGTCGATCATATCGACATCGCCGTTCATCAGCGCGTTCTGGCGCGCCGTCACGTCAATGATCGACAGCACGGAAACCGAATCGACGAAGGCCGTGTTTTCTTTCCAGTTGTTCGGGTTGCGCACCATCTCGCCGCGCACGCCCGGATCGAAACTCGTCAGCGAATAGCCACCGGTGCCGATGCCCGAAGCCCAGTCGATCGTGCCATCGCCGTTGGACGGGCGAATGCCCAGGTGGTAATCCGACAGGATGAACGGGAAGTCGGCATTGCCACCGGACAGCGTGAAGACAACGGTGTTGCCATCCGCCGTGATGTCGGTGACCGTGCCCAGCAGGCCCTTGGCGGCGGATTTGGAATCGTCGCCCCGGTGATGGTTGATCGAGTCGATAACATCCTGTGGCGTCAGTGACTTGCCGTTGTGGAAGGTCACGCCGGAACGCAGCTTGAAGCGCCATGTCGTGGCGTCCGCGGAAGCTTCGTAGCTTTCTGCCAGTTCCGGGCGCAGGTTGCCGTCGGGGCCGACCTCGGTCAGGTTGTTGGCGATGGTCAGGCCGATCAGGGTGGACCAGCCGTTCTCGAACGTGCTGGGGTCCAGCGTGTCGGTGGTCGAGCCGTGGCCGATACCGATCCGCATGTGGCCGCCCATTTTCGGCGTTGCCGCCTCGGCGCGCACCGCCATGGTCGAGGCGGCGGCGATAGTCAGGCCAAGCCCGGTCGCGCCCTGCATGAAGGTCCGGCGGTTGAACTTGCCCTGGCTGTAAAGCGTGGACAATTTGTTGATATTGTTCATGTTTTTCTCCCTGTTACCGAGGTGCCCGCCATCTGTTCAGGCGGCGCGGAATAACCGGCAGCGCGGCTCCACCCGTTCTGCCCCCTAAAGTGTGGGCGAATTGCAGCCCGGTTTGCAAGGGCTTTCTCGGTCAACTTGCCGTCAGGTCGCCTGTATCGGGCCAGCCGCGCAAAACGCCGGACAGCCGGGTTTTTGCAGTATTTCCGGGGATGCGGCGCGTATTGCACCATTTACACCTTTACTTGATGCCCAGTTGAGTTAGCCTAAGGGGTATTGACCCGGCGCGAAACGATCCGTCGGGAAGCGATTACGGCCAGTTTGGTCTGGTCGGGCCGCAATTTGACGCCGAAAGCCTCCGACAGAGGGGCGGCAATCAGGGAGAGGGCATTGCACCCAATCGTCAGAACCGTCATCCAGCGGTTGTTGCTCGGCGTATTCACGCTGTTCATCGTGTCGCTGATCATCTTCTCGTCGATCGAGTTCCTGCCCGGCGATTTTGGCGAGGCCGTGCTCGGCCAGGCCGCCACCAAGGAAACCGTCGCCGCGTTCCGGCGCGAGCTGGGCCTGGATCTGCCGGCATGGCAACGCTACCTGGAATGGGTCGGCGGCGTCGTGCAGGGCGATTTCGGCCAGTCGTTTTCCGGGCGCGCCTCGTCCGGGCAGGACCGCTCGCGCTCGGTGATCGAACTGATCGGCCCGCGGTTGCAGAACACGCTGTTTCTGGCGGTATTGACCGCCTCGATCGCGGTGCCGCTGGCCTTGTTCCTGGGCATCACCGCCGCGCTTTACCGCAATTCGGTCTATGACCGGGTGGTCAATGCCGCGACGCTGACCACCATCGCCACGCCGGAATTCTTCGTCGCCTATATCCTGATGCTGTTCTTCGCCTCGCTCTGGAGCCTGTTTCCCTCGCTGTCGAGCGTCACGCCGGACATGTCGCTGGGCGATCGGATTTATTCGGCCACCCTGCCCGCGATGACGCTGACGCTGGTGATCGTGGCGCATATGATGCGCATGACACGGGCGGCGATCATCAACCTGCTGGCCAGCCCCTATATCGAGATGGCGCGCCTGAAAGGCGTGTCGCAATCCAAGGTGATCCTGCGCCATGCCCTGCCCAATGCCTGGGCGCCGATTGCTACCGTGATCGCCTTCAACCTGGCCTATCTGGTGGTCGGGGTTGTGGTGGTCGAGGTGGTGTTCACCTATCCCGGCATCGGCCAGACGATGGTGGATGCGGTGCGCACCCGTGACGTGCCGGTGGTGCAGGCCTGCACCGTGATCTTCGCCGCCACCTATATTGTCCTGAACCTGATCGCCGACATCATCGGCATCATCACCAACCCGAGATTGCTGCACCCCAGATGAGCGATGACGACCAGACATATTCCGCCGCCGCCGAAGTGGGCATGGTACGCCAGCGCCGCTCGCGGCTGCAACGTATCCGGATCGGCCTGAAATCCGCGCCGCCGACAGCCTGGTTCGGGATGATCGTGATCCTGTGCTACCTGTTCGTCGCCGCCTTCGCCAACTTCATCGCGCCTTACGGCGAGGCCGACACCTCGTTCCCGGCCTATCTGGAATGGGGCGCTCAGGGCCATGTCTTCGGCACCGACCAGATCGGACGCGACATCTTCTCGCGGCTGGTCTACGGCGCGCGCAACACCATCGGCATCGCGCTGGTGACAACGCTGCTAAGCTTTCTGATCGGCGGGTCGTTCGGGCTGATGGCGGCGATCAACCGCTCGTGGCTGGACCAGATCCTGAGCCGCCTGGTGGATGTGCTGATGGCCATTCCCGGCCTGATCTTCGCGCTGATGCTCCTGTCGATCTTCGGGTCGTCCACAATCGGACTGATCATCATCATCGCCTTGCTGGATTCCACCCGGGTGTTCCGGCTGACGCGGGCAGTCTCCTTGAATGTGGTGGTGATGGATTATGTCGAGGCCGCGAAACTCAGGGGCGAAGGGCTGGCCTGGATCATGCGCCGCGAAATCCTGCCGAACATCATGCCGCCTCTGGTGGCGGAATTCGGCCTCAGATTCTGCTTCGTGTTCCTGACCATCGCCGCCCTGTCCTTCCTCGGCGTCGGCATCCAGCCCCCCACCGCCGACTGGGGATCAATGGTGCGCGACAATGCCTCGTTGATCCAGTTCGTGCGGCCCTGGATGGCGGCTGACAGTTTCGGCGCAAACTGGGCCCGGCTGATCGAGGATCTGAAACTGGCCTCGCCGCCATTGCTGGCCGCCGGTGCCATCGCATTGCTGACCATCGCCGTGAACTTCGTCGTGGACTGGTTCCTGCACAAGACATCGGGGCTGAAGGAATGACCGACGAACGCAACCGCGGCGCAAAGGGCGATATCCTGCTGGACATGCGGGATGTGGTGATCGACGGCTATTCCGACGAGCGCTGGCACGAGATCATCAAGGGCGTCAGCCTCACGCTCAATCGCGGCGAGGTGCTGGGGCTGATCGGCGAAAGCGGGGCCGGAAAATCGACGCTGGGGCTGGCGGCGATGGGCTTTGCGCGCCCGGGTTGCCGGCTGACCTCCGGGTCGATCACCTTTGACGGCATGGAATTGCGCAGCACGCGCGAATCGGACAAGCGCAAGCTGTGGGGCACCCGCATCGCCTATGTCGCGCAATCGGCGGCGGCGGCGTTCAATCCGGCGCACAAGCTGATCGACCAGACCATCGAGGCGACGATGCGCCTGGGCACGGTGTCCAAGGCCGAGGCGCAGGCCGATGCGATCGAATTGTACCGCGCCATGCAATTGCCCGATGCCGACACGATCGGCTTTCGCTATCCGCATCAGGTTTCCGGCGGCCAGTTGCAGCGCGCCATGACCGCGATGGCGATGACCGCGCGCCCCGATCTGATCATCTTCGACGAGCCGACAACCGCGCTGGACGTGACCACCCAGGTCGAGGTGCTGGCCGCCATGCGCGACGCGGTGGAACGCTTCAACACCGCCGCCATCTACATCACCCACGACCTGGCGGTGGTGGCGCAGATGGCCAACCGCATCATGGTGCTGCGCTACGGCGAGGAGATGGAACAGGCCGAGACCCGCAAGATGCTGTCGGCCCCGGAACATCCCTATACAAAATCGCTCTGGTCGGTGCGCTCGATCCAGAAAAAGGCCGAAACCAGCGACGATTACATCCTTGAAATCAAGGACCTGGACGCCGCCTATGGCAAGGGCAAGAACGTGCTGCACGATGTCTCGATCGCGGTGCCGCGCGGCAAGACGGTGGCCATTGTCGGCGAAAGCGGCTCGGGCAAATCGACCACGGCGCGGGTGGTGACGGGGCTTTTGCCGCAGAACCGGGGCGAGGTGCTGTTCAACGGCGAAGCCCTGCCGCCGGAACTGAAAAACCGCAAGAAAGACCAGTTGCAGAAGATCCAGATGATCTACCAGATGGCCGATACCGCGATGAATCCACGCCAGACGGTGGCGGACATCATCGGCAGGCCGCTGGAGTTTTACCTTGGCCTGAAAGGCAAGGCGAAGGAGGACCGCATCGTCAGCCTGCTGGAGATGATCGAACTGGACGAGAGTTTCTATGATCGCTTGCCGAATGAATTATCCGGCGGCCAGAAACAGCGCATCTGCATCGCCCGCGCATTGGCGGCGGAACCCGAACTGATCATCTGCGACGAGGTGACTTCGGCGCTGGACCAGATCGTGCAGGAAGGCATCCTGAAACTGTTGATGCGGCTGCAAAAAGAACTGGGCGTGACCTATATCTTCATCACCCATGATATTGCCACGGTGCAGGCGATATCAGACGAGATCGTGGTGATGTATCAGGGTGCGGTGGTGGAACAGGGCCTGAAAACCGAAATCATGTCGCCGCCGCATCCCGAATACACCCAGTTGCTTCTGTCGTCGGTGCCGGAAATGGACCCTGACTGGCTGACCAACCTGCTGGACGGACGGGCCAAGGCGGGCTGAGGCCCGAAACACCTTACTGTTTGAACCACACCACCTGCGTGCCCGAGGCCAGCAATTTGCCGCTGGCTGACCATAACTGCATGTGCTGGTCGTGGAAATTGCCGTGAAACCGGATCGCATCGGCCACCCCCAGAACGGGGGCGGTGCCCTGTTCGGCGATCTCCTCGCCGGTCGCAATGAAATGCGTTGTCATCGACACGGTGCCCATCGGCACCATTGTGCCACGCACATGAAACAGCCGCAGCAGAAAGGAATCCGACAGCGAGGTCAGCGACAGATGGTCCAGCGGACGCACCGGCTTGTCCGCCACCCAGTTGACCGACCGCGCCGGCCCCTGCCCGCCCGCCGGCAGGCCGCTTAGTGGCGGCGGGCCTTCGACAAAGCGGAAATCGTAGCGATGCAGCCAGCCCATCGGCATCGGCGCCATGTCCAGAAGGTCACATTCGCCGGCAGGCGGCACCACAGGCGCGGTGACCGGCTGGTGCGAGTAATCCGCGCCGCGATGCGCCAGGATGATGCTGGCGGTGGTGCATATCTGCCC
Organism: Paracoccaceae bacterium; assembly: GCA_019911965.1. GTDB lineage: Bacteria > Pseudomonadota > Alphaproteobacteria > Rhodobacterales > Rhodobacteraceae > UBA5972. The sequence goes on along the minus strand of JAIOJF010000029.1, from coordinate 129,838 downwards.
GCCAGAGACCAGTTCGACCGACCAGTGCTGCAGGTATTTCCCGGCCCTGATCTGGCGCGTGGCGATTTCATATCCGCCCTCGGGCACCGCCGCACAGAAATTCACGGTGATCGAAACCGGATCGCCCGCCGCACGCGTATCGGACAGCACCGCGTTCATCAGGCAGGCCGACAGGATGCCGCCATAAGGGCCGACAAGATTGGCGTAATCCGGGCTGGTCCGGCCCTGCCAGCGGCCTTCGGCAAGGGGCGCGAGCGCGATGGCCTGATCGAAAAGATGCATGTTCGCTGTCCGTGTCTGGTTAGTGGCAGGTTAGGCGGCAAGCCCCGGCTGGCAAGTCTTTCGTTGCGTCACCGCCCGAAGGCTCAGCCGTGATCGCGGGGCACCTGTTCCTCGAAATCGGTTGCAAACACCTTCTCGCCGCCCTCGAACGCCTCGATCCGCGCCGACAGGTAGAAGTTGTCGGCATCCGACCACATCCGCGCGGCGGTTTCGGTGCGGATATCCCAGTGTCCGCGCCGCAATTCCTGGGTCCATTTCACCTCTGCCGTGGCCGACAGGGGATCGTCGGGATGGATCGCCAGCGTTTCGCGGATCTGCGCGCCGCTGATCAGGCCATGCTCGGCATCCTCGTTCAGCCCCTCGTCATTGATCGTGTGCAGAGTGATTTCGCCGGTTCCGAGATCGTGCGTGCGGGTGCGCTCGTAAAAGGCCGGGCGCAGGTTTCGGTGCGCCCAGGGTTCGGCCCCCTCGGCCTCGTCGAACTGCCATTCATCGCCCGCCACATCGGCGCAGAGCGGCAAATCCACCTGCCCCTCCAGCAGCGTCAGCGTGGCGCATTCCGGCGATGGCCACAGGAACGGCCAATAGGCGGAACTGACCGCCAGCCGCAGCCGCATTCCGGGTTCCACCCGCGCCGCCATCTGATCGAGCCTGACTGTGATCACGAATTCCTCGCCCGGTTCAATCGCCTCGGGCACCTCGTGGCTATTGCGGTGGCAGAGGTTCAGCACGCCATAGCTCAGCCGGTTCGAGGCCCCGTCGGGATGCACCTCGCAAAGCCGTATGGCGATCTGCGCTGCCGGGCGGTCGGCCTTGAGGCGCAGGCAGACCTGTGGCGCGCCGACGATATCCAGAGGCTCGCCAAGCGGCACGGTATCGAAACAGGCCGACCGCGCATCATCGTCGCGCTGGTCGCCCGACATCTGCGGCACCTTGCCCGACATCGGGAAATAGAGGCCAGTGCCAAAGCCGCAATCCACCGGGGAGTTGACTTGAATTTCAATAGCTTCCGGGTCGCTCTTCAAGCCGCCCTGCCCCAGATGCCAACGCCGCATCCCGGTCCGCGCAGTTGGCCAGTCCGCCATCGCCAGCCAGCGGCCGGGCCGGTATTCGCGCATCCGCGCCGGGCGGGTGCTGTCCTGCTGCCAGACGCGATAGGCCGGATCGCCGCGCACGCCGGTCTCGACCCCTTTCAGCCAGTAATCCCACCAGCGCAGCGCCTCCTGCAAGAAGCCGATCTGCGGCGCGGGATCGGCGGTATGGGGATATTGATGCACCCAGGGCCCGACGATGCCCTTGACCGGAGCGTCAAGGTTTTCAACCAGATGCGCGACGGTGTTCATGTAATTGTCAGCCCAGCCGCCAAATGACAGCACCGCCGCCTGGATCGCACCCCAATCATCGCAGACCGAGCCGTGCTTCCAGTAATCGTCGCGCCGCTGATGGCGCAGCCAGCGCGCTGCCAGCAAGGGCGCGGTGTCCAGCCGCTCCAGCCACATTGCCCGCCACTCGTCACCGACCAGGCCCGGGTCCGGCGGGCGCGAGGAATAGGACAGCATCTGCCCCGCCCCCCACAGGAAATTGTCGTTCAACAGGCAGCCGCCCTTATAGTGGATATCGTCGGCATAGCGATCCACCGTCGAGCAGACGGAAATGATGGCCTTCAGCGCCGGCGGGCGGCGCATCGCCACCTGCAGGCAGTTGAAGCCGCCCCAGCTTTTGCCCATCATCCCGACATTGCCGTCGCACCAGTTCTGCGCCGCGATCCAGGCGATGGCGTCGGCACCGTCCTGCAACTCGGTCTCGGTATATTCGTCATGCAGGATGCCCCGGCTTTCGCCCGAACCGCGCAGATCGAGCCGCACCACCGCGTAGCCATGTGCCGCGAAATAGCGGTGCATGATCGCATCACGCTCCACCGTGCCGTCGCGCTTGCGATAAGGGATGTATTCCAGGATCGCCGGCACCGGTTTCGCGGCGGCATCCTCGGGCATCCAGACCCGCGCCGACAGGCGGCAGCCATCGGGCATGGGCACGCCGAGATCGGGGTTTTCAGTGATCCGTTTTGGAAATTGCGTGACGATGTGCATCCTGCCCCCTGTTCGACCGGCGGCAATGAAACGCGACCATCGGCGGGCGGACAAGCGAAATCAGCGTCTGGCGACCGCTGGAGGCTCGGACAGGCCGGGATAATCCACCGACCGCGCGCCGGGCTGGAAATCGTTCAGGCCCAGTTGCCATGCAGTTCCCGGCCAGCGGATTTCCATTTCCAGCTTTCGCGGGCGGTAGATCGCGGTGTAGAGCGTGCCGAACCCGGCAGCGAAAGCGGTGGAATAGAGCGGCGGCTTCAGGAAGGCACCGATGAAGGTTTCCTCGGGGTCGCGGTGCAGGCTGAGGCGTTGCAGAAGGTAGCGCTCGCGCTCGACCGTGGCGGTCAGGCGGGCATGCTGCACCCATTCCACGGAATCCTGATGATTGGTGGCAACCGCAGCGCGGCTGATGATCGCCGGGCGGTCCGGGGCCATCATCGCGGTGCGGTAGCGGCGTTTGGCATCGATCACGGTGACGTTATAGCTCATATGCGTCGGCAGGCGCGCCAGTGCCGCGCCGGCCTGATCGACGGTTTCGCAGGTTTGCAGCACATAGCGCAGGATCAGCGGCACGCCGAAGCCGTCGCCCACCACCCGCCGCCCGCCGAAGGTCAGCGACACCGCCAGCCCGGCATCGTTCATGCCGTCCACCAGCCCGAACAGCCCGTCGGAGGTGCCCAGCACCTGGCGGCCTTGCCAGTTGGTCTTCAGGATCAGGCTGTCGAATGCATCCGGGTTGTAATCGTAATTGCGCACCAGCACCGGTGCCTTGCCCGGCCAGATCGCCTGCGAACAGCCCGAAAGATACGCCGGCGGGCAGTAAAAGCTGAGGAACCGCGCCGCGTGATCGCCGCCTCCGGCCAGATCGCACAAGTCCTCGTAAAGCGGCAGGATTTCCGGCATATGTGCGGCCAGCGCGCGGCGGCTTTCGCCGTAAGTCGGGCGCGCATGATCGCCTTCGGCCAGCCACCAATTATGGTAGTCGGGCCAGTATTCGGCGAACAGCCCGGCCCAGACCGGGCCGGGCTGATCTTCTGCAATCGCGCGCCAGAGCATCGCCTGTCCTACATGATCTTGAAGGCCGGGTCGGAGATCACCGGACCGGCCCCCGCCATCGGCAACGGCTTGGCCGAGACCGATTGCTTGATGCCGTGAATCCACCGCTTGGCGCGTTCGTTCAACTGGAAGCCCTTGGTCATCGAACGCCCGCGCGTCACCAGAATGCCGATATCGGCCCCTTCATAGCGGTAATCGCCCGGTTGCAGGATGCGCAGGAAGAACGCCTCGTTCTCGCTTTCCACGGCGCGGCGGTGGTAATCGAACCGGTCATAGACAACCCGGCCATCTTCCAGCATCCTGTAGATGCCGGTTGGCGGCACATCGGTGCAGATATCCACCGTGTCGTCGGTATGCTTGATAACCATCTGCGACCAGGAATCAATCATCGCCGGATCGGCCCAGCGGCTGTTCAACTCGTCCACATCCAGATTGAACTTCTTGCGGCTGAATTCCAGCAAATGGAACAGGAACAAGGGCGCGTCTGCATGGGCAAAGGCGGCGTGGTTGGTCATCGACGAGGCCCCGGTGATGCGCGGGTTCAACTCGCCCAGCCACAATTCGCCGGTCTTCTTGTCGATCAGGAAATCCAGCTCGAAATAGCCGCGATAGCCTTCCTTGCGCAATTGCTCGCCGAATCTGAAGGTCAGGTCGCGGGCATGATCGCGCACTTTCGGCGGAAAGGCGGTGGCCAGTATTTCATTGCCGCACCAGCCGCCGCGATAGGGCGTCAGCTCCTTGAAGCCCACAAGTTCGGTCATCAGCGGGCCGACGATGGTGCCTTCCTTGGTCGCGCAGGCCTCGATTGCCGAGCCACGGCAATCAATCCGCTTCATGATCTTGATCTCGCCTTCACCGACGATCTCGTGTTCGTGGCGACGGAAATCGGCCTCGGACTTGATGAAGAACGTGGTGTGGCCGCTGTCGCCAAAGGCCGATTGCAGCACCAGATCATGGCCGATACCGGCCTTTTCGCAGGTCTTCTTCAGATCGGCGTAATCCTTCACTTCGGCCAGCACGTTCGGCACCGAGGGCACCCCGGCCTTGTTGCCGATGCGCACGGTTTCGATCTTGTTGTCCATCGCGGTGCGCAGCCTGGCCTTCGGGAACCACACTTCGGCCCCCAGTTCCTTTGACAGGCGTTCGGTTTCCTCGTCGAACATCAGGAAGACGAATTTCGGCTTGCCGCCGCGACGTTTCACAAGGTCGATCACCTCCTTGTGCTGCAACAGGTAATTGTTGATATCCTCGATCGACTGGAACTCGGCATGGGGTTGTTCGGACGGGCAGAACACGTTCGGATGCTTGCCGTCGTAACAATCGATGTAGCAGATATACTTGAAGTTCTTCACCCATTCATCCAGCCCCAGAAGGTTGAAGTTGGTGGCGGAGATGAAATAGATCGGGTCCTCGTTGCGGTGAAAGTGCCGGCGGATTTCCGATATGTTCCTGAGGATCGTCGAAGACATGAAGTTCCTTTCTATTCGGCAGCTTCGGGGAGTTTTTGTTGCAGGCGGGCAGCGAGGGCTTCAGGGGTGAATACCCGCAGGCCCAGATCAGAACGGTAGCCGTGAATTTCGTTCACATCCAGCGCCAGCATGAAGGCAAGGATTTCCCGGCTGACCACCTGCCCCGGCACCAGGATCGGAAATCCCGGCGGATAGGGGATGATGAACGAGGCCGAGACCACGGTTTCACCCTTTTCCAGCGCGGATTTCAGCGATCCGGTCAGGTCCAGATAGTCGCAGTTCTTCTCGTCATAGGCCAGGAAGAAGGCGGTGCGGATATCGCCGGCACCGATATCCTTGTCGGCGCAGAAGGCCTCGTGAAAGCGGCTGAAATCCGGCAGGGGCGGCAGGTCCTTCACCAGGTTCTTGACCCGGCGGTCGAATGACAGGCGCTCCATCCGACTGGCATCGTCCAGCAGGTCGTCCAGACCCTTGGCAATCTCCACCAGCACCTCGATCAGATATGCGACGGATGAGCGCGTGGTGCCGATATTGGTCATGAACAAGACGGTATTGCGCGAGGTCTTGTTGATCTGGATGCCATATTTATCCATCAGGATATCGGTCTTGAACGTGTCGCCGTCCCAGCCGGTGCCACCAACCGCCAGCGTGACGCGGGTGGCGTCCAGCACGAATTCATCGCGTTCCCAGCATTCCCAGATATCGGTCCAGCCCTGTTCGCTGTCGTAATAGCTGGTGACGCCGCTTTCGCGGTGTTCCTCGGGGATCATGTCGCCGGCCGTCAGCACCTTGAAATATTTCTGCAACAGGGGATGCGTGGCGATAGCGCGGCGCATCGACATCGCGGCCTCGACCTGGCGCTGGACAAACTCGAAGCCTTCCAGCTCCACCTGCCGCCGCCCGACATCGAGCGAGGCGATGATCTGGTAATTCGGGCTGGTCGAGGTATGGGTCATGTAGGCTTCGTGGAAGGATTGCTCGACCTCGCCCTTGAAGTCCTGATCGTTGACATGGATCATCGAGCCCTGGCGCAGGCTGGTCAGGGTCTTGTGGGTCGATTGCGTGGCATAAACCCGCACCCGCGCCCTGGGCGACGGGATCAGCCGGGTGTTCAGCAAGGTGGCCGCATCGGCGTCCTTCAGCGCCTCCTGTTGCGCCTCATAGGCCTTTTTGTGGGCGTCGCTGCGCAGCCGCGAGCGCAATTCACCGGCGGCATTCATCGCGGTGCGCTGGCGGTAGGTCGGGCCGAACCGGGCGAAGGCGAACCACGCCTCGTCCCACAGGAAGATCAGGTCGGGCTTGATCGCGAGGCATTCCTCCATCACGCGCTCGACATTGTAGACGATGCCGTCAAAGGTGCAGTTGGTCAGCAGCAGCATCCGCACGCGATCAAGCTTGCCGGCGGCTTTCAGCGCCAGCAACTGGTGCTTGATCTCCTTCAAGGGCACCGCGCCATACATAGAATATTCGCTGAGCGGATAGCTGTCGAGATAGACCACCTGCGCGCCCGACAGCACCATGCCGTAATGATGCGACTTGTGGCAATCGCGGTCCACCAGCACGATATCGCCGGGCCGCACCAGCGCTTGCACCACGATCTTGTTGCAGGTCGAGGTGCCGTTGGTGGCAAAGAAGGTCTGCTTGGCCCCGAAGGCACGCGCCGCCAGTTCCTGGGCCTCCTTGATCGGGCCGTGCGGTTCCAGAAGGCTGTCCAGCCCGCCGGATGTGGCCGAGGTTTCCGCCATGAAGATGTTGGGGCCGTAAAACGCCCCCATATCCTGAATCCAGTGGCTGCGCGTAATCGACTTGCCGCGGCTGATCGGCATGGCGTGAAACACGCCGGTCGGCTGTTTGGAATATTCCACCAGCGCGGTAAAGAACGGGGTCTTGTTGCGGGCCTGAACGCCGCGCAGGATGTTCAGGTGCAACTCCATGAAGTCTTCCTGATTGTAAAACACCCGCCGGCAGATCCCCAGATCGAGCCCGGCAATATCCTCGACCGAGCGTTCGGTGACCAGATAGGCATCGAGTTCCGGGCGGACCCTGGCGATCAGGCGGCAAAGTTCGGGGCCGTAATCCTCGGGCAGCAGAGCTTCCAGTTCCTTCTGGCCACCGGCGCGGTTCAGATAGCGGCTCAGCACCGGGTGATCGGTTTTCGATTTCAGCACCAGCCCGGGGCGCACCACGATGGCCTGGATATTGTGGTTGAACAGAACCCCGATCAGCGCGTCTTCCAGTGATGGCACCACGACGGCCTCGTAGGTGAACGGGTCTTCGGGGCGGCGCAGCCGGGTCATGTTGGATTTCAGCCAGCGTTCCTGATGCTCGGTCACGCTGTCGACGATCAGCACCTCGAAATAGGGCCGTGCCATCGCGCGGGCCTCGGGCGGCAGGACGGCCTCGTCGTCGTGTTCGTCATTCTCGAACAGATCGCGTTCCAGCGGGATGTGGCGGCGGCGATAGGCACCCGTCGTCAGTGCCCGGGTCACACGGTGGACGGAAAAGGCCAGATCCTCGATATGGCCGCCCTCGAACTGGCGGCGCATATGTTCAAAGGCTGGCATGCCGGGAAAGGCCCAATAGGGTTCGATCACCGACAGCGAGGTGAACAGCCCCTCGATCCGCTTTTTCAGCGCTCCGGCATGGCGGCCCTGCGGCGTGCGGTTCAACTCGGCCGAGGCTTCGCGCAGGGCGCTCCAGCGGTCGGCGCGCAATTGCACGGCGGAGTAATAGTCGTTCATCGAATGCATGGCGTTCGCTCCGTCATTTGGGCGGCCTGTCGATGCCCGGCACGCTGCCCGTGCCTGTTCTCACCAACCTATGGTCAGCCGCTGGAAATCGTTTCCTTGATGGGCGTCACGGTCGCGCCGCCCGGTTTGAATTCGGCCGCGGAAAAGGTTCCGGGGCGCATGGCATCCGGCCCGTCCAGCCGAAGACCGGCCCGCGAACCCTGTTTCGGCAGTTCCAGCGGCCCCAGCGAATGCAGATAGGCATCCGAGCCGGAGGCCCGGTCATAGGCCGGAAAATCGACCGAACGGTCGCGGAAACTTTTCAGCACCTGGCCCAGTCCCTTCATGCCGGTCTCGCGCTGGCGGCGCACCATCGACAGGTCGATCTCGATCGGGAAGGTATCTTCCTGCCCGGCGGATTGGTGCAGCACGGTGGCTGCCGGATCAATCACGCAGGATTTGCCGACGCCGCCGGCGCCAAGCCCGTTCACATCGAACACATAGCACTGGAACTGCGCCGCGGTTGCCCGCGCGATCGACAATTCGGCGTCGCGGTCGGTGGTGCCGGTCAGGACCGGATGCAGCAGCACCTCGGCCCCCATGCTGGTCAATTGCCGCGTAGTTTCCGGGAACCAGATGTCATAGCAGATCGACAGGCCGAAACGGCCGACCTCGGGCACATCGAACACGCAAAACTCGGTGCCCGCCTCGATTCCGGTTTCATACGGGCGGAACGGGAACATCTTGCGATAACGGCTGACGATCTCGCCTTCGGGGTTGATCACGACCGAGGTGTTGTAGATCAGCCCCTCGGGCGTCTTTTCAAACATCGAGCCGGGGATCAGCCAGATCTTGTGCTTGATCGCGGCGGCCTGAAACGACTCGACCGTTTCATTCTCGAATGGCTGGGCAAAGCGCGGCAGGGGGCCGAACGGGGCCAGTTCGCTGAACAATACCATCTGCGTCCAGGGAAACCGCGCCATCAGGATGTCGATACGCTGGATCATGCCTTCGACGTTGGAATGCAGGGCATTCACATACATCTGCACGCCGGTAATCGCGAAAGGGGTCATCTTGTCTGGTCTCCGTCCAGGCGCAACTATTGCCGCGACTTGTGAGTGATAATCGCCGCGTTCCCTTGACCTTACGCGCTTGCGGCGGGAACGGAAACAGGTGATCTGCGCCCGACCAGGGTGCCGGGCGCAAATAATCGTTACGGGATTTCGCCGGTATGGCTCAGCCGATTTCGGCCACGGCGTCGGCCAAAGCGGCCTCGAATATGGCAAGACCCTCGTCAATCAGCGCGTCCGACGCGGTCAGGGGCACCATGATGCGCAAGGCGTTGCCGTGCATGCCGCAGGCCAGCAGGATCAGCCCGCGCGACAGTGCATGGGTGCACAGCGCCTTGGTCAGTGCCGCATCCGGGGTCGCCGAGGCGAAATCGGTGACGAACTCGACCGCGATCATCGCGCCGGTGCCGCGAATGTCCCACATCCGGTTGGGCGAAACCCGTGCGCCGATCTCGGCAAAACGGCTGCGGAAATAGGCGCCGAGCGCGGTCGAGCGTTCCAGCAGCCCTTCGGATTCGATGGCGTCAATCGCCGCCAGCGCCGCCGCACAGGCCACCGGGTTGCCGCCGTAAGTCCCACCCAGGCCACCCGGTTGCAGCGCATCCATGATATCGGCGCGCCCGATCACACCGGCCAGCGGATAGCCGCCCGCCATGCTTTTGGCCACGGTGATCAGGTCGGGCACGACGCCGGAATGCTCGATCGCGAACCAGGCCCCGGTGCGCCCGAAGCCCGATTGAATCTCGTCGGCGATCAGAAGGATGCCGTGCTTGTCGCAGATCTCGCGCAAGGCCCGCAGCATTTCGACCGGGACAGGGATATAACCGCCCTCGCCCAGGACCGGCTCGATGATGATCGCGGCCACGCGTTCGGGCTGGGCATCGGTCAGGAACAGGTTGTTGAGGCCGGTCAGCGCGTCTTCAACCGTGATGCCGTCGCGCAGGCTGGGGAAGGGCGCGCGGAAAACTTCGGGCGGGAAGGGTCCGACCGCTTTCTTGTAGGGCGAAATCTTGCCGGTCAGGCCCAGTGTCAGCAGGGTGCGGCCATGATAGGCACCGGTAAAGGCGATCACGCCGGACCGACCGGTTGCCGCGCGCGCGATCTTGACGGCGTTTTCCACCGCTTCGGCACCTGTGGTCACCAGCAGGGTCTTTTTCGGCGCATCGCCCGGGGCCAGCGCGTTCAGCCGCTCGGCCAGCGCGATGTAAGGCTCATAGGGGACCACCTGGAAACTGGTATGGGTGAACAGGTCTTCCTGCGCCTTGGCGGCTGCGATCACCTTGGGATGGCGATGGCCGGTATTCAGAACCGCGATGCCACCGGCGAAATCAATGTAGCGGTTGCCTTCGACATCCCACAATTCGGCATTCTCGGCCCGGCCGGCAAAGACCGGTGCCGCCGAGGCGACACCCTGCGGCACCGCCGCCATGCGCCGCGCCAGAAGGGCGGCATTGGTCTGGGGATCGTTCGGCAGATGCGGCGCGGGCGCGGATTTCTTCGCGGCTTTGGGCCTGGCGGCGGATTTTGCGGATTTCGTAGCCATCTGAACGTCCCTCCATAACGGGTTCGCATGTGTGAAACCTGAAACACGCCATCTAGCCGAACGCCTGAACACCTGCAAGGGGTGCGCGGCGGCGCTCAGGTGTCCAGCATGATCCCGGCGAAGAAATCGGCCAGATTGCCATAGCCGTCCAGCGGCAGGACATGCCCGACATGCTGATCGGGGCGTACGATCACCATGCAGCCCTGATCGCGGTCGATGCCGCGCATCTGGAAAATGTCCTGGCCTGACTTCAGATCGGGGCAGAACATCTTTTCGTAATCCACCACGCCGAAGCACCCCTTTTCCGGCAGCAAAAGCGCGGGCATATCGCCGATTTCAAGCTCGCGGTGGCCTTGCTGGAAAATCGCGCGCAGATCGATCACCGCATCCGGATCGGCCCCTTTGGGCGTGTATCTGCGCAAGGGCGAGGCCGGATCACCGGCCAGCCAGTAGCACAGGGCGCGGATGGCTGACGGCCCGGCAGGATCGGCGGCATCGCCAAAGGCAAACAGCCGCCAGCGGCCATCGGCCTGCACCACATGACCCAGATGCACCGGCTTGGCATCGGCCAGACGGATCACCGGCGCGGAATGAAACCGCATCCCGATTTCAAACCCGGTCGCCAGATGCTGATGCTCGCCAGTGCCGGTAATCACCGAAGGCGCATACCGGATCGCGGTTCCCGCAGTATAGCGGCCATGCCGGATCCAGTAATCGCGGATTTCCGCCGCACTCAGCCCCCCGGTTGCGCCCTTGTCGCCGACTTTCGGCCTGGCCGAGATGATCGCAGCCCATTCGCGATCAAAATCGATCAGCATCTTGGCAACGCCCTGGCGTTCGGCGGAATAGCTGTGCAGCAATGACGCATCCGACCGCCCCTGAAGCACCGCCGCCAGTTTCCAGCCCAGATTGAAAGTGTCGCGCATCGACACGTTCATCCCCTGCCCCGCCTTGGGCGAGTGGGTGTGGCAGGCATCCCCGGCGATAAAGACATGCGGCATCCGGGTGGCAATATCCGCCTCGGGGACATCGTCGAACTTGTCGGTCAGGCGCTGGCCGATCTCGTAAACCGACCACCAGGCAACATCGCGGACCTCGATCGAATAGGGATGCAGCACCCGGTTGACCGCCGCCGCCAGTTGCTCGATGCCGATATTGCGCCCGGCAACGCGCTCGTCCTTGCCGAGATTGTCCATCTCGATATAGATCCGCGTGACATAGCCGCCCTCGCGCGGGATCAGCACGATGGAGCCCTGATCGGCGGACTGGATCATGGATTTCTTGCGGATATCGGGGAAATCGGTGCGGTAAAGCACATCCATCACCCCCCAGGCCTTGTTGGCGGCATCCCCGACCAATTCGCGCCCGATGGATTTCCTGACCATGCTGCGCGCCCCGTCGCAGCCGACGACGTAGCGGGCGCGGATCACCTCGACCTCGCCTTCATGGCCGCGATCAAGGCGTTCGATGCGGGCGGTGACGGCGTGATCGAGCGGGCCGGCCTGGTCCGGCGGCAGCACCTCCAGCCCGAGCAGGCGGCGGGAATAGTCGACCTCCAGCCGGGTTGGCGATTTGCGCATGACATCAAGGTAGAAATCATGCACCCGCGCCTGGTTCAGGATGACATGCGGAAATTCCGACAGGCCGTCCTCGGTATCCTGGATGATGCCGGTGCGCGTGATGCGGCTCGGGTCGGCCTGGTCCGGCCCCCAGAAGGTGGTTTCGTTGACCCAGTAGGCCTCGCGCAACAGGCGCTCGGCAAAGCCGAAGGCGTTCATCATTTCCACCGACCGGCAGGCGACGCCATCGGCCTGGCCCAGCAGCAAGGGGCCATCGCGCTGTTCGATGATGCGGGTGCGGATGGCTGGAAAGGCCGCCAGTTGCGCGGCCAGCGTCAGCCCGGCAGGGCCGCTGCCAACGATCAGGACATCGACATGATCCGCCGGACCCGCAGGCTGGTTCGCTTCCGGATGAAGATCGGGATCGCCGGTCTGAAATCCGTTCAGATGAAACTGCATCTGGATACCTCCGCGCCTGTTCATGCAAGTCGTGACACGCGAAATATGCGGGCTATCCTGCCCCATTGCCAGCCCGGAATTACTTCGCGAACCGCCCGATGTGACCCTACGTTACCGCCGCCGCCCGCGTCGCGGCATTTGCGTGGCGGGTCGGAAATCCGTTAGCCTTGGTCAGCCCCATTTCACGAGGACGACATGCTGGACACCCCGGAACACCGCGATTTGCGCGCCACCATCCGCCGCTTTGTCGAAACCGAGATCAACCCCCATGCCGATGACTGGGAGGCCGCCGGCATCGCGCCCTTGCACGAGATATTCCGCAAGCTTGGCGATCTGGGCCTGCTGGGGATTTCGCGGCCGGTCGAGTTCGGCGGGCTGGGCCTTGATTACAGCTATGAGGCCATCTTAGCCGAAGAAATCGGTGCCTCGCATTCCGGCGGTATCGGAATGGCGGTGGGGGCGCATTCCAACATGGCCATCCCGGCGCTGGCGCGCTACGGTTCGGACGAGTTGCGCCGCGAATTTCTGGCCCCGGCAATTGCCGGTGCGATGGTGGCCTCCATCGCGGTCAGTGAACCGCAGGCCGGATCGGACGTGGCGGCAATCCGCACGCGGGCGGTTGTCGATGGCGACGATTACATCATCAACGGCCAGAAGATGTGGATCACCAATTCCACGCAATGCGATTTCTTCTGCCTGCTGGCCAATACCGGCGACGGCGATCAGCATGGCAACAAGTCGCTGATCATCGTGCCATCCGCCACCAGGGGGGTTTCCACCGGCGCACGCCTGCAAAAGATCGGCATGCGATCCTCGGACACCGCGCCGGTGTTTTTCGAGGATGTGCGGGTGCCGCAACGCTACCGGATCGGCGCTGAAGGGCGCGGCTTCACCTATCAGATGCAGCAGTTTCAGGAGGAACGGCTGTTTGGCGCGGCGATGAGCATCAAGGGGCTGGAATTGTGCGTTTCCGCCACGATCGACTATACCAGGGACCGGCATATTTTCGGCCGTTCGGTGCTGGATCACCAGGTGGTGCATTTCCAGCTTGCCGAATTGCAGACCGAGGTGGAGGCGCTGCGCGCATTGGTCTACCGCGCCACCGAGGCCTATGTCGCGGGCGAGGACGTGACGCTGCTGGCCTCGATGGCCAAGCTGAAGGCTGGGCGGCTGGCGCGTAGCCTGCCCGATGCCTGCCTGCAATTCTGGGGCGGCATGGGCTATGTCGAGGAAACGCTGATCAACCGGCTGTACCGCGACCTGAGGCTGGCCTCGATCGGCGGCGGTGCTGACGAGGTGATGCAGGGGATCATCTGCAAGCTGATGGGGATCGCGCCGGGGCGGCGGTGACAGGGATGCAAAAATGGGGTGCGCCGGGAGGGTGCGCAATGAATGCGTACCCTACGGGTTCTGAGGCGTTTCGTTAGTCGTGGGAATGCGGGCCAAGCTGCTTGTGCAGCCGCGCGTCATGCGATGCGAAATGCCCGGTAAACCAGTCGCCCAGCACCTTCGCCAGCCGCTCGGCGGTTTTTGACAGATCGCCGCGCTCGGCGTCCATGATGTCGCGCAACGAGTCGATCAGCGCCTCGTGGTCATCCTTGTGGATGTCGATCTGATCGTAGCGGGCCACCCGCATCTGGCGTTCCTCATGCGCGAAATGCGATGAGATCGCGCGTAAAAGGTCACCGAAGGCCCGGTCAATCTCGGCCTCGGGCTGGTCTTTCAGAAGCGCCGAGGCGGCGTCGTTCACCAGGTCGATCAGTTCTTTGTGTTCGTGATCCACCGCCGGGTCTCCGACGCTGAATTCTGGTCTCCATTGCAGCAATGTCATGTTCGTTCCTTTGTCGCGGTTCGCTGGCCGGGATTACTCAAGCACGAAGCCGCCTTGTTCCGACTGGTAGTCAACCGCCAGGCTTTGCCCCGGCACCAGCGTCACGGTCTGTTCCAACTCGTTGGTGTAGCCCTGAAGGGCCGGATCGGTGCGCAGGCGCAGGGCCAGTTTGTAAGTGCCCGCAGGCACCTCGAAGCGATGATATATCCGCGACGGGCCGGTACCCGACAGGCCGGTCGGCTCCAGGTTCCGGGCAAACACGGTTTCGCCGTCGATATCCATTTCGACATAGACCGGCGCACGGCGACGCTCGCAAATCTCGTCGCGGCGCATGTTGCGCGGCAGGGCGGCCAGTTCCTCGGGCGTGCGGGCGCGGCAATCGCGCACGCCGCTCTGGGTGAAGCTGAGGCGGATCAGCGCGTCGCCCGCGCCAAGGCTTTGCCATGACGGGCGGGCCGACAGCCAGGCCGCGCCAAGCACCACAACGAGACTGAGGATTGATCCCATGATCAGATGATGCCAACGCCTGGTCATTCCGCTGCACTCCGCCTGGCCGCTTTCTCGCGGGCTTCCGATATTTCCTCGGCCTCGATCGGGCGCAGGTTTTCATAGGCCGGCAATTCGGCAAGGCCGGTGGCAAAGGCCGTAACTTCGCTTTTCGCGCGCCGGGCCTCGGTCGGGCCGGCCCAGACGGTCAGCACACGTTCGCGCGGCACCCGTGCCCTCAGGTACGGGTCGCGTTCGCGGGCGAAACGCTGGTCGGTCCAGTCCTTGCCGAAGCGGTTGTGGCAATCGCGTTCGGCGCAGCCCGACACGGCAACCCCGTCGGCAATACCGCGGCTGATAATGAAATCGATCAGCGACGGCGGCACCATCGCCACGCAGGGCACGTTGACCTGGCCGGGAGCAGAGGCACCCGCCGCACCGTGATCGCAGGCGAGCGTCACCACCCGGCCCGATCCCGGCGCACCTTTCAGTTCCTCGCCGGCATTGATCACCTGCGCGCGCAGCAGCGCCAGCGAATGATCCGGCAGGTCGATCCCGGTCACCAGATCGCCCGAGCGGCGGAAGGGTGACGAGGACGGACAGGCCCCCATGCAGATGCCACAGGCGACACAGCGGTCGGCATTGACCGCAACCTCGAAACGGAACGGTGCACCGTCGCTGCGCGGCTCCAGCGTGATTGCGTTGTAAGGGCAATCGGCAACGCAGCGTTCGCAACCGTTGCAATGGTCAAGATTGACCACAGCCGCCCGGCCCTGACGCTTTGGCGGCATCCAGGGCATGCCGGCCAGGCCCACGGTGAAGATCACCACGCCGCCCCAGATGACACCCGACGGCACCGATTCGATCACCGGGAACAGGCTGAGCAGGAACCAGTCCAGCCCGAGGCTTTGCGGCACGCGGGCCAGATCGGCCGGGCCTTGCGACATCGCCGGCAGGATCAGCGAGCCGACCACCAGTGCTGCGACCGTGATGATGCCCAGGCCCAGCGGCGGCTTGGTGCGGGCCGATGATATCCGCTGGATGTGGATCCACATCAACAACAGCAACAGCAGCGGGATGGCGATATGCAGGAACACCATCAGCGTGAAGAACCGGTCCGAAAGCTGCGACGGCGACAGGAAATTCCGCGCAATCGGCTCGCCGAAAATGCCCAGCGTGTCCAGCAACTCGGTCGAGACCAGCGCCACGTAATGCGCAAGCTGGTCCCAGACCAGCCAGTAGCCGGTGATGCCCGACAGGTACACGAACCAGATCACCGGCACGCCGGTGAACCACGAGAACCAGCGGGTGCCGCGATAGCGGTCCTTCGAGAATTCGCGGATCAGGTGCACGAACATGATCAGCACCATCAGGTCCGAGGCATAGCGGTGCAGGCTGCGTGCCACCCCGGCATGCCACCACAGATCGCCGCTGATCCATTCGATCGACGAATAAGCGGCGGTGACGCCGGTATCGAAGAAGATGAACAGATAGACACCGGTGACGGTGACGATCCAGAACAACAGCCAGCCAAGCGGCCCAAGATGCGCCAGCGGATTCCAGTCTGGTCCGAAGGCAAGGTCAAGCCCCCGCTCGGCGCGGTCAAAGCCGCGCCGAAGCACGGCACGTAGTCCAGTCACTATGTTACCTCATGTTTCCGCGAGAGCCGTCCGCCACGTGCAGCGCGCAGGCGCTCCAGCCAGAGGCGCAGGATGACCCAACCCATCAGGATCAGTGACAGCGCGCCGAAGAAGACTCCGAAAAATATACTGTAGTCGAACCGATACGCCCCGGTTGCCGGATTGTAAACCGTACAAAGGAACGTCAGGCGATCCCAAAGATCGGTCGGCGCGATCGAGCGGGTGGACCGCCCCAGCACCAGGTCTTTCAGCGGCTCCAGCAGCACCGGCAGGGGAAACGCCTCGCCGTAAAGCTGCCGGTAGACCCGGCCATCGGCATCCAGAATCGTGGTCTGGGTGACGTGATCGAAACTGCCGGCCGCGGCGGCGAAGGAAAAGCCGAGTTCGGCCAGAAACAATGCGGTGGTTTCCGCGTCGGCACTGGCAATCTGCCAGCCATCAATGCCCGCAAGGCGATGCGTGCCGGCGAAACCGGCCAGTTGCCCGGGCCGGTCGCCGCTGGCGTCGAAGCCGAATGTCAGGACGTTGAAACTGTCATGGCCCAGCACGCGGCGGGCTTCCTTGACTGAATCGCGCAAATGGTCGGTGACGATCGGACAGACGGTGGCGCAGGAGGTGAAGATCAGCGAGACCACCAGCGGCTTGCCGCGCAAGTCGGCCAGTGCCAGGTCGCGCGACCTATAGTCGCGCAGCATGTGCTCGCCGGTCATGTTGCCGATGGCTGCCTGGCTTTGCTCGAACGCGGTTTCGGAATCCAGCTTTTCCGCAGACAAGGCTGGCACCGCGACGCATCCGACAGCAATCGCAAGCAGAAAGGATTTCAGAAGGCCCATGCAACTGCCCGGTCGGCCATCACGCCGATCCCCAGAAGGGCAAATTGCAGCAGCGAGGCAAAGAACGCCCCCATCGCGGTCTTGCGATCGTCGCGACGCGCCAATTGCCAGCTTTTAACAAGGAAATAGCCGCCACCAATGGCAGCACAGAGGCCATAGACCGCACCCAGACCGTAATAGAGCGGTGCCAGCGACAGGATGACCAGAAAGACGACATGTATGAAGATGACCGGGCCCCAGACCCGGTGCCCGGTGACCACCGGCAGCATCGGAATGCGGGCGCGGCGGTAATCCTCGCCCTTGGCGGCGGCCAGTGCCCAGAAATGCGGCGGCGTCCACAGGAACAGGGCGGCGGCCAGCAGGATCGGCACCGGCCCGATCGCCGGGCCGAATTGCGGCGCGGCGGCGGCGGCCCCGGCCAGCAGGGCAAAACTGCCGGCAGCACCGCCGATGACGACGTTCCAGACGCTGCGGCGCTTCAACCAGACGGTATAGACGCCGGCATAGGTTGCCGCGCCCAGGAATATCAGAAAGGTCGCCAGCGTGCCGCCGACCGACCAGCCCATGAACAGCGATCCAGCCAGGAGCATCAGGAAGCTGATCGGCCAGATCGGCCCCGCTTTCAGTTTGCCGCTGGCGAAAGGCCGCTGCCGGGTGCGCGCCATCATCAGATCAGACTGGCGCTCGTAATAGTGGTTATAGGCTCCGGCGGCACCGGAAGCGCCGAGGATGGCGAGTGTAAACACCGCCACCTCGACCCAGTTCATGGTGCCGCCCGAGGTCAGTATTCCGACCAGCCCGGCGAGGGCGACGAAGGAGCCGATCCGCAACTTGAGGATCGAAACCGCCATCGCCAACGCTTCGGCAAGGCTGTAGGCCCGTGCCTCGGGCAGATTGGTCAGTTGAACAGCCATAGCTCTGACAGGTACTTCCAGTTGACGAAGTAGTAGAGGACGAAGCAGATAAAGAACAACGTCACCAGAACGATGGTACCCGGCAGTTTGGGATGCTCTTCGCTGCCGTATTCCGACACTGCCTCGCGGCCCTTGTCATGCAGCGGGAAGTGCAGCTTGGCACCGGCCACGCTCAGCTTCGGTCCGGCCAGGATCGAGAACACCACGACCAGGATGAACATCACCCCGCCGATGGCGGCCATGATCGCCGACACGCCGTTCAGACCCAGCATAAGATAGGCTGCTGCCGGGAATTCATAGGCGTGGGTTGCGTCCGTCATCGAGATGTCCCAGCTACGGCGCGGGACACCAAGCGTGCCTGCCCCCATCATGAACATCGAGATACCGCCGGCACCAAGTCCGAAGACATAGGGCTGCCACTTGGCGATGGTCGGCCAGATGATGTCCCGCTGGAAGATCAGCGGCACGATCAGGTAGGTGCCCGCCATGAAGGCAAGCGTCGTGCCCGCCACCACGGTGCCGTGGAAGTGGCCCGGGACATAGATCGTGTTGTGCATCAGGACGTTCAACTGCTCGGTGCCGAGAACGACGCCCGAGATACCGCCGATGAAGCCGAACATCACCAGCGACATGAACATGCCGGCGAAGGCCGGGTTGCCCCAGGGTGCCTTGGTCAGCCATTCAAACCAGCCGCGGTTGAAACCGTTGCGGCGCTGTGCCGCCTCGATTGCACCGGGGACCGTCAGGCCGTGGATCATCGAACCAAGCACCGCGAGATACATCATGTACGAGGTGTTGACGATCTTCCAGGTCGAGCTCAGGCCCGGCTCGGCCAGAAGGTGGTGCGCCGAAGCAAGCTGGAGGAACAGGATGTACATGAAGAACGCCATCCGGCTGACCTTTTCGCTCAGCGGCTTGGCACCCAGCACCATCGCAGCGATGGCATACCAGATCGACACATGCGCCGAGACGTTGATCTGCTGGCTGGAGTGACCCATGCCCCACCAGATCACCTTGTACATCAGCGTGTCGATGCCCGAGATCAGGCCAAGCGACCAGAGCCAGGTGGGGATCAGGATGATCGCGCCGGAGGCCAGCGTGAACACCGCGATGATCGCCGCCGTGATGGCGCCGAAGGTGACCAGCGGAACCGAGCCGTTATAGGTCTTTTCCGACTTGGCGATGACCAGCGTTGCGAAGAACAGGATCACCGCAAGCAGGGCCCCGACCGCGAATATGATCAGCGACAGGTAGAACCATTGCGTGGCCATCATCGGCGGGTAGGAGGTGAACATCACCGTGCTGTCGCCGCGCAGGACCGCGTAGTTGGCCATCAGCGCGCCGCCCAGCATCAGGATGAAGGCCAGCCAGGCGAGTTTCGGTGCCGCCAGCCGTGCGCCAAGAATGACGGCAGAGGCGAAGTAGAGGATCGCGATCTCGAAGAACAGGATCCAGAACAACAGCACGTTGGCGCCGTGACCGGTCAGCGTCAGGTAGAACCAGTCCGCCGGCAGCAACTGAACCGCGGGCCAGCGCGTCAGCGCCACCCCGAGGCCCATCAGGCCGCCGAGCATGAGGAAAACGACGGCCGCGACCGCGTTAGCCTTGATAAGCGTTTCCGCGTTTGATTCGATCCGCAACCCCGTAAACTTGCAGGTGCGGTATCTGGCGTTTGAACCCGAAACGGGAACTGCGCCGGTGTCGATGGTTGTCATTGCCCAAATACTCCTATTCCACCACACGGATACGACCGGTCATCGAGTGATGTCCGATCCCGCAGAATTCATTGCAGACGATCCCGAACGGCCCGGATTCGGTGGGCGTCAGGGTAAAGACGTGCTCGTAGCCCGGGTGAACCGAAAGGTTGATGTTCGTCGGTTGTAGCGAGAAACCGTGCTGCCAATCCACCGAAGACAGGTGAATCCGGTAAGCCACGCCCTTTTTCAGTTCAACAACCGGCCAGAACTCCCAGAGGCGGGCCAGGATGTAGACATCTCCACCTTCCGGCGGAGCGACGACGGGAACGCCTTCTTCTTCAACCAGATTGCCCTCGGCGTCCTTTTTCTGGAATTCCTCGGCAAAGGCTTCGACCCGTGCTTCATAGGCGTCCGTGGTCACCCGGTAGGTCTCGGTCGAAAGGTTCTGATCGCCGATGAAGTGCCAGGCAATCATGAAGAAGAACATGAAAAGGCCCCAAAGGAAGGCCAGGATGATCCATCCAAGCTCGATCGCCTGGATTGGCTCTTTGTACCAGAGCCGGTTTGACGGGGGGGTAATCGCCATGTTGTAACCTCGCTTTCTTGGCTTACTGGGTTAGTTCGCGATAGGAACAGAGGCCACTTCCATGACGCCCCAGATGAGATAGAGAACCGTCGGGACGGTGACGCCCAGGAACAGCAGAAGGAACGGATTGTCGAGAACCCGCTGCATCGGGGGAATCGGCCCGTCCTGGTAGTTCGCTTCGGGTTTCTTGGATTTCTTGTCAGATGGTGACATTTGCGCATTCTCTCTTTTGGGTCTGAACGCCGCATCTCCCGTTAGGCCCGTTTTCACGGCCCCGTCCAGGAACAATGCAGCGCATCGACATCGATCAAAAAGCTGTGTGTTCTCCTGTCCGATCATTCTGCAACACAAAACCGTGATTTTGCAAGAGTAACCGGACCTGCGCAGAACCTTTCCGCCTTCCTTGAAAACCGACTATTATGTGGCGAAAAGGCTGCCAACCTTGACTTATGTCAAGATATTGTGGCCTGTGCGATGCCTCGGTCGGAACCAGACCGGATTTCAATGGCTGCGACGCTTCGCCACTGGTTGCGGTGCATCCGGCGGGTAAATCGAAGCTGTTCCCGGCCACGACCGGACTGGTCGGTTGCCGGTTGCCGGCAAGCATCCGGGGATTCGGTGCCTGGCAATCCTGACGGTCAGGGTGTCGGCAGGCAGCAATTGCGGCTGTATTGCCCGGATGGCGGGACTTGTCCTGTTCCGCCGGAGGAACGGTTCCCTTTTGTTACCGTGTTGCGCCGAGAAAATCCCTGACCCGCTTTTGCGTCTGCCCGGTTTCCAGCAAGGCACGGGTGCCGGTCAATTCGCGCTCATAGCCGTCTTCATCGGCATGTCCGGCAGCCGCGATGCATTGCTTGCATTCGGCCAGGGCGGCGCTGCTGGAGGTGGCGACCCGCGCCGCCAGGTCATGCGTGAAGGCCGCTATCTCGCCGGCGGGCACGCACCAATGCGCAATCCTGAGGTCGCGGGCGGTTTTTCCATCCACGATCTCGGCCCCCAGGATCAGGCGGCGGGCAACATCGTCGCCGCATTTCAGCGTCATGCGCTGGGTGCCGCCGGCACCGGGCAACAGCCCGAGCCTCGCCTCGGGCAGCCCGACCCTGGCGGTTTCCGAAATCACCCGCAGATCGCAGGCCAGCGCCAGTTCAAACCCGCCGCCCATCGCGGCACCATTGATCATGGCAATCGAAACAGCCCCAAGATTTTCCAGCCGCTCGTAGGTTTGCTGGATGCGCCGTACGAAGGCGATCATCATATCGCGGCCCTTGTCGCTGTCGAAACGGCTGGCCATCAGCCGCAGATCGGCACCGGCGCAGAAGGTGCGCTCGCTGCTGGCGACGATGACAACACTGACCGCCGGGTTTGCCGCAATCGTGTCGATCGCCGCGTTCATCTGGTCCAGCCATTCCTCGTTGATGGCATTCACCGGCGGGCGGCACAGCGTGATGGTTGCGATGCAATCCGCGATTTCGAGTGATATCATGGTCTTGACCTCCTGAGCGGCGTTGTGCGGGCGGCCTAGGACGCCCCTGCGGACAGCATGTTGTATTCCTGCCGGTGCTGCGCCCATTGCTCGGCACCTGCCGGTGTCAGGAACGGTTCGATCAGCAAACGGGTGCCCTCGGCGATATAGGTATCCAGATCGTAGCGCCCGCTGAAGGCCCAGCGTTTCAGCGCCCAGGCATGGGCGAAATGCACGAACTGGTAGGTCAGCAATTCAAGATTCGGGGCTTTCATCAGGCCCTTCTGCACGCATTCCTCCAGCACATCGCGGAAAACCTGGTTGGTGCGGGTCTCGGCGTTCTCGATATAGACGCGGCGGTGCGGCGGCAGCGAACGGGTCGCGCGGTAGGCCAGCACGGTTGCTTCGCGCAGGCTGTCCACCACCGTGCAATAGGCCCGCAGGGCCGCGGCCAGCCGGTCCAGCGGGTTTTCCTTGCCGACAAGCTGTGGCGGGATATCGCGCTCGTAGGTTTCCAGCACCAGTTTCAGCGCCAGGAACAGGATATCGTCCTTGTCGCCGAAATATTGGTAGATCAGCCCGATACTGACGCCTGCCTGTTTGGAAATCTGCTGCACCGAGGTGCGCGAATAGCCCTGCTTGGAAAACAGGCTGACGGCGGCATCGACGATCTGGCCGCGCCTCTTGGCGATCAGATCGGGATTGGTGACATGGCTTTCCACATCGTCGGATCGGGCCATCTTTTGTTCCTGTGCCTGGCCGGGCCTTGTCGGGCCCCGCGCAATCGGTTGCAAATGTCGTTTCTGCGGCCCTTCTACCCTCAGCTTTTCGGCTGGTCCCACAGAATGCGGCCATTTTCGGCCAGTTGCGTCGCCCATGTGCGAAGCTGGAACTTCTGGATCTTGCCGCTGGGCGTGCGCGGCATGATTTCCAGGATTTCCAGATGTTCGGGAAAATACTGCTTGGCCAGGTTCTGTGCGGTCAGGAAGGCCACCATCTGCTCGAATGTGAGGCTGGCCCCGTCGCTCAGCGTGACAAAGGCGCAGCCGCGTTCGCCCAGGCGTTCATCCGGCATCGCCACCACCGCCACATCCGCCACTTCCGGCATCTTGCAGATCAGCGATTCAACTTCCAGCACGGGCACATTCTCGCCGCCGCGGATGATGATGTCCTTGTCGCGCCCGGAAATGCGGATATTGCCCTTGTCATCCATGAAGGCCAGATCGCCGGTATCGAACCATCCGTCCTTGTCCAGGCCGTAAAGCTCCGGCTTCTTGTAATAGCCGACAAACAGCGTGGCCCCCCGGCAATGCAGATGCCCGACCTCGCCCGGAGGCAGCACCTTGCCCGCGCCATCGACAACCCGCACCTCGCTGCCGGGAAATGCCGCGCCGTCGGTCAGGGGTTCGGTCAGGGCGGAGATCGGCTTGGTCGAGGTGACATGCGATACCTCGGTCATGCCCCAGCCGGGAATCAGGCTTACGCCCAGCTTGGCGGTCACCTTTTCCACCACCGGTTCCATGATCGGGGCACCGGCGGTTGCGAAATAGCGGAACTTGTCGAGCTTGCGGGTTTCCACATCCTTCACATTGGCCAGATCGACCATGAACGGCGTCGAGGCACAGGTATAGGTGATCTGGTATTTTTCGATCAGATCAATCGCGGTTTCGGGATTCCAGATATCCATGATGACCAGCGGGATACCGATATAGATCGGGGTCATCATGCCGAAACAGAACCCGATCTGATGCGCGAACGGCGCCGGCATGAAGCCGACATCGTTTGGCCCCAGCTTCAGATGCTCGGCGATCTGCCGTGTCGAGGCGATCAGCGTGTTCGAGGTATGAAGCGCCCCTTTGGGTTGGCCTGTGGTGCCGGATGTGTACAAAAGCTGCACCACATCGTTGGGCGACAAGGGCGAGGCTATCGGCGGATAGACGGGCGGCTTGCACATCAGTTCGGATTCAAACGCATTGTCGCCCGCGCCGTCGATGACAAAGACATGATCCAGCGTCGAAATCGTCTGCTTGAGCTGGTTGGCCAGCGCCTCGTAATCGAATTTCTGGAACACGCGGGGTACGATCAGCACCTTGGATTCGGCAAATCCGATCATGTAGTCCAGTTCGCGGGCGCGAAAGATCGGCATCAGCGGATTGGAGATCGCCCCGATCCGCACGCAGGCCAGGTGGATGGCCACGAATTGCCACCAGTTCGGAAGCTGGAACGACACCACATCGCCCCGGCCAATGCCATAGGCCGACAGGTTGCCCGCGATGCAGGTGGCCCGGCGGTCCAGTTCGCCATAGCTGAGCGTGGTGACCGTATCGGTATCCGTCCGATAGGCGATCAGCGCGGTGGCGTCGGGATCGGAGGCGGACATGTCGGACAAATAATCGGTGATCACCCGGTTGGGCCAGTTGCCGCTCCGGGTCTCGTGGTCAATCCGCGACTGCTTCAGGATCACGCCAGGAGGCGGCGGTGCCGGTGGCCTTGTTCGGCGATGCATCTGTTCTCCCCGTATGCAGGGGCCGGATCCTGCCCCGACCCGTCAATTGTGCCCCGGCGCAAGGGCTGGTTTCACGCCGCTGGCGGCAAACTGCCATGTTGCGCCGGAAATTCCGCCTTGGCGAGATGTCGCGGCTTCAGCCTTTTGCCCCCTGCCCCGCGCAGAGCCTGGTGATCAGGCGTTTCACCAGCACGCCGGCCATCTGGCGGCGATACATGCCCGGCATGTTGGTGGTCCGCATCGGCGTGATGTCCTTGCCGATTTCCCTGGTGATCGCGTCCAGCACGGCCCCGGTCGGTTCCTGTCCGATGGCGTCCGGGAAGTGATCGAACAAGATCGGGCGGGGATTGGTGCCGGTGACAGCAACGCGAAGATCGGCGATCCGCCCGTCCTTGCAATCCAGCGCCACCGCCACGCCCGCCAGCGGGAAATCCACCGCCTTGCGCAGCCGCGACTTGGCATAACCCGAGTGCAGCGCAGCGGCGGCAAGGGGAATGCGCACCGCCACCAGCAATTCGCCTGCACCAAGCGTCAGGTGGTCAAGCCCGTCCTCGCGGTAAAGATCGCTGAGCGGCATCCAGCGCGCGCCGCCGCTGCCGACGACCTGAACCTCTGCCCCCAGAACCAGCAAGGCCGGGGCGACATCGCCGCTGAAGGCGGCATGGCAGCGCTTGCCCTTGGGCGCGACATGGCAGGTGTCGCCGTCCAGCTTCAGGCAATAGCCATTGGCTTTGCGCCACCATTTGCTCTGGTTGTAAAAAATGCACCTGGTATCCAAACACAGATTTCCGCCGATGGTGGCCGCCTCGCGCAGGCCCGGTCCGGCTACTTCCGCCAGTGCCGACATCGCGGCAAACCGCTTCGGCAGGCCCTCGGCCATGAGCCGCGCCAGCGTGACCGACGCGCCTATCACCAGATGCGTGCCATCCTCGGCAATCGTTTGCATCTCGGCAATGCCGTCCAGCGCGATCAGCATGGGCGGTGCGCCGATGCCGCGCCTGAGATTGGCCACCAGATCGGTGCCGCCGGCGATGTAGCACGCGCCGGGATTGGCCTGCATCAGCGCCACGGCCTCGGATGCATCCTTGGGCGTTGCCAGTTCGAAATCCATCTCGGCGCTCATGCTTTTGCCTTCCTGCGTTTTTCCGCCCGCCGCTGTTTTGTCAGCGCA
This sequence comes from Paracoccaceae bacterium, assembly GCA_019911965.1. Taxonomy (GTDB): domain Bacteria; phylum Pseudomonadota; class Alphaproteobacteria; order Rhodobacterales; family Rhodobacteraceae; genus UBA5972. Next base: position 104,455 of record JAIOJF010000029.1, on the reverse strand, counting down.
TCGAGGATCCTGTCGGGTGTCAGCGGCATGTCGTTGATATCGCAGCCGATTGCCTCGCTCACCGCTTCGGCCAGTGCGGGCAGGAACCCGGCAAGCCCGCCCTCGCTGGCCTCCTTGGCGCCGAACGGGCCGTTGGGGTCCATCGATTCGACGATATGCACCTCGATATCGGGGGAATCCATGATCGTCGGAAAACTGTAATCCAGGAAATTGGCGTGCAGCGGCAGGCCCTCGTGGAAGCGCGTTTCCTCCATCATCGCCTGGCCCATGCCCATCCAGATCGCGCCCTGCACCTGGCCTTCGACCGCCAGCGGATTGATCGGATAGCCGCAATCATGTGACACCCAAACCTTTTCAACGGTGATCTCGCCGGTCTCTTCATCCACCGAAACCTCGACCACCTGCGAGGCATAGGAAAAGCCCATTGTCGAGCCGACCGCCCCGCCGCGATGCTTGCCGCCCTGAAAGGATTTCGGCACGGTGAAGGTGCCGCGTTCGGTGATCGCACCGTGATCTATCAGCGCCGTCTGCACCACCTTGTCGAACGGAATGCCCTGATCCTGGCTGTTGGCCACGCGGTAGGTCTCGCCGGCGCATTCGATGTTTTCCGGTTCGGTCTCAAGCGCCTTGGCGGCGGCACGGATCAGCCGGGCCTTCAGTTTCTCCGCCGCATCCAGCGTGGCATTGCCCACCATGTAGGTCACGCGCGACGAATAGGACCCCATGTCGCGCGGCGTAAGCGCCGAGTCGTTGGAGATCACCCGCAGGCGCGAATGATCCAGCCCCATTACCTCGGCCACGATCTGCGCCACCACGGTTGATGACCCCTGCCCGATATCGGCCGCCCCCGTCAGGATGGTGATGCCGCCGTCGAAATCCAGTTTCAGATTCACCACCGCATCCGGCTGGCCGGTCCATTGCACCGGCTTGGCGGCACCGCTGACGAAATGTGAGCAGCCAATGCCCAGCCCGCGCCCTTTCGGCATCTTGCCCTTGCGATCTTTCCAGCCGCTGGCCTGTTCCACCCAGTCCAGCGTTTCCGGCAGCCCGTAGGAGGTAACCTGCAATCCGTTCAGGGTTTCCGTCGGCGCTTTCAGCAGATTGGCGCGGCGCACCTCGATCGGGTCAAGGCCAAGCTGGCGTGCCATCCGGTTCAGCATGGTGTCAAAGGCATGGCGCATGTCCACCGTGCCGTGGCCGCGCATAGCACCGCAGGGTGGCGTGTTGGTGTAGACGCGGTAGCCGTCGTATTGCACCGCCGGAATGTCATAAAGCGCGTTCAGCAAAGCCCCGGCATAAAGGATCGTGACGATACCGTAGCCGCCATAGGCCCCGCCGTACTGCTCCATCTCGGCCTTCACGGCGGTGATCCTGCCGGTCTTGCTGAGGCCGAGTTTCAAGGTGATATCCGCCGCCGGGCGGCCGCGATGCGTGAGGAACGTTTCCTCGCGCGTCAGCACCATGCGCACCCGGCCCTTTGCTGCGCGGGCAAGAATGCCGCAGACCAGCTCGAAATTCAGCGTTTCGGTCCTCGCCCCGAAGCCGCCGCCGACAAACGGCTTGATCACCCGGATGCGGGACTTGTTCATGTCCATGCACTGCGCCAGCATCAGGTGCACGTAATAGGGCACCTGGGTGACGGAATGGAATGTCAGGTGGTCGCGCTGCGGATCGTATTCGGCAATCGCGGCATGGGGTTCCATATGGGCGTGGGTGACTTCCTCGCAATGGAAGACATCCTCGGCCACCAGATCGGCTTCGGCAAAGCCGACCTCGACATCGCCGAATGTGGAATGCACGTCGCGTTCGATATTGCCGGGCTTGTTGTCATGCAAAAGGACGGCATCGGCGGCACGCGAGGCGGCGGCATTGTAATAGCCCGGCAATTCGCGCACTGTCAGTTCAATCAGATCGAGCGCGGCCTCTGCCGTCGCCTCGTCCACCGCAGCAACGGCGGCAATCGGCTCACCACGATAGCGGACCTTTTCCTGGGCCAGCGGATATTCGTTCTGGGCAATCGGCACGATGCCGTAGGGGATCGGAGCATCCTTGCCGGTGATCACGGCGATCACCCCCGGCAGCGCCTCGGCCTTGGAGATATCGACATCCAGTAATTCCGCATGACTGTAGGGGCTGCGCAGGATACGGCCGACCAGCGCCCCCTCGGCGGCCAGATCGGCGGTGTATTTCGCCACGCCGCGCACCTTTTCGATGCCATCGACCAGCGGCACCCGGTCGCCGACGCCAACCTGTGTCACCGGCGCGCTCATTTGCCCACCTCACCGGCGGCAATCGCGGCCTGCACCGATTCGATGATCTTCACATAGCCGGTGCAACGGCAGAGATTGCCTGACAGCGCGGTCCTGATCTCGTCCTCGTCCGGGTCGGGATTGTCGCGCAGCAGGCTTTCCGCCGCCATGATCATGCCCGGCGTGCAGAACCCGCACTGGGTTCCCAGCTTTTCGTGAAACGCGGTTTGAAGCCGCGACAGGCGGCCATGCGGGCCGACCGATTCGATGGTTTCGACGGTCTTGCCGGCCACCGATTTGGCCAGCGTCATGCAGCCAAGCCGCTGCTTGCCATCCACCAGCACCGTGCAGGCCCCGCATTCGCCGCCATCGCAGCCCTTCTTGGTGCCCGTCAGCCCCAGCTTGTCACGCAGGAAATCAACCAGAAGCATCGCATCGGGAATCAGATGCTCCTGCTTCCTGCCGTTGATCGTCAAGCCGATGATTGAAGCCATGATCCTGTCCCATCCTGGTCGTGTCACATATGAACGAGTATTCATCTATTGAGTTGATAGAGCCGTGATCCGCGATTTGTCAACATATATTGCTCAATTTTCCTTGACGCCTGAAATATGAATGAATATTCATTTATCCCAGATAGTATCCACATCCCGGACCTCCGGTGCTTGAACGCAACCGGCAATCGGGACGCGGACACCAGACGCCAAACCAGTTGGAGAAGGATTTTCAAGATGAGCCTGAATGGAAAAGCAGCAGTCGTGACCGGCGGTGCCTCGGGGATCGGCCAGGCAACCGCCGAGGCGCTGGCCCGTGCCGGGGCGCATGTCTTCATCGGCGACATTTCCGAAGAAGGCGGCACCGCGGTTGCCAGCGCCATCACCAAGGCCGGCGGCAAGGCGGATTTCGTCCGCCTGGACGTGACCGATCAGGCCTCGATCGACGATTTCAGCAGAAAGGTGCTGGCCAGCGGCGCAAATGTCGACATCGTGGCCAATGTCGCCGGCTGGGGGCGAACCGAGCCTTTCGTGCAGAACGATCCGGATTTCTGGCGCAAGCTGATCGATCTGAACCTGATGGGCCCGATTGCCGTCACCCGCGCCTTCCTAGACGGCATGATGGAACGCAAATCCGGCAAGATCGTCTTTGTCGCCTCCGATGCCGGGCGCGTCGGCAGCCTGGGCGAGACCGTCTATTCCGGGGCCAAGGGCGGCGTGATCGCCTTCGGCAAATCGCTGGCCCGCGAAATGGCGCGCTACAATATCACTGTCAACTCGGTCTGCCCCGGCCCGACCGACACGCCCCTGATGGCCAAGGTGCCGGACAATTTCCGCGAGGCCTTCATCCGCGCCACGCCGCTGCGCCGTCTTGGCCAGCCCTCGGAAGTTGCCGATGCGGTGCTGTTCTTTTCCACCGACCAGAGCAGCTACGTGACCGGCCAGGTTTTAAGCGTCAGCGGCGGGCTGACGATGGCCGGCTGATCCAGACAAACCGAAAAAACCGAGGAAAACCATGTACAAACTGAAAGCCGCCGACTGGCGCCCCGAACATTTCGGATGGGACGTGACCGACCGGGTTGCCACCATCACCCTGAACCGGCCCGAGCGCAAGAACCCGCTGACCTTTGAAAGCTACGCCGAGCTGCGCGACACCTTCCACAAGCTGCAATATGTGGATGATGTGCGGGTGGTGATCTTCACCGGTGCCGGGGGCAATTTCTGTTCCGGCGGCGATGTTCACGAGATCATCGGCCCGCTGGTCGATATGGAAATGGACGATCTGCTGGCCTTCACCCGCATGACCGGCAACCTGATCAAGGAAATGCGCAACTGCCCGCAGCCGATCATCTCGGCGGTGGACGGGATCAGCACCGGAGCGGGCGCGATCATCCCGATGGCGTCCGACATGCGCTATGGCACGCCCGAATGCAAAACCGCGTTCCTGTTCGTGCGCGTCGGACTGGCCGGCTGCGACATGGGGGCCTGTACCATCCTGCCGCGCATCATCGGCCAGGGGCGGGCGTCGGAACTGCTGTATACCGGGCGGGTGATGAGTGCCGACGAGGGCAAGGCCTGGGGCTATTTCAACGATGTCGTCGCCCCCGAAAACCTGATGGAAACGGCGCGCAACATGGCGCTCAGCCTCGCCAACGGCCCGGCATTCGCCCACGGTGTCACCAAGAAATGCCTGCATCAGGAATGGAACCTGACCATCGAACAGGCGCTGGAAACCGAAGCCGAGGCGCAGGCGATCTGCATGCAGACCAAGGATTTCGCCCGGGCCTATCACGCGTTCGTCAAGAAGGAACGCCCGGTATTCGAGGGAAACTGATGCAGAACCCCCTGCTTGACCTGCCGCTCTTCGAGGACAGCCACCGCAAACTCGCCGCCGATCTGGAAAGTTTCGCGCGAAACGATCTGGCGGATATCGCCGGCAGCGATTGCCATGAGGGCAGCAAGCTGGACGCGACCTGCCGCGAGATTGTCGCGCGGCTGGGCGCGGCGGGGTTCCTGACAGCCTCGTGCCTGGTGAAGGAAGGCGATCGCTTCGACGTGCGTCGCCTCTGCCTCAGCCGGGAAATCCTGGCGCGCCATGACGGGCTGTTCGATTTCGCCTTTGCCATGCAGGGGCTGGGCACCGGGCCGATCTCGCTGTTCGGCTCGAACGCTCAGCGCCAGAAGTACCTGCCGCCGGTGGTGGCAGGCCAGCAGCTTCCGGCATTCGCCCTGTCCGAACCGGGCGCGGGCAGCGATGTCGGCGCGATGACCACGACCGCCACCAGGGACGGATCGGGCTATCGCCTGAATGGGGCCAAGACCTGGATTTCCAACGGTGGCATCGCCGATCAATACGTGGTGTTTGCTCGTGCGCCCGGCAGCACCGGCGCGCAAGGCATTTCCGCGTTCATCGTCGAGGCCGACACGCCCGGCTTTTCCATTGCCGAGCGTATCAGGGTGATCGCGCCGCACCCGCTGGCGACGATTGCGATGGACGATTGCCTGGTGCCGGAGGCCGCGCTGATCGGTGCCGAAGGACAAGGCTTCGCCATCGCCATGCAGACGCTGGATGTATTCCGCACCACGGTGGGCGCAGCGGCCCTTGGCCTTGGCCGCCGCGCACTGGATGAAGCCCTTGGCCGCATCCATGAGCGTCAGGTCTTCGGCAAGGCGTTGAAATCATTCCAGATCACGCAATCCAAGATCGGCGAGATGGCGCTTGGCCTCGACGCCTCAGCCCTGCTGGTCTACCGCGCGGCGTGGAAAAAGGACATGCGCAGCAGCGATCCGATCACCCGCGAGGCGGCGATGGCGAAACTGTTTGCCACCGAGACCGCGCAGAAGGTGATCGACGAGGCGGTGCAGTTGTTCGGCGGCATGGGCGTGGTCTCGGATCAGCCGGTCGAGGTGCTTTACCGCGAAATCCGCGCCCTCAGGATCTATGAAGGCACCAGCGAAATCCAGAAACTGGTGATCGCCAAGGACGTGATGGGGGCCTACAGCGCGGGCGCGTGAAGGCCTGCCCGGCCCGCAAGGTGATCCCGTCGCCGCATATCCCGCCCGACGGGGGGATATGCGGCAACGGCTTGTCACGCTCAGGCGGATTTGGTCCGCCAACTATCGGCGTAATTCGTCCGTGCTTCGGCGGCATAGGGCGTCGGCGACACCCGCACCCGGATTTCCGCCTGCCTGTGCGCCTCGGTCGAGGTCTTGGCGGTATCGTCCGGCTCGCCCCAGATCAGGGTCAGCACATCGCCTTCCTGCACATCGGCGGCCACGACCCCAAGCGACAGCACGGAGCGTTCGTTGAAGGTATAGCCGTGGAACATCGACATGCCGACCATCTTGCCGTCGCGCATCACCATATCCGCACTTGAGGACGCGTAATTCGCCACCGGGAAATCGATCCACTTGTAGGGCGTGCCCTGCTCGAAGCCCGAGGCAATCACCTTCAGCACATCATCGCGGTTCCACTCGAACGTCACCTTCTTGCGGTTCGGGGCGTCCTTCATCTTCTGCAACGCAGCCTTGCCGATGAAATCGTCCTTCTTCCAGCCGATATAAAAGCCATAGCCCAGCTCGAACGGGTTGACGTAGTAATCCTCGATATTGTCGGAAACGAACGACCCGCCGATCGAGCCGACGGCCTCGTAGGCATCCGCACCCAGCCAGTCGCGGTATTCCGCCAGCATGCCGTCGCCGGTGTAAATCCCCGGCAGGGGCGAGGGAATCCAGCCCGATTCCAGCGTGTTGGTGGAATAGGCCCGGCTGCCGCAGCGCACCAGATCGACGCCAGCATCGCGGGCGGCCTGCAGGATGGTGGACAGGATGTAATGCTTGTCGGCGTATGGCCCCCAGATTTCCAGGCCCGGCGCGCCCGACATGCCGTGGCGCAGCGCCTGCACTTTCCTTGATCCGACATTGATCCAGTCGACATGGAAGAACTTTATGTCCTGAACCGGCCCGCCATTCATCTTGTCGAAAATCTTCGGCGCGTCGGGGCCCTGGATCTGGAACCGGTAATGCGTGCGCAACACCCGCTCGCCGTCGGGGCGGGAATCCGAGCGCGGATCATGCACGATCCTGACCGCCCATTTGCCAACCGCGGCGCAGAATTTCAGCCAGTTGGCGGTGGGGGCGCGACCGACAAGGATGAATTTGTCCGCGCGTTCGCGGAAAATGATGTGGTCGCCGATCACATGGCCGTTCGGGGTGACGGGAACGTAATGCTTGGCGCGGTTGAGATCGAAATTGCCGAAGGCGTTGATGCCGTGATGCGCCAGAAACGCCTCGGCATCCGGGCCTTCGACGATCAGTTCGTCCATATGGTGTGTCTGGTCGAACAAGACCGCGCCCTCACGCCAGGCGCGTTGCTCGTCGCGCCAGTTGTTGAATTCCGGCGCGACCACCGGATAGACATACATCCCGATCCTGGAATTGCGCAGCATATCGACGGCGTTTTTGTGTTGGCCGATGGCCTCGGTCAGACTTGGCATTTCAGCGTCCTTTCTTGGTTTCAGGCAGAGACCAGCGCCAGCCCGGGAACCCGGTCGATCAGGCTGCGGTCATGGGTCATCACGTATTCGAGGTTCTTGAGGGCCAAGCGGGCATGTTCGCGCGCGATCTGTTCGGCGCGTCCACCATCGCGGGCTGCAATCGCGTCCAGAATGCCGTGGTGATGCGCCTGCGCCACGATCAGCGAGCGGCGGAACTCGCGGATTTCCGCCTGCACGTCGAGAAACGCACTGGGCGAGGCAAACGGCATCCCGGTCGCGCGGGTCACTTCGCGCCGTATCGTCTCGCTGCCTGCCATATCGCGCAGAAGCGCGTGGAAACGGGCGTTCAATTCGGTATAGGCCGTGAAATCCATATCGTCATCGCCATCAACCACCTGATCAAGCGCGGCCACGATATGACCCATCTCGGCCAGGCTGTCGGGATCGCCCCCCTTGATCGCCGCCGACCGCGCCGCCAGCCCCTCCATCAGGCCGCGAATTTCGATGGCATCGACGACATCGTCAAAGCTGAACATGCGCACCATCGCACCGCCATTCGCCAGACGCTCCAGCAGGCCTTCATGGGCCAGATCGTTCAGCGCCTCGCGCACCGGCGTGCGCGACAGGCCCAGCCGTTCGGAGACCGCGCTTTCAAACAGCCGCTCACCGGCGGCGAAATCGCCGCTCAGAATCATTTTCCTGAGTTCAAGTTTGGCAACCAGCGCCTGGTTCTTGCCATTCCTTCGCAGCATTGCAGTCTTTCCCGGTTCTGGGTTTGGCCGAATCATGTATACAAAACTACTCTTTCTGCAAGATTATTCTTTGGTATTCGCAATATCCAGTCGTTTTTGTATACATTTTACCCGTTCCACCGTGCCTTTGCGTCCCTGCCCGCACAGAAGGCCCGGGTTAAAATGCGTTTCCAAATACCGGCGCTATCGGCTTATCATGGCGAAAGGGCATCCGTTGGCGGAACCACTTCCCGCCTGTGCCGGATGCAACAAGGGAGACCGGATAATGCAAGACGTTGATGACATCATGCTGAACTTCACCCCGTCCAGCCTGATGCTGCTGAACGCGATCCTGGCGATCGTCATGTTTTCAATCGCGCTGGACCTCAGGCCCGCCGATTTTCGCCGTCTGGTACAAGCCCCGAAAGCCCTGGTCACCGGGCTGGTCTCGCAATTCATCGTGCTGCCGGTGCTGACCTTCTTGCTGATCCTCGCCACCACGCCGCGCCCATCCATCGCGCTTGGCCTGATGCTGGTGGCGGCCTGTCCGGGGGGCAATATCTCGAACTTCATCACCCATCGCGCCGGGGGCAATTCGGCGCTGTCGGTGTCGATGACCGCGTTTGCCACCATCGCGGCGATCCTGCTGACGCCGCTCAATATCGCGTTCTGGGGCAATCTTTACGGCCCGACGCGGGCGATCCTGCGGGCCACCAGCATTGATCCGCTGCAAGTGGCGATCACGGTGGCGCTGATGCTGGTGCTGCCGCTGTTCCTGGGGCTGATGCTGAATGCCCGGCGCCCGGAGATGGCCGCGCGTATCCGCCGCCCGATGCAGAACCTGTCGATGCTGATCTTCGTGGCCTTCATCGTGCTGGCGCTGGCCGCGAACTGGAGCTTCTTTCTGGATTATGTGCATATCGTTGCGGTGCTGGTCATCCTGCACAACGCGCTGGCGCTTGGCGGGGGATATCTTGCCGCCACGCTGGCGGGCCTGTCGCAATTTGACCGGCGCGCCGTCACCATCGAAACCGGCATCCAGAATTCCGGGCTTGGCCTGGTGCTGATCTTCGGCTTTTTCGGCGGTCTTGGCGGCATGGCGGTGGTGGCGGCGTTCTGGGGCATCTGGCACGCGATCTCCGGAATTGCGCTGGCCGGGGTGATGGCACGGACCGAAGCGGCGAGGTGAGCCGGGTTCTGATCACCGGCGCAACCGGGGCGGTCGGCACTGCGCTGTTGGCGGAACTGGCCGCAACCGGGCACGACATCATCGCCACCGCCCGGCACGCGCCCGCAAGCCTGCCCGGCAATGCACGGTTCACCACGCTCGATGTGCGCGGCGGGGATGCTGACCGGGTGATCGGGACCGAGCGGCCCGATGTGGTGATCCATCTGGCCTCGGTTGTCGGGGTCATGGCGCGGCATCTGGCGCATGCGATTGATGTCGGCGGCACGCGCAATGTGCTGGCCGCCTGTGTGGCCCACAAGGTCCGGCGGCTGGTCGTTACCTCGTCGGGCGCGGCCTATGGCTATCACGCCGACAACCCGGCCCTGTTGCGCGAGAGCGATCCATTGCGCGGCAATCCGGAATTCGCCTATGCCGATCACAAGCGCCAGATCGAGGATGTGCTGGCAAAGGCCCGCAAGGATGCGCAGGGCCTGGAACAGGTGGTGCTGCGGGTCAGCACGGTTCTGGGCGCGGGCATGGAAAACCAGATCACCGCGCTGTTTCACAGGCCCCGCTTGCTGGCCATCGCCGGGTCCGCCAGCCCGTTCGTGTTCATCGCCGCGCGCGATCTGGCCCGCATCCTTCATCGCGCCATCGCCGATGGCCCGCCCGGCATCTACAATGTCGCCGGCGACGGCGCACCCGGCATCCGCGATCTGGCCGCCAGCCTTGGCAAGCCGGTGCTGACCCTGCCTGCCGGTGCCCTGAAAGCCGCGCTTGCCATTGCCCGCCCGCTAGGTCTTTCGCGCTATGGCCCCGAACAGGTGCGGTTTTTGCAATACCGCCCGGTGCTGGACAATACTGCGCTGAAAACCCGGTTCGGCTTTAGCCCGGACCTGACCAGCGCCGAGGCCTTCGCGCAATGGCAAAAGGCGGCCGGGTTATGAGCCGTACCGCCATCATCACCGGCGGTGCCGGCGGGCTGGGCCGCTCGCTGGATACCGGATTGCGGGCGCGTGGCTGGACCACCGTGCTGGTCGATCTGCCCGGCCCGGCGCTTGCGGCCCTGCCCACCCTGCCCGACCGGCTGGTGCTGGCGGGCGATCTGACCGATGCCGCTGCGATCAATAGCATCTGCGATCAGGTGCGCGCGGCGCGGCCCTCGATCGACCTTGTGATCTATAATGCCGGTATCACCCAGATCGGCGCATTCGGCGACGCCCCGCTGGAGGCGCATCGCGCGGTCTTTGCCATCAACTATTTCGCCGCGGTCGAGATGGCGAAGGAATTGCTGGCGGATATCCGCGCCGCGCAGGGCACGCATCTGGCGATCTCGTCGGTGGCGGGGTTTTCGCCGCTGTTTCACCGCACCGCCTATGCCGCCAGCAAACACGCGCTTGAGGGGTTCTTTGCCTCGCTGCGCGCGGAAGAAAAGGATTTCGGGGTTGATTGCCTGATCGCCGCCCCCAGTTTTGTCGCCACCAATCCCGGCAATCCCGACCTTCGCCCCGGCGGCATCGCGCGGCCCGGATCGGCCACCGACGGGATTGATTACATGCCCCCCGAACAGGCCGCCGGGATCATCCTGAAAGGGCTGGAGCGGCGGCAGGCCTTCATCCCCGTGGGCCGTGTGGCGCGGATGGCCTATCTTCTGAACCGGCTGTCACCCGCCCTGTTCGCGCGGATGATGGAACGCTCGATCAAGCGGGGGGATCGCTGAACGAGCGGATCGTGGCCACCGCCCCGTCCAGCGCCGTACCGGTGTGATCGGCCAGCGCCGCCTCGCGCAAGCGGCGGGCCCAGTCGGCGGCATCATTCCGCGCTTCAACCAGCCGCAACGCCGCCATCACCTTGCCGTAGCGATCCAGCCCGCGGGTATGGGTATCGGAATAGCCCTTGATCAGGCGCTGATTGGTCAGGATTTCGACACCCAGATCGTATTTTTCCGGCAGGCGGCGTTGCACCTCGGCCAGCCAGTCGTTCAGCCGCGCGCGTTCCTCGGCGTGGCGGAACGAGTACCGCCGCCAGCCCTTCAGACCGGCGATCAGGTAAAGCTGCAAAAATCCGCCCAGGCGATCCGTGCGGATGCGCCGCCCCTTGCCGAAGATGCGGCCCAGCGCCTGCATCCTTGCCGGGTTGGCAGCGAACCAGCCACCCAGGCGGCGCGGCATCATGCCCGCGATTTCCGCCGCGCCGGGCTTCAGAAATTCGCGCAACATCATCTTGGCGTCAGGTTCCGCCGCCATCTCGGCGCGGATACGATGGAAGCGCCCGCTGCGGGTTTTCAGCTCGGCGGTGCGGATCACATCGTCGTAAGCCATTGCCCGCGCGATATATTTCGCCGCTGCAATGCTCAAGCAGTAGTCCTGCGCGGCGCTGTCGCGATCCAGCATTGCCTGCACCCGGTCCAGGTAGTCAGCGCCGTAGTCAAGGCCCTGAAAATCGACCACAGCAACCAGCCCGCGTTTCGCCATCTGGCGCAACGGCTCAGGCCAATCCGCCATTCGCGCCACCAGTGCAAGCCAGCGGCGGCGCAAGCGGTCCGGCCCGCGCGGTTCGTCCCCTTGTGCGAGCGACGGCGCGTCCTGTCGCCCCGGCATCTGGTTCTGCCCGGTCTTGGCGCGGGCATAGGCTTCGCCGAAGGCGGCCAGCGACGGCTCCACGCCACGGCCCGAGGCACGAATGGCGGCCTCGTAGGACGATTGCACAAATGGCAGGGCACCCGATCCGGCCAGCGCACCCAGTAGGCTGGCGGAAATCACCGTGCCGGAGCGCTGCGCGATCTCCTCCATATCGAACAGAACCAGCCTTTGCGCCGCGATTTCAGCGGCGGCCACCACCTCGTCGGGCTGGGCGATACCGTCGCCGGGCACGATCTTCTCGGTCAGCGCCAGCGCGCGATGGGTCGAGGCGATCAGCGTCGTGCGATCCGGCGTGACGAAGCCGCGAATGATGGCGCGCCCGGCCTCCATCAATTCAGCCGCCAGCAGGATATCGACATCCCCCGCCGCCGGCATCAGCGAGAACACCGGCGCAGACACACCCGCCGGGGCCATTTCGACGTAGTAGACCGTCGCGCCGGTCCTCTGCGCCACCCCGGCAACCGAGGTTGCCTGCACCGCATAACCTTCGGCCTTCGCGCAATCGGTGATCCAGTTGGTCAGCACGCCGCCGCCCTGCCCGCCGACCGCCATCACCGCCAGCTTGATGAGGCCGCGCATCGCCGGATCGACCGGGCCGGCATCCGGCAATATGGTCTGGTCTGGCATGGTCATCCTTTTGCGAAGTCCAGCCGCCGCGCCTCGCGCCGCCTTTGCAGCGCGGCGATGGCACGGGCCGACAGGCGGTTGAACCACGCCTCCAGACGGCCCGGATTGTGCACGATATCGGCGCGGTAGAATGACGGGCACAGGGCTGCCGCATCCGCCACCTCACCGCAATTGCCGCAGCCGACGCAGGACTGGTCGATATGCGCCACCGGATCGTCGCGCAGGGGATCATCCAGCGCCTTCAGCGTCAGTGACGGGCACCCCGACAGCCGGATACAGGCGTGATCGCCGGTGCAGATATCGGCGTCCACCCCGAAACGCGGCGCCTCCAGGCGGCGGCCCTCGCGGATCGCGGCATTGCGCAGCGGTTTTTCGCGGCGCTGCCGGTTCAGCATGCATTCCGACGAGGCGATGATCACCTTCGGGCCGTCGTAAGCGCAGGTCAGCGCCTCGTGCAGTACCGCCTTCATCTTCGGCACGTCATAGGTATGATCAATCTGGCGTATCCAGGTCACGCCGACACCCCGGATTGCCGCCGCGATCGGATGGCCGGTGGATTTGGCGGGATTGTCGGCGCGGGACGACAGCACGTCCTGCCCGCCGGTGGCCGCCGAGTAGTAATTATCCACCACCACGATCACCGAATCCGACTTGTTGTAAACCGCGTTGCCGATCGACGAGGACAGGCCGTTATGCCAGAACCCGCCATCGCCGATGATCGAGATCGCGCGCTTCTCGCCACCGCCATCGAACGCCGCGTTCGAGGCCGGGCCAAGCCCGTAGCCCATTGTCGAGCCGCCCATCTCGAACGGCGGCAACGAGCCGAACAGATGGCAGCCGATATCGCCGGCGATCTGGTGGCGGCCCAGATCCTGGGTCACCAGCTTCATCGCGGCAAAGATCGGGCGTTCCGGACAACCGGTGCAAAATCCCGGCGGACGTTCCGGCACGGCACCGGTCAGATCGGGGATGGCGGGATCAACCCGGTCATTGGGCGCACGTCGCTGCGCCGGCAGCAATTCCGGCGCGGCCTTCTTCAGGAAGGCCCCGATCCCGTCCAGCATCAGCTTGCCGGATAATTCACCGGCCATCGGCAACACGTCCTTGCCATGCAGCGCCACCTGCCGTCCGGCCCGGAACAATTGCGCCGCAATATCGCTTTCGATGAATTCCGGCTGGCCTTCCTCGACCACCAGAAGCGCCGACTTGCCATCGGCGAAATCCAGCAATTCGTCGCGCACCAGCGGATAGGTGACGTTCAGCACGTAAAGCGGTACCTCGGTTGCACCGGAAATATCGGCCAGCCCCAGCCGCTGCAAGGCGCGGATCACGCCGTTATACATGCCGCCCTGCACGACGATGCCGATCTTGCCGTCCGACGGGCCAAAATGCTCGTTCATGGCGTGGCGCCTGATGAAGTCCTGCGCTGCCGGCCAGCGGTTCTCGATCTTGTCCTGTTCCTGGAGATAGCTTTCCGGCGGCAGCACCACGCGCTTGTAATCGCTGCGCGGACTGGCCAGCGCGTCCTTCACCGAAAACGGCGGCGGGCAATTATCCCTGGCGGTGAACGAGCCGGTGACGTGGCACGACCGGATGCGCACCATCAGGATCACCGGCGTATGGCTGGCCTCGGACAACTCGAACCCCTGGCCGACCATCTTCACGATGGAGGGCAGGTTCGGGCGTGGGTCCAGCAACCATAATTGCGATTTCATCGCGAAGGAATGGCTGCGCTCCTGCATGATCGACGAGCCTTCGCCGTAATCCTCGCCCAGGATCACCATCGCACCACCGGTGACACCGGCAGAGGACAGGTTGGCCAGCGCGTCCGAGGCGACGTTCAGCCCGACCGGCCCCTTGAAGGTGACCGCACCCCGGATCGGATAATGCACCGAGGCCGCCAGCATCGCCGCCGCCGCCGCCTCCGAGGCATTGGCCTCGAAGCGCACGCCGAGTTCGTTCAGGATGTCGCGCCCGTCTGCCAGCACATCCATCAGATGGCTGATCGGTGCACCCTGATAGCCGCCGACATAGCCGACACCGTTTTCCAGAAGCGCCTTGGTGATCGCAAGGATGCCTTCGCCGTCAAAGGTGTCACCCGCCCCCAGCCGCAGCTTGAGGACCTCTTTCGCGAACGATCTTTCGGCCATGCTTCCCTCCGCAGGCAAGACCAACGGCACAATGGCCGATTGCCCCCTGTTTTCATCACCATAGGCCGCGCCGGGGCGGCGGCAACGCCCGGCTCACACACGTTTTCGTTACCGCCGGATGCCCGCGTCGCTATCAGGTCCTGAATTTCGTGAAATCCGGCCGGCGCTTTTCCAGGAATGCCGAAATCCCCTCGCCGGATTCCGCGCCGCCCTGGGCTTCAGCCATCAACCGGGCCTCGGCGTCAAGCTGGGCGTCCAGATCGTTGTCGCGGGCCTGCGCAATCAGCCCCTTGGCCCCGGCCAGAGCGTTTGGCCCGACGCCGTGAAGGCGTTCGCCCAGCGCCTGCGCCTCGGCCCCGGCCTGGCCTGGCTCGGCCAGACGGTTCACCGCGCCTGCCGCAAATAGCCGCTCGGCTGGAACCTTGTCGCCGAACATCACGATCTCGTTGGCCAATTGGCGCGGCAGGCATTCCGACAGGAACGCGGTTGCGCCGCCATCCGGGGTCAGCCCGACGCGCAGGTAGGACACCGCGAAATAGGAGTCGCGCTCGGCGACGACCAGATCGCAGGCAAGCGCGATCGAGGCCCCGGCCCCCGCCGCCCCGCCTTCAACCGCCGCGATCACCGGCCTGGTGCAGGCGCGGATGGCGCGGATCATCTCGTGCAAAATGCCGATGGTGGCGATGCGGTCGGGCACCGGCATCTCGCGCCGCTTGATCAGCACGTTCAGATCACCGCCGGCGCAGAAAAACCCCTCGGCCCCGGCCAGAACCACCGCCGAGATGCCCGGATCATCCGACGCCGCCCGCAATTCGCGGGCCGCCCCGGTGGTATATTCCAATGTCAGCGCGTTACGTGCGGCGGGGTTGTTGTTGATCAGCCACAGGACCGGGCCGCGGCGTTCGACGATCAGCCCGCTCATGCCGCGCTGCGCCCCAGCGCGATGTAGCGGGCCAGATGGTATTCCTCGTCGCCCAGTTCGTGGCCGATCATGCTGAGGCGTTTGACGAAATGGCCCAGCGGATATTCCCAGGTCATGCCCATGCCGCCGTGGATCTGCACCGATTCCTCGGCGATCAGGGTGCCGACCCGCCCGATGGTCACTTTGGCTGCCGACAGCGCACGTTCGCGCGCTACGCCTGCCTTGCCCTCGGCGGCCGCCGCATTGATCACAGCGGATCGCGCCTGTTCGATTTCCAGCAGCATCGTCGCCATGCGGTGCTGCAGAGCCTGGAACTTGCCGATCGGCACGCCGAACTGCTTGCGGGTGCGGGCAAATTCGATGGTCATGTCCTTGATCACCTCCATCAACCCCAACGCCTCGGCGCTGAGGGCCAGCACACCCCGGCCCAGCACCTGTTCCAGCACCGCTGCCGCCGCACCTTCCGCGCCGATCAGCGCCGAGGATGGCAGGGCGACATCGCTCAAGGACACCTCCGCCGCGCGCCCGCCGTCAATTGTCTCGTAATCCCGCATCGTCAGCCCCGCCGCATCGCCCGGCACCAGAAACAACGACAGCCCGTCAGCATCGCCCGCCTGGCCTTTGGTGCGGGCTGATACCACCAGAACATCCGCCGTGGTGGCATTACGCACCACCGCCTTTTCGCCGTTCAGCACCCAGCCATCGGCAAAGGGCGCGGCGCGCGTGTCGATATAGGCCGGATCATAGCCATCGCCCGCCTCGAAATGCGCCAGCGCCGCCGTGGCGGAACCGTCGATCAATGCCTCGATCCTTGCTTTCTGCTCGTCGCTGCCTGCCGCGGCCAGCACGCCACCGGCCAGCACGGCGCTGCCCAGCAATGGTTCCACGATCAGGCCGCGCCCGACCGCCTCGAACACCACGGCCAGATCGAAGCCTTCACCGGCAAAACCGCCATCGGATTCGTTAAACAGCGCGCCGATCACGCCCAGTTCCGCCAAGGCGGACAGCTTGGCGGGCGCATAGCCGGTTTCCGATTTTCCCGCCGCCAGCCGGTCGGCCAGCGGATAATCCTGCATCACCCAGCGGTTCAGCGTATCAGCCAGCATCTGGCGTTCTTCGGTATGGTTGAAGTCCATGATTACAGCCCCAGGATCGCTTTGGTGATGATGTTCTTCTGTATCTCGTTCGAGCCACCAAAGATCGAGATCTTGCGGTTGTTGAAATACTGCCTGGCAATCGGTGCGGCGTAATCCGGCCCGACATAGGGGCCGTTGAAGCCCGGCTCGAACGCTTCCGGCACCAGCGGCGCGGCATAGACGCCCAGCGCCTTTTTCTTCAGCAGATCAAGCTCCTGGCGGATTTCCGTGCCCTTCACCTTCAGCATCGAGCTTTCCGGCCCCGGCGCACCGCCCGCCGCTGCCGCCGACACGATCCGCAGATTGGTGGTCTTGGCGTTTTCCAGTTCGATCTCGGCGCGGGCCATTCTGGCGGCGAACAGGGGATCATCGGCCAGCTTTCGTCCGGCGCGGTTCTGATCGGCAGCGATGTCGTGCAATTCGTTCAGCGCCGCCATCGAGAAGCCGATACCGGCAATGCCGGTGCGCTCATAGGTCAGCAGGTACTTGGCATAGGTCCAGCCCTTGTTTTCCTCGCCCACCAGGTTTTCCGCCGGCACTTTCACATCCGTGAAGAACACGTCGTTGACCTCGTGCGTGCCTTCCAGCAGATGGATCGGCTTCACCTCGACGCCGGGCGTGTTCATGTCGATCAGCAGGAAGGAAATGCCCTCCTGCGGCTTGCCCGTCGTCGAGGTGCGCACCAGCATGAAGATCATGTTGGCGTATTGGCCAAGCGTGGTCCAGGTCTTCTGGCCGTTGACGATGTAGTGATCGCCCTCGCGCACTGCCCGGCAGCGCAGGCTCGCCAAGTCCGAGCCAGCACCCGGTTCCGAATAGCCCTGGCACCACCAGTCCGAACCGTCCAGAATGCGCGGCAGCCAATGCTTCCTCTGCGCGTCGTTGCCGTATTTGATCAGGACCGGCCCCAGCATCGACAGACCGAACGGCAGCACGCGCGGGGCATAGGCGAGGCAGCATTCTTCCTCGAAAATGTTCTTTTCAACCGCACTCCAGCCGGTGCCGCCATGCTCTTTCGGCCAGTGATTGGCCAGCCAGCCGCGCGCATTCAGCGTGGCATGCCAGCCTTCCATATCCGCCTTGCTGAGGTGTTGGCCACGCTTCACCTTCTGCGCCAGTTCCGGCTTCAGATTTTCCGCCAGCCAGGCCTTCACCTCGGCGCGGAAGGCTTGTTCCTTGGGGGTATAGGTCAGGTCCATCTCAGTTTCCCTTGTTCAGGTCGTCGAATGTCCGCCCTTCGGCGACCAGGCGTTGCAACAGCGGCGAGGGCTGCCAGAAATGTGCATCCTCGGCGGCGTAGCTTTCGATCCGTTTCAGGATCACGTCCAGCCCGACCATATCGGCATATTTCATCGGCCCGCCGCGCCAGCGCGGGAAGGCGTAGCCATAAAGCAGCGTGACGTCGATATCGAGCGGGCGCAGCGCTATGCCTTCATCCAACACGTTGCAGCCTTCGTTGATCATCGCCGCGAAATAGCGCTCGATGATCTCGTCATCGGTGAAATCCCGGGGCGTAATGCCCGCGCGCTTGCGCTCGGCGGCGATGATCTCCAGCACTTCGGGATCTTCAACGCTCACCCGCCCGTCATAGCGGTAATAGCCGCGCCCGGTCTTCTGCCCGAACCAGCCGTTTTCGCAGATGCGATCGGCGATCTGGACATAGCGTTCCTCGGGCGGGCGGGTTGCGGCCTTGCGCTTGCGCGTGGCCCAGCCGATATCGCCGCCGGCCAGATCGCTGACCTGATAGGGCCCCATCGGATAGCCGAAATCGCGGATCGCGGCGTCGATCTGGTAGGGCGATGCGCCGTCCTCCATCATGTAGTCCGACGCACGGCGATAGGTCGCCAGAATGCGGTTGCCGATGAAGCCGTCGCAGACCCCGGCGCGCACAGGTATCTTGCCCAGCCGCTTCGCCAGATCGAACGCCGTCACCACGACATCCGCCGTGACCTTGGCGGGCACGACGATTTCCAGCAATTTCATGATGTTGGCGGGTGAGAAGAAATGCAGGCCGATCACGTCCTCGGGCCGCGAGATGGTCGCCGCCAGTTCGTCGATATTCAGGTAGGATGTGTTGGTGGCCAGAATGGCACCCGGGCGCATCGCCGCGTCAAGCTGCGCGAAGACGGCTTTCTTCACCTCCATCTCCTCGAACACCGCTTCGATCACCAGATCGACATCCGCCAGCACGCCGTAATCGACCGAGCCTGTCCAGCGTGCCATCACCGCGTCTTTCTGCGCCTCGCTCATCCGTCCCTTGGCGACATTGCGGGCATAGACCTTTTCGACATTGGCGCGGCCGCGTTCCAGGCTTTCGGCGTCGCGTTCGATCATCACCACCGGCAATCCGGCATCCAGCACCGCCACCGCGATCCCGGCCCCCATCGTGCCGCCACCGATCACCGCCAGCTTGTTCAGATCGCGCGGCGTTGCCGCCTTGGCCTCGGGGATTTTCGCGGTCTGGCGTTCGGCGAAGAACGCATGGATCATACCCTTGGACTGATCCGACGCGAGGCATTCCATGAAGGCCGCGCGTTCGGCCTTCATCGCCTCGGCAAACGGCACCGAAGGATCGGCGGCCAATGCCACGCAATCGAGGATCTTGAACGGAGCCAACTGCCCCTTGGCCTTTTTCTGCAATTCCGCCCGGCGTTCAACGATCAGGTTGTTATAGGCCCCCATATCCTTGAAGCCCTCGCGCCGCTCGCTGGTGGGCCGCCGACCCCAGCCCATTTTCAGCAGCTTCAGCGCATAGGCCTTGGCAGCCTTGCGCAGGTCGCCCTCGGCGATCTCGTCGATCACGCCCATGTCGCGACCCCTGGCCACCGGCACCGGCTTGCCCGACAGCATCATGTCCAGCGCCGGGCCTGCCCCGGTGATGCGCGGCATCCGCTGGGTGCCGCTGGCCCCGGGCAGAAGGCCAAGATTGATCTCCGGCAGGCCGATCTTCGCGCCCTTGTCGGCGATGCGGTAATGCGACGACAGCGCGATCTCGAAGCCGCCGCCAAGGGCGGTGCCATGCAGCGCAGCGACCACCGGCTTGGCGCAATCCTCGATGATCTGGCAGACATCCGGCAGCGCCGGGGGTTGCGGCGGTTTGCCGAACTCGGTGATATCCGCGCCTGCCGGAAAGGTGCGGCCCTCGGCAATGATCACCACCGCACGGATGGCCGCATCCGCTTGCGCCGCCGCGATGCCGTCGGCCAGCCCCTGGCGAACCTTCTGGCCCAGCGCGTTGACCGGCGGGTTGTTGACGATCAGAAAGCCGATCCCATCCTCGACCTCAAGGCTGACTACATCCGTTATCTGCATCTTTTACCCTCGTTTTAAGTCAGACCGCCGCCAGACCGCCGTCAACCGACAGCGTCTCCCCGGTCATGAATGAATTTTCCGCACTGGCGGCGAACAGGATCGCCTGCACCACCTCGTCCACCTGGCCGATCCGGCCCATCGGAATGCCCCGCGTCAGCGCATGTTCCGCCGCCTCGCGCCCTTTCGGCGAGGCGGCCAGATAATCGTTCAGCATCGCGGTATTGGCAAATGACGGGCAGACCGCGTTGATGCGCACGCCCATGCGTCCGTATTCCGCCGCCGCCGAACGCGTGAGGCCAACCACGCCGTGCTTGGCCGCCGCATAGATTGCCAGAAACGGCGAGCCGACCAGCCCGGCCGCGCTGGCGATATTGACGATTGCCGCAGGCGTGCCTTCCTCGGCAAAGCGCGAGGCCATCACCGGCAATTGCGCCTGCATGGCGTAGAACACGCCCAGAAGATCGACCTCGACCACCCGGCGGGCAAATTCCGGGTCGGTATCGGGAATGCGCTGCATCGGCGAGACGATCCCGGCATTGTTGATCGCCACGTCCAGCGCGCCGAACTCGGCCAACGCCAGATCGACCAGGTTGTCGTGAAACGCCGGATCGCGCACATCACCTGCCAGCGCCACATTGTCGGCCTGAAGATCAATGCTGAGGGCATCCAGCGCCGCGCGGTCGATATCGGTCAGCACCAGCCGCGCGCCGCGCTCGGCAAACATTTCCGCAGTGCGCGCGCCAAAGCCGCCCGCCGCACCGGTGATCAGGACTGTCTTGCCGTCAAAGCGCATCGCGTCCCCCGTTCGCTACAAGTCATTCGCCATCGCCGCCAGTACCGGGATCGCCTGCGCCATTTCCCGCGCCCGCTGCGGGTTCGAGGCATTGCCGTCATGGGCGCGCCGCACCACGCCTTGCAGGATCGCCGCCAGCCGGAAGAACGAAAACGCCAGGTAGAAATTCCAGTTGCCGATCTCCGGGATGCCACGCCGCGCGCAATAGGCGGTGACATATTCGTCCTCGGTCGGCAGGCCGATATCGGCGCGGTCCAGCCCGCCAAGGCCACGCATTCCGGCCTGATAGGGCAGCCGCCACTGCATGCATTGATAGGCCAGATCGGACAGCGGATGGCCCAGGGTTGACAATTCCCAGTCCAGCACCGCGATGACCTCCGGGCGGTCCGGCGCGAAGATCATGTTGTCCAGCCGGTAATCGCCATGCACCAGGCGCGAGGTTTCGTCATCCGGCATGTTGGCCAGCAGCCAGTCCATCAGCCGGTCCATATCGGCGTTCGGCTCCATCACGCTGGATTTGTACTGCTTGATCCAGCGGTCGGTCTGGCGGGCGAAGTAGTTGCCGGGATAGCCGAAATCCAGCAGGCCCACCGCCCCGACATCTACACCGTGCAGCGCGGCGAGGGTCTGGTTCATCGCGTCGTAGATCGCCGCGCGGTCGCCCTTGTCCAGTTCCGGCAAGGCCGGGTCCCAGAATATCCGCCCGGGCAGGTATTGCATCACGAAGAACATGCGGCCCAGGGGATTGCCGCCCTCCGCCAGATGCAGCATCTTCGGCACCGGCACATCGGTATCGGCCAGCGCCTGCATCACCCGGTATTCGCGGTCCACCTGATGCGCGGATTTCAGCAGATCGCCCGGTGGCTTGGCCCGCAGCACCACATCGCCGCTGTCGGCACGCAACAGATAGGTCGGGTTCGACTGGCCGTCGCCGAACTTCTCGGCCGCTTTCAGGCCATGAAAGCCGTCGATCTGCGCTTCAAGATAAAGGCCCAGCGCGTCCAGATTGTCGATCGCCTGCGATTGCGTCATGCCCGCCCCTGTCAGCCCGCGCCAAGGATATGCAGCGCCAGTTGCTCGGCCACCAGGGCTGGCTTGTCAACGCCTTCGATCTCGACCACCGCTTCGTATTGCACCAGCAACTGGCCGGGGGCTTTCTCGGTGGCGGATTGCATCGTTACCTTCGAGCGTACCCGGCTGCCCACCTTGACCGGGTTCAGGAACCGCAGCTTGTTCATGCCGTAATTGATCGTCATGGCGCGGCCCTCGATATCCGGCAGCACCTGCATGTTCAGATGGCTGAGCAGCGACAGCGTCAGGAAACCATGCGCGATGGCGTCGCCGAACGGCGTTTCGGCCTTGGCGCGCACCGGGTCGATATGGATGAACTGATGATCCTCGGTCACGTCGGCAAAGGCGTTGATCCGGGATTGATCAATCTCGAACCAGTCTGAAGTTCCCAGTTCCTGCCCGGCAAGGGCCATGTAGGCGTCGAGTTTCAGGGCTTTGCGCATGTTCTCACTCCATCGCTGCGCGGAACAGGTTGCCCGCGGTCTGCACATGAATGCCGCCACATAGCGGCACGATCTCACCAGTTGTATAGGCCCCGCCGCGCCCGCACAGGAACAGCGTCGCGCCGGCGATATCCTCAGGCCGGCCAACCCGGCCAAGGGGCACATCCGCACCGACGCGGGCCGCCATTTCGTCCGAGCCGGTGGCAAAGGCTGTCATCTTCGAGCGGAACGGCCCCGGCGCGAAGGCGTTGACGGTTATGCGCAGGCCGGCCAGTTCCTTGGCCAGTATCTGCGTCAGATGCGCCACCGCCGCCTTGGACGCTGCATAGGAATAGGCCCCGTCGCCCATCGCCTGCACCCCCATCACCGACGAGATGTTGATCACCCGCGCCGGATCGTCATCGCTGGCCGCAGCGTTCAGATCGCCGATCAGCCCTTGCGTCAGGTGGAACAGCGCGGCGACATTGACGTTCATCACCTTTTCCCAGGCGGAATGCGGAAACTGGCCCAAGGGCGCGCCCCAGGTGATGCCGGCATTGTTGACCAGGATATTCAGCTTGTCGCTGCGCGCGCGGACCTCGGCGATGATCGCGGCAATTCCGGCCTCGGTGCCGACATCGCCCTGAAACGCCTCGACCGACCCGTCATAGCCCATCGCGTTGACTTCCGCCGCCGCCGCCTCAACCGCGTCCAGCTTGCGTGAACAGGTCAGCACGCGCGCGCCCCCCATCGCCAGCGCCTCGACAATCATCCGCCCGATACCGGTGCCGCCGCCGGTGACCAATGCCACCTTGCCCGTCACCCCGAAAATCGCGTTCAGGTCCAAAATTCGCCCCCCCGGTTTCATCTGTTCTTGCGCCGGGTCAAACCGGCGATTGACAACATACCGATCAGTATGTTTCTGTTTGCCATCGCTTGTAAAGTCAGAATTGAACCGCCAGCCTCCGGGAAAACGCTTGAACCTGCAAGAGCCCATCAAGGAAACCAAGGCACCGCCGGAACAGGTGCTGGATGCCGCCGCCGCCTGTTTCATGGAAAAGGGCTATGGCGGGGCGTCGCTGGATGATGTGGCGCGGCATATGGGGGCGACAAAGGGGCGGATTTACCATTATTTCAGTTCCAAATCCGATCTGATGCATGCGGTGCGCAAACGCGCGATGGAGCTTAACTTCGCGGTGATCCGCCCGGGCTTTGACAGCGATCTACCGCCGGTCGAAAAGTTCCGCGCGATGGCCCACGCCCATGCGCTGCACATGATGGAACGTCAGGATTACCAGACCGCGCTGTTTGATTCGCTGCATCTGCACATGACGCGCGGCACCTCCACCGGCCAGGATGCGCTGGTGGACGATTTCATCACCGACCGCCGCGCCTTCGAGGACATGTTCCGCGAGGTTCTGCTGGCCGGACAGGCCAGCGGCGAATTCGCCTTCGGCACGCTGTCCTATGCGCTGCATACGATTCTGGCGACGCTGAACTCCACGCTTTACTGGTATTCGCCGCGCAATGGCGACACCCCCGAAATCCGTCAGCAGATCGCCGACGAACAGGTTGCAATGGCCCTCAGGGCACTGGGCGCAATGGACCCAATGACAAAGGACAAGACATGAGCATGAATCTCGGTGTGACCGACCGCCTGAAACCGCTGCTGGAGCAGGTCGCCACGATGGTGCGCGACGAAATCTCGCCACTGGACGAGGAATTCCTGGCCGAGGTCGCCAAGGGCAACCGCTGGGAGTTCACCCCCCGCCAGACCGAGATCCTGGAAGGGCTGAAGGCGAAGGCGCGGAGCAAGAACCTGTGGAATTTCTGGCTGACCGACAGCGAAAAGGGTTATGGCCTCAACACCGTCGAATATGCCTATCTGGCCGAGGAAATGGGCAAGGCGCATCTGGGGGCGGAAACCTTCAACTGCTCGGCCCCCGATACCGGCAACATGGAAGTTCTGACGCGCTACGGCAATCCCGACCAGCAAAAACAATGGCTTGACCCATTGCTGGATGGAAAGATCCGCTCGGCCTATCTGATGACGGAACCGGGCGAGGCATCGTCGGACGCCACCAATATCTCGATGTCCTGCGTGCGCGATGGCGATGAATACGTGTTGAACGGCGAAAAGTGGTGGTCCTCGGGTGCGGGCGATCCGCGCTGCGCGATCTATATCGTGATGGTGAAATCCCCCAGCGACAGCCGCACGAAGCATCAGCAGCATTCGATGATCCTGGTGCCTGCCGATACCAAGGGCGTGGAGAAAATCCGCGCGATGGAGGTTTACGGCCATGACGACGCGCCGCACGGCCATTTCCACATCAGGTTCAACGATGTGCGGGTGCCGGCCAGCAACATTCTGCTGGGCGAGGGACGCGGCTTCGAGATCGCGCAGGGACGTCTTGGCGGCGGGCGCATCCACCATTGCATGCGCGCCATCGGGGCGGCGGAAAAGGCGCTGGAACTGATGTGCAAGCGCGGCCTTGACCGGGTCGCCTTCGGCAAGCCGATCGTCAAGCTGGGCGGCAATTTCGACATCATCGCCAATTGCCGCATGGAAATCGAACAGGCGCGCCTGTTGTGCCTGAAAGCGGCCTGGATGATGGACAAGGGCGATGCCCGTGCCGCCGCTCCCTGGATCAGCATGATCAAGGTGGTGGCCCCGATCATGTCGCTGAGGGTGACGGACGAGGCGGTGCAGAGGTTCGGCGCAGGCGGCGTCAGCCAGGACACGCCGCTGGGCCGGCAATGGACCAATCTGCGCACGCTCAGGCTGGCGGATGGCCCGGACGCGGTGCACCGGATGCAGGTGGCACGGGCCGAGTTGAAGAAACACACCCAGGAAAGGGTCTGAACCTTGGCCATACCCCAGACCATGCATGCGCTGTTGCTGAAGGCGGATGGCTTTTCCAGCACCGGCGTGCCGGCCTCCGATCTGAAGGACGTGGCCCCGTTTGTCGAACATGGCGAGGTGCCGGTGCCAGTGCCGGGGCCGGGACAGGTGCTGATCCGGGTCAGGGCGTCGATGGTGAACCCGTCCGATCTGTCGTTCATCCAGGGCAATTACGGCCAGCCGCGCGTCAAGGGCGCACCGGCTGGGTTCGAGGGCGTGGGCGAGGTGGTGGACGGCAAGGGCTTCATGGCGGCGCGACTGAAAGGCAAACGGGTGTCGTTCGTGGCCGGGCCGACAGGTTCGGGCGCATGGGCGGAATACGCGGTGGCGGATGCGGCGACGGTGATCAAGCTGCGCGCCGATATCCGCGACGAGGATGGCGCGGCGATGATCGTCAACCCGCTGACGGCGGCGGCGATGGTCGGCATGGTGCCGCCAAACGGAGCCTTCGTCGCCTCGGCGGCGGCCAGCCAGTTGGGCAAGCTGATGGCCCCTCTGGCGCGCGACACCAACCGGCGGATGATCGCGCTGGTGCGCCGTGACGCACCCGTCGCGGCGTTGAAGGAACTTGGTGCGGCGCATGTGCTGAACGAAACCGCACCGGATTTCGATCAGGCGCTGGCCAAGGTGCTGGCGGCGGAGAAGCCGAAGCTTTTCCTTGATGCGGTTTCGGGTGCGGTCTCGGCGCGGGTGTTCAACGCGATGGGCATGGATGCGCGCTGGGTGGTCTATGGCAAACTGACGCCGGAACCGCCGGAAATCCTGGAACCCGGCAAGCTGATCTTCATGCGCAAGCGGATCGAGGGCTTCTGGCTGGTGACCTGGATGCGCCGCACGGGTATCTTCGGCAAGCTGAGCGCCATCCGCGACGTGCAGTCTCGGTTCGCCGATGGACGCTGGAAAACCGATATCAGCGCCCGAGTGCCGTTACGTAAGGCTGTCGCGGACCTGCCTAAGGCTTTGCGACAGACCGATGGCAAGATAATGATAGAGATCGGCCAGGCCTGAAACCGGCCGGATGGGGCGCAAAGACCCCGGGCCAGATGACACGGTCGGAAAACCGGCCAGGGGAGGATAAATTGGACGTATTGCAACTGCTGGTCAGTGGCCTTGCGAACGGGTGCGTTTACGGCCTGATCGCGCTTGGTTTCGTGCTGATCTACAAGGCGACCGAGGCGGTCAATTTCGCCCAGGGCGATTTCATGATGTTCGGGGCCTTCGTGACGCTTGGCCTGACCAATGCGCAATATATCGGCCTGCCGTTCTGGCTGGCGGCTCCGATTGCCATCGGCATCATGGCGCTCCTGGGCTACCTCTTGGATTTCTTCATCCTGCGCCACCTGTTCGGGCAAAGCCAGGTCGCCATCGTGATCCTGACCATTGCTCTCGGTTTCGTCATCCGGTTCATCGCCGGGGCGATCTGGGGCCATCTGCCGGTGACGCTGGAAAGCCCGCTGGCGCTGGGCGATATCTGGGTCGGCGGGGTGGTACTGGGCCTGGCTGATGTGGCGGTGATCGTGGTGACGGTGATGCTGACTTATTTCCTGTACGTGTTCTTCCAGAAAACCAAGATCGGCCTTGCCATGCAGGCAGCCAGCCAGAACCAGATGGCAGCTTATTACATGGGCATCCCGGTGCGCCGGGTACAGGGGCTGGTCTGGGGCCTGTCGGGCGCGGTGGCGGCGGTGGCGGGTATCCTGTTCGCCTCCAAGGGAGCGATCGATCCCAATGCTGGGCTGCTGGGCATCAAGGCCTTCGCGGCGGCGGTGATCGGCGGCTTCGGCTCGTTGCCGGGGGCGCTGGCCGGGGGGCTGATCGTCGGCGTGATCGAGCCGTTCGCCTCGCGCTACATGGCGGCCGGATACAGCCAGATCGCCCCCTATGCGCTGTTGCTGTTCGTGCTGGTATTCCGTCCTCACGGCCTGTTCAGCCAGGTCCGCACCAAGAAGGTATGAGCCGATGAGAATCCAGTTCAAGACCTCTTACGCCCACGATATCCGGCTGTTTGCCGACCGCTGGACATTCGGCGTCTATGCCGTGCTGCTGATCATCGCCTTCGCCCTGCCCTTCATTCTGGGGGTGTTCTATCTCGGCGAGGTGACCAATGTCCTGATCTGGGCGATTGCCGGGCTTGGCCTGATGCTGCTGACCGGCCAGACCGGGCAGGCCAGCCTCGGCCATGCGGCGTTTCTGGCGGTCGGGGCCTATTCCGGCGCGATCCTGATGGAATCCGGGGTGCCGTTCATCCTGGCCTTTCCGGCGGCCGGCATCATCACCGGCGTGGTCGGCACCCTCATCGCCATTCCGGCGATCCGCATGCATGGCGTCTACCTTGCCATCGCCACCATCGCGCTGTCGATCCTGGCCGATGACATCATCGTGCTGACCGAGCACTGGACCGGCGGCGTATCCGGCAAGTTCTTCATGCCGGTCGAATTGTTCGGCTTCGAGATCGACCGCTGGGGCACGCCGTTCAAGTTCTACTATCTGGTGCTTGTGGTCGCCATCATCTGCACGCTGTTCTACCGCAACCTGCTGCGCTCGCCCCTGGGCCGCGCGATGGCGGCAGTACGCGACAGCGAGGTTTCGGCCACCGCGATGGGCGTGCATATCGCCTATACCAAGGCCATCGCCTTCGGGGTGTCCTGCGCCATCACCGGGCTGGCCGGGGTGCTGATGGGCATGTTCGCCGGCATCATCAACAACGAGACCTTCTCGATCGTGATTTCCATCAGCCTGCTGATGATGATCGTGATCGGCGGCCTTGGCTCGATCCACGGCGCGTTCTTCGGGGCCATCGTCATCGCCTTCCTGCCGCAGGCGATCTCGATCACCACCAAGGCCAGCGGCCTGACGGTAGCCATCCCCGGCCTTGAACAGGCGATCTTCGCCACCATCCTGGTGCTCTTCATCCTGTTCGAGCCGATGGGCATCTACGGGCGATGGATGAAGATCCGCATCTGGTTCGAATTGTTCCCGTTCGCGCGGAAGGACATGTTCCGCCGCCAGAAATCCTACCTCAAGACGGAGCGCCTGAGATGAGCCTGCTTGAGATAAAGAACGCCACCCTGAAATTCGGCGGCGTGGTCGCGGTCAACGACCTGAGTTTCAACGTCGAGGAAGGCGAGGTCTACGCCATTGTCGGGCCGAACGGCGCAGGCAAATCCACCGTGTTCAACCTGATTTCGCGGTTCTACGATCCCTTCGCGGGCAGTTTCACCTTCGATGGCAGGAACCTTCTGGACTTCAAGGCCGACGGGATCGCCGATCTTGGCATTGCCCGTACCTTCCAGAACATCGAGTTGTTCGAGCATGCGACCGTGCTGCAAAACCTGCTGGTCGGTCGCCACCGCCACCGCAGGACAACGCTGATCGAGGAAATGCTGTTCACCCGCCGGGTCCGGCGCGAGGAATACAAGCATCGCGCGGCGGTCGAGGAAGTGATTGATTTCCTTGATCTTCAGCCCTACCGCGACAAGATGATCGCGGGCCTGCCCTACGGTGTGCGCAAGGTGGTCGAACTTGGCCGCGCGCTGTCGTCCAATCCGCGGCTGTTACTGCTGGATGAGCCGGCCTCGGGCCTCAGCGTCGAGGAAACCCAGGATATGCGCTGGTGGATCGACGATATCCGCAAGCAGATGGGGATCACGGTTCTGATGGTCGAACATGATATGGGTCTGGTCAGCGCGGTCTCCGACCGGGTGCTGGCGCTGGCGGATGGCGCGAAACTCGCCGAAGGAACGCCCGGCGAGGTGCAATCCAATCCGGCTGTGATCGAAGCCTATCTTGGCGCGGGGGCGGTGTGATGTCGGTGCTGTTGCAAGTCAAGAACCTGGAAAGCTTCTACGGGCCGATCATGGCCATTCGCGGCGTGTCGCTCAGCGTGAACAATGGCCAGATCGTCACCGTTCTGGGGGCCAATGGCGCAGGCAAGTCGACCCTGCTGAAAACCATTTCAGGCATCATGGACCCTGAAAAAGGCCAGATCATCTTCGAGGGCGAGGAAATCCAGGGCCGCGAGCCGCATGTCATCGTGCAGAAAGGCATCGTTCACGTCCCGGAAGGGCGCGAGGTGTTTCCGCTGCTGACGGTCGATGAAAACCTGTCGCTCGGGGCCTATACCCGCACCGACAAGGCCGAGATCGAGCGCGACCGCGAGATGGTGTTCAGCTATTTCCCGATCCTGAAGGATCGGCGCAAACAGGAGGCCGGCACGCTGTCGGGCGGCCAGCAACAGATGCTTGCCATCGGGCGCGGCCTGATGCTGAGGCCCAAGATCATGCTTCTGGACGAACCCAGCCTTGGCCTGTCACCGCTTCTGGTGCAGGAAATCTTCGGCATCCTGAAACGGCTGAACGAGGACGAGGGCGTCACCATGATGCTGGTGGAACAGAACGCCCGCGTGGCGCTCGATCTGGCCGATATGGGCTATGTCATGGAGATCGGCCGGATCGTGATGGATGGCAGCGCCGAACGCCTGATGGAAAGCGAAGACATCAAGTCTTTCTATCTTGGCCATCAGGAGGCCGGCCAGCGCGGCGAAAAACGCTGGAAGAAGAAGAAAACCTGGAGATGATCGGATGAACATGCAGTCCCAAGACAGCGTCGACATCAACGGCGTCCGCTTCAACGCCCTGCCCGGCCAGCGCCCTATTCGGGTGGACGATTGCACCACCGTGCCGGCGCTGTTCCGCCAGCGCTGCAAGAGCCTGGGCGCGCGCACGGCGCATCGTGAGAAGGATATGGGGATCTGGAATTCCTATTCCTGGAAGGATTACTGGAACCACGCCAAATGGATCGGTCTTGGCCTGAGGGCGCTGGGGCTGAAACGCGGCGAGGTGGTGTCGATCCTGTCGGAGGACCGGCGCGAATGGGCCTATGCCGATCTGGGCATCCAATGCGTCGGCGGCATCGCTTCCGGCGTCTACACCACCGACAGCGCGGCGCAGCTTGAGTACCTGCTGAACGACAGCGACAGCCGCTTCCTGTTCGTGGAAAACGACGAGCAACTGGACAAGTTCTTGGAAATTCAGGACAAGGTGCCGAATGTCCTGAAAGTGATCATTCTGGACAATGACGGCCTGCACGATCTGCGCCACGACCGCTGTGTGTTCATCGACGATCTCTACGAAACCGGACGCGCCTTCGAGGCCGAAAACCTCGGGTTGTTCGATACCGAGATCGACGCCACCGAGCCGGGCGATATCGCCCTGCTGATCTACACATCGGGCACCACCGGCATGCCGAAAGGCGCGATGCTGACCGGCGAGAATATCCTGGCCAATGTCGAGGCCGCCGCACGGGTGTTCCAGGTGCTGGACCGCGACGAACAGATCTGTTTCCTGCCGCTCTGCCATATCGCCGAGCGCAACAATTCGATCTATTTCCCGCTGGCGGGCAAGGGCGTGGTCAATTTCGCCGAAAGCCCGGAAACCGTGTTCGACAATATCCGCGAGGTATCGCCCGCGACCTTCTTCGCGGTGCCGCGGGTGTGGGAGAAAATCTATTCCCGCGTGCTGGTGCTGTCGCAGGAAGCGACGTTCGTCGGGCGCATGGCCTTCCGGGCGGCAAGCCGCGCCGGGACGAAGCGGGCGTCTTACCTGCTGGAGGGCAAGACGCCGCCGTTCCTGACATCGGCCACCTATGCCTTCTGGGACATGCTGGTGCTGCGCAATCTGCGCCGGATGCTGGGCATGGACCGGCTGCGCCGGGGGGCCACCGGTGCGGCGCCGATCTCGCCGGAACTGCTGAAATGGTACTGGTCGATCGGCGTGCCGTTGATCGAGGCTTACGGCATGACGGAAAATGCCGGGCTGGCCACCGTCAATACCCGCCGCGCCAACCGCGTCGGCACCATTGGCCGCGCCATTCCCGGTGTCGAGCTTCGGATCGCGGATGACGGCGAGATCCAGACCTTCGGGCTGAATTCCTTCAAGGGCTACTGGCGCAACAACGAGAAAACCGCCGAAACCTTCACCGATGACGGCTGGCTGCGCACGGGCGATGTCGGGCGGATCGACGCGGATGGCTTTGTCACCATTACCGGGCGTATCAAGGACATCATCATTACCGCCGGCGGCAAGAACATCACGCCTGCCGAAATCGAAAGCCGGCTGAAATTCAGCCATTACATCTCGGACGCGGTGGTGATCGGCGACAAGCGGAAATACCTGACCTGCCTGATCATGATTGATCAGGAGAACGTGGAAAAGTTTGCACAGGACCAAAAAATTCCGTTTAGTGACTTTGCCTCGCTCTGCGCGGCGGAGGCGGTTGTCGGTCTGATCCGCAAGGAGGTCGAAGCAGTGAACGCCGAATTCGCCCGGGTCGAACAGATCAAGGATTTCCGGCTGATCAACGTGCTTCTGACCGCCGAGGATGACGAGTTGACCGCAACCATGAAGCTGAAGCGCGGCTTTGTGGAGAAGAAACACAAGGCGCTGATCGAACAGATGTATTAACCCCGGAACAGCCCGTTCCGGAAATTTCCACGGGAGGAAAACCAATGAGGAAACTGACAACAACCCTGATGGCGAGCGTCTTCGCTGTCGGCTTCGGCGCGGCGGTTTCGGCCGAAACGCAAGGTGTGACCGATACCGAAATTCTGGTCGGGTCGGTCAACGATCTGTCCGGCATCTTCGCGGCGGTCGGCGTGCCGGCTGTCAACGGTGCCAACATGCGCTTTGACGAAGTGAATGCCGCCGGTGGCGTGCATGGCCGGATGATCCGCTTCATCGTCGAGGATAACGGCTACCAGATCCCGCGCGCGATGCAGGGCTACAACAAGCTTCTGAACAGCGACAAGGTGTTCGCGATGCTTTTGTCGCTGGGCACGCCGATGAACATTGCCGGCTTCAAGCTGCTGGACCCCAAGGGCATTCCCAATATCAGCCCCCTGTCGGCGGCGCGTGAAATGCTGTCGGAACCGATGCACAACAAGTTCATCGGCTTTTCCAGCTATTACGACCAGGTACAGGTCGGGGTGACGTATCTGGCGGCCGAAAAGGGTGCCAAGGAAATCTGCTCGATGTATATCCCGTCGGATTTCGGCAAGGAGATCGCCGAATCGACCAAGGATATCTCCGCCACGCTTGGCCTGACCTTCGCCGAGGAAACCACCCACAAGCCGGACGAGCTGGATTTCGTCGGCTCGCTGCAAAAGCTGAACGCAGCCGGTTGTGATCTGGTCACGCTGGCAGTTGGCGTCCGTCAGGGCATCACCATTGTCGGAACGGCCAAGAAACTGGGCCTGGCCGACATGACCTTCATGAACACCTCCGCCGGTTTCCTTGAGCCGGTGGCAATGGTTCCGGGCGGTGTTACCGATGGTCTTTACGCATCGGCTGGCTGGCAGGACCTTTATTCGCGTGCCGGAGAAGCGGCACCGGGCAAGTTCATCGCTGACTACAAGGCCAAATACGACCAGCCGGCCTCGATGTTCGCGATGCTGGGCTATTCGGGTGCCGACACCTTCATCCGTGCGCTGGAAGCGGCAGGTCCTGACCTGACGCATGAAAGCTTCATCGCGGCGATGGAATCGCTGTCCTACCACGATGATCTGACGGGTGCCGACATGGCCTTCAGCCACGACAATCACCAGGGCGCGAAAGATGTCGTGATCTCGGTGGTCGAGGGCGGTGCCTGGAAGACGGTCGCCAAGCAATAAGCCCGGTTAAGTCCGGCAATCAGGGGCAGGGCCACGCGTCCTGCCCCTGATCATTTCTGCATCAGGAAAGCAAGCTATGCCATCCAACCTGCTGACCATCCGCAAAGACAATATCCGCAACATCTCGACGCAGAACCGCGATCTGCCGCCACTGGCGGACGGCGAGGCGCTGCTGGCCATCGAAGGCTTCGCGCTGACCGCCAACAACGTGACCTATGCCGCCACCGGCACCGTGCTGAAATACTGGGATTTCTTCCCCTGCGAGGGCGAAGGCCAGGGCATTGTCCCTGTCTGGGGCTTCGCCACAGTTACCGAAAGCCGCGCCCCCAGCCTTGCCAAAGGTAGCCGACTATACGGTTTTCTGCCTGCCGCCGCGCAACTTGTCATCCGCCCCGAGGCACGCGGCGCCAGTGCCGTCGTCGATACCGCGGCGCATCGGGCCGGGCTTTCGCCGGTCTACAACACCTATATGCGGGCCGAGCCCGCCAGCATTGACGATGATGCCAGACGCGCCATCTTCAACCCGCTGATCGCCACCTCGTATCTTCTGTATGATTTCCTGGCCGATAACGGCTGGTTCGGCGCTGAGCAGGTCATCATCGGCAGCGCCTCGTCCAAGACCGGCCTTGGCCTCTGCCATTTCCTGGCGCAGGCACGGCCGGACGGGCCCGAAGTGATCGGCCTGACCGCGGCGCGGAACCGCGATTTCGTGGCCAGCCTTGGCACCTGCGATCAGGTCGTGACCTATGACAAGATCGACGCCGGAATCGCAAAACGCCCCAGTGTGTTCGTCGACATGGCCGGCAGCGCCGATATCCGCGCCCGCCTGCACAGCCATCTTGGCGACAACATGCGCCACTCCGCCGCCGTCGGCACCAGCCATTGGGACCAGTTCCGCCCGACCGGCGATCTGCCCGGTGCGCGCCCGACATTCTTCTTCGCCCCGGCGCAGATCGAAAAACGCCGCAACGACTGGGGCAAGGGCGAGGTCGAGGCAAGGCTGGATGCCGCCTGGCGTGCGGTTGCCGCCAGCAGCCGCGACTGGCTGACGATCGAAATGGCAAGCGGCCTGGCGGAGGCTGTGCCGATCTGGGGAGATATCGCCGATGGCAAGGTGCCGCCGGCAACCGGGCATTATATCAGGGTTTAGATATGCTGCGGGCCTTCAACGGCCCGCGACCCGCTACTTGCGGCCCAGATCCTTTTGCAGGCGCTGTTCCAGCTTCACCAGATCATCCGGCAGCGGCAGGCCAAGGCCCCGCAGTTCCGCCAGTTTCTCGCGCAGTTCTTCGTAAACCTCATGCGCATCTTCCGGGGTTTCCGAGGCCTGCTCCATCAACAGGGCAATCGCCGCCTTCAGGTTTTCAAACGACATATTCCATCCCCCCGGGACTTTCTCAGGCCGCGCAATTGCGGCAGAGCGGTGTATGCGGCAACAGGTCCAGCCGCTCCTGCGAGATTTCTTCGCCGCATTTCGCGCATTCGCCGTAAGTCCCTTCGGCCACGCGTTCCAGCGCGGCCCGGATCATCTGGATTTCGCGCAGGCCCATATTGCCCAGCCCTTCCAGCACCTCGTCGCTTTCGCGCTCGGAGGCGCGATCCTCGACATCAGGGTTCGGCTCGTCATCAAGCGCATCCTCGATCTCCAGCAGATTATCCTGCAACTCGGCCAGACGGGCCTCCAGTTGCGCCTTGCGGGTCTCGATCGTTTTCATGGCTCGTTCCTGTCTTGAATGCGTTCGGGTGAGACTAGATGCGCAAAATACCGCCAGCCTTGACCCAAATCAAACAGGTTGTCGGCAGGTTCAGCGCGGGCAAAATGTCGAATGCAGGTTGCGGATCACCGAAATCACCCGATCATCGGCCAGGCTGTAATAGATCGTCCGCCCGTCCCGCCTTGTGCTGACATAGCCTTCCATCCTGAGCCGCGCCAGTTGCTGCGAGACATTTGGCTGCTTGGTGTCGAGGTTCTTTTCCAGTTCCGCGACCGAGCGTTCGCCTTCGACCAACTGGCACAGGATCATCAGCCGGGCGGTGTTGGACAACGTCTTCATCAGCGACGCGGCAGCATCGGCCTGCATATGAAGGTCGTCAACCAGATGATTTTGTTCGGTTTGCGTTGTCATTACAAATATTGTGATACACTTAAATATTTAGCTTGTCACGGAGAATTTTATACATGAATATATTGATATTCTCTTAATTGTTTCTATGTGACCTGTAGCAGCAAAACCCGGAGGAACGCAATGTCGCCCGAAGTGAAAGCCTTTTTCGACGACGCAACCAACACGGTGTCCTATGTGGTGATCGACCCGAATTCCGCTAAATGCGCCATTATCGATTCCGTGCTGGATTTCGACTATGCCTCGGGGCGCACCGATACCGCCTCGGCAGATGCCATCATCGCCTTTGTGCAGGAATCCGGGCTTCAGGTTGACTGGATCCTGGAATCCCATGTCCATGCCGACCACCTGAGCGCCGCGCCCTATCTGCAGGCGCAGCTCGGCGGGCGGATCGGCATCGGTGATCGCATCCGCGTGGTTCAGGACACCTTCGGCAAGGTGTTCAACGAAGGCACCGAGTTCCAGCGCGATGGCAGCCAGTTCGATGCCCTGTTCAAGGAAGGCGACAGCGTTCATATCGGCCAGATGCGGGTGGATATCCTGCACACGCCGGGCCACACCCCGGCCTGCCTGACTTACGTGATCGGCGATGCGGCCTTTGTCGGCGATACCATGTTCATGCCGGATTTCGGCACCGCGCGGGTGGATTTCCCCGGTGGTTCAGCCGACGATCTCTACAATTCGATCCAGAAAATCCTCGCCCTGCCGGAGGCCACGCGCATCTTCGTCGGCCACGACTACAAAGCCCCGGGGCGCGATCAATACGCCTGGGAAACCAGTGTGGCCGAACAGAAAGCGCGCAACGTGCATGTCGGCGCGGGCAAGGAACGCGCGGACTTCATCAAGACCCGGACCGAACGCGACGCGCAACTGGCGATGCCGAGGCTGATCGTGCCGTCCCTGCAGGTCAACATGCGGGCGGGGCAGATGCCACCGGCGGAAGATAACGGGGTTTCCTACCTGAAAGTGCCGGTCAACGGGCTTTGACGTGATTTCCGGGCCTGCCTTCCCCGTTGGGCCCGGAACGAGACCCGGCCAGCCAGCCGCCTCTTGATCCCTGTTGGCGGGGCGGCGCAAGCGCTGGCCGGGTTTTCGCCCTTCAGGCGTATTCCCCCGGCAAGGGCTGGTGCTTGGCGTCCTCAACGACTACATGATCGAACCAGAAGGCGGCAAGGTAGCCGCCATGCGGAACAGGTTGCGAAATGGATATCAAGCAGATCGACCACGATTACAGTGTCAGTGGCCAGCTAACCGAGGCCGATCTTGTCGCCGTCAAGGCCGCCGGTTTTGCCACCGTCATCTGCAACCGCCCCGATGACGAGATCGAACCGGACCTGCATGCGCAATTCATGGCCGCCGAAGCGGCCCGCCTGGGGCTTGGCTTTGTCTATAACCCGGTTTCCGGGCGGGGCATGACGATGACCAACCTGCAGGCACAGGAAGAGGCGATTGCCGCCTCCGGTGGCCCGGTTCTGGCTTATTGCCGCTCAGGCATGCGCTCGACCGTGGTTTGGTCGCTCGTCAATGCCAAGACCCTGCCGGCGGACGAAATCATCGCCACCGCCGCCGGTGCAGGCTATTCGCTGGACAATCTGCGCCCGCAGATCGAGGCTTTTGCCCGGTCCTG
The DNA here is from genome assembly GCA_019911965.1 of Paracoccaceae bacterium. Classification (GTDB taxonomy): domain Bacteria; phylum Pseudomonadota; class Alphaproteobacteria; order Rhodobacterales; family Rhodobacteraceae; genus UBA5972. The sequence continues at coordinate 67,924 of JAIOJF010000029.1, read as the reverse complement.
ATCGCCGCAGGTCAGACCGCGCGTTCCAGTTCCCGATAGCGCAGGCCGAGCGTTGCGGCGCGGGCGGCAAAGAACACCATCAGCGCCGCCCAGAGCCCGTGATTGCCCCAGAGCGGCACCAGCACCAGAACCGCCCCGACATAGACCAGCGCCGACCAGAACATCGCGATTCGCATGTCGCGCGTGCGGGTGGCGCCGATGAAGATGCCGTCCAGCATCCAGGACCCGATGCCGATCAGCGGCGCGCCCACCATCCAGCCCAGATAGGCCCGCGCCTCGACCTGCACTTCGGGGGCCTTGGCGATCAGATCGATGATCGCACCGCCGAACAGCGCGAAAACAACTGCCAGCGCCAGTACGATCACCAGCCCCCAGCCGCTGGTCAGGATGGCCGAGCGGCGCAGGCTTGCCCGCGCCCCCGCCCCCATCGCCTGGCCGACCAGCGTTTCGGCGGCAAAGGCGAAGCCGTCCAGCCCGTAGGCGGTTATATGCAGGAATTGCAGCAGCACCTGATTGGCCGCCAGCGTCACATCGCCAAAGCCCGCCCCGAAGAACAAAAACGAGATGAAGGCCGCCTGCAGCAGCACCGAGCGCACCAGGATATCGCCGTTCACGCTCATCATCCGGCGGATACGCTTGAGATCGAACACCCGCGCCCAGTCGCGCCAGGCCCCACCGGCAAAACCGCCCCGACAGATCACCAGACCCAGCGCCAGCCCCGACCATTCCGCAAGGAAGGTCGCGGTCGCAACACCGCCGACACCCCAGCCAAGGCCGAGCACGAACCACAGGTCCAGCACGACGTTCAGCCCGTTCATCCAGACCTGCAACAGCAGCACCGCGCGGGTGCGTTCCAGCGCGATCAGCCAGCCGGTAATGCCGTAAAGCGCGATTGCCGCCGGGGCCGACCAGACGCGGATCTGCAGGTAGGTGGCGGCCATGCCCTCGACCTCGGCCGAGGCCGGGGCCAGCCGGAAGGCCAGCGCCGCCAGCGGCACCTGCAAGGCGATGACCAGCACACCGCCCGCCGCCCCGGTCAGAAGCGCGCGCATCAACAGCGCCTTCACCTCAACCTGATTGCCCGCGCCATGCGCCTGCGAGGTCAGGCCGGTCGTGCCCATCCTGAGGAAGCCGAAAATCCAGTAGATCGCCGTCAGGATGATCGCGCCGATCCCGACCGCGCCGATCGGGGCCGCCTGTCCCAATTGCCCGACCACGCCGGTATCGACCACGCCAAGGATCGGTACCGTTGCATTGGCCAGCACGATCGGCACCGCGATCTTCAGCACCCGACGATGCGTCAGCGCGGCTACCGGCTGGTCACTCATCCGGGGTGGGCATCAGGAAATGCCCGGTGGCCTGGGCATAGAGGCGTTCGCGATTGTCCTGCCAGGCCTCGACATGCACCGAGGCATAGCGCCGCCCGGAGCGGTTGACCGAGGCCCGGGCATAGGCGTCGCGCGGCAGGCCGGAACGCAGGTAATCGGTTGCGAAATCAATGGTTTTCGGCATCCGCGGCAGGTGGCTCGGGTCCCAGTCATCGACACCGCGATGGCCGTTTTCCATGCGCTCCCAGGCGATGGTCCAGCTCAGCACGACAATCGCCGTCACTTCCAGAAAGGCTGCCGTCACGCCGCCATGCAGCGCCGGCAAGGCGGGATTGCCGATCAGCTTGTCGTCGAATGGCAAAACCGCCGTCAACTCGTCGCCGCGCCGGTCAAACCGGATGCCGAGATAGCGGATATAGGGAACGCCTTCGACCAGCGCATTCAGCGCATCGTCGCGGCGCTGGCGGACCACCTGAACGGGTTCGGGGCGCGGGCGGTTCATTTGCCACCTCCGGATTTCGGCTGTTCGACGGTGAAGGCCCCGTTGGCCGCCGCCACCGGGCGCTCGCGGTCATCGTCATAGGCAAACGCCCGAACGAAGGCGACCGAGCGGGTGACATGGTAGCATTCTGCCCTTGCAATAACCGACTGGCCCGGCACGGCGGCGCGCATGTAGTCGATCCTGAGGTCAATCGTGGCGGTGCCCATCGGCGAGGCCGGATGGCACATCACCGCCGCACCGCAACAGGTATCCATCAGGGCCGATACCGCGCCGCCGTGAATGATTCCGGTTTCCGGATCGCCCACCAGCTTTTCCGCATATGGCATGGACACAACCGCGATGCCGTCGCCCAGCTCGTCCAGCGACATGCTCAGATCGCGCGAATGCGGGATCGCCTCCATGAACTGGCGGGCAAGTTTGGATTTCATCTCGATGGACAGGTCTGTCATGGCAAATTTCCGGGTATCGGCCGGGGCTGCTCCGGCCCCTCACGTTATTTGATCTTGACAAGTCCGGTGCAAGACCTATTTTTGCAAATGAGAATAATTCGCATTCGCATCGACACAGGATACGCATGAAAATGGTACAGAGCCCGGACATCCTGCCCGGTCGGGGTGGCCTGGAGCGGAACACGACCGCAAAGATTGCCACGGCAACGGCAAGGATCGGCCCTTTCCGCACGCGTCGGCTGGCGGTGGTGCTGGCCCTTCTCGTGCTGGCCGTGTTTCCAGGCGAACTTGGCGCCATTACCCGTGGCCTGATGACCGATGCCTATGTCCAGGTGTCCAGCTTCGTCGCCGCAACGCTGCTGCTGTTTTACGGTGCCGAGCGGGTGTTCCGCTTCGATATCGGCAATGTCCTTCGCAATGCGCGTGGCGCACAGGTGCCGATTGCCGCCCTGCTGGGGGCAACACCGGGCTGCGGAGGCGCGGTGGTCGTGGTGGCGGCCTATTCCTCGGGCAATGTCGGCTTTGGCGCGGTAGTCGCGGCGCTGACGGCGACAATGGGCGATGCCGCCTTCCTGCTGATCGCCACAAGGCCGGATGCGGCCGCCGTGGTGCTGCCATTGTCCTTCGGCGTCGGCATCCTGTCGGGCTGGGTGATCGACTGGTTCGTACGCACCGATTTCCGCACGCCCGAATCCAGCACCTGCGATCTGGCACCGCTGATCGGCAAGCTCAGGGCGCGCGATATCGCCTATCTCGCGGTCGCGCTGCCGGGGCTGGTAATGGGCGTGTCGCAATTGCTTCAGATCGACCTTGAGGCAACCTATGGCATGGTCCTGCCGGTGATCGGCCTCGCCGGCACGGCGATTGGCCTGTTCGTGTGGTCGACTTCCGCCCTGACGGCAATGACCCATGCCGCCGATCATCCGCTAACGCGTATGGCCGAGGAAACCAGCTTCATCTCGATCTGGGTGATCGGCGCATATCTGGCATACGATTACGTCGTGGTCTTCACCGGGCTGGACCTGGCGGCGCTGTTTTCGTCCATCGGCATCCTGTTGCCGCTGATCGCCATTGCCATCGGCTTCATCCCCGGCTGCGGCCCGCAGGTGCTGGTAACAACGCTTTATATCAACGGGCTGATCCCGTTCGCGGCCCTGATCGGCAATGCCATTTCAAACGACGGCGACGCGCTGTTCCCGGCCATCGCGCTTAACCCGAAAGTGGCGTTCCTGGCGACGCTCGTTTCGGCGGTTCCGGCGGTTCTGGTGGCCTATGCGTTTCATTTTCTGGCCCCCGGTTTCCTCTGAGGCTTGAATCGCGCGCCGATTCTTGTCAGCCTTCGGACAGCGGTAAACCAGTGTGTCCATCATGAGCAACAGACTGTCCCTGAAGGAAATGTGCGCCCGGTTCGATGTCACCCCGCGCACGCTTCGCCATTACGAATATATCGAATTGCTGATGCCCGAGCGTGTCGGGCGCAGCCGGTTTTACGGCCCCCGAGAGATCGCCCGCCTGAAACTGATCCTGCGCGGGCGGCGTTTCGGCTTCCAGCTTGAGGAAGTGCGCCAGTGGTTGCTGTTATACGATGCCGATCCGAAGAACCGGGTGCAGACGGAAACCTGGATCGAGGTATCGGGCCGCCAGATCGCCGAGCTTGAAGCACGGCGCGACGAGTTGCAGGAGACCATCGAGGATTTGAAGGCCCTCCGCCAGGTTTCGATCGACTCGCTGAACGACTGATCCGCCGCCTGCAATGGCGTGCAGACCAGCCACACAGGTTCACAACCGCCGGACCTATGCGGGGAACGCCGTATTCCGCCGGGCAATCCCATCCGACTGACCACCCGACAAATCGGCCAACCTACAAATCGGCTACTCGGCTACTCGGTCAACCGACTAATCGACTAGTCGGCTAGTCGGCTAGTCGGCTAATCGTCCAGTCGAATGCCCGCATATTCCCACCGTCAACACCGCCACCCACCGGACAATTGACGCGATCCGAAATGACGTAACGTATTTTCACGTAAACGTGCCTCACCTCTTGTTCCGAATCCGTTATATGCCCATGTCATGCCCAACAGCCACGAAACAGGTTACCCGATGAGCGAAGTCAAACTCACCATCCGCCAGATGTGCGATGAATTCGACGTCACACCGCGCACCTTGCGCTTCTACGAAGCCAAGGAGCTTTTGTTCCCCGAACGCGTTGGCCAGAAACGCCTGTTCACCCGGCGCGATCACGCCAGGATGAGGCTGATCATCCTCGGCAAACGCTACGGGTTTTCGCTGGAAGATATCCGCCAGCTTCTCGAACTCTACTATGTCGATGACAGCCAGGTGCTGCAGATCAGCCGCACGCTGGAAATCGCCAATGAACGATTGGTCGAAATGGAACGCCGCCGCGACGAGTTGAACTATGCCATTGCGGATTTGAAAAAACAGATCGGTGAAGGCGAGGCCTATCTCGCCGAAGCCGAAGCCCGACAAAACGCCGCTGAATAACGGAGAAACCGAAATGCCCACCTATACCGCCCCGACCAAGGACATGGCCTTCCTGCTGCACGAGATGCTGAAGGTCAGCACCCAGAACGTTCCCGGCTACGCCGATCTGGAACCCGACTTCACCGCGGCTGTGCTGGAAGAAGCCGGCAAGATCACCTCCGAAGTGCTGGCCCCCCTGAACGTCGTCGGCGACCGCGAGGGCTGCCGGCTGGAAAACGGCGTGGTCTACACGCCGACCGGTTTCAAGCAGGCGTTCCAGCAGGTCTGCGAGGCCGAATGGCCGGGCCTGGCAACAGATCCGGAATATGGCGGCCAGGGCCTGCCCTACGTGATCGGCAACGCAGTCGGCGAGATGTTTGCCTCTGCCAACCAGGCCTTCACGATGTATCAGGGCCTGACCAACGGTGCCTATGCCGCGATCCACGCGCATGGCACCGACGAGCAGAAATCCCGTTACCTGCCGAAGATGACCAATTGCGAATGGACCGGCACGATGAACCTGACCGAGCCGCATTGCGGCACGGATCTGGGGATGATGCGTACCAAGGCGGAACCGCAGAAGGATGGCAGCTACAAGATCACCGGCCAGAAGATCTTCATCTCGGCGGGCGATCACGACATGGCCGACAATATCATCCATCTGGTGCTGGCCAAGATCCCCGGCGGCCCCGAAGGCATCAAGGGCGTATCGCTGTTCATCGTCCCGAAATTCATGGTGAACGACGATGGTTCCCTCGGTGCGCGCAACGGTGTCTCCGTCGGCTCGATCGAGGAGAAGATGGGCATCCACGGCAATTCGACCTGCGTACTGAACTATGACGGTGCCACCGGCTACCTGCTGGGCGAGGAACACAAGGGCATGCGCGCGATGTTCACCATGATGAACCACGCCCGCCTCGGGGTTGGCATGCAGGGGCTGGCCCAGGCCGAAGTGGCCTACCAGAACGCCGTGATCTACGCCAGGGATCGCCTGCAGGGCCGTGACGTGACCGGTGCCAAGAACCCGAGCGGCCCGGCCGATCCGATCATCGTGCATCCCGATATCCGCCGCTCGCTGATGGATCAGAAAAGCTTTGTCGAAGGCGCGCGCGCCTTCCTGTTGTGGGGGGCAGCAATGCTGGATCGTGCCCACAGGATGGACGACAAGGACGCCGATGGCCTGATCTCGCTGCTGACACCGGTGATAAAGGGCTTCCTGACCGATCAGGGCTATGACATGACGGTCAAGGCCCAGCAGGTCTATGGCGGCCACGGCTATATCGAGGAACACGGCATGTCGCAGTTTACCCGCGACGCCCGTATCGCCATGATCTATGAAGGGGCCAACGGCGTGCAGGCGCTTGACCTGGTGGGCCGCAAACTGGCCGCCGACGGCGGCAAGCATGTGATGGCATTCTTTGACATGGTGAAGACCTTCATCAAGGAAAACGAGGGCGACGCGGCGCTGAAGGCCGATTTCCTCGATCCCCTGAAGGCCGCCTCGAAGGACTTGCAGTCGTCGGCGATGTATTTCATGCAGACCGGCATGAAGAACCCCAACAATGCGCTGGCCGGCTCGAACGATTTCATGCATCTGTTCGGCCATGTCTGCCTCGGCCTGATGTGGGCACAAATGGCCAAAGCCGCCAATGAAGCCCTTGCCGCGGGCACAAGCGATCCGGATTTCTACCAGACCAAGCTGACCACCGGGCGCTACTACATGGCCCGCCAATTGCCGGCCACCGCGCTGCATCTGGCACGTATCCAGACCGGTGCGGACACGGTGATGGCCCTCGCGCCCGAGGCGTTCTGATGGCAAAACGCCTGCCGCTCGGCAAGCGTTTCAGCTGTGCCGTAACGGAACAGGCCTATGCACGACTGCGCGGCTTGAATGCGCAATACGGGTTTGGCAACAATTACTGCCTGACCTTCCTGCTCGAAAATCTCGACAGGATCGCGGACAAGGACGAACTGGACGCCGTATTCGCGGAAATGACCGCTGAATACGGCGCGCCGACAAAAGGGAGCCTATCGCCATGAGCACGAGCCATCTGCAAAGCAACTGGATGACCGACGAGCACAGGATGCTCGCCGAGATGACCGCCAGTTTCATCTCCACTGAATGGGCACCGAAATTCGAGACATGGCGCAAACAGGGCGAGATGGATGTCGAAACCTGGCGCGAAGCCGGCGAACTGGGCCTGCTCTGCCCGTCGATCCCGGAAGAATATGGCGGCCCCGGCGGTGATTTCGGCCACGAGGCGGTGATCCTGATGGAGGCCAGCCGCGCCAATCTGGCAAGCTGGGGCCAGGGCATCCATTCCGGCATCGTTTCGCATTACATCCTGAAATGCGGCACCGAGGATCAGAAACGCCGCTGGCTGCCGAAGATGGTTTCGGGTGAACTGGTCGGCGCATTGGCGATGACCGAACCGTCCGGCGGCTCGGACGTGCAGGCGATCAAGACCCGCGCCATCCGCGAGGGCAATTCCTACAGGATGACCGGCCAGAAGACCTTCATCACCAACGGCCAGCACGCCAACCTTATCATCGTCGCCGCCAAGACCGACCCGTCGGCAGGGGCCAGGGGCACGTCGCTGATGGTGGTGGAGACCGATGGTGCGACCGGCTTCGCACGGGGCCGCAACCTCGACAAGATCGGCCTGAAAGCCGCCGATACTTCGGAACTGTTCTTCGATAATGTCGAGATCGCCCCGGAAAACCTGCTGGGCGGCGAAGAGGGGCGTGGCTTTTATCAGATGATGCAGCAATTGCCACAGGAACGCCTGATCATCGGCTGTGGTGCGGTCGGCGCGATGGAAGGGGCGGTGGAACGCACCATCGCCTATTGCAAGGAACGCGAGGCATTCGGCGGGCCGATCATCCAGTTCCAGAACACCCGCTTCAAGCTGGCGGAATGCCAGACCAACGCGGTGGTCAGCCGCGCCTTCCTCGACAAATGCATCGAAGCACATCTCAAGGGCGAACTCAGCGTCGAACAGGCGGCGATGTGCAAATACTGGCTGAGCGACATGCAGAACAAGGTGCTGGACGAATGCCTGCAACTGCATGGCGGCTATGGCTTCATGCAGGAATATGCGGTGGCGGAAATGTGGACGGATGCCAGGGTGCAGCGCATCTATGGCGGCACCAATGAAATCATGAAGGAACTGATCTCGCGCAAGCTCTGACGCCGGCGCGGGTTGCGGTGGTGGAGCTTGAGTATTTGTACCAAAAAGAAGCCGGCAAGATGCGCCCCCGTCCGCCTGCCGGCTGACATCGCAAACGGGGGCGACTTCTCCTCGGGCGGTCATCGGCTCTCCAGCCTGTACCGCCCGGCAAATGTGTCGAAACAAGGTTAGCAAAACCTTGCTTCTCTTTGGGAAAAATACTCCGCGGGGGTGCGGGGGCGCGAAGCCCCCGCTATGCGGATCAAAACAGGGAGCCAAAGGATGACCATGAAACTTTACTGCTTCGGTGAAAGCGGCAATTCCTACAAGGCGGCGCTGGCGCTGCAACTGAGCGGTCTTGACTGGGAACCGGTCTATGTCGATTTCTTCAAGGGCGAGACCCGCACACCGGAATACCGCGCGAATGTCAACGAATTGGGCGAAGCGCCCGTGCTGGTCGACGGCGATTTCCGGATCAGCCAGTCGGGCTGCATCCAGGCCTATGTCACCGAGAAATCCGGCAAGTTCGGCGGCAAGACCCACGAAGAAAACTACGACATCCTGCGCTGGGTGCTGTGGGACAATCACAAGCTGTCCTCGGCCGCCGGCATGACCCGGTTCCTGATGAACTTCCTGCCGCCCGACAAGCGCCCTGCCGAAGTGATCGCCTTCAACCAGTCCCGCCTGAAAGCCGCTTATGGCCTGCTGGACAGCCACCTGAAAGGGCGCGACTGGATCGTCGGTGACAGCGTGACCAATGCCGACCTGTCGGCCTGCGGCTATCTTTATTACCCCGAGCCCTTCGGCTTTGAGCGCAAGGACTTCCCTGAAATCGACGCCTGGCTGGACCGTATCGCCGCCCTGCCCGGCTGGAAACATCCCTACGATCTGATGCCCGGCAGCCCCGCTGACCGCGCCTGACTGACCCGCCTGAAAGGAACAGACACATGACCGATGCATATATCTACGACACCGTCCGCACGCCGCGCGGCAAGGGCAAGCCCGATGGCACCCTGCACGAGGTAACCGCCGTCCGCCTGTCGGCACAAACCCTGAACGCACTGGCCAAGCGCAACAACCTTGAGGGCCATGCGGTTGAGGACGTGATCTGGGGCAATGTCACCCAGATCGGCGAGCAGGGCGCCTGCCTCGCACGCTCTGCCGTGCTTTATTCCGATCTGGACGAGCGTATCCCCGGTGTTTCGATCAACCGCTTCTGTGCCTCGGGGCTTGAAGCCGTCAACATCGCCGCCAACCAGGTGCGCGGCGGGGCCGGCAATGCCTATATCGCCGGTGGCGTGGAAAGCATGAGCCGGGTGCCGATGGGCTCGGACGGTGGCGCGATTGCCGCCGACCCGACGCTGGCGATGAAATCCTATTTCGTGCCGCAGGGCATCGGGGCCGACCTGATCGCCACCAAATACGGCTTTTCGCGCGACGAATGCGATGCCTATGCCGTGGAAAGCCAGAAACGCGCCGCCAAGGCCCAGGCCGAAGGCCGTTTCGCCAAAAGCCGCATGGTCCTGAAGGATCAGAACGGCATCGACATCCTTGATCGTGACGAGATGATCCGCGCCGAAACCGACATGCAGAGCCTCGGCGCTTTGCGCCCGTCGTTCAAGGAACAGGGCGAGGTGATGCCCGGCTTTGACGCCATCGCGCTGATGAAATACCCGCAATTCGAGCGGATCAACCATGTCCACCATGCCGGCAACTCGTCGGGCATCGCGGACGGCTCCGCCGCTATCCTGATCGGCAACAAGGAATTCGGCGAGGCCCACAGCCTGAAGCCGCGCGCGCGCTTCGTTGCCACCTCGCGGATCGGCACCGATCCGACGATCATGCTGACCGGTCCGGTGCCCGCGACCGAGCGGGTGCTGCAGGCCGCCGGCATGTCGATCGGCGATATAGATCTGTTCGAGGTGAACGAGGCCTTCGCCTCGGTCGTGCTGCGCTTCCTGCAGGCCTTCGATGCCGATCACGCCAAGGTCAACGTCAATGGCGGCGCGATCGCGATGGGCCACCCGCTGGGGGCCACTGGTGCCATCATCCTCAGCACGCTGCTGGACGAATTGGAGCGCACCGACAAGGAAACCGGCCTTGCCACGCTCTGCATCGGCTCGGGCATGGGTGCCGCCACGGTGATCGAGCGGGTCTGACCCCTTCGCGCCAACTGACGGAACAGAAGTACAACCCTGAAAGGGACGAAAATGACTGAATTTCACTATGCAGCCGCAGATGACGGCATCGCCACGATCACCTGGGATTGCCCGGGCAAAAGCATGAACGTGATGACCTATGAGGGTCTTGCGGAACTGAATGCTTGCGTTGACAAGGCGCTGGCCGACGATGCGGTCAAGGGCGTGATCATCACCTCCGGCAAGAAGGATTTCGCCGGCGGCATGGATCTGAACGTGCTGGCCGGGCAAGCCGGGGATGCCGGCGGCAACCCGGCCGAGGGGATTTTCAACGGCATCATGCAGATGCATGGCCTGCTGCGGAAAATCGAGCTGGGCGGCATGGATTTCAAGACCAAGAAGGGCGGCAAGCCGTTCGTCGCCGCCCTGCCCGGCACCGCCGCCGGGATCGGCTTCGAGCTGCCGCTGGCCTGCCACCGGATCATCGTGGCCGACAACCCCAAGGCCAAGCTTGGCCTGCCGGAAATCCTGGTCGGCCTGTTCCCCGGTGCCGGCGGGGCCACGCGGGTGCCGCGCAAGCTGGGCCTGATGGCTGCAGCACCTATCCTGATGGAAGGCAAGATGCTGTCGCCCGCCAAGATGAAGGCCACCGGGCTGATTGACGATGTGGTGCCCGCGGATCAGTTGATCGCGGCGGCGAAAGACTGGATCGCCAATGCCAAGGAAGCCGATCTGGTCAAGCCCTGGGATGCCAAGGGCTACAAGATGCCGGGCGGCGCGCCTTACACCCCGATGGGCCTGCCGATGTTCGTCGGCGGCGCGGTGATGATCCATGCCAAGACCCAAGGCGCCTATCCGGCGGCCAAGGCGCTTTTGGGTGCGATTTACGAAGGGGCGCTGGTGCCGTTCGATACCGCGCTGAAGATCGAGGCCCGCTGGTTCACCAAGGTGATGACCACGCCGTCGACCACCGGCATGATCCGGTCCTTGTTCCTGAACAAGCAGGCGCTGGAAAAAGGCGCTGTGCGGCCCAAGGACGTGGCCGATCAGTCGGTCAGGAAGGTCGGCGTGCTGGGCGCCGGCATGATGGGGGCGGGCATCGCCCATGTCTCGGCGCTGGCAGGCATCGAGGTGGTGCTGATCGACGCCACCCAGGAAAGTGCCGACAAGGGCAAGGCACATTCCGCGGGCATCCTTGACGAAGGCATCAAGCGGCGCAAGGTAACCGAGGACAAGAAGGCCGAAGTGCTGGGCCGGATCACCGCCACCACCGATTACGCCGCGCTGAAAGGCTGCGACCTGATCGTCGAGGCGGTGTTCGAGGACCCCGCCGTCAAGGCCGAGGTGACGAAGAAGGCCGAGGCGGTCATTCCCGCCGATGCGATCTTCGCCACCAATACCTCGACGCTGCCGATCTCGTCGCTGGCCACGGCCTCGGCGCGGCCGGAACAGTTCATCGGCATCCACTTCTTCTCGCCGGTGCACAAGATGATGCTGGTCGAGATCATCAAGGGCGCGCAGACCGGCCCGGTCGCGGTAGCCAAGGCGCTGGACTACGTGCGCCAGATCCGCAAGACCCCGATCGTGGTCAACGACGAACGCTTCTTCTACGCCAACCGCTGCATCATCCCTTACATCAACGAGGCGATGCGCATGGTCCGCGAAGGGGTTGAACCGGCGCTGATCGAAAACGCCGCCAAGCTGCTGGGAATGCCGCTTGGGCCGCTGCAACTGACCGACGAAACCTCGATCGACCTCGGCGTCAAGATCGCCAAGGCGACCAAGGCGGCGATGGGCAATGCCTATGACAATGACGATGTGGACGAGGTTGCGTTCAAATTGTTCGACGAGGGCCGCTATGGCCGCAAGACCAAGGCCGGGTTCTACAATTACGACGAGGCCGGTAAGCGGCAGGGCCTGTGGCAGGGCCTGCGCGACACCTGGGGCAATCCCGACGACGAAACCCCGCTGGAGGATGTCAAGCTGCGCCTGATGCTGTCGCAATCGCTTGAGGCGGTGCGCGCACTGGAAACCGGCGTGCTGGAAGATATCCGCGAAGGCGATGTCGGCGCGGTGCTGGGCTGGGGCTTTGCGCCGTGGTCGGGCGGCCCGTTCTCGTGGCTGGATATTCTGGGCGCGGAACAGGCGGTGGCCACCTGCGACCGGCTGGTGAAAACCTATGGCAAGCGGTTTGCCGCACCGGAACTGCTGCGTGACATGGCGGCGAAGGGCGAAACCTTCTATGGCCGGTTCGCGCCGGAGGCACAGGCCGCCTGATTACCGTCAGGCGACACGGTTTGAAACGAAAAGGCCCGGTGGAGGATTTCCACCGGGCCTTGTGTTATTCAGGGGCGTGTTGCGTCAAATCGAATTCACCCGATGCTCCGAACGCATTTGCTCGCGCAAACGCTGCCTCGGGTCATCGGATGAATGTGCGATTCTGATCAAACGCAACGCGCCCTAGGGGCGTGTTACAGTCAGCCGGTGCTCCAGGCGCGGGGCTGTTTCATGCCTGCGATCTTGCAGGCCTGCGAGACATAGCCATAGGGAAACAGCCGGAACATCATATCCCGCGCACCCTTCTTGTCAGTGTCTTGGCGCTCGGCCAGGAATTTCAGCACGAACCGCGCATCCGCCATGATGCCGTGTTCTTCGTTATAGGCCCGCATGAACGCGATCACCGCGAAATGATCGGGTGTCAGCGTGATACCCTGTTCACGCGCGACGTGTTCGGCAAATTCCACGCTCCAGCGCAGGGGGTCAGTCAGATAGCCCGCCGCATCGCATTCCACCTTGCCGCCGGGCAATGACAATACCTGCATCTTTTCTGGCAGCGAACGCATGTCCGACTCCGTTAAATCCCCTTGCTACGAAACCGGCATTGGCGATCAGACGATCATGCCGCCATCGGTATCGTCGCCGGTCTCGTTCAGAAGGTTGGCATAGTCGGGAATGTTGATCCGCCGCTTGCCCTGCAATTCAATGATGCCTTCGCGCTTCAGCGCGGAAATCTGGCGGCTGACGGTTTCCAGCGTCAGGCCAAGGTAATCCGCCATCGCCTCGCGCGACAGGGGAAGATCGAACTGCACCCGGCCCGCCGCCTTGCGCAGGCGCAGGCTGGCATCGCGCCGCGCGATGATGGCCAGCAGGCTGGCGATCTTTTCGCGCGCGGTCTTGCGGCCCAGCAGCAGCATCCATTCGCGCGCGGAATCCAGTTCGTCCAGCGTCATTTCCAGCAGTCGTGTGGCAATCGACGGAGTCGAGACCAGCAGCTTTTCAAACGGCGCCTTCTGGAACCGGCATACCGTCACCTCGGTCGCCGCAACCACGTCGAACGGCGCGATCTCGCGGCCCGGGCGGCCAACGAAATCCGATGGCAACAGCAGGCCGACCATCTGGCGGCGGCCATCTTCCATCGTCTGGCTGAGCGCGGCGACCCCGGACACGACCGAACCCAGGAACTGCACCGAATCACCGGCCCAGACCAGCGTCTGCCCGGCGTCGTAGGTCTTGTAGGTCTTCATGGTTTCCAACACGTCCAGTTCGTCCGGCTCGCAACGCGAGCAGACGGCGCGGTGCCGAATGGGACAGGAGTCGCAATCGGTTCTGACCAGTTGTGTTGTATGCAGGTTCATCCCGCACCCCGAATTTGATCTTGATCAAGGAATGATCTGTTCACACTACATTAGGTAGGCGAATGACCTACAATAAGCAACTCGCCGCCCTCGGTTTATTTGACGCTAAAGTGCCGCGGTACACCTCGTACCCGACATCGCCGCAATTCAGCACCGGGGTGCAGGCCACCAACTTCAGCGAATGGCTGGGCGCGGTTCCGGCGGACGATTCCGTATCGCTCTATGTTCACATCCCGTTTTGCCGCCGGCTGTGCTGGTTCTGCGCCTGTCGCACGCAAGGGGTTCGTACCGGCGATCCGGTGCAATCCTATCTCGGCACCCTGCTGGACGAGATCAGGATGGTCGCGGCAGCCCTGCCGAGTGGCGTGCGGCTGAACCGGCTGCACTGGGGCGGGGGCACGCCGACGCTGCTGAACCCGGCCCAGATCGCCACACTGGCCGGGACCATCGCCGATGGCCTGCCCTTTGCCGAAGGCTACGAATTTTCGGTCGAGATTGATCCGACCGAAGTTGACGACGGCCGCCTTGACGCGCTGGCCGCTGCCGGCATGAACCGCGCCAGCATGGGCGTGCAGGATTTCGATCCCGATATCCAGAAGGTGATCGGCCGCGAACAAAGCTTCGAGATCACGGCCGAGGTTGCCGGAAAGCTGCGCGCCCGAGGCATCCACAGCCTGAACGCCGATATCCTGTACGGCCTGCCGCATCAGGATACTGCCAGCATCACCGCCACCACCGAAAAGCTGCTCAGCCTTGGCCCGGACCGGGTGGCGCTTTATGGCTACGCGCATGTGCCGTGGATGGCCAAGCGGCAGACCATGATCCCCGAACAGCATCTGCCGGGCTCCGAAAACCGCCTGGGCCTGTTCGAGACCGCGAACGATCTGTTCCTGGCATCGGGCTATAACGCCATCGGCATCGACCATTTCGCCCGGCCCGACGACGGGCTGAACCGCGCTTTGGAAGAAGGCCGTCTTCGGCGGAACTTCCAGGGCTATACCGATGATACCTGCGACACGCTGATCGGGCTTGGCGCCTCTGCAATCTCGAAATTCCGCCAGGGCTTCGTGCAGAACGCCGCCGCCACTTCGGCCTATCTGGCGCGGGTGCGCGATGGCGCGTTTGCCTCGGCGCGGGGCCATGCCTTCTCGGCCGAGGATCATCTGCGCAGCCGTGTGATCGAGGAACTCATGTGCACCTTCCGCCTTGATCTGGACGCCATCGAGGCGGAACTGGATCGCGTGCCGGTGGACCTCAGGTCCGAAATGGCGCGGGTGCATCAGAAATTCGCGCCCTTCACGGCGCATTCCGGTTCGCTCATGCAGATTCTGCCCGAAGGGCGCAGCCTGACCCGCATGATCGCGCGTGAGTTTGATGCCTATGCGATGAGCGCCTCGGGGCATTCGCTGGCAATCTGACGACCGGCAGGAACCTGCCGGTTTCAATTTGACTTTGCTTCAACCGCATCCATATGTTGCGGCATGATTACTCTCACCCTGTCAATATTTCAGGCACTTGCGCGATCCCAGACGCCCGAGGCCAAGCTGAACTGGCTGGACATGGCCGCCGACCGCGCCGCCAAGGGCGGCAGCCAGGTGCTGGTCTGCCCTGAACTGTACCTGTCGGGCTATCACGCGGGCGATCGCCTGCGCGAACGCTCGCAGCGTCATGATGGCGGCTATGCCCGGCAGGTGGGCGATATCGCCCTGATGCACCAGATTGCCATCGCCTATACCTATCCGGAATATCACTCCTCCTCGCTTTATAACGCCGTCGGCTTTGTCGGCGCGGATGGCCAGTTGATCGGCCATCACCGCAAGAACGTCCTGAACGGCGATTACGAGGCGCGGCATTTCACCGCCGATCACGGAATCCGCCTGTTCGACTACGCGGGCTGGCGTATCGGCATGCTGGTGGGCCACGATATCGAATATCCCGAAGCGGCGCGGCAGGCCGCCCTTGCGGGGGCGGAATTGCTGATCGTACCGGCGGCCCTGACGGCGGAGCGTGGCTTTATCGGCGACAAGATGGTGCCGGTCCGGGCCTTCGAGAACGGCCTTTACCTGGCCTGCGCCAACTGGGCCGGAACCGAAGACGGCACCGCCTGGCTGGGCGGCAGCCGGATCATCGCCCCCGATGGCAGCGACGAGGTGATCGCCGGCGGGCGCGAGGAGATCGTGACGGCGGTTTTGCAAAAGCCCCGCATCGCCGCCGCCCGCGAGGCCCAGCCCTATCTCGCGCGATGCGGCTCGCTTAACGCGGACTGAACCGCGCGGGGCCGCCCTCAGCCATTGCGCAGGTTGAACGCCGCCGCCATCAGGGTTTTGGTATAATCGGTCCTAGGGGCATCGAATATCTGGCTGCCATCGCCCTGTTCGACGATATCGCCTTCTTTCATCACCAGCACCTTGTGGCTGAGCGCACGCACCACGCGCAGATCGTGGCTGATGAACAGATAGGCCAGCCGGTGGCGATCCTGCAGATCGCGCAGCAATTCGACAATCTGCACCTGTACCGTCATGTCCAGCGCCGAGGTCGGCTCGTCCAGCACCACCAGTTTGGGGCGCAGGATCATCGCGCGGGCAATGGCGATGCGCTGGCGCTGGCCGCCGGAAAACTCGTGCGGATAGCGCCCCATCATGGCCGGGTCCAGGCCAACCTCGGTCAGGATATCGGCCACCAGCGCACGGGCATCCTGGCCCGGTTCCAGACCATGCACGCCCAGCCCTTCGGCCACGATCTGTTCAATGGTCATGCGCGGGGAAAGCGAGCCATAGGGGTCCTGAAACACCATTTGCATGTTCTGGCGCAGCGGGCGCAACTGGCGGCTGCGCCAGCCCTGCACGTCCTGGCCCAGCATCACGATCCGCCCTTCGGACGACACCAGCCGCATCAGCCCCAGGGCCAGCGTGGTCTTGCCCGAGCCGCTTTCGCCGACAATGCCGATGGTCTCGCGCTCGCGGATGTCAAAGCTGGCATCGTTCACCGCCTTGATATGGCCGACCACCTTCTTGAACACGCCACGCTTGATGGGAAACCAGACCCTGAGGTTTTCCGCACGCGCCACCACCGGCGCGTCGGCCGCCACCGGCACCGGGCGGCCCTTTGGTTCGGCCGCCAGCAGTTTCTGGGTATAGGGATGCCGGGGGTTGGCGAAAATCGCCTTGGCATCGCCCTGTTCGACAATCTCGCCATCCTTCATCACGCAGACCCGATCGGCGATCTGGCGCACCACGCCCAGATCATGGGTGATGAACAACAGGCCCATGCCCTCGGCCTTTTGCAAATCCGCCAGCAAGCGCAGGATTTGCGCCTGAATGGTCACATCCACCGCTGTTGTCGGCTCGTCCGCGATCAACAGATCCGGGCCGTTCGCCAGAGCCATCGCGATCATGATCCGTTGCCGCTGGCCGCCGGAAAACTGGTGCGGATAATTGTTCAGCCGGCTTTCGGGATCGCGGATGCCGACCCGGTCCAGCAGATCGACGATGCGTTTGCGCGCCGCCGCGCCGCTCAGACCCTGATGCAGCGCGAGGCTCTCGCCAATCTGCTTTTCCAGCGTGTGCAGCGGGTTCAGCGAGGTCATCGGTTCCTGAAAGATGAAACTGATATCGTTGCCCCGCACCTGGCGCAGGGTGCGCTCATCCGCCCCCACCATCTCGGTGCCGCGAAAGGTGACCGATCCGGTGATCGCGGCGCTGTCCGGCAGCAGGCGCACCGTCGACAGGGCCGTCACCGACTTGCCCGAGCCGCTTTCGCCGACCAGCGCCATCGTCTCGCCGGCCTTGATGTCGAAACTGACATTCCGCACTACCGGCGCATTCCCTCTGAAGGCGACCGAGAGGTTGCGGATGTCCAGCAGGGTCTCGCTCATCGGAAGGTCTTTCTGGGATCGAAAGCGTCGCGCACGCCCTCGAAGATGAAGACCAGCAGCGACAGCATGATCGAGAATGTGGCAAAGGCGGCGAAGGCCAGCCAGGGGGCCTGCAGGTTCTGCTTGGCCTGCAATGCCAGTTCGCCCAGCGACGGATAGGCGGCGGGCAGCCCGAAGCCCAGGAAATCCAACGACGCCAGCGCCCCGATCGCGCCGGTGATCAGGAACGGCATCATCGTCAGGGTCGCCACCATCGCGTTTGGCAGGATATGGCGGAACATGATGGTCCAGTCACCCACCCCAAGGGCGCGCGCCGCGCGGGTATATTCAAAGTTCCGCGCCCGCAGGAACTCGGCCCTTACCACGCCAACAAGCGAGGTCCAGGAGAACAGCGCGATCAGCACCGCCAGCAGACTGAACGACATGGTCAGCATCGCCGACAGGATGATGATGATGTAAAGCGACGGGATATTACCCCAGATTTCCACGATCCGCTGGAACACCAGATCGACCCAGCCGCCGAAATAGCCCATCGAGGCCCCCGCCGCGATGCCGACAACCGATGAAACCCCCACCACGAACAGCGCGAACAGGGTCGAGATACGAAAGCCGTAGATGATCCGCGCCAGCACGTCGCGGGTCTGGTCATCGGTGCCCAGCCAATGCTTGGCATCCGGCGCGCCCGGGGCCGGCTGCACATCGTAATTGACCGTGTTGAACGAATAGGGCACCGGCGGCCAGACCAGCCAGCCCTTTTCAACCGCCTCGCCATCCACCGCGCCGGTTCTTGCTGCGGCCATCACCGCCTCGGGCTCGTCAAAACAGGCTTCCAGCCCGCCCGAGACGATCAGGCATTGCACTTCCGGTGCGGGATATTCCGCCTCGGTCTCGAATTCACCGCCAAAGGCGGTTTCGGGGTAGAACTTGAAGGCCGGGAAATGCAGCGCGCCGCGATAGGATACGACCAGCGGGCGGTCATTGGCCACCAGTTCGGCACACAGGCAGACCACGAACAGAAGGCCGAATATCCACAAGGACCACAAGGCCCGCCGGTTCTTGCGAAACTGCGCCCAGCGGCGCGCGCCGAGTGATCCTTCGCGAAACAGCCTCATGTCTCGCGGCTTTCAAAATCAATCCGGGGATCGACCCAGATATAGGTGAGATCGGACAGAAGGTTGACCAAAAGCCCCATCATGCCAAAGACATAAAGTGTGCCGAACAGCACCGGGTAGTCGCGGTTGACCGCCGCTTCAAAGCTGAGCCGCCCGAGGCCATCCAGCGAAAACACGATCTCGATGATCAGCGATCCGGCAAAGAAGATCGAGATGAAGGCGGCGGGAAACCCGGCGATGATGATCAGCATCGCGTTGCGGAAGACATGGCCGTAGAACACCCGGCCTTCGGTAAGTCCCTTGGCCCGCGCCGTCATCACATATTGCTTGCGGATTTCATCGAGGAACGAATTCTTGGTCAGAAGCGTCAGCGTGGCGAAGGCGGCGATGGTATTGGCGGTGACAGGCAGCACGATATGCCAGAGGTAATCCTTCGCCTTGCCGAGCAGGCTCAACTCCGCGAAATTGTCCGAGGTCAGGCCGCGCAGCGGAAACCATTGCAGATACGAACCACCGGCGAACACCACCAGCAGCAGGATGGCGAACAGGAAGCCGGGGATGGCATAGGCCATGATGATCACGCCCGAGGTCCAGGTATCGAACCTGGAGCCATCCCTGACCGCCTTGCGGATGCCCATCGGGATCGAGATCAGATAGGCCAGCAGCGTCGTCCACAGGCCCAGCGTGATCGACACCGGCATCTTTTCCAGCACCAGATCAATCACGCTGATGGATCGGAAATAGCTTTCGCCGAAATCGAACCGGGCGTAATTGCCCATCATCAGGAAGAACCGCTCGACCGGTGGCTTGTCAAAGCCGAACTGCGCCTCCAGCTCCTTGATGAAATCCTCCGGCAGGCCCTTGGCACCCTGATATTCGCCGGAACCGCCCCCCACCTCCTGACCACCACCGGCGATCCGGTCGGTGGCGCTGGTCTGTTCGTCCAACTGGCTTAGTATCTGCTCGATCGGGCCGCCGGGCACGAATTGCACCAGCGCGAAATTCACGATCATGATCCCGAGCAAGGTCGGGATCATCAGCAATATCCGCCGGATGATATATGCGCCCATGTCCGGGGTTTGCCCCTTGTTGCCTCAGAGAGCGCCGGCTGCCTTCAGCCGCGCCGCTTTTGCCTCGTCATACCACCAGATGCTGATCTCGCCCATCGAAAACGGCGGCAGCGGATCGGGGCGGCCGAACACGTCCAGATAGGCGATATTGTGGTACTTGTTGTACCATTGCGGCACCCAGATATGCAGCGACCGCAATGCCCGGTCCAGCGCCTTGACGGCGGTATTCAACTCGGCCCGGCTGGTGGCCTGTTCGATATGCTGGATCAATGCGTCGATGGCGGGATTGGCCAGTCCGGCGATATTGTCCGAGCCCAGCACATTGGCGGAGGACGAGGAGAACCGATCACGCAATTCAACCCCCGGCGTCAGCGACATCACGTAGCGCCGCACCACGATATCGAAATCGAAGTTCTTCTCGCGCTCGGATTGCTGCGCGGCGTCGATGTTTTTCAGCACCGCCACCACGCCGAGGCGTTTGAGGTTCTCGATATAGGGATTCATGATACGCTCGAACAGCGGGCTGTCGTTCAGGATCTCGATTTCCAGCTTTTCGCCCTTGGCATTGGTACGCACCCCGTTCACCACGTTCCAGCCGGCATCATCCAGCAATTTGCCGGCAGCACGCAGGATCTTGCGATCCAGTTTCTCGGGCTTGGACACGGGCGGGCTGTAGGCCGGTTCGGTGAATACAGCGTCGGGCAAATGTTCGCGCAACGGCTCCAGCAGCGCCAGTTCGGCCTCGTCCGGCAGGCCCTCGGCTTGCAGGTAGGAGTTTTCCCAGAACGAATCGGTACGCTGATAGAGGCCGTAAAACAGCGCCTCGTTCGACCACTCGAAATTGAACACCATGCCCAGCGCCTCGCGCACCGCCGGGTCGGCGAACTTTGCGCGGCGCATGTTGAACCAGAAGCCTTGCGTGCCCGAAGGCTTGCCATCGGCGATCTGTTCCTTGATCACGTAGCCATTGTTCAGTGCCGGGAAATCATAGGCGCTGCCCCAGGATTTCGATGAAAACTCCTCGCGGAAGTTATAGGCCCCGCCCTTGAAGCCCTCGAAAGCCGAGGTGTAGTCGGTGTAATATTCCACCGCGATCAGATCGAAATTGTTCTGCCCGGCATTGACCGGCAGATGCGCGCCCCAGTAATCGCCACGCCGCTTGTAGCTGATCGTCTTGCCCGGCACGACCTTGTCCAGAAGATAAGGGCCGGACCCCAAAGGCGGTTCCAGCGTGGATTCCGCGAAATCGCGATTCTCGTAATAGGCCCTGGAAAATACCGGCAGCCCGGCCGCTGTCATCGGCAATTCGCGCAGATTGGCACCTTCGCGGAACGTGTATTTGACCCGCAGCGGCGACAGCGCCTCAACCGCAACGAAATCGTCGAGGATCAGGCGATAGGATGGCTGGCCTTTTTCTTTCAGCGCCTGCAGCGAAAACACCACGTCTTCGGCGCGAACAGGCGTGCCGTCGGAAAACCGCGCCTCGGGGCGGATGTTGAAGATCGCCCATTGCCGGTTTTCGGGATATTCGATGCTTTCCGCCAGCAGGCCATACATCGCATCCGGCTCATCGGCGGTGCCGGTCATCAGGCTTTCAAAGAAGATCGTGGACAGGGCCGCCGCCTGGCCCTTCAGGATATAGGGCGACAGGCTGTCGAACGTGCCGAACGCCCAGGTGGAAAATGTCCCCCCCTTGGGCGCATCCGGGTTCACGTAATCGAAATGCCTGAAATCGGGGCCGTATTTCAATTCGCCAAAGGTCGAAATGCCATGCGCCTTGATGATCCGCTCATCCGCGCTGGCCGTCGCCATCAGCCCCAGCAACAGGATCAGCGCCGCGAGTCCCGGCAGGGCAAGCACCGTCATTGCCGCCGAAATGGGACTTGTTTGCACCCTTGCCTGCCTGCCGTTGATCCGCATCGAATTCTCCCGTCCGGGTTGCGCCTGTGCTCGCGATGGTACCGAGCGCGGGGCTTCACTGGCAAGACGCGAATGCGTGAAAATCACCACTCAGGCGATCACGCGATGTCCAGCACGATCTTGCCGATATGCCCGGAATCTTCCAGCCGCCGGTGGGCCTCTGTCGCCTGATCCAGGGGAAAGGTTGAATCCATCACCGGTGCGATTGTGCCCGCATCCAGCAGCGGCCAGACCTGTGCGCGCAATTCCGCAGCAATCCGCGCCTTGGCCAGATCGCTTTGTGGGCGCAGGGTGGAGCCGGTCACCACCAGCCGGCGCACCATGATCTGGGCGAAATTCACCTCCGCCTGCGGGCCTTGCAGAAAGGCGATCTGCACCAGCCGTCCGTCATTGGCGAGGCTGCGCAGGTTGCGCGAGATATAGTCGCCTCCCACCATGTCGAGGATCAGGTTCACGCCTTCGCCGCCGGTGGCCGCCTTCACCGCCTTGACGAAATCCGCCTCGCGGTAATTGATCGCCACTTCCGCCCCGAGGTCGCGGCAGACGGCGCATTTGGCGTCCGACCCGGCGGTGGTAAACACCCGCGCGCCGAACTGGCGGGCAAGCTGGATCGCGGTGGTGCCGATGCCAGATGTGCCGCCATGCACCAGAAATCGCTCGCCGCCTTGCAGGCCGCCGCGCATGAAGACGTTGGACCATACGGTGAAGAAGGTCTCGCACAGGGCGGCGGCGCGGGTCATGTCCATGCCGTCCGGGATCGCCAGAGCGTGGTCCTGATGGGTGATGCAATATTCGGCGTAGCCACCGCCCGGTAACAGCGCCGTCACCCGGTCGCCCACCTGCCAGCGGCTGACGCCGGGGCCGGTGGCGGCAACCTCGCCGGCACCTTCCAGCCCGGGCAGATCGGATGCGCCGGGCGGCGGATTGTAGCTGCCCGCGCGTTGCAGCGCGTCGGGGCGGTTGACCCCGGCGGCCTGCAGGCGGATCAGTATCTGCCCCGGCCCGGGCTGCGGCACCGGCCTTGTGGCGGGTTTCAGAACCTCCGGTCCGCCGGGTTCGGAAATCTCGATCACGCGCATCGTGTCAGGAAGGGTCATGGCTGAATTCTCCGGTCAGTCGTGGCGGCTCAGATGCCCCGGCAGGTCGGCGCGACCTGCCTCGGCAGGTGCCCGCAGGCGTTCCAGCACCTGGCCCGGCCCGCGCTGCAAGGCCCGCCCGAGGGCTGAGCGGGTGAACCCCGCCTTGGCCTTTTCAAACTGCATGACATCGCCGATCCGCCGGTCAAGGAAGGCCCAGGTGTCGGCGTGGCCCTCGCTGTCATCGCCCAGCCAGTAAAGCAGCGTCGAGGAATAGACCGCCGACAGGATCGTGCGCTTGGAATACCAGTTGAAATCGTCCGACGTGTCGCCCAGCAACCGCCAGATCAGATCGGCCGTCCGCCAGATCGCCGCCGCGCCATCGGCGGCATGGGCGGGCAGCGCGAAGAAGGTAACACCCCGGCGCACCACCTCGCGGTCGGCACCTTCGATCCTCAGGCGCACCAGTCGCGCCACCTTTTCCGAGTACCGCAGGGCGGAGGTTTTCACCGACACGCCCGCCGCCGCCAGCGCGGCATCGCCGGCTTCATGCTGCGCCAGCGCCAGATCGAGCGCACCGCGCGGAAAGACCAGCCGCGCCAGCCCGGCATCGACGCCCGAATCGGCAATCGCCGCGTTCAGCGTGGCACTGCTCCAGCCATCGAACGGCACATGCGGCAGGGCGGCGGCAATCAGGCGGGCGCGGGCATCGGCCATATGATCGGCTTCGGTTTTCTTCGCATTCGTGGCGGGCACCTGGCACGGCTCCTTCTCAAGGCGGGGAGTGGACAAAGCGCATGCGTCTTGCTATAGCGCCACTTCCTGCAATTCTTGCAACTCTAGACTTAGAAAGGTGGTGAATACCACATGCAGGTACAGGTTCGCGACAACAATGTCGATCAGGCGCTTCGTGCCCTGAAAAAGAAACTGCAGCGTGAAGGTGTCTTCCGTGAAATGAAGCTTCGGCAACATTTCGAGAAGCCGTCCGTCAAGAAGGCCCGTGAAAAGGCCGAGGCGATCCGGCGCGCACGCAAACTGGCCCGTAAAAAGGCCCAGCGTGAAGGCAACCTCTGATCGCGGTTTTGCGACAGTGAACCGGCCGGGCCATCGCGCCTGACCAAACGCGAACCCCCGAGGCCCTGGCCCCGGGGGTTTTTTTACGTCAAGAGCCGGTTCAGGTCTTGAGGTCCTTGCCCTCGTCGGTCTGATAGATCCGCCGTTCGGTAACGCCGGGGATGCGGCTCATCGCTTCCACCCCCTTGCGCGGCCACATATTCGCGGTGATGCCGGCGAACCCCGGTGTCGCGGCCAGCAGGGCCGAGGTGTTCTGGGCGCACATCGCGCTCATCGAGGCACCCTTGGCGATCGCCCGCGCAATCAGATTGTCGGCAACCTCGCGCGGCACCTGTTTGGTCTGCATCACCACATGGAACCGGTCGCGGGCGTGGTAATCAATGTAATATTGCAGCATTTTCGGCGTGATGCCGTACAGCAGGTCGGCACGTTCCGGCACGTCACGGTGATACCAGGTACCGGCGGGATCATAGATCACCTGTTGCGAACCGTTGATCAGAAGGGCCGCATGACCGGCCGAATTCGAGCCGTTCGCGACCACCGTCATCAGCGTGATCGAGGCCGGTTCACGGCTGGAATAGCGCGCCGCGGCCAGCCGCTCGTCCGGGGCCCAGGGCAGTTGGGCAACGCAGGCCGGCAGAAACAACAGGGCCAGCAGCACAAATGCGAGTCTGGATTTCAGCATCTTCCCCCCCCCGGAGATCAATCGTCTTCGTAAATCTTGTCGGTTGTGACCCCCGGCAATTCAGCGAAATCCCGCATCAGGCGCTTGGGTGACATGCTGCGGGTGATATGCTCGAAACCCGGAATGCCGCTCAGGATGGCCGACACGCTGGAGGCGCAATAGGCACTTGGCACCGCACCATAGTTCTTCGCGGACTGAAATGCCAGTTCGGCGATCTCGGGTGTCACCACGATGCGCTGGGTGACGACATGCCATTCCTTGCGGGCGTGAAAGCCGTAATAGGCGGCCAGCATCTCGGGGTACATGCCATAGACCAGATCGTTGCGCTCCGGGGCCTGCGGCGTCTTGAAATTGCCGGCGGGGTCGAACACCACCTTCTGATGCGCGTTGATCACCAGCGCCGAATGCCCGCCCGAACCGTTGCCGTTGTTGATGACCGTTACCAGCGTCAGGCTCGGCGGCTCGTCGACGGCAACGTAGGCAGCGGCGGCAATTGCCTCATCCGGGGCCCAGACGGATTTGCCGCTACAGGCGGCAAGCGCCAGCAGCGCGAGAACCGGAATCAATTGGCGCATACGGATCATGGTCGGCTTTCCCTTTGACTGCCGCACTGGCAGGGTGCGGGCAAATGCAATATCGGCCATAAAAGCACAACAATCTCAAGCCTCCGCGGGGTGGCAAGCAAGTGAGTGTTGCGCAACAGGCGCAGAACCCACGCAAGTGTGATGGTCGGCACCGCTGCAAGGCAACAATCCCGAAACGAAGCCGGATTTCGTTTCGGCCCGGGAAACCTTCAGGAGTTGAAGATCGCCATGAAGATCACCGCACCGATGCTGATCCCGGCGATCCAGATCGAAACCTTCACGAAACCGGCAAAAGTCTTTTCCTGCTCGCGGATATGCATCGTTCCATGCTTGTGTTCGGCCATGATCGTCTTCCCGTTCCCTTTGTCGTTTTTCAACCTGCCCAGCCGGGCGGTACTGCCTTTGCGGCAGCGTCTTGATGTCCTATGCCAAAGATTCGGGTCAAGGGCAATATCGCGGCTGCCCGCCTATTCGCCTTTGGCCGCGGCAACGCTGATCGGGTTCTTGCCCAACTCGGCTGCCAGCCGGAAGCCGATCCGGTTGGCATCGCCTTCGCCGTCCTGCTTTGGGGCCGCGCGCAGCATCACGTTCAACTGGGTGACATGCTGGACAAGCTGGGTTTTCGCACCATCCATGTCGGTGCCGTAGAATGTCAGGATGTCGGGTGCGAAAAAGCCGATGCCCTGTATCCGCATCACCCCGACATCACCGCCGGCAAAGCCCATGCCGACCTCGTGTTCGCTGTCGAGTTGCTGCTCGAAATGCTGGATATAGAGAACCAGCCGCTCGTAGGCCCATTGCGCCTCGGATTTCGGACCGGACGGCATTTGCAAGGCTGCCGGCAACGGTTGCTGCTCGGGAGATTTCGGTGCGTCGGGATCGGTATGGACGGCATAGGCCTCGGGCAGGATGGCGTCTTCCATCGCCTCGACACTGGTGCGGATATCGTCGCTCATGTTTGCCTCCCCCTTGGTGTTCCTCAGGCTTTCTGCCAGACCCAGGCGTCATCGTCACGCCGGGTGCGGGTGATCCGGCCGAGATGGTAAAGGTGGTTCAGATGCGCCATCGATTCCACCAGCGCCAGTCCGTATTCCGGCTCGCCGATCTTGCGCTTGAACAGGATGGAAAAGCAATCGGCGGCGGTTTTCGGTTCGGCCACGAAGTCCAGCAGGCGCTCCAGCGCGTGGTGGTGATTGTCGATCAATTGCCGCATCCGCGCCGGCAGACCGGTGAAGGGCAGCTTGTGGCCAGGCAGCACCAGATGATCCTCGGTGGCGAATTGTGACAGCCGCTCGCAGGCTTCCAGCCATTCCGCTACCGGGTCGGCCTCGGGCTCGGTCGCGTAGACACCGATATTGGGCGAGATGGTGGACAGGATCTGATCGCCCGCCAGCACCAGCGGTTCCTCGCGGCACCAGAAGGTGGCATGTTCCGGGGCATGGCCGTTGCCCATGCGGATATCCCAGGTGCGGCCTCCGATCCCGATCACCTCGCCCTCCTGGATGCGGCGAAAGCCCAGCGGCATCGGGGCCACGATATCGGAAAACAGGAAGGGCCGGTCGGTGACGCGCTTGGCGTAGATCTCCGCGATCATGCCACCGGCGCGGTAATGCGCCAGGGTTTCTTCCTTCTGCACCTCGTGCTTGTCCAGCGTCAGCATCCGCGCGAACAGCCAGGCGGTGCGCGGTATCCACAATTCCGCGCCGAGTTCGTCCTGAAACCAGCCGGCCAGCCCGACATGATCGGGGTGATGATGCGTCACGATCACCCGAACCACAGGCCGCCCCTCCAGCGGGCCATCCAGCAAGGCCCGCCAGATCGCCCGGCTGCGTTTCGAGGCAAAGCCGGTATCGACGATGGTCCAGCCATCCGCCTCGCGCAGCGCGAAGACGTTGACGTGATCCAGCTTCAGCGGCAGCGGCAGCCTGATCCACAGGATGCCATCGGCAACTTCCACCGCCTCGCCTTCGGGCGGGATCGCCTCGAACGGGTATCTGATCGGCGTCATCGTTCCATCCATCCCGGCCTCACCCGGCCAGTTGCTCGGGGCTGAGCGCGTAAAGGCTGCGTACCCCTTCGCGGGCCTGCGAGCACAGGGCATCATATGGGATCATCAACTGACGGATGTAGAACCGCGCCAGTTCGGTTCGCGGACCCTTGCCGCCTTCCACCAGCGCCGCCTTCAGCAGGTAATGCCCGCCCAGCACCAGCGCGAAGGCCCGCAAATACGGCGTGGCCCCGGCGAAGCGGGCGTTCAGATCGTCCTGTTCCAGCATCCAGCTTGTGGTGGCGATCAGCGCCTGTTCCCCGGCCCCCAGAAAGGCGGCCAGATCGGGCAGGCTGGCCTCGGCCTCGGCCACGGTCTGGCTGATCTCGTGCAGCATGCCGAAGGCGGCGCGGCCCTGATCCATCAGCTTGCGGCCCACCAGGTCCATCGCCTGAATGCCGTTGGTGCCCTCGTAGATCGCCGTCACCCGCACATCGCGCAGGAACTGGGCAGCGCCGGTTTCCTCGATGAAGCCCATGCCGCCATGCACCTGCACCCCGATCGAGGCGACCTCGATGCCGGTATCGGTGCCAAACGCCTTGGCAATCGGCGTCAGGAACGCCGCCCGCGCCGCCTGATCTGCGTCATCGGTGGCGCGCGCCAGGTCCAGCGACACGGCGGTATCGTAGATGATCGCCCGCGCCGCCGCGATCTGGCCCTTCATCGTCATCAGCATGCGGCGCACATCGGCATGATCGAGGATCGTGCCGGTGCCATCCGCCAGCGGCCCCTTGCCCTGGCGACGCTCGGCGGCGAAGGCCAGCGCCTGCTGATAGGCGCCTTCCGCCGCGCCCAGCCCTTGCGTGCCCACGCCCAGCCGCGCATTGTTCATCATCGTGAACATCGCCTTCATGCCGGCATGTTCCGCGCCGACCATCCAGCCTGTGGCGCGGTCATATTCCATCACCGCCGTGGGCGAGCCGTGCAGGCCCAGCTTGTGTTCCAGCGACACCACCTTCAGGCTGTTGGCCTGACCCGGATTGCCATCGGCATCGGGCAGGTATTTCGGCACCAGGAACAGCGAAATTCCCTTGGTTCCCGCCGCCCCGTCGGGCAGCCGCGCCAGCACCAGATGGCAGATATTGCCGGTAAAATCGTTATCGCCCCAGGAGATGAATATCTTCTGGCCCGACACCGCATAGGTGCCGTCACCGTTCGGTTCCGCCTTTGAGCGCAGCGCACCGACATCCGAACCCGCCTGCGGTTCGGTCAGGTTCATCGTACCCGCCCATTCGCCGGAAATCAGCTTCGGCAGGTAAAGCGCCTTCATCTCGTCGCTGGCATGGTGTTCCAGCGCCTCGATCTGGCCCTGGCTCATCAGCGGGTTCAGTTGCAGTGAGAGGCAGGACGACGACATCATCTCGTTCAGCGCGATGCTCAGGGTCTGCGGCAGGCCCATGCCACCGAATTCCGGGTCCGCCGCGATACCGATCCAGCCGCCTTCGGCAATCGCCCGGTAGCCGTCGGCAAAGCCCGGCGAGGTCCGCACCACGCCGTTTTCCAGCCGTGCGGGATGCAGATCTCCGTTGCGGTTCAAGGGTGCCAGCACCTCCTCGGCCAGTCGCGCCGCCTCGGTCAGGATGGCGTTGCGCATGTCACCGGTGGCTTCGGCGAAGCGTTCGGTCGCCGCCAGACGGTCCATGCCGACGATATTGTCAAACAGAAACTGAAGTTCGCTAACCGGAGCCTGATATGCCATTCAAATCCTCATCCTTGCCGGCGGAAATTGCATCGCGCCTGCGGACAGGCTATGCCAGCCGCGACGCGGTGTGGAAACTATGTTCGCCTGCCCGCCCATAACAACTGAAACGTTACGACACAATGGACCGGATCGAAACCGAAACCCTTTCCCCGGACGAAACCGGCATTGCCCGCGCGGTGGCGATCTGGCGCAAGGGCGGGCTGGTGGCCTTCCCGACCGAGACTGTCTATGGCCTGGGCGCGGATGCCTGCAATGGCGCGGCGGTGGCGCGCATCTTCGCCGCCAAGAACCGGCCCGCGTTCAATCCGCTGATCATCCATGTCGCCGACCTGGCCAGCGCCCGACGCTTCGCACATTTCAGCGATGTGGCCGAGCGGCTGGCGGCGGCCTTCTGGCCCGGCCCCCTCAGCCTGGTGCTGCCGGTGCGAAAGGGTGCCTGGCTGTCGCCCCTGGTGACGGCTGGGCTGGACAGCGTGGCCGTGCGGGTGCCGCAGACACCGCTGGCGCGTGCCTTGCTGGCGGCATTCGGCGGGGCGATTGCCGCACCGTCCGCCAATCCCTCCGGCACGATCAGCCCGACCACGGCGGCGCATGTGCTGCAGGGGCTGGCGGGCCGGATCGACGCGGTGATGGATGGCGGGGCGGCGCAGGTCGGGCTGGAATCTACCATCGTGCATCCCGATCTGCTGCCCCCCGCCCTGCTGCGCCCCGGCGGCCTGCCGGCCGAGGCGATCGAAGCTGTACTGGGCTGCACCCTGCAAATAGCCACGAATGCGGAAAAGCCCCTGTCACCGGGCCAGTTGCTGTCGCATTACGCGCCGAAATCGCGCCTGCGCCTTGATCAGGCCACACCGCCCGACGGCTGGTTCTGGCTGGGTTTCGGGCGCATCTGCAAAGGTGCCGATCTGAACCTGTCTGCCAGTGGCGATCTGGTCGAGGCGGCGGCGAACCTGTTCGCCATGCTGCACAAGGCCGATGATATCGCCCGCCGGGACGGGCTGGCCGGTATCGCAATCGCCCCGGTCCCCGATCACGGCCTTGGTGCCGCGATCAATGACCGTCTGGCCCGCGCCGCCGCCGAAAAGATTTAAGCCGTGCCGCCCGAGGCTGACAGGAAACTCGGCGATATCCCCAGCGAAGCCAGCGCCGCCTCCCATTTGTCCGCATCCGCCCGCCCGAAAACCAGCTCCGGCGTCGCCTCGGCGGTCAGCCAGCCATTGGCCTGCAACTCGCCCTCCAACTGCCCCGGCCCCCAGCCGGCATAGCCAAGCGCCAGCAGGCATTCCGCCGGCCCGTCGCCGTTCGAGATATCGTGCAGGATATCCAGCGTCGCGGTCATGCCGAACTCGGCATTCACCTTCAGGGTCGAGGCATCGCTGGTATAATCGCCGGAATGCAGCACGAAGCCCCTTCCATGTTCCACCGGACCACCCATATGCACCCGGATCTGACGCGTGCGGTCGGTGGTGGCGATGTCCAGTTGTTCCAGCAGATCGGTGATCTTCAGGTCGGGGGCGGGCTTGTTCACCACCAGCCCCATCGCGCCCTCGGCGGAATGGGCGCACATATAGATGACCGAACGCGCGAATCGCGGATCGCCCATCGCCGGCATGGCGATCAGCAATTTTCCGTCCAGGTGCCGCATTTCGCTCGGTTTTGTCATGATCTGAAAATGGCCCCGCCGGGGCGCGGTTACAAGGGAATTCAGCGACAAATCCGCCGGATCGGCGCTGTCGCCCAAATGTGATTTCCGCATTAGCGCCCGCGCCTCTATGTAGGATGCGATGAAACCAGCCATCCGACATATGCTGCGCCGCGTTGCGCGCCACGCGGCCCTGTTGCTGGCGCTGCCGGGCGTCGCGCTGGCGGATGGTGCCAGCGATGCGCCTATGGTCGATGTGGCGCTGATTTCCGGCTGGCAGGACAGCCCGACCGGACCTGTCGGGGCGCTGAAGGTCACGCTCGCACCGGGCTGGAAGACCTATTGGCGTGTCGGCGGGCAGTCCGGCTTTCCGCCGGTATTCGACTGGGCGGGATCGGAAAACCTCGCCGGTGTCGCATTCGACTGGCCGCGCCCGGAGCTGATCGAAACCGAGGCCGGGCCGATCATCGGCTATGCCAATCAGTTGATCCTGCCGATCCGCTTTCTGGCCAAGATCGCCGGGCAGCCCGTTACCGCCCGCGCCACGCTCGACCTTGGGGTGTGCCGCGATGTCTGCGTGCCGGTCAGCACCGAATTGTCCCTGCGCCTTGGCGAAGGCAGCAGCGCCGAGCGCTTCCTGATCGACCTTGCGCTGGCCGACCAGCCTCAGGATGCCGCCGCCGCCGGCATGGCGCGGGCCGATTGTACGCTGCATCCGGTTCGCGACGGCATTCGCCTGACCGCCAGCCTGAACCTGCCGCGAAGCGGATCGGGCGGGGAAGAAGTGGTGTTCGAGTTGCCGCGCCCGGACCTCTGGCTGGCCCCCTCTGCCTCACGCCGCGACGGCGATCACCTGATCGCGGAAACCACGGTGTTGAGCCTGGACGGCGAGGCCTTTGCCTTCGATGCCGAGGCGCTCCGGATCACCATCATCGACCGGCACCGCGCTGTCGAGTTCAACGGCTGCAATCTTCCCGGCTGACAGGCTTCTTTTGGTAAGAGCGTGTTGCGTCTGATCCGATTCGACTATTCACGGGATGTCCCGAAGCAGCTTTTGCGCAAGCAAATGCGTTCGGGACATCCCGTGAATTCAATTTGACGCAACATGCTCGAAATACTCAAACCCGGCCTCCGAATCCGGCTCGCCGCCCGAATGCGTGAACCAACGCCGCCAAAGCAAGCGCCAGCAGCGAAATCAGCGCCGCCGCGCCAGCGAACAGCCCGAACGCCACCAGCGCTCCGGGCAATTCAACACCAATACCGGCCAATGGCGCGACCATTGCCCCGGTCCAGGCGAAATGCCCGATACTGACCGCAAAAGCCGCCAGCACCGCCAGCACCGCCCCCCACAGGATCAGCCGCTGCGGCCAGACCGCGCGTCGCCCGCGCAGCAACCGGCGAAGCGCCGTCATGCGCAAGGCCACATCGCGCTGCATCGCCATCAGCGACGGCACGATCAACAACACCAGCACCAGCCCGAAGCCCAGCCCATAGGCCAGCGTGATCACCGTCGGCTTCAGGAATTGCGCCTGCTGCGAGGTCTCGAACAGCAAGGGCGTCAGCCCCAGCACGGTGGTCAGCGTCGTCAGCAGCACCGGGCGCAGGCGGTCCACCGCGCCGTCGACGATGGCTTGCGTGATGTCGCGCCCCTCGGCGTATTCGTCGATGGTACTGACCAGCACGATGGAATCGTTGATGATGATGCCGGTCATGCCGATCAGCCCGACAATCGAGAACATCGACAACGGCACACCCCAGGCATTGTGGCCGTAGATCGTGCCGACCAGCCCGAAGGGAATGATCGCCATCACCACCATCGGCCGCGTCCAGCTTGAGAATATCCAGGCCAGCGTCAGGTAGATGCCGATCAGCGCCAACAGGAAACCAAGCTGCGCGTCGGCCAGAAACTCGCCTTCCTGTTCGGCCAGTCCGGCCATCCTTGTGCCAATGCCGAAACGGCTTTCCAGATCGGGCAGGATCACCTCGGACAGCGCGGTTGAAATCGCCTCGGCGCGTTTGGGATCGTCCTCGGAAATGTCGCCGCTGACGGTCAGTACCCTCAGGCCGTTCTCGCGCAGGACCGAAGCGAAACCGGCTGTCGAGGTGACACTGACGATATCGGCCAGCGGCACATATTCGCCTTTTGGCGTGCGCATCATCGTACGGGCCAGGAAATCCGCCGTCAGGGCCTCATCGGGCAGTTTCACCGTGATGTCGGCAGTACGCACGCCCAACGGATAGGAGGCCGCCGTGATGCCGTTCAACCGGTTGTGCAGAACCCGGCCCAGCGCGTCGATGGTGAAACCCAGCGCCTGACCCTGCGGTGTCAGTTCCAGCACCATCTCGGATTTGTCATAGGCCAGATCGTCTTCCAGCGACGATACTTCGGGATATTGCATCAAGGCCGCCTGCAACGCCTCGGAGGCCTGTTTCAGCACCGATGCTTCGGCCCCGAACAACTGGACGTCAATGGCATCGCCGCCCGGCCCCGACCGCCAGCCACGAAAGCTGAGGGTTTCCAGCATCGGGTGACGGCGCACGCTGTCCTGCAATTCGCCGAGAAACTGGAAAGACGAATAGGGCCGCTGATCCGCATCGATCAGTTCGATGGAAATCGCCCCCAACAGGTCCTGATCCTTGGTCGCCTCGCCGGTCAGGCCGCGCCCGGCGGTGCCGCCGATTTCGCCCATCACGAAATCGACCGGGTTGACGCCTTCGTTCTCGGCGGCATAGCGCGCCGCCAGTTCCGCCGTGGCGCGCTGCAATTCCTGCATCATGGCGAAGGTATCGGCCCGTGTCGCCCCCGGCGCCATCGCGAAATTGCCGGTGATCGAGCCGCGCTCGGGCGCGTTGAAGAACCGCCACGTCACCTTGCCGGACAGGAACAGGTTGGCCTGGAGGATCAGCAGCAGGATGGTGGCGGCCAGCACCGGATAGCGCAGCCGGATCACCAGTGCCATCAACGGGCGAAAGGCGCGTTCGCGCAGCCAGTTGAAGCCCTTGTTGAAGGTGGTGCTGGGCCAGTCATACCAGCGCGACCGCGCCGCCCCCGCCAGCGCATGCGCCATGTGATGCGGCAGGATCAGGAAGCATTCCGCCAGCGACGCCAGCAGCACCACGCTGACGGTGAAGGGGATATCCGCGATCATCTCGCCGAAGCGCCCGGAAATCGCCGTCAGGGCGAAGAACGCAATGACCGTGGTCACGGTGGACGAGGCCACCGGAGCCGCCATCCGCCGCGCCGCGTTCTCGGCCGCGGCAATCGGCCCCTCACCCAGTTGGCGAAACCGGAAATCGGCGTGTTCGCCAACCACGATGGCATCGTCGACAACGATCCCGAGCGTGATGATCAGCGCGAACAGCGACACCATGTTGATGGTCAGGCCCGCCGCATACATCAGCGCAATCGCGGTCGCCATCGCCACCGGAATACCGGCGGCTACCCAGAGCGCCGTGCGGACGTTCAGGAACAGGAACAACAGGCCAATCACCAGGATCAACCCCAGGATGCCGTTGTCCAGCAGGATGTTCAGCCGGTCGGTGATCGCCTCGGCCCGGGTGCGGATCAGCTTCACCTCGACCCCGCCCGGCAAGGTGCGGTTCAGTTCCGCCGCAACGGATTCGACCGTCTTCTGCATGCCGATGGCATCGCCCTGATCGGACCGGTCGACGCGGATCGAGATGGCCGGATTGTCGCCGATGAAATACGAGCGGTTGCGGGTAACGCCTTCCACGCTGATCCGTGCGACATCGCCGACCAGCAGGTTCGATCCATCCGGGGCCGAGCGGATCACCACCTTCGCCAGATCCTCGGCGCTGCGCTTGGCGATGCCTGTTCTGACCCGAGCCGACCCGCCGCCGACATCGCCTGCCGGATCGGGATCGGCTTCTTCAGCGATGGCATTGGCGATTTCGCGCAATGTCACGTCATGGCGGATCAGCGCGGCTTCTTCGACCTCGATCACGGTATCGGGTGCTGCGACCCCCCGGATAGTCGTGCGCGTGATGCCGGTGCGATAGAGCATGCCGACGAATTCATCGGCAAACAGCGCCAGTTGCTCGGTGGCGACCGGCCCGGTGATCACCACGTCGGTCACCCGGTCGCGATAGGCGGCACGGCGCACCACCGGGTCTTCGGCACCGTCCGGCAGGCCGGTGGTGGACTCGACCGCCGCCTTCACATCTTCGGCGGCACGGCCCATATCCCAGCCGGGTTCAAAATCAAGCCGGATCACGGCGCGGTTTTCAAGCGAGGTGGAATTGGTCGTCTCCACACCATCCACCGCCATCAGGGCCGGCTCCAGCACCTGCACGACGGCGTTGTCCACATCCTCGGGCCCCGCGCCCTGCCAGACCACCGAGACGGTGACGGTTTCCACAACCACATCGGGAAAGAACTGCGAACGGATGCGGGTGGCCGACAGCAGGCCCAGCACCACCATCATCACGAGCAAGAGATTGGCGGCGGTGCGATGACGGGTGAAATAGCCGAGAACCCCGCCCGCACGTTCGGAAGGAAATCCGCGCGGAGACATCTATCCTACCTTCAGCATGGCAGTTCGCACCATCCCGGGCAATGCATTCGGAAGCGTCGGCATGTCAGCCCCCTATCCGCGCTTCGATTCGGTTGACGATCTCGACCGGGACGCTGGCGGCGTTCAGCCGTTCGATGATCCTTGCCTTGCGATCGTCCGGAATGCTGCCGTTGGCCTCGACGAAGGCAATCAGCCGGGCACGGCGCTCCGGCGTCAATTCGATCATCTCCGGCGTCTCGACCGCTGGCGCGGCTCCACTTCGGCTGGGCTTGACCCGGATACCCGCTCCAAGCAGGGGCGAGCGCGTCTCGACCACTTCGCGCCCGGCGATGTCCGGGCCGCGCACGATCACCCAGTTGCCCTGACGGCGCAGGATTTCGGTGCCGAGTTCCGCCAGCCGGTCGCCTTCGGCCAAAACCAGCACATTGCCCGCCGCATCCAGCGCCGAAGCCGGCAGGCGAACCACGCCATCCATCGCCGGTTCTGACACCTCGACAGCCACGAAATCGCCCGGGCGCATGGTCGTCGCGGCCTCGGGCGGCAAACCCGCAAAAATCTGCCGTCCGGTCTGGCCCGCCCCGACCTCGGCCCCGATCCGTTCGATCTGACCAACCACGCTGATATCGGATCCGAACAGATCCAGCCGCGCCGTCACCGCGGCACCGACGATGCCGCCGCTGCCGGTGACAAGGCTTGCAAACTGGTTGTTGGACAAACGGAACGCCACTTCCAGCGCGGCGGGGTCGATCAACCGGCCGATCTTTTCGTTCGGGCCGACCAGCCCGCCCTCGACCACGGACGTAGCGCTCAGAACCCCGGAAAACTCGGCGAATATCTCGGTATTTTCCAGCCGCCGACGCGCCTCGGCCAGACGGATATCGATCCGTGACAGGGTGCTGGCGGCGCGGGTCGCGCGCGCTTCGGCCTGCGCCAGCGCCTGGCGTTTGCCCAGCACCGCCTGATCCGCCGCCGAGGCCGCCAAGGCCGTGGTTTCAACCAGCGTTTCGGTGCTGAAGCCGCGTTCCAGCAGGTTTTCCTGACGCTCCAGTGCCGCGCGGCGCAAATCCGCCTGCGCCCGTGCCGCTGCCAGTTCGTCCCTCGCCAGCAGCACGGCAGCGGCGGCTTCTGCCTGTTCGGCCTCGGCCTCGCGCCGGTCGGTGGCGGTTACGTCCAGCGCGGTCTGGGCATCCGCGGGGTCCAGCCTGAGAAGCAATTCACCCGCCGCCACCTGCCCGCCTTCGACGAAATGCGGCGACAATTCGATGATCGTTCCGGCGGCGGGGGCACGCAGATCAAGCGAGCGGCGGCTGCGGATTTCGCCGAAACTTTCGATCACCGGCACCACCCGCCCCGGTTCCGCCAATATCACGCTGACCGCGAAAACCCGTTCTTCCGCCGGGCGGATGCGGGCCTGTCGTGCCCAGCGGTCCTGCAGGGTGCTGCGCAGCGATCCGGCGGCCATTGCCAGCAGGCCAAGGGTCAGCGCCAGCAGAAACAATCCCATCAGGGAACGTCCCATCCATCTCATGCAGCAAGACCTCCAGCAGGCAAGACCGCCCGGTGGCGAAGAATAACACCGGAGGCAGGCAAGTCCATCACTTGGCTATCAAACGCACGTCAGATGGGTTTCCGTCGCTTGTTTTCCTCAAGCCGTGGCATGATCTCCACGAAATTGCAGGGCGGATGGCGGTAATCGAGCTGATGCACCAGGATTTCGTCCCAGCCATCCTTGCAGGCCCCGGGCGAGCCGGGCAGCGCGAACATGTAAGTGCCGTTGGCCACGCCGCCGCAAGCGCGGCTCTGCACCGCCGAAGTGCCGATCTTCTGCATCGAGATGATGGTGAACATGGTGGAAAAGGCGTCGATCTCCTTTTCATAGACATCGCGGTGCGCTTCCACCGTCACGTCGCGCCCGGTCAGGCCGGTGCCGCCGGTCGAGATCACCACGTCGATGCCTGCGTCCCGCGACCAGGCGCGCAGTTGCGCCGCGATTTCGGCGCGCTCGTCGGGCAGGATCAGACGGGCGGCAACACGATGTCCCGCCGCCTCGATCCGCGCGACCAGCGTGTTGCCGGACTTGTCGTCTTCCGGCTTGCGGGTATCCGACACAGTCAGCACCGCGATATCGAGAGGGATGAAATCATGGCCTTCGCCGATGGTGGACATGTGATTGCTTCCTTGTCAGTTTCCGGGCGGCACGCCGCCATCCCTCAGCCACGCCTTGACCGCCAGCAGATCCGCCCAGGCCTCGCGCTTTTTCTCGGGGCTGCGCAAAAGATAGGCCGGGTGGAACATCGGCAAGGCAGGCAGGCCCAGCGCCGTCGTCCAGTTGCCGCGCAGCCGCGTGATACCGGCCTGCCCCAGCAGCGCCTGACAGGCGGCATTGCCCATCGGCAACAGCATGTCCGGGCCGGCCAGTTCGACATGGCGTTTCAGGAATGGCAGCAGCATGGCGATCTCGTCCGCGTTCGGATCGCGGTTCTGCGGTGGCCGCCAGGGCAGGACATTGGCGATATAGACCGCGCCGTCGCCATCCTGATCGCGCGCCATGCCGATGGCCGCCAGCATCCGGTCCAGCAATTGCCCGGCGCGCCCGACAAAGGGCTTGCCGGCGATATCCTCGTCGCGCCCCGGGGCCTCGCCGATGATCATCAGCCGCGCACCCGGCTGGCCATCGGCAAAGACAAGGTTCCTGGCGCCCTTCTTCAGGTCGCAAAACTCGTATCCCGCCATCGCCGCCTTCAGGCTGGCCAGATCCCCCGCCGCCGCCGCCATCGCCCGCGCCGCCTGCACCGCCTGAGACAGCGTCGCATCGCCTCCCGGCTCGGCGACAGGCGCGCCCTCAGGCGCAGGCGCGCGAACAATCGCGGGCGCGGCCTTGGCGGCAGGCTTGGCCGCCTCCGGCGTTTCCTCGTAACGGTTCAGCGGCTCATCCCCGATCGCCTCGGTCGCGCCAAGCTCGATCTGCCAGTCCAGCGCGGCAAATGCTTCGACGTAATCCAGATCAGCCTGCATGTTGCGGGGATTCCTTTCGCAGCCAAAGCCTAAACCCGCCCCAAACCGGCGTAAATCCCTTGTTTCGCCGCGCCCCCCCACCTATAACCCGGGCATTGGCGAGACGAGGCGAAGCATGGGTTTTTCCGCACGACACCTGCTTGGAATCGAGCCCCTGTCGCGGGACGACATTTCCGCCATTCTGGACCTGGCCGACCATTACGCGGCGCAGAACCGCCAGCCCAACAAGCATTCAAATGTGCTGGCCGGGCGGACGCAGATCAACATGTTCTTTGAAAATTCCACCCGCACACAGGCCAGTTTCGAGCTGGCCGGCAAGCGGCTGGGCGCGGATGTGATGAACATGGCGATGCAGGCCTCGTCGATCAAGAAGGGCGAAACCCTGATCGACACGGCGCTGACGCTGAACGCCATGCATCCCGATCTTCTGGTGGTGCGGCATCCCTCGTCGGGCGCGGTCAACCTGTTGGCGGACAAGGTGAATTGCGCGGTGCTGAATGCCGGCGACGGCCGCCACGAACACCCCACCCAGGCGCTGCTGGATGCGCTGACGATCCGCCGCGCCAAGGGCCGGCTGCACCGCCTGACGGTGGCGATCTGCGGGGACATTGCCCATAGCCGGGTGGCGCGTTCCAACATCCTTCTGCTGGGCAAGATGGAAAACCGCATCCGCCTGATCGGGCCGACCACGCTGATGCCATCGGGCATCGCCGATTTCGGGGTCGAGGTGACGGACGACATGCGTTCGGGCCTGAAGGGCGTCGATGTGGTGATGATGCTGCGGCTGCAGAAGGAACGCATGGATGGCGGTTTCATCCCGTCGGAACGCGAATATTACCACCGCTGGGGGCTGGATGCGCAAAAGCTGGCCCTGGCCAGCCCGGACGCCATCGTCATGCATCCCGGCCCGATGAATCGCGGCGTCGAGATCGACGGCACGCTGGCCGACGATATCAACCGCTCGGTCATCCAGGAGCAGGTGGAAATGGGCGTTGCCGTCAGGATGGCGGCGATGGACTTGCTGACGCGGAAGCTGCGGAAGGGTCAGAGATCATGAAACCACCCGGCTGGCAAGGCATCCTCGACGACAACGAAGAGATCATCTGGCAAGGCCGACCGGATGGTCGGATCGTGCTGCGGGCGGGCAACATATTCATGATTTTGTTCGGCCTCGCCTTTGCCGGATTCGCGCTGGTCTGGATGATCCTGGCCGCTTCTGCGGGCGGTTTTTTGTGGGCCTTCGGACTTGTCCATTTCGGCGTCGGCCTCAGCCTTGCCTTCGGCAGCCTGTTCTTCAGCGCCTATCGCCGCCGCAATACCTGGTACACCCTGACCAGCAAACGCGCCTTCATCGCCACCAATCTGCCGATCCAGGGCAAGCGGCTGAAATCCTTTCCGATCACCGCCGACACATCGCTTGAACTGGAACAGGGCGACCCGGCCTCGATCTATTTTGCTTCGGAAATTCGGCGCGGCAAGAATTCCAACTACCAGGTCAGGGTCGGCTTTGAACGCATCCCCGACGGGGCCGAGGTGTTCAAGAAATTCCGCGACGTGCAGGAGAGCGCGGCATGAGCGATCTGTTGTTCACCAATGCCCGCCTGATCGACCCCGAAGCGGGCGAGGTCCTCGGCTCGCTGGAGGTGACGCGCGGGCGGATATCCAAGATCGTACCACACGGGCCGAACGATGGCCGGGTCACGCTGTCCACCGGCAAGGTGGTGGATTGCCGGGGCAGATGCCTGGCCCCCGGCATTGTCGATATCGGCGTCAAGATCGGCGAGCCGGGCGAACGCCACAAGGAAAGTTTCCGCACGGCCGGGCAGGCGGCGGCGGCGGGCGGGGTTACGACGATCGTGATGCGCGCCGATACGTTGCCGGCCATCGACGATCCCGAAACCCTGACCTTCGTGATGAACCGCGCCCATGCGGAATGCGCGGTGCGGGTGCATCCGCTGGCCGCCCTGACCAAGGGCCGCGATGGCCGTGAGATGACCGAGATCGGCTTTCTGAAAGATGCCGGTGCGGTGGCGTTTTCCGATGGCGACCGGGTGATCGCCGATCCCCGCGTAATGAGCCGCGCCCTGGCCTATGCCACGGCACTTGGCGCATTGGTGATCGGCCATCCGCAGGATCCGGGGCTTAGCCGGGGGGCCGCCGTCACATCCGGCAAGTTCGCCACGCTGAAGGGCCTGCCGGGAGTGTCGCCGATGGCCGAACGGATGGGGCTGGAGCGCGATCTGGCGCTGGTGGAAATGACAGGCGCACGCTATCACGCCGACCAGATCACCACCGCCGTGGCCCTGCCCGCACTGGAACGCGCCCGCGCCGCCGGGCTGGACGTGACCGCCGGTGTGTCGATCCATCATCTGACGCTGAACGAGTTGGACGTCGCCGATTACCGCACGTTTTTCAAGGTGAAGCCGCCCCTGCGATCCGAAGACGACCGCGCGGCGATGGTCGCTGCAATCTCCTCAGGGATGATCGACATCATCAGTTCGATGCACACGCCACAGGACGAGGAAAGCAAGCGCCTGCCCTTCGAGGAAGCCGCCTCGGGCGCGGTGGCGCTGGAAACCCTGCTGCCCGCAGCCCTGCGGCTGGTCCATGCCGGGGCGCTGGACCTCGCGGCCCTGTTCCGGGCACTGGCGCTCAACCCGGCGAAGCGGCTGGGGCTGGAAGGCGGGCGGCTGGCAATCGGCGCACCCGCCGATCTGGTCTGGTTCGACGCCGACGCGCCCTTCGTGCTGGATCGATTCAAGCTGCACTCCAAATCCAAGAACACGCCGTTCGACGGGGCGCGGATGCAGGGCAGGGTTTTGGCCACCTATGTCGGTGGTGAACGGGTCTTCGGGGGGGAAAGCTGATGCTGCCGGAACTGACAACGGGCGCTGGCGCGCTGGTTCTGACCGCGATTGCGGCCTATCTCTTGGGCTCGGTGCCGTTCGGGCTGGTGCTGGCGCGGCTGATGGGGCTGGGCAATCTGCGCGAGATCGGTTCGGGCAATATCGGGGCCACGAATGTGCTCAGAACCGGCAACAAGGCGGCGGCGGCGATGACGCTGGTGCTGGATGCCGGCAAGGGTGCGGTGGCGGTGGTGATCGCGGGGCGGATGCTGGGCGGCGATGCGGCGCAGGTGGCCGGGCTGTTCGCCTTCCTTGGGCATCTGTTCCCGGTCTGGATCGGATTTCGCGGCGGCAAGGGGGTGGCAACGTTCCTTGGTATATTGCTGGTGCTGCATTTTCCCGCCGGTCTTGCCACCTGCCTGACCTGGCTGGCGGTGGCGCTGATCATGCGGTTCTCATCGCTGGCGGCCCTGGTGGCGGCGGCGTCGGCCCCGGCCTGGCTTTTCTTTCTCGGCCTGCCTTCGGCCGAGGCGCTGGCCATCGCCCTGGCGCTGATCGTCTGGGCACGGCATCACGAGAATATCGCCCGGCTGCTGGCAGGGCGAGAAACGAAAATCGGCAGGAAAGGCTGATCCCATGACTTTCCAGCAAGCCGTCGCCACCTGTTTTCGCAAATATGTCACCTTCGAGGGTCGCGCTCCGCGTTCGGAATACTGGTGGTGGGTTGTCTTCCTGTTGGCGGGAAACCTCGCCACCGCCTTCCTCGA
Organism: Paracoccaceae bacterium; assembly: GCA_019911965.1. Taxonomy (GTDB): domain Bacteria; phylum Pseudomonadota; class Alphaproteobacteria; order Rhodobacterales; family Rhodobacteraceae; genus UBA5972. The sequence goes on along the minus strand of JAIOJF010000029.1, from coordinate 26,272 downwards.
GGCCACCATCATCGGCATTGCCGGCAACGGTCCGCCGCTCATGTCCAGCGTGTTTTCGCTGGTGGTGTTCCTGCCGCATCTGGCGGTCATGGTGCGCCGCCTGCACGATACCAACCGGTCGGGATTCTGGTTCTTCATCGTCTTCGTGCCGCTGGTCGGATGGCTGATCCTGCTGTATTTCCTGATTATCGAAGGCACGCGCGGGCCAAACGATTTCGGTGCCGATCCAATTGGCCGAAACGGCCATACCCCGCCGCCGACCGAACCCGATAGCGGGTTGAAATCCGCCCCCTCGTCCATTCCGAAAGTGGGACGCAAGTCGCGCTGATCGTATCACCCGGGCAATGCTGATGCCTGTTGGAACGCGGTAAAACCCGGTTCAGCCGTCATGCCGCCCGGACAAGGTCGGCGACAGCATTGCCGTCAGCGCAATGGCCGCGAGGCAGGGAATGGCCACCACCCAGAACGCCATCGCCCAACTGCCCGATGCCTCAACCACCCAACCGGCCAGCACCGGCCCGAGCAGCTGGCCGATCCCGGCCCCCTGGAACAGCAACCCCGACAGCACCGGCACTTCGGACGGGGATCGTACCAGGATCGGGATGGACAGCCAGACCAGCGACGGTGGAATACCGGCCAGCATGGAAAAACCGATTGCCGCCGCAATGCTGACCCAGAGATCCGCTCCGGCCAGCAAGACAATACCGGCGCACAGGATCATGCCAGCCAGCGAGGCCAGAAACAGCGGCCTGAGGCAAAGCCCCTTCTGCACCAGCCAGCCGGTCAGAACCGCCGCCAGCCCCAGCGATACCGCGCCGACAAACGACACCGCCGCAGCTCGGGAAGCGGGCATGCCATATTGATCCGCCAGAATTGTTGGCAGAAACGCCGTGATCACAAGATTGGCTGCCGCGAATCCGATGAAAATGCCGAAGATCAGCAGGACTTCGCGCCGGAACACGGCGCGAAATGTCGCCTGCGCAGGCTGGCGGCGTGCAATCGTCTGCGTGCGCGTCGCGCCCAGCAGGAACAGCGCTGCAAGTGCCGGCAACATCGCGCAAAGCCTGAACATTCCACGCCAGCCGATTGAATCCAGAAGGAAATATGAAATCGCCATCATGACGGCAAAGCCTGTCGGCAGCCAGATTGCCCACAGGCCCATTGCGAGGCTCCGGTCCGAAGCGCGGGTTGCCGGCTGAATGATGGCCGGCATGGCGGTGATGGTCAGTGCAAAACCCACCGCCTCGATCAGACGGCTGGTCATCAAAACGCTGATGCCCGATGTCTCGGCCCCGACGGCCGATCCCAGCGTCACCAGCGCCAGCCCGATCAGCCCGGCGCGGCGCGCGCCAAGATAATGCGTGACCGAGCCGAACAGGATGCCGAACAGCGCCGCCACTACGGAAATCAGCGCGACATAGTTCGCCAGCAGGCCGATTGACGCGCCGAATTCAGCCCGCATCAGGGGCAGCGTTGCCGCCGCCTTGCCCATCTGCAAAGCCACCGCGATACCGGCCAGCGTTGCCGCCCAGACCACGGTCCAGTCGGTCAGGCCGGGCTGGGCGCCCGTGCCGCCGGCTTCAGTACGAGAATTCGTCATAGATGCGGCCCAGATCCCCGCCCCAATCGCCATGATAGCGCGCCAGCAATTCATCCGAAGGCGAGCGCATGTCGGCAACGCTTTCCTGCAGCGCGTTCAGGAAATGGGTTTCGTCCGGCACCAGGCCACCGACCCCGGCGCGTGCCCGCGCCTTCAGGCCGGCCTCGGCGATCTCCAGCACTTCGGCGGCCAGATCGGCCATCGGGCGGCCATCGACCTCGGCATGCAGCCCCCCGACCGAGGCCATCACCCGCCAGTTTTCGCGCGATTGGGCATCCCAGCCCTTGACCACATCCCAGGCCGCATCGAGCGAGGCCTGATCGTAGAGCAGCCCGACCCAGAGCGCGGGCAGCGCACAAAGCCGCCGCCACGGCCCGCCATCGGCACCGCGCATTTCCATGTATTTCTTGATGCGTGCTTCGGGGAAGATCGTCGTCAGATGATCGGCCCAGTCGCTCAGCGTCGGCTTTTCGCCCGGCAGGGCGGGCAGTCTGCCGTCCAGGAAGTCGCGGAAAGACTGGCCCAGCGCGTCGATATACTTGCCGTCGCGATAGACGAAATACATCGGCACATCCAGCGCGTATTGCACGTAACGCTCGAATCCCATGCCGTCGTCGAACACGAATGGCAGGGTGCCGGTACGCGCCGGATCAAGATCGCGCCAGATGCGGCTGCGCCAGGATTGGTGATTGTTCACCTTGCCCTCGAAGAACGGCGAATTGGCAAACAGGGCGGTGGCCACCGGCTGCAGCGCCAGCGCCACGCGGAACTTCTGCACCATGTCCGCCTCGGAGGCGAAATCGAGATTCACCTGCACCGTGCAGGTGCGGTACATCATCTGTTTGCCGTGGCTGCCGACCCGGTCCATGTAGCCGGTCATCAGCCGGTAACGCCCTTTCGGCATCATCGGCATTTGCTCATGCGTCCATTCCGGTGCCGCGCCGAGGCCGATGAAGCCCGCGCCGATCTCGCCTGCGATCTCCTTGACCTCGCGCAGATGCTCGTTCACCTCGTCGCAGGTCTGGTGGATGGTTTCCAGCGGTGCGCCGGACAATTCAAACTGCCCGCCCGGTTCCAACGAGACATTCGCGCCGTCCTTTTCCAGCCCGATGATATTGTCGCCCTCGAACACGCCCGTCCAGCCGTAACGGTCGCGCAGGCCGTCCAGCATCGCCTTGATCGAGCACGGGCCTTCATAGGGCAGAGGCAGATGCGACGCCTTGTCATAGCCGAATTTCTCGTGTTCGGTGCCGATCCGCCAGTCATTCGCCGGCTTGCAACCCGATTCCAGGTATTCGGCCAATTGATTTTGGTTTTCGATCGGGCCGCCGCCGGATTGTGGGATGGACATGAGGCTTCGGACTCCGGTTCCTGGCTGTGTCTGAGGTTTGATAAAGGCTCAGGTCGGGCGCTTCAAGTCAAGGCACGAAATCCCGGCGGGCCGCGCCAGACCACATCGCGCTGGTCGCCGCCGGCTTTCAGCGCGGCGATCAGTCGCGCCGGTTCCAGCCCGGGCAGAACCGCGAAGGCATCGAACAGCTTGTCCACGCCGTAGGCATCAATGGGTATGTAAAGCGCCGGGCCTTCGGATTGCTTCAGCACCCAGCTACGGCCATGTTCCAGCAAGGTCCGGATCTCGATCCGCGTCAGTGCCTCGATATCGACCGAGCCACCGCCATGCGGCGTCATGTAGGTGATCTGGCGTTCGGTTACTTCGACCACGCCCGGCCCGTCGGCGTCGCGGTGAAACTGCGCACGGCGATAGGCGGCGGCAAAGGCAGCGGCACCCAGAAGCAATAGGGCGATGCCGATCATCAGGGTGATATCGTCATAGCGCGAGAATCCGCGCCAGATCAGCACCGCGCCAAGCAGCGCCACCGCCCCCGCCCCGACCGGTTCGGCCCAGCGGATCAACTGGCCCTTCAGTTCAGGGCGCAGAAAGCCGCTCATCGCCAATCCCCGAATGTGGTCTGCCACAGGGTCAGCGCGGCCACGGCGGCGGTATCGGCGCGCAGGATTCGCGGACCCAAAGCCACCGGGTGAACCTGCGGCATGCCGTGCAGGCGTTCCACCTCGTCACCGGAAAACCCGCCTTCCGGGCCGATCAGGATCGCCCAGCCGCCCTGTCCGGCCTCGCCTGCCAAGGCGTCGGTCCGCCCCGCGCGGCCCTCGTCACAGAACATGATCCGCCGTGCCGCGGGCCATTTGTCCAGCAATTTGCCCAGCGATTGCAGCGCCGCCACCTCGGGCACGTAAGTTGCGCCGCATTGCTCGGCCGCCTCGATGGCATGCGCCTGCAGGCGGTCCTGGCGGATACGTTCGGAATTGGTGTGCCGCGTCTGCACCGGCAGGATGCGCGCCACCCCCATCTCGACCGCCTTTTCCACGATGAAATCGGTCCGCGCCTTTTTCACCGGCGCGAATACCAGCCACAGATCGGGCGGCGTTGCCAGCGGCGCGGCCTGCGCCTTGCAGATCAGGATACCGCCGCGTTTGCCTGCCTCGACCACTTCGGCCAGCCATTCGCCATCGCGGCCATTGAACAGCGCGACCGGCGCGCCGGGGGCCAGCCGCATCACCGCGAACAGGTAATGCGCCTGATCGCGCCTCAAGGGAACCGATTGCGCCGGCCCGAGGGCTGCGTCTACAAAGAGCCTGATTTTCGCGCGTTCCACCGACATGGACCCATAGATATGACCGGACCCGACCGAAATCCAGCGCCGAAACCGGATATCCGGGTGGCCGATGCAACGCGCACGAACTGGGTCGACCGGTTCTGCCCGCAATGGTCGCGCCCGTACCTCAGGCTGTCGCGCGCCGACCGGCCCGCGGGCACCTGGTTGCTGCTGCTGCCCTGCTGGTGGGGCCTGTTGCTGGCAGTGGCGGGCGATCCGGCCGGGCCGGGGCTTGGCGATCTGTGGATATTCCTGATCTGCGGGGCCGGTGCCATCCTGATGCGCGGCGCCGGCTGCACCTGGAACGACATCACCGACCTTGAATTCGACGCCGCCGTCGCCCGCACCCGCTCGCGCCCGATCCCCGCCAGACAGGTGAGCGTGAAACAGGCCGCCATCTGGATGATCGCACAGGCGCTGATCGCCTTCGCACTGTTGCTGACGCTGAACCGGTTCGCCATCGGCCTTGGCATCCTGGCGCTGCTGCCGGTGGTGATCTATCCCTTCGCCAAGCGGTTCACCTGGTGGCCGCAGGTGTTTCTGGGCCTGGCCTTCAACTGGGGTGCGTTGCTGGGCTGGGCGGCGCATCAGGGCAGCCTCGGCTGGCCGCCGGTATTGCTCTATCTGGCCGGGATATGCTGGACGCTGTTTTATGACACGATCTATGCCCATCAGGACAAGGAGGACGACGCGCTGATCGGCATCCGTTCCACCGCGCGGCTGTTTGCCGACAACACGAAAACCTGGCTGCGCGGCTTTTTCGCCGCCTCGGTCCTGTTGATGGCGACGGCGGTGATCCTGGCGATGGTCGACACCGCGCCGATGGCGGCGCTGATGCTGGCGCTGCTGGCCCCCTGGGCGTTCGGCTGGCATCTGGCCTGGCAATTGCGCCGGCTGGATATCGACAATCCCGAAACCTGTCTGCAACTGTTTCGCGCCAACCGCGAGGCCGGGCTGATCCCTGTGCTGATTTTCGCCGCTGCGGCAATCCTGTGATTGTACGCCCCATCCCGAGGGGCTAGAACGTCCCGGTCTGGACAAGGGAAATCTGGAACGATCATGCAGAGACTGGCCCTGTTCATCGGTGCCCTCATGTTCGCGCTGGCACTAGCCGGTGCCTATCTGGGTGCCAGCCTTGTTGCTGTCTATGTCGAACGCGCCTCGGTGCGTCAGGCCAGCGCCGCGCTGGCCGAAGGCGGCTATGGCTGGGCCAGCGTACGTGCCGACGGGCTGGCGCTGCATGTCAGCGGCCCTGCCCCGGACGAGGCCGCGCGGCTGAACGCCTTGAGCGAAATCAACAAAGTCGTGGCTGGCGCGCGGGTCCGCGACGCCATCACGATCGTGGAATCGGATGCGCTGCACGCGCCGAAATTCTCGCTGGAACTGCTGCGCAACGGCGATGGTATCTCGCTGATCGGGCTGATCCCGGCGGCAACCGGACGCGAGGCGGTGTTGCAGAGTATCGCCGATCTCGGCCACGACACCAGCGTCACCGACATGCTGGAAGCCACCGACTACCCCGAACCGGAGGGCTGGAAAGCCGCCGTGGATTACGCGCTGGACAGCCTGCGCCTGCTGCCGCGCTCCAAATTGTCGGTCACGCCCGGGCGGGTGGTGATCACCGCCATCACCGACAGCCAGGCCGACAAGACCCGGATCGAAACCCTGCTGAGCGAAAGCCGCCCTGAAGGCGTGGCCATCGTGCTGAAGATCAGCGCACCAAGGCCGGTGATCACCCCGTTCAGCCTGCGCCTGATCATCGACGAACGCGGCGCGCGGTTCGACAGTTGTTCCGCCGATACCGAGGATATGCGCCAGCGTATCCTGGCCGCGGCCCGCGCGTCTGGCTATGACGGCGCGGATAATGCCTGCACGATCGGCCTTGGCGCGCCTTCGCCGCGCTGGGGCGAGGCGGTGGTCCTGTCGATCCGGGCGCTGAAGGAACTGGGCGGCGGCAGCCTGACCTTCGCCGATGCCGACGTGACGCTGGTGGCGCAGCAGGATGCACGCCAGATCGATTTCGACCGCATCGTCTACAACCTGGAACAGGATATGCCCGACGTGTTCTCGGTACATGCGGTCCTGCCTCCGAAGCCGGTACTGGAAGGCCGGAACGTGGCCAGCGAGCCGCCGGAATTCCTGGCCACCCGCAGCCCCGAAGGGCTGGTGCAGATGCGCGGGCGCAACCGCAACGAACGCAGCCGCCTGTCCACCGCCAATTTCGCGCGCGCCCTGTTCGGCGGCGACAATGTGCATGACACGACGCGGGTAGATACTTCGCTGCCCGATGGCTGGCCATTGCGGGTACTGGTCGGCGTCGAAGCCCTGGGCAAGCTGCATCACGGCGTGCTGACGGTGCACGAGGACATGCTGGAAATCCGCGGTATCACCGACAATCCCGAGGCCCGCACCGAGATCACGCAATTGTTGTCGGACAAGCTGGGCGATGCCTCGCGCTACCAGATTTCTGTGACCTATGACGAGGCGCTGAACCAGGTCGTGATCCCGCCCACCCCGGAAGAATGCGTCGCCGCGATCAATGCCATTCTGGCCGAACGCCAGATCGTCTTCGCCCCCTCCTCCACCCGGATCGAGGGCGAGGCGCAGGTGATCATCTCGCGCATTGCCGAGGCGATGGTGGATTGCTCTGAAGTGCCGATGGAAATCGGCGGCCACACCGACAGTCAGGGCCGCGAGGCGATGAACCAGACGCTCAGCCAGGCCCGCGCCGAGGCGGTGCTGGACGCATTGCTCAGCCGCGAGGTGCTGACCTCGTTCCTGACCGCCAAGGGCTACGGCGAAGCCCACCCGATTGCCGACAACGACACCGAGGAAGGCCGCGCCGCCAACCGGCGGATCGAGTTTCGCCTGCTGGACCAAACGTCGGACGGTGGCACCGCCGAGGATGACGCCGCCGGGGGCGAGGCGGCAGCCAGCGATGACGATGCGGGCGTTGATTCCGCCCCTGCCGGCGATGACCCGCCCGAGATCGACGAAACGCTCGAAGACGGCGAGATTGTCGAGGGCGGGCCGGTCGGCGAGGATGGCGAGATGATCGAAGAAGGTGATGTAATCGAGGACGCCGATCTGGTCGAAGACGGCGACGGCACGTCCGGCACGGAGGAATAGGCATGGAACGAACCGCACTTGTCGCCGTCCTGACCGGCATCCTGTTACTGGCCTTCGGGCTGGGCTGGGCCGGGCATTGGCTGTTCCGGAAATTCAACCGGATCGACACCACCAATGTCGCGGAACTGGACCACATGGCCAGCGCCCTGCACGAGGCCGAGGAAACCCGCGACGAGGCCATCGCCTATCTGCAGGGACGCGAGGCGGAACTGACCGGGCGTCTGGGCCAGACCGAGGCGGAACTTGAAGCGGCGATGGAGGGCCTGGGCGAAGCCCGCCGCGAGGTCGAGGAACTGCGCGACTATATCGACCAGCATTTGAGCTGAAAGGGCCGATGGTTGGGCGTCAGACGCGCAGCCACGCAAAGGCCCGCCGCAGGACGGCACCGGCGTTTTCGCGCACCGGTATGCCATGCGCCATCACCACCTGCTCCATCGGCCAGGCCAGTATCCGGCCAATCGCGGCCCGCGCCGCCTTGCGGTTTGCAAAGCCAAGGCGAAACTTGCGCGGCACCGATGCTTGCCCGCCGGTCATCAGGTCCAGCCGCGCCACGACACGCCGCCAGCCGGAATAATAATCGCGCGGCATCTGCTGCAACAGATCGGTAAACAGCACCGTCCGGCTGGGCCGGTGGAAGAACACGATTTCCGGCGTGATCCGGTTGTCCAGCGAAACCTGATCAATCTCATCGCCCCATTCGGGCGGTGCGGTATCGCCAAGGATGGCGTGAAACCGGATATCACCGCGCTTTTCCGTCAGGCCCGGCGCTCCGTGGACGATTGCATCCGGGTAGGCCTGCATCCAGTCCGCCAGAAAGACATGATGCAGCCGGTTCGGCGCAATCAGGAACCTGACCGGGCCAAGCGCATCGACGGCCTTGCGCAGGCCGGGATCGAGGGCGATTGGCGACCAGATGAACAATCCTCCATCCGCCAGCCGGATGATGGCCATGCGGGTGGGAAAATGGAACCCGGCCGCGCCCCGGATGTCCGCCCCGTCCGCAATCCAGAGGTTTTCGCCGAAAACTTGCAGCCCAGCGCAGCCGGACCGCGCCGCCTTGCCGGCCTTGTCAGCCCCAGCGGCCAAGTGCCACCTCGTCCGCATCCTTGCCTTCGACCCATGTCGCGCCAGCCTCGGTGATTTCCTTCTTCCAGAACGGTGCGCGGGATTTCAGGTAATCCATCAGGAATTCCGCCGCCGCGAACGCCCCGGCACGATGGCGCGCGGCGGTGGCGACCATCATGATCCGCTCGCCGGGGACCAGCGCGCCGAAACGGTGAATGACAAGCACATCCGACAAGGACCAGCGCCGACGCGCCTCGGCCACCATCGCCGCGATGGCGGGTTCGGTCATGGCCGGGTAATGCTCGATCTCCATGCGCAGCAGGCCGCCGCCGTCAAGATCGCGCACCTGGCCGGTGAAGGTCACGACCGCCCCGGCCCCGGTGCCGAACCCGGCCAGAACCTCGGCAGGGTCAAAATCGCCCGCTTGCACCCGCACCGACATCTCAGCCGCCCGTCATCGGCGGGAAAAACGCGACCTCGCGCGCCTTGGCGATCGGCGCGTCGAAGCCGACAAGTACCTGATCCACCGCCACCCGGATTGCCCGCAGATCGGCGAAGGCAACGGCATAGCGTTCTTCGCGCGCGATCAGCTCGTCGATCAGGTCGGCCACGGTGGCGGCACCGGTCTCAACCTGCTCTTTCGGCAGACCGATGCGTTCGCGCATCCAGGCGAAATACAGGATGTCGATCATGGCTGATCCCCGTCATCGAAATAGGGCAGAGACTTGCGGAAATAATCCCAGCCGGTCACCAGCGTCAGCAGCCCGGCGACCCAGATCATCACCACGCCCGCCTTGTAGCTGTAATCCCAGCCCAGATATTTCCAGCGCAGGCCGAACGGGTCGTCGGCCAGGCCATTGACGACAGCGGCGACATGTTCACGCTCCATCGCGAAAGACTGGATCACGAAGTAATGCTCGAACAGCAGATGCCCGAACAGCACCGACACCGCCAGCATCTGCACGAAGGTCTTCCATTTCGCCAGCCATGTCACCGGCAACACTACCGAGCGGCCACCGAGAAACTCGCGCAGGCCCGAGATGAACACCTCGCGCAGGATGATCGCCATCGCAGGGATCACGATCAGGCTGGCGCCTTGCAACAGGATCGCCAGCATCGCCAGCGCCACGATCGAGATCGCCTTGTCGGCAATCGGGTCCAGCATCCGCCCGAAATTGGAAATCTGCTTCCACCGCCGCGCCAGCATGCCATCTACGTAATCCGTAATCGCGGCGGCGATGAACAGGACCAGCGCCAGCCAGTCGGCGGCGGGGCGCGGAAACACCTCGTAAACCAGCACCAGCAGCGGCGCTGCGATCAGCCGCGCGACGGTCAGGGTGTTGGGCAGGTTCCAGCGCATGTTCTTGTCCCGGGTCCGGTCGGTTTTGGCCTATGTAGTCGTTCAGCCGCGATCATGGAAGAAGGCGTAGACAGTTTCGGCGATTGTGTCGGAAATGCCGTCTACCGATTTCAGGTCGGCAAGACCAGCCCGCGCCACCGCCTTGGCCGATCCGAAATGCGCCAGCAGCGCGCGTTTCCTTGCCGCGCCAACGCCCGGCACATCGTCCAGCGGGGTTGCGCCAACCGCCTTGGCGCGTTTCTGGCGATGTGCGCCGATGGCAAAGCGATGCGCCTCGTCGCGCAGGCGCTGGATGAAATACAGGACCGGATCATTGTGGCGCAAGGCAAAGGGGCGCTGGCCGGGGCGGTGGAATTCCTCCTTGCCGGCGTCGCGGTCCACGCCCTTGGCGACGCCGATGAACGGCATGTCGGCAATCCCTAATTCGGCCAGGATGCCCGCCACCGCCGAGACCTGCCCGGCCCCGCCGTCAATCAGCAGAAGGTCGGGCCAGAGACCGCCGGTGCGATCCGGGTCCTCCTTCAGCAGGCGCTTGAAGCGGCGCAGCAGCACTTCCTTCATCATGCCGAAATCATCGCCCGGCGTCAGATCGTCGGACTTGATGTTGAACTTGCGATAGGCGGATTTGACGAAACCTTCCGGGCCGGCCACGATCATGCCGCCAACCGCGTTGGTGCCCTGGATATGCGAGTTATCGTAGACCTCGATGCGTTGCGGGGTAGCCTCCAGCGCGAAGGCCTCGGCCAGCCCGTCCAGCAGCCGCGCCTGCGCCGTGGTTTCCGCCAGCCGCCGGCCCAGAGCCTCGCGGGCATTGCGGTGGGCGTTTTCCACCAGCTCCGCCTTCTCGCCGCGTTTGGGCACCAGCAATTCCACCTTGCGGCCCAGCCTGGCGCTGAGCGCGGCCTGCATCAGATCGGGGTTCTCGATTTCGCCCGACAACAGCACCATGCGCGGCGGCTCGTGGCTGTCGTAAAACTGGCCAAGGAAGCTTTCTAGGATTTCCTCGGGCTCCGCGCCCGAGCCGGTGCGCGGGAAATAGGCGTGGTTGCCCCAGTTCTGGTTGCCGCGAATGAAGAACACCTGCACGCAGGCCTGCCCGCCCTCGCTGTGCAGCGCCACCACGTCAGCCTCGGGCACGCCGTGGGGATTGACGCCCTGCACCGATTGCACCTGCGTCAGGGCGCGGATGCGGTCGCGCAGGGCGGCGGCGCGTTCAAATTCCAGCGCTGCACTGGCCTCGGCCATGCGGGCGGCAAGATCGGCCTGGATTTTCGTTGACTTGCCTGTCAGGAACTTGGTCGCATCCCCGACCAATGCGGCGTAATCCTCAGCCGAAATGCGCCCGACGCAGGGGGCCGAACAACGGGCGATCTGGAACAACAGGCAGGGTCGGGTACGCGCGGCAAAGGTGGCATCCGAGCAGTTTCTGAGCAAAAACACCTTTTGCAACTGGTTGAGCGTGCGATTGACCGCCCCGGCACTGGCGAAGGGGCCGAAATATTCGCCCTTTTCCGTCTTCGCGCCGCGATGCTTCTTGATCTGGGCGAATTCGTGCTGCTGGCTGACAAGGATATTGGGAAACGACTTGTCGTCGCGCAGCAGCACGTTATAGCGCGGCTTCAACTGCTTGATCAGGTTCTGCTCCAGCAGCAGCGCCTCGGTTTCGGTCCGGGTGGTCAGGAACATCATCGACGCCGTGGCCGCGATCATGCGGGCGATCCGGGGGGTATGGCCGGCAGGCTTGGCATAGGATGCAACCCGTTTCTTCAGGTTCCGCGCCTTGCCGACATACAAGACCGCGCCCTTGTCATCCAGCATCCGGTAGACCCCCGGCGCATTGTCCAGCGTGCGCAGATGCGCCTGAATGCAGGCATGGCCGCGCAGGCTGTCGGCCCCGGTGGGGTCGGCATCGGCGGGCTGAGGGATCACGGCGTCAGTCATCACCGGAACATATAGGTGATTCGGGCCGGGCTTGCCTTACCGGATGCGCCAAAGCAAGGAAAAACCTGTCCACGAAACCTGTGGATAAGTCTGGGGAACGAAATCACCCGGCGCGGAATTTTCGTTTGAATTGGCTGGCTTCCTCGATTTGCTCAATTTTTAGGCACATTTGCAATGGATTGATATTGCTGAATAATTTTCTTCACCTTCAGCAAATTCTTGAAATCATTAGGAAAAAATCAGCAATTTGGTAACCAAATCGCTTCCGGTGGACAACCTGTGCGGATGCGCCGCAACCGCCTGTTGTTGCAGCCTATTCCACGCCCAGCACATCCGGCGTCTGCCAGCCGAGATGTTGCCCGCCGTCAATGCACAGCAATTGCCCGGTCAGCGCCGGGGCATCCAGGATGAACCCCAGCGCGGCGGTGATATCATCTGGATTGGCACCGCGTTCCAGCACCGTTGCGCGGCGTTGCGCGGCGAAATGCCGGTCCGATTGCCGCGCGCCCTGCATGGTGGGGCCGGGGCCGATGGCGTTGACGCGGATGGCCGGGGCCAGCGCCTGCGCCGAGGTCCGGGTCAGCGCCCAGAGGCCCATCTTGGCGATGGTGTAGGTCATGAAGTCTGGCGTCAGCTTGCGCACCCGCTGGTCGATCATGTTGACGATGCAGCCGCTGGCCAAAGGCTCGTCCGCCGCATCGCGCCGCAACGCCGGAACCTGCCGCGCGAAATCCTGCGTCAGCACGAAAGGAGCCCGCAGATTGCTGCCCATATGCCGATCCCAGCTTTCGCGGCTGGCGGTTTCGATAGTGTCATGTTCAAAGATCGAGGCATTGTTGATCAGCACCGTCAGCGGCTTGCCCAGCGCCTTGGTCGCCCGCGCGATCAGGCCGCCGGTGTCCGCCTCGATCAGCAGATCGGCCTGCAATGCCACCGCCCGTACGCCCAGCGCCTCGCATTCGTTCACGGTATCGGCGGCGGCTGCTGCCGATCCGGCGTAATGCACCGCCACGTCATGGCCACGCTCCGCCAGCGCCAGCGCCATCGCCCGGCCCAGCCGTTTCGCGCCACCGGTGACAAGGGCCGCGCCGTTCTGCATCTGGTGTCCTTTCATCGTCACGACAGCAATATGATCGTATAGATCGCGTAGAAGGTTATCAGCACCGCGCCCCAGACCCGGGTGATATTCTGCTTCATGAAGACGAACGGCACAATCGCCAGTGATGCCGCCAGCATGACCCAAAGGTCGAAACTCAGGAATTCAGCCGGGATCGGCAGCGGGCCGAAAAAGCTGGCGATACCCATGATGCCCAGAAGGTTGAACATGTTGGAGCCGATGACATTGCCCAGCGCCACATCCGCCTGGCGGCGCAGCGCGGCCATCACCGTGGTTGCCAGTTCCGGCAGCGACGTGCCGACGGCCACCAGGGTCAGCCCGATCACCGATTCCGAAATACCGAAATCCCGTGCCAGCCCGATTGCGCCATCCACCAGCAGATCGGCACCGAACGGCAATCCGATCAGGCCGAGAGCGACAAACAGGATGACCTTCCACCAGGGCATGTCATCATCGACGCCCTCAAGGTCTTCGGTATCGTCGCAGGGATCGCACCGGCCATTGGCGCGGTGGCGGTGTGCGGACAGGGCCGATTCCGACAGCATCGCAAACAACAGCGCCAGCAGGATGACACCGTGCCAGTAATGCAGCGGGCCAAGGAAACTGAGGCCGATGAACACCACCGACGCACCCAGCATGAAGGCATAGCTCTTGCGGGTGTCGCAATTCGATGAATCAATCGCGGAAATCACCGCCGGGATGCCAAGCACCAGCAGGATATTGGCGGTATTCGAGCCGACCACGTTCCCGATGGCGATACCCGGCGCGCCTTCAAGGGCGGCCTTGATCGCGATCAGAAGCTCCGGCGCGGAGGTGCCGAAGGCAACCACGGTCAGGCTGACGATCATCACCGGGATGCCCAGCCTCAGCGCCAGATTGACCGCCCCGCGCACCAGCGTATCGCCCGCCAGAAGCAGGATCACGAGGCCCGTTGCCGTGAGTACGAAATCCATGATTGTCCGTAATTCCCCGTTCGGGCCAGATTAGCCCTGCCGTTTGCAGGCGCAAGGCCCCTCGCCCAGGATGTAAGAGCCGCATTTCCGGCATTTCCGCGCCTTCAGCGTCTTGTCGGATGATTTACGCCCGCCGATCTTCGGCATCCTGAGCTTGCCGAACATCGCCAGGACCAGCATGGCGATGAGGAACAGCGAGACTGCCTTGATCACCATCGCCTACAAGCCATATTGCGCCCAGAGGGCGCGGTCTTCGACGATCCCCAGCGCATCCGACGCCATGCTGGCCCCGAAGCGCTGCAGGATCGTGCGTTTCGGGCCGTGCACGGCAAATACCGTCTTGTCGCCGAACAGTTCCTTCATCTTGGGCACCAGATGGGCGACGCCGTCCGCCAGGCCAACCTCGACCGCGCGTGCGCCGATCCAGATTTCGCCGCTGAACAGATCGGCATCCTGGCTCAGCCGCGCGCCGCGCCGCGCCTTGATCTGCGCGATGAAGGCGTCATGAATTTGCGCCTGCAATGCCTTCAGCCGCTTCACGTCACCGGCGCGTTCCGGGCGGAACGGGTCCAGCATGGACTTGTCCTTGCCGGCGGTATGGACGCGGCGTTCGATACCGTGCTGCGCCATCAGATCAACGAAGCCGAACGAGGTGGAAATCACCCCGATGGAGCCGACGATCGAGCTTTGATCGACAAAAATCTGATCCGCCGCCGAAATCAGCCAATAGCCTCCCGAGGCCGCCACATCCTCGACAAATCCGTAAACCGGCACCTGCTTTTCATCGGCCAGCCGACGGATGCGCGCCGCGATCAGCGATGATTGCGCGGGCGAGCCACCGGGGCTGTTGACCACCAGCGCCACCGCCTTGGGTTTGCCACGCACAAAGGCGCGTTCGATCATGTCGGCGGTGCCGGCATCGTTCAGGTTCTGCGCGCCGAACCGCCCGCCACTGGCAATCGCGCCGTTAAGGCGGATCACCGCGACCAGAGGCGGTTTCCTGACAAGGGGTATCCAGCGTTTCATGGCTAGCCATGTAGGGCGTGCGGCACGCAAGAACAAGGCGAAAGGCGGTGCATTTGTGAATGCCGCTCTGTTGATCCGGTATCGGCCTCGCAATCCCCGCCAGCCTCCGGGAGCATCGGATTTACCTGCCCCGGGGCGGCGATATACCGCGCAACAGACCCGAAACGCGACGTAAAAGACCGGTTCCCGGTCGATTTACCCCTACAACATGGCGCTTTCTTCCCGTAAATCAGCCCAGAAGAATCGAAAGCCTGTTCCCCGAACGGGAACGCCACAGTCAGGAGAGACGCGAAATGAAGGTGCTGGTGCCCGTCAAACGCGTGATCGACTACAACGTGAAGGTCCGCGTCAAGGCGGATGGAAGCGGTGTCGATCTCGCCAACGTCAAGATGTCGATGAACCCGTTCGACGAGATTGCAGTCGAAGAAGCGATCCGCATGCGCGAGGCCGGTACGGCGGAAGAAATCATCGCGGTGTCGATCGGCGTCAAGCAGGCGCAGGAAACCCTGCGCACCGCGCTGGCGATGGGGGCCGACCGGGCCATCCTGATCGTGGCCACCGATGACGTGCATACCGATATCGAACCCCTGGCGGTTGCAAAGCTGCTGAAAGCCGTGATCGACGAGGAAAAGCCGGGCATCGTGCTTTGCGGCAAGCAGGCGATCGACAACGACATGAACGCCACCGGCCAGATGCTGGCGGCGCTGACCGGCTGGGCGCAGGCGACATTCGCCTCGGACATCGCGATTGACGGCGATCATGCCACGGTGACGCGCGAAGTCGATGGCGGCCTGCAGACCATCAAGGTCAAGATGCCGGCCATCGTGACGGTCGATCTGCGGCTGAACGAGCCGCGTTATGCCTCGCTGCCGAACATCATGAAGGCCAAGAAAAAGCCGCTGGATGAAAAGACCCCGGCGGATTACGGCGTCGATGTCAGCCCGCGCCTGACCGTGCTCAAGACCACCGAGCCGGAATCGCGCAAGGCCGGCGTCAAGGTGGCGGATGTGGCCGAACTGATCCAGAAACTGAAAGACGAAGCGGGAGTGATCTGAGATGGCTGTTCTTCTACTTGCCGAAATCACCGACGGCCAACTGGCGATGGATGCCACCGCCAAGGCCATGACCGCTGCCGCCCAGATGGGCGACGTGACGGTGCTGTGCGCCGGTGCGAAAGCCGCCGATGCCGCCGCCTCTGCGGCCACCATTGCGGGCGTGACCAAGGTGCTCTGCGCCGAGGATGCCTCGCTTGGCCACCGCCTGGCCGAACCGACCGCCGCGCTGGTGGTGTCGCTGGCGGGCGATTACGAACATATCGTGGCCCCGGCAACCACCGACGCCAAGAACGTGCTGCCGCGCATCGCAGCCCTGCTGGATGCGATGGTGATTTCGGATATCTCCGCCGTGGTCGATGCCAATACCTTCGAGCGCCCGATCTATGCCGGCAACGCCATCCAGACGGTGCAGTCGGCGGATGCGAAAAAGGTGATCTCGGTCAGAACCTCGACCTTCGATCCCGCCGCCACCGGCGGCTCCGCCCCGGTCGAGAATATCGCCGCAGCCGCCAATCCCGGCCTGTCGGAATGGGTCGAGGACAAGGTTGCAGCCTCCGATCGCCCGGAACTGACCTCGGCCAAGGTCGTGGTCTCGGGCGGGCGCGGTGTCGGCTCCAAGGAGGCGTTCGATATCATCGAGGCGCTGGCCGACAAGCTGGGCGCCGCCGTTGGCGCATCCCGCGCGGCGGTCGATTCCGGCTATGCCCCGAACGACTGGCAGGTTGGCCAGACCGGCAAGGTGGTGGCCCCGGACCTGTACATTGCCTGCGGCATTTCCGGTGCGATCCAGCATCTGGCCGGCATGAAGGACAGCAAGGTGATCGTGGCGATCAACAAGGATCCCGAGGCGCCCATCTTCCAGGTGGCCGACTACGGGCTGGTGGGGGACCTCTTCCAGGTCCTCCCCGAGCTCACCGCGCAGGTCTAGGTTCGTCATTCCCGCGCAGGTCTAGGTTCGTCATTCCCGCGCAGGCGGGAATCCACGCTGGACCCCCGCCTTCGCGGGGGTGACGGCAGTCATGACAAGGAGAAGCTCGTGGCCGAGTACGCCGCCCCCCTGAAGGACATGCAGTTCGTGCTGAAGCACGTGGTCGGCCTCGGCCAGGTGAACACGCTGCCCGGCTGGGACGAGGTCACCGACGACGTCGTCGACGCGATCCTCGAGGAAGCCGCGAAGTTCGCCGGCGAGGTGCTCTCGCCGCTGAACGCGCCCGGCGACAAGGCGGGCGCCAAGTGGAAGGACGGCGAGGTCGTCACGGCGCCGGGTTTCAAGGACGCCTACTGGCAGTTCGTGAACGGCGGCTGGGGCAACATCGTCGCCCCCGCCGAGTACGGCGGGCAGGGCCTTCCGAACCTCCTCTCCACGCCCGTCGAGGAGATGTGGGGCTCCGCCAACATCGCCTTCAAGCTCTGCCCCATGCTCACGCTGGGCGCGGTGGAGGCGCTGCACAGCAACGCCTCGAAGGAGCTGCAGGACCGCTTCCTGCCCAACATGGTGTCGGGCAAGTGGACGGGCACGATGAACCTCACCGAGCCGCAGGCGGGCAGCGACCTCTCGCTCGTGCGCACGAAGGCCGTGCCGCAGCCCGACGGCACGTACAGGCTCACCGGCCAGAAGATCTTCATCACCTACGGCGAGCAGGACTACACCGAGAACATCATCCACGCCGTGCTCGCCCGCATCGAGGGCGCGCCCGAGGGCGTGAAGGGAATCTCGCTCTTCGTGGTGCCCAAGGTGCTGGTGAGGGAGGACGGCTCGCTCGGCGCGCGCAACGGCGTGAAGTGCGTCTCCATCGAGCACAAGCTGGGCATCCACGCGAGCCCCACGGCGGTCATGGCCTACGACAACGCCACCGGCCACCTCGTGGGCGAGGCCAACCGCGGCCTCGAGTACATGTTCGTGATGATGAACGCCGCGCGCCTCGGCGTGGGCCTGGAGGGGGTCTCCATCTGCGAGCGCGCCTACCAGCGCGCCCGCGAGTGGGCCGCCGAGCGGCTGCAGGGCCGCCCCGTGGGGGTCGCCGGCGCCGCCAGGACCGCGCCCATCATCCAGCACCCCGACGTGAAGCGCATGCTCCTCACGATGAAGGCGACGGCGGAAGCCACGCGGGCGCTGGCCTACCAGGCCTCCGCGTACCTCGACCGCTCGCGCCGCCACCCGGACGAGGCCGAGCGCCGCCGCTGCCAGGCGCTGCTCGACCTGCTGATCCCCGTGGTGAAGGGCTGGTCCACCGAGATGGGCATCGAGGTCGCCTCCCTCGGCGTGCAGGTGCACGGCGGGATGGGCTTCATCGAGGAGACCGGCGCGGCGCAGCACCTGCGCGATGCGCGCATCTCTACCATCTACGAGGGCACCACGGGCATCCAGGCCAACGACCTCGTCGGCCGCAAGGTCGGGCGCGAGGCCGGCGCCACGATGAAGGCGCTCATCGCCGAGATGCGCCCGGTCGCGGCGCAGGCGGCGGCATCCGATGACGCAGACCTCCGCGCGGTCGGCGCGCGGCTCGCCCGCGCCATCGACGACCTCGAGCGCGCCACGGGCTGGATCGTGGAGACCTTCCCGGCCGACCCGGGGGCGGTGGCCGCGGGCGCGGTCTACTACCTCAAGCTCGCGGGCTTCGCCATCGGCGGCTGGATGATGGCGCGCGGGGCGATCGAGGCCACGAGAATGCTCGGGGCGGGCGAGGGCGACGCGCAGTTCCTGCGCGGCAAGCGCCTCACCGCGCGCTTCTACGCCGACCACCTCCTGCCGCAGGTCGATTCGCTCGCCGAGTCGCTCATGGCGGGCGGTGCGCTCGTGCGCTCGGCCGAGGAGGCTCTCGTCTGATCGAAGCCTGGCTCGTCTCCATCGGCATCGTCGCGCTCGCCGAGATCGGGGACAAGACGCAGCTCCTCACGCTGGTGCTCGCGGCGCGCTACCGCAAGCCCTGGCCCATCGTCGCCGGCATCTTCGTGGCCACGCTCGTGAACCACGGCATCGCCGGGGCGGTGGGCGCGTGGTTTACCCGCACCATCGGCCCCGACGCGATGCGCTGGATCCTCGGCGTGTCCTTCATCGCGATGGCGGCCTGGATGCTCATCCCGGACAAGCTGGACGAGGACGAGGCGGCGCCCCGCAAGGTGGGCGGTGTGTTCCTCAGCACCACCGTGCTCTTCTTCCTCGTGGAAATCGGCGACAAGACGCAGATCGCGACAGTGGCACTCGCCGCGCGCTTCGACTCGCTCACCGCGGTCGTCATGGGCACCACGATCGGGATGATCCTCGCCAACGCGCCGGTGGCTTTCTTCGGCGAGGCGCTCGCGAAGCGCCTGCCGGTGCGGATCGTTCACCGGATTGCGGCGGCGATCTTCGCGGCGCTGGGGGTGGGGGTGCTGGTGTTCGGGTAGTTACGCGGCGACCGGCTGCGGCTTGGCCGTCCCGGTGGCCACTTCGTGGAAGTAGCAGATCTGCGACCCGCCGCGGTCCTTGGCGAGGTGCTTCGCCTCGAACATGGCGCGGTCGGCGTCGGCGAGCAGCCCGGCCTTGCCGGCGCCGAAACGGTACTCGGCAACGCCCACGCACACGGTCAGCATCAGTTCCTCGCCGGGAGTGATCTCGCAGGGGCTCGAGCCGATGGCGGCGACGATGCGCTCGGTGACCTGCTTGAGTGCGCGGTTGCGGTGCATGCCCACGACGAACTCGTCGGCGCCCCAGCGCGCCACCCAGTCGCCGCGGCGCGTATTGAGCTGCAGCAGCGCCGCCACGTGCGAGATGCAGGCATCCCCCGCGCTGTGGCCGTGCTGGGCGTTGATGGCCTTGAAGCCGTTCAGGTCGACGAAGGCCACCTGGAAGCTCTCCAGGTCGCGCTCGGCCCGGGCGATCTCCTCGGTGAGGCGCTTCTCCCCGGCGCGGCGGTTGTAGATGCCGGTGAGGTCGTCGGAATCGGAAACGCGCTCCAGCCGGTTGATGGTCTCGTTCAGCTGCGTGAGGGTGTACTGCGTGCCCTCCATGAGCCGCCCGGCCTGGTCGGCGAAGGTGACGGGCAGGTCGGGAAGCTTGCGGCTCTCCAGGTAGCCCCGCAGCGCCTCGGCCGTGAGGTCGATGGGCACCAGGATCTCGCGCAGCAGCCAGAGCGTGCCGAGGAAGCCCGCCACGGAGGCCAGCACCAGGGCGGCGAGCAGGGGGTACATCTCCGCGATGTCGGCCCGGGCCACCAGCAGGTAGACGATGAAGACCGCGAGCGGCGTCTGCGCGCTCACGAACGCCGCCACGGCGAACTTGCGCGCGTAGCTGTCCTTCAACGCCGGGATGGCGACGAGGCGGCGGTAGATTTCCATGCGCCCGATGACGGACGAACCGGGCGGGATCTTGCTCGGCATGGCGGGGCTCCTGGGGGAACAGGGCTATTTGGCCGTGCCCCCCCGTTCGGCGTCAACCCCCGATGGGGTTGCGAAGCGTGCCGATGCCCTCGATCTCGGTTTCCAGCAGGTCGCCGGGCTTGAGGAACTCGGGCGGGTTGCGGGCGAAGCCCACGCCCTCCGGGGTGCCGGTGGAGATGACGTCGCCCGGCTCCAGCGTCATGCCCATCGAAAGGTCGTGGATGAGGCGCGGCAGCTTGAAGTAGAGGAACTTCGTGTTCGAGTCCTGCTTGGTGACGCCGTTCACGCGGCAGGTCACGCGCAGGTTCGTGTGGTCCAGGCTGTCGGCCGTGACCAGCACCGGGCCCATGGGGCAGGTGCCGTCCAGGCTCTTGCCCTTGTGCCACTGGCCGCCGTGGCGGCGCTGCAGGTCGCGCCAGGAGACGTCGTTGATGACCGTGTAGCCCCACACGTGCGCCATCGCGTCCTCGGCCTTGATGTCCTTGCCGCCGGGGCCGATCACCACGCCCAGCTCCACCTCCCAGTCGAGCGAGGTGGAGATGGCCGGGTCGAAGGGGATCGGGTCGAAGGGGCCGTTGACGGCCGTGGGGGCCTTGCTGAAGAACACCGGCCACTGCGGCAGCTCGCGGTTGTCCTGCAGCTTCTTCGCGCCCTCCTCGAAGTGTTCGAGGTAGTTCCAGCCCACGCAGAAGACGTTCTTCGCCGGCCGCGGGATGGGCGCGTGCAGCTTCACGTCGGCCATCGCGACGGCCGCGGCCGGGGGCCTGGCCGCCAATGCGTCCAGCGCCTTCCGGGCCGCCGCGCCGCCGCGGATGATGCCCAGCATCGTGGAGAAGTCCACGCCCGGCGTGGCGGCGGCGTTGGCGGGGATGTCGGCGATGCAGCCGTCGTCGAGGACGAGGCCGGGGCGGGGCGTGCCGCCCGAGGCGGGCGAGTAGGTGACGAGCTTCAAGGGGTTCCTCCTGGGGTCAAAGGTGGCGAAGCGGGTGTTCGGGCGGCGCCCAGCGCGGGGCGAAGAAGGCGGCGACGGCCTCGTCGCTCACCTCGGCGAGCGTTGGCGGGCGCCAGCGCGGCGCGTTGTCCTTGTCGACGAGGAGCGCGCGCACGCCCTCGACGAAGTCGCCATGGTCGAAGCAGCCGTGGATGAGGTTCAGCTCCAGCCGGAAGCAGTCGGCGAGCGCGAGCCCGCGGCCGCGGCGAAGCTGCTCGAAGGTCACGCGCAGCAGCGTGGGCGAGCGCCCGGAGAGGGTCGCCAGCGTCTTGGCCGCCCACGGCTGGAATTCCGGGCGCGACTCCGACTCGAGCGAGGCGAGGATCTCCGCGACGCTCTCCTGCCCGAAGTGGCGGTCGATGGCGATGCGAAGCGCTTCGAGCTCCCCGGGTGCCGGGGGCGTGGCGAGGCTCGCCGCCAACGCCGCGAGCGCGGCGCGAGGATCGCCGGCCGCCATGGCGGCGGGAATCCCGGCCTCGAAGGCGGCCGTGGCCTCCGGCGCGAGGCAGGCGTCGAGCAGGCCCGCGTAGAGGCCATCCGCGCCGCCGATCGCCACGCCCGTGAGGCCGAGGTAAAGGGGGACGTACCCCGGCGCGCGCTGCAGGAACCAGGTGCCGCCCACGTCCGGGAAGAAGCCGATGCGCGTTTCCGGCATCGCGATCCGCGTGCGCGGGCCGCCCAGGCGCAGCGCCGCCCCTTGCGCGAGGCCCATGCCGCCGCCCATGGCGATGCCGTCCATGAGCGCGACGACCGGCTTCGGGTAGGTGTGCACGCGGTGGTCGAGCGCGTACTCGACCTCGAAGAAGTCGCGGTGGGCGCCGCTGCCGCCGAGGAACAGCTCGCGCAGCTCGCGGATGTCGCCGCCGGCGCAGAAGGCCTTCGTGCCCGCGCCGCGCAGCACCACCCCGCGCACGCGCGGGTCGTTCTCCCACTCGTCCAACCAGGCCGCGAGCGCCTTCAGCATACCGAAGGTGAGGGCATTGAGCGCGGCCGGGCGGTCGAGCGTGACGGTGGCCACGCCATCGGCCACCGTGGCGAGGATCTCCCCGCCGGACCGCGCCTCCACCGACGCAGCGGCGGGGCTCAATCGTTCTTCCATGCGGGGGCGCGCTTCTCCAGGAAGGCGTTGACGCCCTCGAGCTGGTCGCCGTGGTCGAAGAGGTCCATGAAGCGCTCGCGCTCGAGCGCGAGGCCCGCGCGCCGCGGCACCGAGTTGCGCGCGTTGTGGATGAGGCCCTTGCAGTATTCGACGGCGCGCGGCGAGAGGGTGGCGACGCGGGAGGCCAGGGCCGACGCCGCCTCGCGGCCGCGGCCCTTCTCGACCACCTCCTCGACCAGCCCGATGCGAAGGGCCGTCGCGGCATCCACGCGCTCATTGGTGAGGATCATGCGCTTGGCCCAGCCTTCGCCCACGAGCCCGGGCAGGTTCTGCGTGCCGCAGCCGGCGGGGAGCAACCCCACCGCGGGCTCGGGCAGCGCCATCTGCGCGTGCGCCTCCGCGATGCGCAGGTCGCAGGCGAGGCAGCACTCCAGCCCCCCGCCCATGGCGTAGCCGTTGATGGCGGCGATCGTCACGAAGCGCGCGTTCATGAGCGCCTCGAACGCCTGGCCGAAGCAGGCGATGAAGTGGCGCGCATGCACCTTGTCGCCGGCGAACTTCTTGAGGTCCGCGCCGGCGGAGAAGAACTTCCCGCCCGCGCCGGTGATGACGGCCGCGTAGACGGAGCGGTCGGCGTCCAGCTCGCGCACGAGCGCCTCCAGCGCGCGCAGGCTCTCGGGCGTCCAGGTGTTGGCCGGCGGGTTGTCGATGACGATGACGGCCGTGTGGCCTTCGAGGGTGTGCGAGATCACGGGGCCGCCTTGAGGTACTGGAGGATGATCGAGGAGAAGTCCTTGCCGCCGTGCCCGTCGGCCGAGTGCTTCTGGTAGAGCTGCTGCGCGAGCGCGGCGGCGAGCACGGGGACGCCTGCGGTGCGCGCGGCTTCGGTGGCGAGCCCGAGGTCCTTGAGCATGAGGTCCGCGCCGAAGCCGCCCGAGTAGCCGCGCGAGGCGGGCGCGTTCCCGAGGACGCCGGGGTAGGGGTTGTAGGTGTCGGAGCTCCAGCAGCGGCCGCTGGAGGTGTTCACGATGCCGGCGAACACCTTCGGGTCCATGCCCAGCTTCGCGGCAAGGGCCATGCCCTCGCTCGTGGCGATCATGCCGATGGCGAGCATGAGGTTGTTGCAGATCTTGGCGACCTGGCCGTTGCCGATGGCGCCGCAGTGCACGAGGTTCCTGCCCATGCAGGCGAGGAGCGGCTTCGCGGCCTCGAAGTCCCTTTCCGCGCCGCCCACCATGAAGGTGAGGGTGGCGGCCTCGGCGCCGGCGGTGCCGCCGGAGACGGGGGCGTCCACCATCGGCAGGCCCCGGGCGGCCGCGTCGAAGGCCACCTCGCGCGCCGTGAGCGGGTCGATCGTGGAGCTGTCGACGAGGAGCGTGCCGGCCCGGGCGTGGGCGATGACGCCGGCCTCGCCGATATAGACGCTTCGCACGTGGGGCGAGGAGGGGAGCATCGTGACGACGGCTTCCACGCCCGCGACGCAGTCCGCGACCGAGGTCGCCTTCACCGCGCCCCTGGCCACCGCGCGCTCCACGTTCGCCGGCACGATGTCGAAGGCGCGCACCGCGTGGCCGGCCGCGAGCAGGTTCGCGCACATGGGGCCGCCCATGTGGCCCAGGCCGACGAAGCCGATCTTCACGGCGCCTACTTGAGGCTGATGGTCGTGTGCACGCGGCCGGCGGTGGCCGCGTCGTCGAACCAGCGCGCCGTCACCGTCTTCACCTGCGTGTAGAACTGCACCGCCTGCTTGCCGTAGGGGCCGAGGTCGCCCAGCTTGGAGCCGCGCGAGCCGGTGAAGCTGAAGTAGGGGACCGGCACCGGGATGGGCACGTTGATGCCGACCTGGCCCGCGTCCACCTCGTACTGGAACTTGCGCGCGGCGGCGCCGGACTGCGTGAAGATGCCCGTGCCGTTGCCGAAGGGGTTCGCGTTCACGAAGGCGATGGCCTCATCCAGGGTATCGACGCCCACGAGGCACAGCACCGGGCCGAAGATCTCCTCCTTGTAGATGTGCATGCCGGGCTTCACGCCGGAGAAGACCGTCGGGCCGACGAAGTTGCCGTCCGGGTAGCCGGGCACCCTGAGGCCGCGGCCGTCGAGCTCGAGCTTCGCGCCTTCCTTGACGCCGGCCTCGATGAGGGAAGTCACGCGGGCGAGCGCGTTCTTCGAGATGAGCGGGCCGAGGTCCGCGCCGGGCTCGGTGCCCGCGCTGACCTTCAGGCTCTTCGCCTTCTCGACGATGTCCGGGATCCACCGCTGCGCCTCGCCCACCAGCACGCCCACGCTGATCGCCATGCAGCGCTGGCCGGCGGCGCCGAAGCCCGCGCCCACGAGCGCGTTGAGGGAGTGGTCCTTGGAGGCGTCGGGGAGGACGACCGCGTGGTTCTTGGCGCCCATCATGCACTGCGCGCGCTTGCCGTGCGTGCTGGCGAGGTTGTAGACGTGGTGGCCGACGGCGGTGGAGCCGACGAAGGAGACGGCCTGGATCACGGGGTGCGTGCAGAGCGTATCCACGGCGAGCTTGCCGCCGTGCACGATGTTGAGCACGCCCGGGGGCACGCCCGCCTCCAGCGCCAGCTCGGCGAGCAGCATGGGCGTCATCGGGTCCTGCTCGGAGGGCTTGAGCACGAAGGTGTTGCCCGAGACGATCGCCATCGGGAACATCCACAGCGGAATCATGGCCGGGAAGTTGAAGGGCGTGATGCCGGCGCACACGCCGATGGGCTGGCGGATGGCGTAGACGTCCACGCCGCCGGCGACCTGCTCGAGGTGCTCGCCCATCTGCAGCGACCCCACGGAGCAGGCGTGTTCCACGACTTCAAGCCCGCGGAACACGTCGCCCTCGGCGTCGGCCAGGGTCTTGCCCTGCTCGGCGGTGAGGCAGGCGGCGAGCTTCTTCATGTCGCGGCGGACGACTTCCTGGAACTTGAGCATCACGCGCTTGCGGGCGCCGACGGGGGTGGTGCGCCAGTGCCTGTACGCCTTCTCCGCCGCGGCGATGGCCCGCTCCAGCTCGTCCGCCGTGGCGAAGGGCACGCGCGCGAGCACCTGCTGCGTGGCGGGGTTCACCACGTCCTTCCACTCGGTGGTCTTCGACTCGACGAACTGGCCGTCGATGAACAGTTTCACGGTGGGAATGGCCTGCGCGACGGCCTGGAGGTTGGCTGCCATGGGGGTCTCCTCTAGTCGGAACCGGTCTACGGAACCGGTCTACAGAACCGGTCTACGGAACCGGTCTATTCCCCGGTCTGGGGCGCCATGGCTGCGATACCTGAATAGACCGGTTCCGTAGACCGGTTCTGTAGACCGGTTCCGTAGACCGGTTCCGATTATAAGTCCGGGGGAGGAGGGGCAGGCCCGCGTTGCAGGGTGGGACGGCTCTTACCTGCCGTATCGTATACGATATACTCTTCGCGCCCACGCCATGCCCGACATCCCGACCTTCCCCTGGACCACCGAGCCCGCGGCCCCGACGGTGGCGGCGGTGCGCGGCGTCTCGCTCGCGAAGGTGGTGCGGGAGGAGGTGCTGGGCCTGATCCTCGCGGGCGACCTCGCCCCGGGCGCCCGAATCAACGAGCCGGATGTCGCCGAACGCCTCGGAGTCTCGCGCGTGCCGGTGCGAGAGGCCCTTCGCGAGCTGGAGGCGATGGGCCTCGTCGTGGCGCGCAAGAACCTCGGCGTCTTCGTCCGTGAGTTCTCGCCCAAGGAAGTCGCCGACCTCTACGAGCTTCGCGCCGTGCTGGACGGCCATGCGGGCACGCGCGCCGGGGGCATGCCCGACGCCCCCCGCCGGGCGCTCTCCCGCACGCTCGAATCCGCCACCGCCGCGATGCGCAAGGCCGCCCGCCGCCGCGACCTCGCCACCTATTGCGCCAGGAACCTGCGCTTCCACTGGGCCATCG